>DATIGN010000133.1:0-23196 GCA_035454685.1 Burkholderiales bacterium | reverse complement strand
CAGCGCATCTCGATCGCGCGCGCGCTCGCCGGTGAGCCCGATCTCTTGATCTGCGACGAGCCGACCTCGGCGCTCGACGTCTCGGTCCAGGCACAAATCCTCAACCTCATGGCCGAGCTGCAGCAGCGCCTTCGGCTCACCTATCTCTTCATCTCGCACAACCTCGCCGTCGTCTCGCTCGTGGCCGATCGCGTCGGCGTCATGTACCTCGGGCGCATCGTCGAGCTCGCCGCCGCGGCCGAGCTTTTCGCGCGGCCGCGCCATCCCTATACGCGCATGCTGCTGGATGCGGTTCCCGACCTCGCCATGAGCGGCAAGCCGCGCACCCCAGTTGGGGGCGAGGTCCCCAACCCGCTCGCGCCGCCATCGGGCTGCGCCTTCCATCCGCGCTGTCCCTACGCCAATCCGCGCTGCGAGATCGAGATCCCGCGATTCAGCGACGGGGTGGCCTGCCACGCGGTCGAAGAAGGACGCATCTAGCGGATGTTTGCCACCCCGAAAGGCACGTGGCCAGCGGCGACGAATGCACGCGCCGAGTCGATGTGCCCAAGTTGGTCGTCGAAGTAGAAGTCGGGTTCGAATGACCTCAGGAACTCGCCCTTGGCGAGGCCACCGAGGAACATGGCCTCGTCCACCGCGATGTTCCATTCCATGAGCGTGCGCACTGCGCGCTCGTGCGCCGGCGCGCTGCGGGCGGTGACCAAGGCAGTTCTGATTCGGACCGGAACGTCCTTGCCCGACGCAGTCTGCAAACGGTGAAGTGCCTCCAGCAGCGGCTTGAACGGCCCGGGCGGAAGCGGCTGGAGCGCCCGCGCCGTCTCGTGCTCGGTGAACGCCTCCAGCCCGTCGCGCTGATAGACGCGCTCGGCCTCGTCGGAAAAAAGCACGGCGTCGCCGTCGAACGCGATGCGCACCTCGTCGGCGTGGCGGCTCGCCGCCTGCGTGGATTCAGGGTACACGCGCGCGGCCGGTACCTTGGCGTCGAGCGCCGCCATCACGTCGGCCACGTTCGCCGAAAGAAAGAGGTTCGCCTTCAGGGCGTCGAGGTAGCGGTATGGGCTGCGCCCGCGCGTAAATACCCCGCGCTCGATCGTGAGCCCTGCCTGCTTGGCCGAGCGGAACACCCTGAGGCCAGACACCGGGTCGTTCTTGGACAGCACCACCACCTCGATGCGGCTCTGGCCCGGCGTATTGAACGCGAGCAGCTTCTTCACGAGCGCAAACGCCACCCCCTCGCGCGCCGGCACGTCGAGCCGGGCATACTGCAGTGCGATGTACGCAGGCTCGCCGTCCTTCTCGAATACGCGGTTCTCCTCTTCGAAGTCGAACAGCGCCCGCGACGAGATCGCGACCACCAGCTTCCCTTCGACGGAGTATGGCAATGAGCCTCCTCGCCTGTCAGTACACCACCACGCTGCGGATCGACTCGCCCTCGCGCATCAGATGAAACGCATCGTTGATGCGCTCAAGGGGCAGCACATGCGTGATCAGATCGTCAATGTTGATTCGGCCTTCCATGTACCAGTCGACGATCTTCGGCACATCGGTGCGCCCACGCGCGCCGCCGAAAGCGGTGCCTTTCCACACGCGGCCGGTCACGAGCTGAAACGGGCGGGTGCGAATCTCCTGGCCGGCGCCGGCGACCCCGATGATCACAGACACGCCCCAGCCGCGATGGCAGCACTCGAGCGCCTGGCGCATGACGTCGACATTGCCGATGCACTCGAAGCTGTAATCGGCGCCCCCGCCAGTAAGGTTCACCAGGTAAGGAACGAGGTCTGCTCCAGTATTTGCCGGATTGACGAAATGGGTGAGGCCGAATTTGCGTGCCAGCGCCTCGCGCTGCGGATTCAGGTCGACGCCCACGATCAGGTTCGCGCCGACCATGCGCGCACCCTGCACCACGTTGAGCCCGATGCCGCCCAGCCCAAAGACGACAACATTCGCGCCCGGCTCGACCTTGGCGGTGTTGATCACCGCGCCGATTCCGGTGGTCACGCCGCAGCCGATGTAGCAGACCTTTTCAAAGGGTGCGTCCTCACGGACCTTCGCCACTGCGATCTCCGGCAGCACGGTGAAGTTCGCGAATGTCGAGCAGCCCATGTAATGGTGGATTGTTGTCTTCCCGAGCGAGAACCTGCTCGTGCCATCGGGCATGACGCCCTTGCCCTGAGTAGCGCGGATGGCCGTGCAGAGGTTGGTCTTGCGCGAAAGACACGACTTGCATTGGCGGCATTCAGGCGTATAGAGCGGAATGACGTGGTCGCCCTTCTTCACGCTGCTCACTCCCGAGCCGACATCGACGATTACCCCGGCGCCCTCGTGTCCAAGGATCGCGGGGAAAAGGCCCTCGGGATCGGCGCCGGAGCGGGTGAACTCGTCGGTGTGGCAGACACCGGTCGCCTTGATCTCGACCAGCACTTCGCCCGCCTGTGGCCCGGCGAGCTGCACCGTTTCGATCGAGAGCGGCTTGCTCGCTTGCCAGGCTACGGCCGCGCGTACATCCACAACGAGCTCTCCCAAGAAGTTGGAGCGGGTGACGGGAATCGAACCCACGTATTCAGCTTGGGAAGCTGATGTTCTGCCATTGAACTACACCCGCTGACAGAAAGGATTCTAAGGTGCTCCGAGCGTCGTGGAAAACGACGCCCGACAGACTGATATCGGTACCGTGCCGACCGTCCTAGCAAGGAACGCTGCTGATGTGGGTTGCCGCTTGGGAAGCTGAATACGCGTTCGATTCCGGCCCGCCTAACGCCGCGGATTCTAAGGAGTCCTCCACGCACCACAACGCGACTGACCTCTGCGGTGGGCAGAGTACTCTTACGGGCCCTTAACGAATTCTCCCGTCTGCGAATGAACGCGAGTGTCCCTTTTCCGAAACCCAGCCACCTAACACCTCTCTTGGCTGTATACATGCCTCGAAAGGAAGCTGCTGACCTGCCGGGGAGCGGATCGGTTAGACCACTTTGCGCTCTAATGTCCGCCACCCAAAGCGGACATTCTGAGGCGCTAGCGGCGTCGAGGTAGTATCCCCGTACATCTAGGTTCGAGGAGGCGATCAGATCTGTGGCCGAGGAGGGTCTTAAGCACCGGCTTACGGCGATATTGGCCGCCGATGTCGCGGGCTACTCGCGCCTGATGTCGATGGATGAGCGAGCGACTGTCGCCGCTCTCGATGCCGCGAGAGCGGTGTTCCGCAAGCAGATCGAAGCGAACCAAGGCCGCATCATCGATATGGCCGGAGATTCCGTGCTCGCCGTGTTCGACACGGCCGCGGGTGCGGTTACGGCAGCGCTTGGCGTTCAGGCGGCGCTTCTGAATTCGGCCGCTGCAATGCCCGAGGACCGCCGCATGCGCTTTCGGATCGGGGTACACCTCGGCGACGTCATTGAAAAGACCGACGGGACGGTTTATGGCGATGGCGTAAACATCGCTGCGCGTCTGGAAGGTCTAGCCGAGCCAGGCGGCGTCACGGTTTCGGAATCGATCCGCACCGCGGTCAAGGGGAGAGTCGGCGCCGCCTTCGAGGACCAGGGCTCGCAGCAGGTGAAAAACATCGCTGATCCGGTACGCGCCTACCGGGTCGGCCCTGAAAGCAGTGCCGCTCCGAAGGCGGCGGCTGCCGCCGGCGCGGCGACGCGTTTAGCCCCGGACAAGCCGTCGATCGCGGTGCTGCCCTTCACCAACATGAGCGGCGACCCGGAGCAGGAGTACTTCGCGGACGGCATCACGGAAGACATCATTACCGATATCTCCAAGATATCCGGCCTTTTTGTCATTGCCCGCAATTCGTCTTTCGTGTTCAAGAACCGGAGCATCGACGTCAAGGAGGTCGGCGGGAAGCTGGGCGTAAGACATGTGCTGGAAGGCAGCGTCCGCAAAGTGGGCATGAAAGTCCGGATCAATGTGCAGCTCATCAACGCCGAAACCGGCGGTCACGTCTGGGCCGAACGCTACGACCGTGGTCTGGAGGACATCCTTGCGGTGCAAGACGAAGTGACGCGCAGAATCGTCGGCGCGCTCGAGGTCAACCTCACCAGCAGCGAGCTGGTGCGCCGAGAAGATCTCGGCAAGGTGAATCCGCAGGCTTACGATTATCTGATTCGCGGCAGGAGCTGTATCTTGCAATTCACCGCCGAAGCGCTCGTCGAGGGCCGCGCGATGCTGGAACGAGCCCTTGCTATCGACGCGGGATTGGCGCCGGCCTACGCGAGTTTGGCGATCCTTCACTGCACCGAGTACGTGAATGGTTGGAACAACCCCGGGGCGGACCATCTCGAACGAGCCCTCGAGCTAGCTGGCAAGGCCTGCGAAGTAAACCAATTCGAACCGGCTTCGCATTTTGCGCGTGCCATCGCCCTGATGTGGCTGCGGCAGCTTGACGACGCAGAGCGAGCCGCGCAGCGGGCCATCGAACTCGATCCCAATCGGGCCGAAGCCTATGGGTGCCGCGGCAACGTATTGGATTTTGCCGGCCAGCACGAGAACGCGATCAGGCTCTTTGAGCGGGCGTTACGGCTTGACCCGCAGTTCGACCTATGGATCCACGCTTGTGGCCGGGCCCAGTTCGCACTGGAACGCTTCGACGAGGCCGAGGCGTCGTTCAAGCGCCGCCTGATCCGCATGCCGCGATCGGACGTAACGCGCGCTTATCTCGCCGCGCTCTACGGCCATACCGGCCGGCATGAAGAGGCGCGCCAGATGTGGCGGGAACTGATGGCAATCAACCCCAAGTACTCGTTGGAACACGTACGGCGGGTCATGCCCTATAAGAGCCCGGCGACTCTCGACCGGCTCGTCGATGGCCTGCGCAAAGCGGGGCTCGGGAACTAACAAGCAGCCGCTACACCACGGGCGCGGTGCCCGACGTCTCAGGCGGCATCTAGGGAACGGCTGGAGCGGGTGATGGGAATCGAACCCACGTATTCAGCTTGGGAAGCTGATGTTCTGCCATTGAACTACACCCGCGGAAGTCCAATCATATTCGAATGGGAATCATCCAGCGCTTCATAGGGGTTTTGCTCGGCCTGCTGTTCGTCGCCGCCGTCTTGGTGTTTGCGTCGCTCGCCCTCGGCGTGCTGGTGGCGGTGGGCCTGGTAGTCTGGGGATGGCTGTGGTGGCGCACGCGCTCGCTGCGCCGGGCACCCGGGCGCGGGGTCGTCATCGAGGGCGAATACCGCGACATCACGCCTGCGCAGCGCATTGAGAACCGCGAAAGACCTTAGCGTTATCATTACCGCATGATCCAGGTCACGGTGAACGGCGCGGCGCATCGCTTCGAACAGCCGCTCGAAGTGTCGGCGCTGCTCTCGACGCTGAACCTGGCCGGGAGGAAGGTCGCGGTCGAGCGCAATGGCGAGATCGTTCCGAAGAGTGCGCACGCGGCCACGCTGCTTGCCGATGGCGACCGGCTCGAGATCGTGGTGGCGGTAGGAGGGGGATGAGCGTGAAGGATCCATTGATCGTCGGTGGCAAAAGCTATTCGTCGCGCCTCCTCATCGGCACCGGAAAGTATCGCGACTTCGCGCAGACGCGCGCCGCGGTGGAAGCGTCGGGTGCCCAGATCGTGACCGTCGCGATCCGGCGCACCAACATCGGCCAGAACGCAAACGAGCCGAGCCTGCTCGAAGCACTGCCGCCGTCGAAGTTCACATATCTTCCCAATACGGCAGGGTGTTACAGCGCCGAGGACGCCGTGCGCACGCTGCGCCTCGCGCGCGAGCTGCTCGAAGGCCACGACCTCGTGAAGCTCGAGGTCCTTGGCGATCCGCACACGCTCTACCCCAACATGCCCGAGACGCTGAAGGCAGCCGAGCAGCTGGTTAAAGAGGGCTTCAAGGTAATGGTGTACTGCTCTGACGATCCGATCCAGGCGCAGATGCTGGAAGCCACGGGCTGCGTGGCGATCATGCCGCTCGCTTCGCTCATCGGGTCGGGGATGGGCATCCTGAATCCCTGGAACCTTCAGCTCGTGATCGAAAAGGTGAAGGTGCCGGTCATCGTCGACGCGGGGGTGGGCACCGCCTCCGACGCGTCAATTGCCATGGAGCTCGGTTGCGATGGCGTACTCATGAACACCGCCGTCGCCGCCGCACGCGATCCCGTCTTGATGGCGAAGGCGATGAGGAAGGCAGTCGAGGCGGGCCGCGAAGCGTTCCTCGCCGGCCGCATGCCGAAAAAGCTTTACTCGGCCTCGCCGAGCTCGCCCGCCGAAGGAAAGATCGCTCCGAAGGCTGCTTGAACCGGGCGATCCGCAGCTACGTTCTGCGGCAAGGCAGAACCACGCCGGCACAGGCGCGGGCGCTCGAAACCCTTTTCCCCAAGTACGGCATCGCGTTTTCGCGAGAGATTGTCGGCTCGGCGCGCGCGGCACCCTTGATACTCGAGATCGGCTCCGGCATGGGCGAAACCACGGTCGCGATCGCCAAGGCGCATCCCGAGGTGGACTTCATCGCGGTCGAAGTGCATGCACCGGGTGTCGGCAGCCTGCTCAACGCCATCGAGAAAGAGAAGCTTTCGAACCTCCGCGTCATCCGTCACGATGCGCTCGAGGTGCTCGAGCACATGATCGCCGACGGCACGCTCGCGGCGATCCATCTCTTCTTTCCCGACCCGTGGCCCAAGAAGCGGCACCACAAGCGGCGCCTGGTGCAGCCGGCATTCGCGGCGCTCGCGGCGAAGAAGCTTGCGCCGGGCGGGGTGCTGCACGCTGCGACCGACTGGCCCGACTACGCGGACCAGATGGAAGCGGTGTTCCGCAACGAGCGGCTCCTCGAGCCGGCTCGCGCCGGCTTTACCGCCCGGCCGGTGACGAAATTCGAATCACGCGGCCGCCGCCTCGGCCATCCGGTGCGCGATCTCGCGTTCCGTCGGAAAGAAAAAGCGCCAGCAGGTCGTTGAGAAAGCGCTGGCCTCGCGCGGTCGGCCGCACGCGCTTCCAGTCGCGCTCCAAGAGTCCTCTTTCCTCGGCCTGGCCCAAGGATTTTTCTACGGATAGCAGTGAAAGCCCGGTGCGCTCTACGAACAGGCGCGGCGGGAATCCGTCGATCAGCCTGAGAGCATTGAGCATGAACTCGAACGCAAGCTCTGCAGGCGGGATCGTCCTTTGGCTTGCGAGCGTGTCGTCCAGCTGCATGTATTCGCGCGGCTGCTTTACGCGCTCGTGCCGCGTGATGCGGTCCGGGAAGCTCACCTTGCCGTGCGCGCCCGCGCCGATGCCAAGATAGTCGCCGAACTCCCAGTAGTTCAGGTTGTGGTCGCAACGCCGGCCGGGTTTAGCGAATGCAGAGATTTCGTAGTGCTCGAATCCCGCTTTACCAAGCACGCTTTCAACTTCCATTTGCATGTCTGCGCAGTCATCGTGCGGCGGGAGCTGCGGGGGCCGGCTCCAGAACACCGTATTCGGTTCGAGGGTGAGCTGATAGGCCGAAATATGCGGCACGCCGGTGCGCGCCGCCTCCTCGATGTCCGCGCCCGCCATCGCGAGCGTCTGTCCGGGCAGGCCGTACATGAGGTCGATATTGACGTTATCGAAGCTCGCGCAAGCCGCCTCGATTGCGTTGCGGGCCTCGTCGGGGCCGTGGATCCGACCCAGCGCAGCGAGCATGCGTGCGTCGAAGCTTTGTACGCCGATCGATAGGCGATTGACCCCCGCGTCGCGGAAGCCGCGAAAGCGCGCCGCCTCTGCCGCGCCGGGGTTCGCCTCCAGCGTGATCTCGGCTTCGGGCTCGAGCGTTAGCCGCGCGCGCAGCGCCGAAAGCAGGCGATCGATCGCCTCGGGCGAAAGCAAGCTGGGCGTGCCGCCGCCGATGAACACGCTTACCAAACGCCTGCCCCACACCGACGGCAGGAGACGTTCGAGGTCGAGGACGAGCTTGGCGACGTACTCGTTCTCCGGCAGCGCACCTGTTCGTTCATGCGAATTGAAGTCGCAATAAGGGCACTTGCGCACACACCAGGGGATGTGCACGTAGAGCGCAAGCGGCGGCAGTGCCTCAAGCTTGATCATTCAGCAACTCGAGCAGCTTGCGCAGCGCGATGCTGCGATGGCTGATGCGATTCTTGTGGTCGGGGTCGAGCTCGGCTGCTGTTTTCCCAAGTTCGTTCAGGTAGAAAAGCGGGTCGTAGCCGAAGCCATTCTGTCCGCGGGGCGCGCGACCGATCTCGCCTCGCCATATTCCCTCCGCCACCAAGGGGCGCGGGTCCTCGGGATGCCGCAGCATCACGAGGACGCAGCAGTAATACGCCTTTCGGTTTTCTTTCAAGATAGACATCAATTTATCGTTATTGCGTGCGTCGCGCGCCTCGCGGCTGCCCTCGCGCCCGGCGTAGTACGCCGAGTGCACGCCCGGCTCGCCGCTCAGCGACTCCACGCAGAGGCCCGAGTCGTCGGCGAGCGCGGGCAGCCCAGACGCGCGGCTCGCGTGGCGCGCCTTGGCAAGCGCGTTCTCGAGGAAAGTGGCGTGCGGCTCGTCGGCCTCCGGGATATGCAGGCTTCGCTGCGAAATCAGTTCGACCGATAGCGGCGCGAGAAGGGCGCCGATCTCCCGCAGCTTGCCGGGGTTGGATGACGCGAGCACCAGCTTCACAGGCCGAGCGATTTCTTCTGGTGCTGCACCAGTTGGGAAATGCCTCGCGCCGCGAGATCGAGCAGCCTGTCCAGCTCGGCGCGCGAAAACGCCTCGCCTTCGGCCGTGCCCTGCACCTCCACGAAGCCTCCGGATCCCGTCATCACCACGTTCACGTCGCAGTCGCAGCCGGAGTCTTCGGTGTAATCGAGGTCGAGAAGCGCAGTGCTCTCCACCATGCCGACGGAGACGGCGGCCACGTGATCGCGTAGAGGCCAAGCCGCTATCAGTGATTTCTCTCTCAGAAACGAAAATGCATCGTGCAGAGCGACGAACGACCCGGTAATCGCCGCGGTGCGGGTGCCGCCGTCGGCCTGCAACACGTCACAGTCGATCTGTACCGTTCTTGGCCCAAGCGACGCCAGGTCGACGATCGAGCGGAGCGAGCGTCCTATGAGGCGCTGGATTTCCTGAGTGCGGCCGGACTGCTTGCCGCGCGCCGCCTCGCGCTCAGTGCGCGTATTGGTCGAGCGCGGCAGCATGCCGTATTCGGCGGTCACCCAGCCGCGGCCGCTGTCCTTGAGGAACGGCGGCACGCGCTCCTCGACGCTCGCGGTGCACAGCACACGCGTATCGCCGAACTCGACCAGCACCGAGCCTTCGGCATGCCGGGTGTAGCGACGCTGGATGCGTACCGGCCGCATCTCATCCGCGCGCCGTCCGCCTGCTCTCTTCACCTCTATTGGGGCGGGTTCCATGTCATGGCGACGACCGAGATGTTGTCGCAATCAGAGCCAGCGGCGGCCTCGGCGGCGTCGACCAGCTCCGGGACCGCACGCTCAAGCGGGCGCGAAAGCAGCGCTTGTACGAGCTGCCGCAGGCCAAGCGGACCCCAGAACCCGTCGGAGCAAAGGAGCAAGATGTCTCCGCTCGCGAGCTGTGCGCTCGCCACCGGCTCGCTGCGTGGGTTCTCGTATCCGCCCAGACACTGGAGCAGCCGGTTGCGGAATGGATGCGTGCCGGTCGACTCCTCCGGTATCCGGCCTTCGTCCACCAGCTTCTGCACCACGGTGTGATCACGCGAGCGGGCAAGGATCTCGCCCGCGCGCAGCAGATAGAAGCGGCAATCGCCGACATGAGTCCAATAAGCGTGCCCGTCCTGCACCAGGCAGGCAGCGATCACCGTGCGTGGATGCTCTGGAAGGTCCTGCCGGTAGGCCTCCTGCACGATGTCGGCATGCGCCGCCGCCAGCGCGAGCTCGAGGAACGTGGCCGGATCGGGCACGACCGGCCGCGCCTCGGCCGCAAACGTGGCGCCGAAAGCATCGATCGCAATCTGCGCGGCCAGCTCGCCGTGCAAGTGACCGCCCAAGCCGTCGGCCACGGCCATGAGCACCGCGGCGGGCGATGTCCAGTGGGCCACGCGGTCCTCGTTCTTTTCACGCGCGCCGATGCGGCTTTCCTGCACGATCATCGGACCTTTCACGGCGCGGGGTCTGCAACGCCAGCGTTGGCTTGGAAGGCCATCTCCCCTATCATAGCTGTCTCGCCCTTGTCGCTTCCCGTTCAAAGCATGACCGGCTACGCCGCGGCAGCCGCCGGCTCCGCCCGCGGAACGCTCGGTCTGGAGCTGCGTTCCGTAAATTCGCGCTTCCTCGACCTGCAGTTCCGGATCGCCGACGAGCTGCGCGCACACGAGCCGGTGCTGCGTGAGCTGCTCACCGCGCGCATCTCACGCGGCAAGGTTGACTGCCGGCTGTCGCTCGTCGAGGGGACGGCACAAGCCGCGTCCCGATTGAATTCAGAAGCGCTCGCCCGTCTGCGCGCGCTCGCCGAGTCGGCGCAGAAGGCCTTTCCGGAAGCCGCCCCGCTGCGCCTCGCCGACGTCCTGCGCTGGCCCGGCGTCATTGCGGAACCCGCCGACGATGAAAGCCTCCGCGCGGCGCTCGCCGCGCTGTGTCGGCTCGCGCTTGACGAGCTTGTGGCGGCGCGTGCGCGGGAGGGCAAAAAGCTTGCCAAGGTCGTGCTCGAGCGTGTGCGCGCGATGCACGCCCGGCTCGATCAGATCGCCCCGCTCATGCCGCAGGCGATCGCCGCCTACCAGGAAAAGCTTGCCGAGCGCCTGAGGGAGGCGCTCGGCTCGGCGGACGACGAACGGCTGCGCACCGAGATCGCGGTGTTTGCGGCAAAGGTGGACGTCGCCGAGGAGCTTGAGCGCCTGCGCGCGCATCTCGACGAAGTGCAAAGGGTCCTCGGGGCCGGCGGGCCTGTGGGCAAGCGCCTGGACTTCATCGCACAGGAGCTCAACCGCGAGGCAAATACGCTCGCGGCCAAGGCAGCCAGCCAGGCGATTTCGGACGCGGCACTGGAGCTGAAGCTGCTCGTAGAGCAGATTCGCGAGCAGGTCCAGAACATTGAGTAGCCCGAAAAAGGCGGGAAGGCTGTTCGTGATTACGGCGCCCTCGGGCGCGGGAAAAACCTCGCTGATCGAAGCGCTGATCCGCGATGACCCAAGCCTGGAGCTCTCGATCTCCTACACTACGCGAGCGCCGCGCCCGGGCGAAAAAAACGGCGTCGATTACCACTTCGTCGACGATGCCGAGTTTCTTGCGATGCGCGGCCGCGGCGACTTCGTCGAAAGCGCGGAAGTACATGGCTACCGCTACGGCACCTCCAAGCGCGTCATCGCCGATGCGCTCGCGCACGGCCGGAATCTAATCCTCGAGATTGACTGGCAGGGCGCACGCCAAGTTCGCGCTATCTACCCCGACTGCGTCGGCATCTTCATACTGCCACCCTCGATCGAGGAGCTCGAGCGCCGCATGAGAAGCCGCGCGCTGGACTCCGAGACCGTCATCCGCCGACGGCTGGCGAATGCGCGCGAGGAACTCGAGCACTCCGGCGAGTTCGAATATCGTATAATTAACAAGGACTTCGAGACCGCGCAGCGCGAGCTGGCGGAAATTATCCAGAAGGAAAGAGCGAAAGCACATGGCGCGCATCACCGTTGACGACTGCCTGAGGAGGATTCCCAACCGCTTCCAGCTCACGCTGGCGGCGACTTACCGCGCGCGCCAGCTTGGCGCCGGCGCGAGCCCCATGGTCGAACCGAACCGCGACAAGGCGACCGTGATCGCGCTGCGCGAAATCGCTTCGGGCAAGGTGGGCACCGAGGTGCTGAAGCGGGGCGCTACCCCGTCTTCGCCTCCCGGGTTGTAACAATAGCGGGGTCGGGTAATCTGACCCCATGGCTGCCGCCACCGACCTCCTCGATTCCAGGCGCTTCGGCTACCTGAAGCCGAAGGACGTCGCCCGGCTTGCCGAGGCCTACCGCTTCTCGGAGGCGGCGCACCACGGCCAGACCCGTCAGTCCGGCGACCCCTACATCTCCCACCCGCTCGCGGTCGCGGAGATCCTCGCCGACTGGCATCTCGACGGCCAGACCCTGATGGCCGCCCTCCTGCATGACGTCACCGAGGACACCTCGGTGACCAAGGACGAGATCTCCGATACGTTTGGAAAGCCGGTGGCCGAGCTGGTCGACGGCGTCTCGAAGCTCGACCGCATCGAGTTCCAATCCGCCGAGGACGCCCAGGCGGAGAACTTCCGCAAGATGCTGCTCGCCATGGCGCGCGATGTGCGCGTCATGCTGATCAAGCTCGCCGACCGGCTGCACAACATGCGCACGCTCGGCGCCGTGCCCCCGGCGAAGCGGCGCCGTATCGCGCGCGAGACCATGGAGATTTACGCGCCGATCGCCAATCGCCTGGGCCTGAACACGCTCTACCACGAGCTGCAGGAGCTCGCGTTCTCCCACCTCTATCCCACGCGCTACAAGGTGCTCGCCAAGGCAACCAAGGCGGCGCGCGGCAACCGGCGCGAGATGATCGGCCGCACACTCGAGGCGATCAGGAAGAAGCTCACCGACAGCGGCATCCCCGCCCAGGTATTCGGGCGCGAGAAACATGTCTACTCGACCTACCGCAAGATGATCGAGAAGCACCTCTCGTTCTCGGAGGTGCACGACATCTTCGGTTGCCGCGTGATCGTGAAGGACGTGCCGGCCTGCTATCTCGCCCTCGGCGCGCTGCACGCGCTGTATAAGCCGATCCCGGGCAAATTCAAGGACTACATCGCCATTGCGAAGGCGAACGGCTACCAGTCCATCCATACCGACCTGATCGGCCCCTACGGCGTGCCGGTCGAGGTGCAAATCCGCACCGAGCAGATGCACCGGCTCGCCGACTCGGGTGTCGCTTCGCATTGGATGTACAAGGACGACGCCGACAAACTCTCCGAGCTGCAGAAGCAGACCCACCGCTGGCTGCAGTCGCTGCTCGAGATCCAGCACCAATCGGGCGACCCGCAGGAGTTCATCGAGCATGTGAAGGTGGACC
Organism: Burkholderiales bacterium; assembly: GCA_035454685.1. GTDB lineage: Bacteria > Pseudomonadota > Gammaproteobacteria > Burkholderiales > SG8-39 > SCGC-AG-212-J23. Next base: position 10,229 of record DATIGN010000133.1, on the reverse strand, counting down.
TCTTCCCCGACGAGGTCTACGTGTTCACGCCGAAGGGCAAGATCCTGTCGCTGCCGCGCGGCGCGACCGCGGTCGACTTCGCCTACGCGGTGCACACCGACATCGGCAACCGCTGCGTCGCGGCGAAGGTCAACGGCGAGCTGGTACCGCTGCGCACCGAGCTGCGCAACGGCGATCGCGTCGAGATCATCACGGCGAGCCACGCCAAGCCGAGCGCCGGTTGGCTCCAGTACGTGCGCACTGGCAAGGCGCGCTCGAATATCCGCCACTTCCTGAAGACCATGCAGTACGAGGAATCGGCCGGCCTCGGTGAGCGGCTGCTCGACCAGGCGCTACGCGGCCTGAAGAGCTCTCTTGCCGGGGTCGACGAAGCAGCCTGGGAGCGGGTCGTGCGCGACGGCGGAGCGCGCTCGCGCGAGGAGCTGCTCGCCGACATCGGGCTGGGCAAGCGCCTGCCCGCGGTGGTCGCTCGCCGGCTCCTCAAGAAGTCCGACCTCGAGGAGGGCAAGATCGCGGGCAGCGTCACCATCCGCGGCACCGAGGGCGTCGCGGTGCAGCTCGCCACGTGTTGCCGTCCGATTCCGGGCGATGCCATCGTCGGCTCGATCAAGAAGGGCCAGGGCCTCGTGGTGCACGCCTCGGAATGCAACTCGATAGTGCGCTCGCGCAAAAACGAGCCCGAACAGTGGATCGACGTGGAATGGGACCCCCGCACTACGCGCCTGTTCCAGGCAGTCATCAACGTCACCGTCGAGAACCGGCGCGGCGTGCTTGCCAAGGTGGCGTCCGAGATCGCAGAGGCCGGGTCGAACATCGATTCCATCACCATGGAAGAGGACCGGGCGGTCTTCACCACCATGCACTTCGTACTTGAGGTCGCGAACCGCCAGCACCTCGCGCGCGTGATGCGCGCGCTGCGCCGCCTGCCCGACGTCAAAAAGATCTCGCGCGCGCGAGAGTAGCAATTCATGCACGAGCGAGCGTGAACAAAGTCACGGCGCGCTGCGTCGTCGTGTAACGATAGGATGCAGGTTCACGGACGGTTTGCTACCCTCGCCCGCGGCTCTGACTCAACGAAGAGGATCGTCGAAAAGTGAAAGCTATCCAACATGGAATGACCTCGATTGCTGTGGTGCTCGCAGTAGCGGGCTGCGCAGCGGACGGCAGCATGCCCACCATGGGGCACCGGGAAATGGGCACCATCATCGGCGCCGCAGGCGGCGCGGTCATCGGTGCGGTCGCTTACGACAAGAACCGGACGAAGGGTGCGCTGATCGGCGCGGTCGGCGGCGCGCTCGCCGGCGGGGCGGTCGGCCGCTACATGGACGACCAGAAGCGCGACCTGGAGAAGAACCTGGCCAATGAGATCAAGACCGGGGTCGCCAAGGTCGAGAAGCTGCCGAACGACGTGGTGCGCGTCACCATGACGAACCAGACCGCCTTTGATTTCAACTCCACCGAGATCAAGTCCGGCTTCTACAGCACGATGGACAAGCTCGCAGACGTGGTGGTGCGCTACAACAAGACGGCGCTCACGGTAGTCGGCCACACCGACAACGTCGGCAGCGATTCCTATAACCAGAAGCTTTCCGAGCAGCGCGCGCTCTCGGTAGCGCGTTACCTGGAAGGCAAGCGGGTACATTCCATGCGGCTTGCGACCTCAGGCAAGGGAGAGAGCCAGCCTCTCGCCTCCAACAACAGCGAGAGCGGCCGCCAGGCGAACCGCCGCGTTGAGATCTACGTCGAGCCGGTGACGCAGAGCTAGAGCGGCAGCCATAGAATTCGGGTTCTGCATTACGTGGAACCCGCATGAAGCTCGGCTGGATAGGTGTAGGCAAGATGGGGCTGCCCATGGCGAGCCACCTGCTTGCTGCCGGGCATGCGGTAGCCGCGTGCGACCTCGTGCCGGCTCTCGTCGCCGCCGCAGTGGCTCGCGGCGCCCGGGCTGCGCCCACACCGGCGGCAGCAGCTCGCGAGGCGGAAGTAGTCTTCTCCTCGATCCCCGATGACAGCGCGCTGCGTGCCGTGACCCTGCCCGAGACCGGCGTCTTCGCCGGCGCGCGGCCCGGGGCGGTATACGTGGATACGAGCACTGTATCGGCCGCGGCGTCCGCTGAGGTGGCGGCCGCTGCCACCGCGAGGGGCGTGCACTACCTGCGCGTTACCGTATCGGGCAACAACAAGATGGCAGAGAGCAAAGCTCTCACCATCATCGCCTCGGGCGAACGGGCAGTCTACGAACGCTGCCAGCCGCTTCTCGCGCTTTTTGGGTCGCAGCAGTATTACGTTGGAGACGCCGAGCAGGCGCGCACGCTCAAGCTCGCTATTAACCTGATGGTGTACGCGACGGTCGGCGGCCTCGCCGAGGCGCTGGTCATGGGAAGCCGCGGCGGCCTCGACTGGGCGCAGATGCTCGATGTGATGGCCGCGAGCGCCGTCGGCTCGCCGCTTCTCAAGAACAAGAGCGCGGATCTCAAGAAGCGCAACTTCTCGCCCACGTTCAGCTGCCTGCAGGCCCGCAAGGACCTTGCCCTCATCAACGGGGCTGCAACCGCGAGCGGAATCCGCTCGCCGCTCGCGCAGATCCTCGCCGCGATGATCGAGGACTGCATCGCCAACGGCAGCGCTGACGAGGACTATGCCGCCATGATCAAGGCGGTGGAACGGACCGCAAGATGAACGCGCCTTCCGGGCTCGTGCCGCGCGAGGGACTCGTGACCCTCGCGCATGTGATCTACGCGCTGCACGCCTTCAGCGCGGTGACCGGCATGCTCAGTCCGGCGATGGTCGTCACGGCCTTCCTCACCGGCTGGCCGTCGATCATCGCGGTCATCCTCAACTACGTGAAGCGCTCCGAGGTAAGAGGCACCTGGCTCGACTCGCACTTCTCCTGGCAGATCCGCACCTTCTGGTTCGCGCTGCTCTGGCTCGCGCTCGGCGGCGTCCTCTTCCTCACGGTGGTCGGCATTCCGTTCGCCTTCGTAGCGTGGTTCGCCACAGGCATCTGGGTGCTCTACCGGATCATCCGCGGCTGGCTCGCGCTTTCGTCGCAAAAGGAGCTGCCGCGGTAGGCGGCTAATGCCGTAGAGTTCCTGGTCGCGAGACAACCTGCGGAGGAGGACATCCATGATTCGCCTGATTCGGGCAGCTGTCATCTTTGTGGCCTGTGCGATTGCCGCACAAGCCGCGCTGGCGCAGCAGCCGCTTCGCATTGGCATCGTCACCTTTTTGTCCGGACCCGCGGCGGGCCCATTCGGCGTGCCGGCCCGCAACGGGTTCGAGCTGGTAGCGGAGCTGATGAACGCCGGCTCCGTGCCTGCGCCGTATGCGGCCAAGGGCTTCGGCGGCCGTGCAATCGAGCTCGTCGTCGTCGACGAGGCCGGCGGTCCTCAGAAGCAGGTCGCGGAGTTCCGCAATCTCGCGCAGCGGACCGACCTGATAGTCGGCTACATCTCCAGCGGCGACTGCCTGGCGATCGCGCCCGTGGCAGAGGAGCTGAAAAAGCTGACCGTGCTGTTCGATTGCGGCACGCCGCGAATTTTCGAGGACGCCTCCTACAAGTACGTTTTCAGGACCGGGCCCTCCGGCGCGATGGACAACGTCGCCGCCGCGCTTTACGCCCTCGAGCGCCATCCGAACATCCGCTCGATTGCGGGCATCAACCAGAACTACGCCTGGGGACAGGACTCGTGGACCGACTTCGAGGCCGCGATGAAGGCCCTCAAGCCCGGGATCGAGGTGAAGACCTCGCTCATGACGAAGCTCTTCGCCGGGCAGTTCGGCGCCGAGATCTCGACGCTGCTCTCCAGCGGCGCGGACCTCGTGCATTCCAGCTTCTGGGGCGCCGACCTCGAAGGCCTGGTGCTGCAGGGCGCACCGCGCGGGCTGTTCCAGAAGCACATCATGCTGCTCTCGGCCGGCGAGCCGGCCATCAACCGCCTCGGCACCCGCATCCCGGACGGCACGATCATCGGCGCGCGCGGCCCGTTCGGGCCGTTCGCTCCGGACGGCGAGTTCAACCGCTGGTTCCGAACGGCCTTCCAGGACCGCTATGGCGTGCCGCCAAACTATGCGGCGTACAAGGCGACTAATGCGCTGCTCGGCCTGAAGGCCGCGTATGAGAAAGCGCAGAAAGCCGGCGCGCAAACGCCCGGCCAGGAGCAGATCATCGCCGCGTTCGAGAACCTGGCCTTCGAGGGTGTTGGCGGCACGGTGCGCATGGCGCTCGGCAAGGGCCACCAGGCGGTCATGGACAACGCCATCGGCACTGCGAAGACGGTCGGCGGGCAGCTGACGATCGTCGATGTCAAGCGCTATCCCGCCGAGCGCGTCAACCCGCCGGATGGAATGAAGAGCGAAGCCTGGATCAAGTCGGGGCTGAAGAAGTAGCTCGGCGCTGACGGGGATGCTCACCGTCGTCTTCGACGGCGTGGTCTATTCCTCGTGGCTGTTCCTCATGGCCGCGGGGCTCACGCTGATCTACGGCGTGATGCGCATCCTCAACATCGCGCACGGCAGCCTCTACGCGATCGGCGCCTACGCGGCCGCTTCGCTCGGCGGTGCCTGGATCTCGGGGGGGCATGCGGCGTGGGGAAGCTACGCCGCGCTCGCCCTGTCCGCGCTCGCGGTCGGGCTGGTGATGGGACCGCTGATCGAACGCGGCCTTCTCAAGTGGATGTACGGGAAGGACGAGATCGTGCTCCTGCTCGTCACCTACGCCCTCTTCCTCATGCTGGAAGACGCGGTCAAGCTCGTCTGGGGCGTTGAATCGAAGATGTTCTCGGAGCCCTATGCGCTGCTCGGCAACTTTCAGCTTGGCGGCCTGGCGTACCCCGCCTACAACCTGGTGCTGATCGGGGTCGCGGTCCTTACCGGGCTCGCCCTGTCGTGGGTGCTCCATCGCACGCGCGAAGGCAAGCTGCTCCTTGCGGTGATCCACGACCGCGAGGTCAGCGCGGCCATGGGTATCAACGTCAGCCGCTTCTATCTCGCAACCTTCACGGCCGGCGCCGTGCTCGCGGCGCTCGGCGGAGCCCTCACCGCCCCCGTCATCGCGGTCAGCCCTGGAATCGGGGTCGAAGTCATCGTCCTTTCGTTCGCCGTGGTCGTGATCGGCGGCCTGGGCAGCCTTGGCGGCGCGGCGCTCGGCGCGCTGATGGTGGGGTTGCTCCGCTCGGTCGCGGTGCGCTACTGGCCCGAGGGCGAGCTCTTCGTCATCTACCTGGTGATGGCGGGGGTGCTGATCCTCAGGCCGAAAGGCTTGTTCAGCCCGCCGGAGGCGCGGCGGATATGAGAGGCATCATCGGCCCAGACCGTACCGTCATGGCCCTCGTTGCGCTGTGCGCGGGTCTCGGAGCGTCAGCGTGGCTCGCGCCCCAATGGCTGGTATTTCTGCTCGCGCTGGCGATCGCGAAGGGGCTCGTGGTGCTCGGCTTGCTGCTTCTCATGCGCACCGGGCTCGTTTCCTTCGGCCAGGGCCTGTACTTCGGGCTTGGCGCCTATGCGGCGGCGCTGCTTGCCCACCGCGCCGGAATCGGCGACGCGGCGGTGATGTTGCTTGCCGGCACCGCCTGTGCCGCGCTCGTCGCGGCGGTGCTCGGTCTGCTGCTTGCGCGCTACCGCGAAATCTTCTTCGCCATGCTGTCGCTCGCTTTCTCCATGATCCTCTACGGACTGCTGGTCAAGAGCTCGACCCTGGGCAGCACCGACGGGTTCAATCTCCACGCCAAATCGTTCGCCGGCATCGCGCTCGGCGCTGCCGACGCGCGCCGCGTGTTCTACGGCGTGTCGGCCATCGCGGTTCTCGGCGTCGGCTGGGCGCTGCATCGCTACCTCGGCTCCCACTGGGGTCGGCTCTCGTCCGCCATCCGCGACAACGAGCTTCGGGTCGAGTACCTGGGCGCGTCCGTCTACCGCGTGGTCTACGTCAACTACGTGATCGCGGCCGCGCTCGCGGGCCTGGGCGGCGCGTTCGCCGCGCTGGCCGTCGGCCATGTCGATCCGGAAACGGTGTACTGGACGACCTCCGGCGAGTTCGTGTTCATCGCCATTCTTGCCGGAACGGGCAACGTGCTCGCCCCGTTCCTGTCGGCGGCGATCTTTGAGGCGCTGCGCATCCTTGCGAGTCAGTATGCCCCCAATGTGTGGCAGATGGCGCTCGGAGCGGCGATGCTCGCGATCATCATGTTCCTCCCCGGAGGACTGTGGACGCTGCTGAAAAGAAAGCCGGCGTGAGCGCGCTCCTTTCCGCCGAAGCACTCAACAAGCGCTTCGGCGCCGTGACTGCGGCGGCCGACATCACGCTCGAATTCGACCGTGACAGCGTCGTCAGCCTGATCGGCGCGAATGGCGCCGGCAAGACCACGTTCCTGAACATGGTCACCGGTTATCTGCGGCCGGACAGCGGGCGCATCCGTTTCGACGGCCAGGACCTTGTCGGCCGCTCGCCGCGGGAGATCACCCGCATGGGGCTGTCGCGCTCATTCCAGATCCCTCAGCTCTTCGCCACGCTCAGCGTGCGCGAGAACCTGTTCGTCGCCGAGGGCATCGCGGGCGCCGAGCGCGCCGAGCAGGCGACGGAGGAGGTGCTGGCGCGCTTCCACCTCGAGCCTTATGCCGCCCGCTCGGCCGGCCTGCTGCCCGAAGGCATCCGCAAGCTCCTCGACGTGGCGATGGCGCTCGTCGCGCGGCCCAAGCTCCTGCTGCTCGATGAGCCCACCAGCGGAGTGGCCGCCGAGGAGAAATTCGGCATCATGGACCTCGTCATGGGCGCGGTGCGCGGCCAGGGCGTAACCGTGCTTTTCGTTGAGCACGATATGGACATCGTCTCGCGCTACGCCGGCCGCGTTGTCGCGTTCTACGATGGACGCATCATTGCCGATGGGTCGCCGCAAGCAGTGCTGCGCTCCGATGAGGTGCGCCGCTACGTGATCGGAGAGGACGTACGTGCTGCGGCTTGAGAATGTCTCGGTGTCGATCGGACCGGTGGCCATCCTGCGCGGGGTCAGCCTCGGCGTCGGGGCCGGTGAGTTCGCCGGCCTGATCGGCCGCAACGGAGCCGGCAAGACCACGCTGCTACGCACCGTCATGGGGCTGCTGCCCGTGGCCGGCGGTTCGCTCAGCTACGAGGAGAGACCGCTCGCCGAGCTGCCGACCCACCGGCGCATCTCCCTTGGCATGGGGTACATGCCCGAAGACCGGCGGCTCGTGCCGGCCCTGAGCGTCGAGGAGAATGTGCTACTGCCGGCCTGGTCCGCGCGGTTCGCTGATACCGCGAGCCGTCTGCAACGCGTCTACGACGCGATCCCGGAGGTGTTCGAGTTGCGCGCGCGCAAGGCGCTGCATCTCTCGGGCGGCCAGCAGAAGCTCGTTGCGCTGGCGCGCGCGATGATGGCGGGCAGCCGGCTTCTTCTTCTCGACGAGCCGTTCGAGGGCGTCGCACCGGTGCTTGCGCGGCGGCTCGCCCAGGTGATCGCAGGACTGCGGCGGACCGGGGTGAGCGCCATCCTCTCCGAATCGAGCCTGGCGCACGCCCACGGCCTGCTCGACCGCGTGTTCACCATCGACCGCGGCGCCGTCGCGACATTGTCGCGATGACCTGGGCGCTTCCCGCGTCGGTGATGATTCGAACCGAGCGGCACTTCGGTGAGCGCCGGGTACGCTGCTTCGTGGATCGCCCCGCCACTGTTCCGGAAGCATTCGCCCGCGCCTGTGCGGCGCGGCCCGACGCAGAAGCGCTGGTTTGCGGAGAGGAGCGTTTGACTTACGCCCGGCTTGAGGAGCGTTCCGTGCGCGTGGCCAGCGCGCTCGCCGCACGCGATATCGGGGAACAGGATCGTGTCGGGGTGATGCTGGGGAACCGGGTGGAGTTCGCCACCACGCTGCTCGGCGTCCTGCGCCTCGGTGCCATCGCGGTGCCGATCAACACGCGACTGCAGCGGCCGGAGGTGGCCTACATCCTCGGACAGTGCCGCGCGCGCGCCCTCGTGCACGAATCGAACCTCGCGTCCAGGGTACCGCTCCGAGGCGAGGCGCCCACGGTGGAGCACATCCTTGATGAGCGGCACGTCGAAGGCGACGGCGAGGCGCCGGCGCTGCCGGCCATCAAAGAAGAAGACACCGCCATCATCCTGTACACCTCCGGCACCACGGGGCGGCCGAAAGGCGCAATGCTGACGCACTTCAACATCGTGCACGCGCTATTGCATTACAAGCACTGCTTTGCCCTCCGCGCCGGGGATCGAGCCGTGCTTGCGGTGCCGGCGAGCCATGTCACCGGTGTGGTGGCGATCCTGCTCACGATCTGGCATGCCGAAGGCTGCGCGGTCATCATGCCGGAGTTCAAGGCGCGCGAGTTCCTCGAGCTGGCGGCGCGCGAGCGGATGACCTACACCATCCTCGTGCCCGCGATGTACAACCTGTGCCTGCTGCAGCAGGACTTCGATCGGTTCGATCTGACCAGCTGGCGCGTCGGCGGCTTTGGCGGCGCGCCCATGCCCGAAGCGACCATCGCCACCCTCCGCAGGAGACTGCCGCAGCTGGGTCTGCACAATGCCTACGGCTCCACGGAGACCACCTCGCCGTCGACCCTGATGCCGGCCGCCTACACGGCGGAGCACCCCGATAGCGTCGGATGGACCGTGCCGTGCGGCGAGATCATTGTTGTCGACGCGGATGGAAGGGAGCTTCCCCCCGGCGAGAGCGGCGAGCTGTGGATACGCGGGCCCATGGTGGTTCCCGGTTACTGGGACAACCCGGAAGCCACGCGCCAATCGTTCACCGACGGCTACTGGCGCTCGGGCGACCTCGGGTCCGTCGACCGGCACGGCTTCGTTCGGGTCTTCGACCGCCTGAAAGACATGATCAATCGCGGCGGCTACAAGGTGTACAGCGTGGAAGTGGAGAACGTGCTCAGTCATCATCCCGCCGTCCTCGAAAGCGCGGTCGTCGGCAAGCCCTGCCCCGTGCTCGGCGAGCGCGTGCATGCCTTCGTGACACTGAAACATCCCGCGTCCGCAGATGAGCTCAAGTGCTACTGCGCGGAGCGCCTGGCGGATTACAAAGTACCTGAAACGTTCACGCTGCTCGATCGCCCGCTGCCCCGCAACGCCAACGGCAAGCTACTGAAGCGCGAGTTGCGCGAGGCTGTCCCCGGCGCGTGAAGCCTGAGTGTTCTTCGGCATCACGCCTTCAATCGCAACGCGGCCATGCATCCGCGTGAGTCGTTGAGGTAAGCGGCTTTCGGCTTTTCAGTCCACCAGTTCACGGCCATCGTGATGCGCAGCTTCGTATCCTTCACCGGGCGCCACATGCGACCAATGACGCCGTGGTACAGGTGGCCGGCGAAGGTGACGTAGCGGTTTGCTTTCGGGCTGATGAAATGCATGTCCTTCGGCTGCTGCGGCTGCGGCCCCTTGTCGCTGAGCACCTGGTCGGTGACCACCAGCTCGCCGTAGGGTACCGTGTTGACAAACAGCACGCTCGCCGTTTCAGGGTGTCGGATCCTTGTCAGGTCCTTCTCGTCAAGGTCGTTGCGGTCGAAGTGGCATGGCAGCAGCCACTGCGGGGTAGAGTTCGTCAGCTTCACGCCGAACCACCACTCGACGCCGATCACGCTAGGAGATGGCTGTGCCAGCGGCCGCAGGCTGTCGATGATCGACTCGAAGACGTTCTCAGGCGCTCGATCGAGCGGGTACCAAAAGGTCGTCTGGTAGAAGCGAAACCGCTCCCCCAGCAGGCGCCAGAAATGGCTTTCGGGGAAGGCATGCCGCAGCGCGTTGAACTGGCCGCGCGGCACAGCCGGATCGAAGAGCTTCACGCGCGACACAGCCGGGTCGAAGATCTTAACGCCGGCCACAGCGTGGCTCGTGTCGCTCGGAGGCGTAGTCGCCACCGGCGGCTCCAGGGTCTGGGTGCCGTTGCCGTTCCGTTCACTTCGAGACGGTGACGCGTGCGCCTTCGGAGGTGTCGCCGCGCTGCGTGCGGCAATCCGGAACTGGTCGTAGGCGGCCTCGTCGTAGACGTAGTCGAGCGTCGGCACGAGCTCGACGTCGACGCCGCCCAACTTGCGCTTGAACTTACTTATCTGTTGCCAGGCATGGTCCCGCTGGTCGAGTGGCGCTACGCCCCACAAGTCGTACCACTCGCAGCCCCAGACCTTGGCCGTGCGCATGATTTCGAAATGGAGCAGGTACGGCGCCATCACGCGCCGCTGCACCAGGAGCGAGCCG
>DATIGN010000132.1:0-7461 GCA_035454685.1 Burkholderiales bacterium | reverse complement strand
CACGCTGCACAACCGCATCAACGAGCTCGGCGTGGCCGAACCGGTGATCCAGCAGCAGGGCGCCGACCGGGTAGTCGTGCAACTGCCCGGGGTGCAGGATACCGCCAAGGCGAAGGACATCCTCGGCCGCACGGCGACGCTGGAAGTGAGGATGGTGGACGACGAAGCGACCAACAATCCGGCGGCGATACAGGCGGCGCAGGCGGGGCAGGTGCCTTTCGGCGACGAATTTTACGTGGAACGCGGCGGCGCGCCGATCCTGGTGAGGAGGCAGGTGGTCCTGACCGGCGACCGGATCAACGACGCGCAGTCCGGCTTCGACAACCAGACCGGCGAGCCGGCGGTGCACATCAGCCTCGACGGCACCGGCGCGCGCATCTTTCACCAGGTCACGCGCGAGAACGTGGGCAAGCGCATGGCGATCCTGCTGTTCGAGAAGGGCAAGGGCGAGGTGGTCACGGCGCCCGTGATCCGCAGCGAGATACCGGGTGGGCGCGTGCAGATCAGCGGGCGCATGACGACGCAGGAGGCGCACGACGTGTCGCTCCTGCTGCGCGCCGGTGCGCTCGCGGCGCCGATGGAGATCATCGAGGAACGCACGGTCGGCCCCTCGCTCGGCGCCGAGAATATCCGGATCGGCTTCCATTCCACCTGGTACGGATTCATTGCGATCGCGGCGTTCATGATCGCTTACTACACGTTGTTCGGGGTGTTCTCGGTCGTCGCGCTTGCCGCCAACGTCCTGTTCCTGATCGCGCTGCTTTCCATGCTGCAGGCGACGCTGACGCTGCCCGGCATGGCCGGCATTGCCCTCACCATCGGCATGGCGATCGACGCCAACGTGCTCATCAACGAGCGCATCAGGGAGGAGCTGCGGGGAGGCGCGACACCTCAGGCCGCGATTGCGGCCGGCTATGAACGCGCCTGGGGCACGATCCTCGACTCGAATATCACCTCGCTGATCGCGGGGCTCGCGCTCCTCATCTTCGGCCAGGGCCCGGTGCGCGGCTTCGCGGTCGTGCACTGCCTCGGGATCCTCACCTCGATGTTCTCCGCGGTGACGGTGTCGCGCGCGGTCGTGAACCTGGCGTACGGCCACCGCCGCCGGGTCGCGCGCCTTGCGATCGGCAACACGTCGTGGAAATAGGGTAAATGGAGTTCTTCAAGATCCGCCGCACCATACCGTTCATGCGGTATGCGCTCATCTTCAACGTGATCTCGCTCATCACCTTTCTCGCCGCCGTGTTCTTCCTCGCGACGCGCGGACTCAACTTCTCGATCGAGTTCACCGGCGGCACGCTGATCGAGGTCGGCTACCAGCAGTCGGCCGACGTCGATGCGATCCGCACCTCGCTCGACCGCGCCGGCTACAAAGCCGAGGTGCAGAACTTCGGCTCCTCGCGCGAGGTGCTGATCCGGATGCACATCGAGAAGAACCAGTCGAGCGCCGATCTTTCGCAGAAGGTGATGGAAGTCCTGAAGAAGGGCAACCCGGGCGCGGAGCTGCGCCGCGTCGAGTTCGTCGGGCCGCAGGTCGGGCGCGAACTCGCCGAATACGGCGCGCTCGCCCTCCTCGTCACCGCGGTCGGCATCGTGCTGTACCTGTGGCTGCGCTTCGAGTGGCGCTTCGGCCTGTCGGCGATCATCGCCAACCTGCACGACGTGGTGATCATCCTCGGCTTCTTCGCTTTCTTCCAGTGGGAGTTTTCGCTCGCGGTGCTGGCGGCCGTGCTCGCCGTGCTCGGCTACTCGGTGAACGAGTCGGTGGTGGTGTTCGACCGCGTGCGCGAGAACTTCCGCAAGATGCGCAAGGCAAGCACCCCGGAAGTGATCGACGCCGCGATCACGGGCGTCATCTCGCGCACCATCATCACGCACCTGTGTACGCAGATGATGGTCACCACGATGCTGCTTTTCGGCGGTGCGGCGCTGCACTACTTCGCGCTTGCGCTCACCATCGGCATCCTGTTCGGCATCTATTCCTCGGTGCTGGTCGCGAGCCCGCTCGTCATGTGGCTCGGCGCCAAGCGCGAGCAGTTCATCGTCCCGGCGAAGAAGCGGACCGGCGACCGGCGCGACGAGCACGAAGGCGCCGTGGTCTAGGAAGAAATCGGGGTCAGAGCCCGATTCTCTGCTACTTGAGTATCTGAATGAGGTTTGAGTAGTCGTCGGTCCAGGTGCGCCACCCGGGTCTGTCCTCGGGCTCGACCGCGCCCCGCTCTCCGATCGCCGGCCGCTTGAGCGCGGCCGGATCGCGCGACACCAGCACCCAGTCGGTGCGCGAACGGCGGTAGTCCTCTTCTTCGTCGGGGTCGTCGCGTACCAGCATGGCGTGCGCGCCGTGCTCCTTGGCAAGCCGCGCCACCACCGGGATGAGGTCGAGGAAACGGTTCGACACGTGGAAGGCGACGATGCCGTCGTGCTTGACGTGGCGCAGGTACACACCGAGCGCCTCGCGTGTAATGAGGTGCACCGGGATCGCGTCGCTCGAGAAGGCATCGACCGCGAGCACGTCGAAGCTGCGCGGCGCCTCGCGCTCGAGCGCGAGGCGGGCGTCGCCGAGCTGCAGTTCGATCGCCGCCTTGCTGTCGGCAAGGTAGGTGAACTCGTTCTGCGCGATCCGTATCACGCGCGCGTCGATCTCGTAGAAGCGGTAGATGTCGCCCGGCCGCCCGTAGGCGGCGATGGTACCCACGCCGAGGCCGATGACGCCGACCCGTGCCGGCCGCTCGCCAAGCGAGCGGATCGCCGCGCCGATGCCCGAGTCCTGGTGGTAATAGGTGGTCAGCATCGTGCGCGTGCTCGCGTGCGGGTACTGCTCGCCGTGCATGATCGCGCCGTGCACCAGGCGGCGCAGATGCGATTGGTCGCCCTCCACGCCGTACTCCTTGACGCGCAGCACCCCGTAGAAGCTGCGCGAGGCGACGAGCACGTCGCGCTGGTAGCGCATGCCGTCGTAGCCGGCGCTCGCCGCAACGCCGAGCAGCACGGCGAGGCTGGCGTAGCGCGGCACGGCGCCGAGGCGGCCGAAGCACGCCGCGGCGAGAGCCGCAAGCACGACGAGGCCGATGCCGAGCTCGTAGTACCCGGTGAAGACGAGCGGCGCGGCCACCGCCACCAGCATGCCGCCGAGCGCGCCGCCGCCCGCGACGATGAGGTAGAAGGCGGTCAGCCGTTCCGGCGGCGGCCGCAGCCGGTAGAGCTCCCCGTGGCAAAAGAGGCAGCCGAGGAACAGCCCCGGCAGGAAGATGCCGAGTTGCACCGGCAGGTCGAACTGGAAGTCATCGTCGACGATCAGCCATCCCATGGCTGCGATCCACACGAGAAGCACCGACCACAGCCATTGCGGCCGGTACCAGCCCTTGCCGTCGAAGGTGAGGATGAAGCTCGCAAGGTAGAGCGTAAGTGGCGCAAGCCACAGCAGCGGCACCGAGGCCACGTTCTGGGTCAGGTGATTCGTCACCGCGAGCAACAACACCGACCCCGTTCCCGAGAGGGCGAGCCAGAGCACGATGTCGCCCGCGGCGAGCGACGCGAGCGCGGCGCGCTCTTCCTCCGCCGCTTGCTTCGGCGGCGTGCGCCACGCCACCGCGACGCACAGCACGGCAAACGCGGCGAAGAGCCATGACCATAGCGTCACTTGGCCGGCGCCGCCAAGATTGGGCTCGACCACGAAGGGGTAGCCGAGCAGCGCCACCAGCGATCCGAGGTTCGAGACGGCGAACAGGCGGTAGGGGTTTTCGCCCGGCCGGGCGCGCGCGAACCACGCCTGCAGCAGCGGGCTATTCGCTGCAAGCAGGAAGTACGGAAGGCCGACTGCGAGGGCGAGCAGGAGCAGGATCCAGACCACCGGGTTCTCGCCGCCGGCAGGCTTCCATACCTCGCTCGGTGCGATCGGCAACGTCGCCACCGCGGCGACGAGCAGTACGCTGTGGATGAGCGGCTCGAGCCTGCGGCGCGAATACCTGGCGAGAAGGTGCGCGTAGGCGTATCCCGCGAGCAGCAGCGCCTGGAAGAAGAGCATGCACGTCGTCCACACCGCGGCGCTGCCGCCGAACCAGGGGAGGATCAGCCGCGCGATCAGCGGCTGCACCAGGAACAGAAGGAACGACGAGAGGAAGATCGTCGCGACGTAGAGCACTAGCGAACGTCCTTCGCGAAAGGCCGGCCGAGCATCCACGCGGCCATCGCGTCGACAGTTTGGGCTTCTCTCCCAAAGAACCCGTGCTGGGACAGCGGCTCGCAGGGTCCGCTCTGCGCGGGATTCCCGCCGCTCACCTTGACGAGCGGAAAGCGGTGCGCAAGGCGCTCGGCCTCGAAGTAGGGCGTCGCGCCGCAGCCGTCGTCCTCGTGGTGCACGAGGAGGAGCGGCATCTTGACGCTCGACCAGTCGAAGCTGGCGAGCGCGGCCCGCCGCGCGCGCACGTCGGAAAAAAAGAGCGTCGAGGTGAGCACCGCGCCGGCGGCTTCGCCGTGCAGCGCGGCCGCCAGATGCGCGGCAGACACGGTGCCGCGGCTCGTGCCGACGATGAACACGGGCAACCCGGGATAGCGCCGCTTCACTTCGGCGATGACCGCGCGCACGTCGGCGGCGTGCGCGGCGCCCGCGCGGAACGTGTCGCTCATGCCTGCGGCCGACTGCTGGTCGCTCGGGGTATCGAGAATCACGGGAAGGATGCCGTTGCGGATGAACTCGCGCCGCGAGCGCGGCAGGAAGTTGCCCTGCTGGAAGCGGATCTGGCCCTCCTCCATGCGCAGGCGGATCGCGCCCTCGCCGCCGACGAGAAGCAGCGCCGCCGCCTCCGCCTTGAGCCCGCCCATATTGGCGATGAAGAAAGACTGCGTCACGCCGGGCCGGGTCTGCAGCGTAACGATTTCCTGCGCTTTGGCCGGGGCAGCCGCCACTCCGGCTGCCAGTACAAGCAGCAAAAACTTCAAATGCGCTTCGCGAGCTCGGCGGCGAGGCCGGTGTACCGGGCGGGCGTGAGCGCGAGCAGGCGCTTCTTCGCCTCGGGAGGCAGCGGCAGCGCCTTCACGAACGCAGCGAGCTGGCGGCGCTCCAGGCGCTTGCCTCGGCTCACCGCCTTGAGCTTGTCGTAGGCATCCGCGACGCCGTGCCGGCGCATCACCTGCTGCACCGCCTCGGCGAGAACCTCCCAGTTCGCGTCGAGGTCGGCGGCGAGCCGCGCCGGGTCGGCCTCGAGCTTGGCGAGGCCGCGCAGGCACGCCGAGTATGCGAGCAGCGTGTGGCCGAGCGCGGTGCCGACGTTGCGCTGCGCGGTCGAGTCCGAAAGGTCGCGCTGCCAGCGCGACACCGGCAGCTTCTCGGCCAGGTGGCGCAGCAGCGCGTTCGCCACGCCGATATTGCCCTCGGAGTTCTCGAAGTCGATCGGATTCACCTTGTGCGGCATGGTGGAGGAGCCGACCTCGCCCGCCTTCACCTTCTGGCGGAAATAGCCGAGCGAGATGTAGCCCCACAGGTCTCGGTCAAGGCCGAGCAGCACGCTGTTCGTGCGCGCATAGGCGTCGAGCAGCTCCGCGAGCCAGTCGTGCGGCTCGATCTGCGTGGTGTAGGGGTTGAACTCGAGTCCGAGGCGTTCGACGAAGCGCCGGCAGAAGCGCTCCCAGTCGAACCCCGGGTACGCCATCATGTGCGCGCTGTAGTTACCCACCGCGCCGTTCATCTTGCCGAGCACCGGCAGCGCCGCGATGCGCCCGCGCGCGCGCGCCAGGCGGTGCGCGAAGTTCGCCATCTCCTTGCCAAGCGTGGTCGGCGTTGCCGCCTGGCCATGCGTGCGCGAAAGCATCGGCAGCGACGCGTGGCGGCGCGCGGCCGCGCGCAACGCGGCGACAAGGTCGTCGAGCCGCGGCAGCATCACTCGCGCGCGCGACTCGCCGATCATGAGCGCGTAAGCGAGGTTGTTGATATCTTCCGAGGTGCAGGCGAAGTGGATGAACTCGAGCGCGCGCTGCGCCTCGGCGTTTCTCTTGAGCTTCGCCTTCAGCCAAAGCTCGATCGCCTTGACGTCATGATTGGTCTTCGCCTCGATCGCCTTGATCTCGCCCGCATCCTGTGCCGAAAAATTTCCTAGCAGGCGCGAAAACTCGGACAGGGTGCGCGTCGCGAAAGGCTTGAGCTCCTTGATCGCGCGCTCGGCGGCGAGCGCCTGGAGCCATTCGAGCTCGATGCGCGTGCGGTAGCGGATGAGCGCCTGCTCGCTGAAGTAACCGCGCAGGGGATCGGCGCCGCTTGAGTACCGCCCGTCGAGAGGCGACAGCGCGGCGAGCGACGAAGGCATGGGGCCCTATTATAAGGGGATGCGAATTTCACTCTCCGCGCTGAGCCGCGAAGCGCGCGCCTGCACCGAGTGCGCGCAGGAGCTGCCGTTCAAGCCGCGCCCCGTGTTCCGCGTCGGCAGGCGCGCGCGTCTCCTTATCGTCGGCCAGGCGCCCGGGCGGCTCGTGCACGAAACCGGCATCCCGTGGAATGATCCCTCGGGCGAAGTGCTGCGCGCATGGCTCGCGCTCGACCGCGAAGCGTTCTACGACACCTCGCGCATCGCGATCGTGCCGATGGGGCTTTGCTATCCCGGCACGGTGGACGGCGCGGATCTGCCGCCGTGCCGCGAATGCGCGCCCCTGTGGCAGCCGCGCTTCCGCGCGGCGCTGCCCGACATCCGCCTTACTCTCCTCGTCGGCGCCTACGCGCAGGCGTTCTACCTGAGGGCGCGGCGCAAGAAAACGCTCGCCGACACCGTACGGGCGTGGCGCGACTACCTGCCCGAGTTCTTCCCCCTGCCGCACCCGAGCTGGCGCAACATCGGGTGGCGCGCGCGCAATCCCTGGTTCGAGAAAGACGTGCTTCCCGCCCTGCGCCAGTGCGTGCGGACCTTATAATCGCGCCCTTCATGAAGCTCCTAGCCTCGCTCGCCAGCCCCTATACCCGCAAGGTGCGCATCGTGCTCGCCGAGAAGAAGATCGATTGCGACATGGAGCTGGTCGACGTCGCCCCGGTCGATAACCCGGTCAACCGGCACAACCCGCTCGGCAAGATTCCCACCCTCCTGCTTGACGACGGAACGGCACTCTACGACTCGCGCGTGATCGTCGAATTCCTCGACGGCAAGTCGCCCATCAGCCGCCTGATCCCCGACGACCTGCGCGATCGCGTCGCCGTGCGCCGCCTGGAGGCACTTGCCGACGGCGTGCTCGATGCGGGGCTTCTCGTGCGCTATGAATCGCTGCGCGCGGAGCACGAGCGCAGTCAGGCCTGGACCGACAAGCAGCTCGCGCGGATGAAGCGCGGCATGGCGCAGATGGCCTCCGAGGTCGCCGAACGACCGTGGTGCCACGGCGAGCGCTACTCGCTCGCCGACATCGCGCTCGGCTGCTGCCTCGGCTGGCTCGACTTTCGCAAGCCCGGCGGAGTCGACTGGCTGGCCGAGTACCCGGGGCTCGCCA
>DATIGN010000131.1:0-37604 GCA_035454685.1 Burkholderiales bacterium | reverse complement strand
ACCTGCAGCAGGGAAATGATGCCTTCGATCGGAAAATAGAGGTGATTCATGTGAACGCCGGCCTCGTAGATCGAGCGGCCGAGCGGCAGTGAGACCTCCTCCAGATCGCTGCGCAGGCGCTCGAACTCCGGCCCGGGCAGAGCCGCGAGGAGATGATTCCCGGACTGGACGTCGAGAAGCTTCACCGAGGAGCCATCATACCCCCCGGAGCGCTCAATGTGCGATTCCGGACACAGCTATGTGACTCAGGATCGCGGCCAACTCCGCTAGCGGATGCGCCCCTTTGCGGTGTCCGCTATGTTCTACAACGTACAGACCTGGCTCCAGCGGACGCGTACAAGAAAAGTGTCGAGAATGCCATTCCCGCTCAGGGGCTCCAGCGCTTGCCCGAAATGATACTCGTCCTGTGCGCCAGCCCCGGCAGGACATGCGCCGAATCGGGCCTGATGCTTGCGCGCGTGCGCCCCAGTGGGCTGTTCGAGTTGCTGAGCGCCGACGCATGGGCCCGTGCGCTCGGCTACCACCGGCCGGAGGAGCTGAGCGGAAAGCCGTTACGCGAGCTCGTGCACGAGAAGCCGGCGACATGCGAGCTGGTCGCCGCGCTGCTTCACGAGGGGGATACGCAGCCGCTGGACGTGACCCTGCGATGCAAGGACGAGCGGCGCAAATTCTTCCGGCTGCATCGGCGGTTCGATCCGTATGACCGGACGGTGACTCTCCTGGCCGACGAGCTGCCGCAGCGGCCGGCCAAAGTTCGTGGCTAACCGTCTCGGAACGTCCAGCAGCGCGCCGCGCTTATCCGCGCGAATGTAGCCTGCCGCACAGAGCCGAGCGTTGAGCGCAGGCACAATGCACGAATGAACTGGGCACGCATCGCAGGGCGCTGGAAGCAGCTCAAGGGCATCGCCCGGCAACGGCTCAGCCGCATGACCGGCGACCACACCGGCGTGGTCACCGGCCAGCGTGAGCACAGGCTCGGGGGAATCCAGGTTGCGGATGGCGTCACTAACGAAGCTCGCGAAAAGCAGCTCGCCGAGTGGCTGGCGCGCGAGCACAAAACCGATCCGATACACAAGTAGGGTAGGCGAAGCCGCTCAGCCACAGCGCGCGGCTGCCGTCGGCCGCAGGCTAATCAGTCCAGCGCGGGCTTGTCAGCTCGATGCGCCAAACCGCTCCCATCGGATGCAGCGGGCCCTCGAACCTCACGAACGCC
Source organism: Burkholderiales bacterium (assembly GCA_035454685.1). Classification (GTDB taxonomy): domain Bacteria; phylum Pseudomonadota; class Gammaproteobacteria; order Burkholderiales; family SG8-39; genus SCGC-AG-212-J23. The sequence goes on along the minus strand of DATIGN010000131.1, from coordinate 36,391 downwards.
GGCACCTCCTCGGTGAGGATCCACGCGTGCGAGTCCGGCGGCATCCGGCCGAGCACGGTGGCGAGGAACTCCAGCCAGGCGCCGGGCTTGGCCTTCAACACGTAGCGGGTTGCGGTCTTGGCAAGCTCGCCCACCAGCACCTTGTGCTCGCCCGCGGGCGCGAGCTCGACTGGGACGATGCGCGCCGCCGGCGTGAAGGCGACGACGTGAACGGTTGCGCTCGCTCCTTTGGGGAGGTTTTTCGCGACGGTGACGACCATGCCGTTGTAGGTGTCGGCGGGAAGCTCGAGCATGCCCTCGACCACCTCCTCGCGAGCGTCCTTGCGGGCGGTGGTTTTCACGCGGTACTTCCCGGGAGCGCGCTCCAGCGAGATCTCGGTGTCTTCGGCGAATGCCGGTCCCTTCTGCAACAGCCGGTAGCTCTTCATCGCAAAAACACGCTGCTGCGTGAACACCACGGTCTCGTCGAGCACCGAGCCGTCCCTGAAGCGAAACAGCATGCGGCTCTCCACCTCGCCGCCGCGCAAGACCTGGAGCAGATCGCCCGAGGCGATCTGCGTCGCATCGGCAGTGCGCAGCGTCAGGAAGCCGTGGCTGACGCCTTCCTCGAAACGCACCGCGACCGGCGCCGCCGCGGCGGGCTGCGCGCACAGGGCCGTGACCAGAATGGCAATGGGGATGCCGCGACTCATCATTCGCACACCATAGCGCCAGGATAATTCTCCATCTGTGCGCCACGTACCCGTCAAGCTTTCGAAATGACCTAGATCAAACATCCGGGCGCTCCGCAAAGGGATACTTATAGGAAGATTGAGAATGCTCTTTTCAGGCCTGTTTGATCTCCCCTGGTGGGGCCATGTCGTGGCCGCGCTCGCGCTCACGCACGTGACGATCGCGGCGGTCACCATCTACCTGCATCGCTGCCAGGCGCATCGCGCGCTCGATCTGCACCCCGCGGTCAGTCATTTCTTCCGGCTGTGGCTGTGGCTCACCACGGGCATGGTGACCAAGGAATGGGCCGCGGTGCACCGCAAGCACCACGCCAAGTGCGAGACGCCGGAGGATCCGCACAGCCCCCAGATCTACGGCATCAACCGGGTGCTGTGGCTGGGCGTCGCTCTCTACGTCAAGGAATGCGCCAAGCCGGAAACGCTGGAGCGCTACGGGCGTGGAACGCCCGACGACTGGATCGAGCGCAACGTCTACAGCAAGCTCGCGATCTACGGCGTGTTCATCACGCTGGCGGCCGATCTCGTGCTGTTCGGCGTCATTCCCGGCGCGCTCATCTGGCTGACGCAGATGGCCTGGATTCCGTTCTGGGCGGCGGGGGTGATCAACGGCATCGGCCACTACTGGGGCTACCGGCATTGGCCCACGCCGGACGCGAGCACCAACATCGTGCCATGGGGGATCCTGATCGGCGGCGAGGAGCTACACAACAACCATCATGCCTACCCGACCTCGGCCAAGCTCTCGAGCAAGTGGTACGAGCTCGACGCCGGCTGGCTGTATATCCGCATTCTCGAAGCGCTCGGCCTCGCCACGGTCAAGCATGTCGCGCCGACTCCGCGTTTCACTGCGCCCAAGCCGGCGGTGGACCCCAATACCTTGGAGGCGGTCATCCGGTACCGCTACGATGTGCTGGCGCGGTACGCGCGGATGCTGCACGAGCTGGAGCGCGCGCGGCTCGCGCAGGTGTTGCCGAAGTCGCGTACGCTACAGACCATGTACTCGATGCGCCACGAGCTGACCGCGGTCTGGGAGCGCTCCAAGGCCTCGCGCGAGCAGCTCGTCAGGCAGCTGCAGGACTGGTGTGCCCGCGCAGAGGCGAGCGGGATCCGGCCCTTGGCCGAGTTCTCGCAGCGCTTGCGCAGCTACGCGTAGACACGGAGGGGACCCCGGATGATCAGCGACGAGGTGATGGACGCCATCGCTCAGATCGAGCTGCACCGCCAAGATATGGAAAAGGAGGCCGGCGTCGCCGCGGCATGCAACGAGGCGCTGCGCAAGCTGCACGAGCTTCTCGAGCGCGAGAGGGAAGCGTTGCAGCTCCACGGGCCCGGCGCCCGGCACGCAGCGCACATCGAAGCCCTCGCGGCCGAAATCGAGCGTGTGAAAAGCCGCGCCAGCGCGGGCGCGAAAGCGAGGCACGGCCGCCCCCCGCCGCGCAATCCCGTACGTCCGGGCCCGCCGCACAATCTTCCCCGGAACAAGCGCCGCAGGACGACGGGGCGCAGCCGCGGACGGTAGCAGCTGCAACTCAGGGGCTTGCTGCGCCGACGGCGGTAATGTCGTCTTGAGAGCTCGTCACGGCTCGGCTTTGAAAGGACGCCACAGGGGCTTTCGGTAGCGCTGTGCCGCGCCTTCGCTTGCGGGACATGCGATACGCACCGCAGGCATGCGGCGCGGAACGAGCGGCGGCACCGTGCCGGGACTCGTGATGCACGCGGGGCGTCTCGGGTCCGGGGTCGAGGGCGCGCCTTCAGACGTGAACAGATCGAGCGCCAGTTGATCGACGTCGGCGGATTGTTTCATCCCGCAAGCTTCGCCGAGCCGCTGTCACGCAGTCTGTGCGCTGCCGAACACGGGCGAAGCTCGCCTGCGGACTTCACCTGCTGAGCGTCGAATGTCGGCCAGCGCACAGAAGGCGAGCCGTCTTCAGCGCACCATGTCGCTTTTGGAGGACAGTCCAATGAAACCGGAAAATGAAGTGAAGGTGAAGTACGGCGTCTGGGGCCTAATTCTCGGAGCGGGCGCGGCGATGATCGTCGGCTTCAGTTGGGGAGGCTGGACGACCCGCGGCACCTCCGTGGCGGCGACCGACGCGGCAGTGTTGACGACCCGGGCGGCGATCTGCGTCGCTCAGTTTGCCAAGGCCCCGAACGACAAGCAGAGGCTCAAGGAGTTGCAGGCGATAAATTCCTGGGAGAGAGCCGCCTACATCGAAAAAGGCGGCTGGGACAGGATGCCCGGGGAAGAGAAGGCGAGCGACACCGTGTCCCGGGCGTGCGCCGACGGGCTTGCGGTATTGATGGAGAAATAGCCTACTGAAAGAAAGAGCCCGGAAACGGGATCGCCGCCGCCGGGCCAGGTATTGCAGGCATTCGGCCGTGGATGGGGGAGGTGACCGAATACCGGCAAGCATGATGGCACAGCGCCGACTAGGCGGTCTGTGCGGTATCGAACTGAACACCTCCGGGCGCTGTGAACAAGGTTCCCAGGAGCGCAAAGCTGCCGAGGATGCAATGCCCATCCCTCCGACTATGAGACCCGCGAGTGCCGCCGCAGACCGGCTGAAGCCGCTCGCGGGCTGCCGCGACGTCGGCAGCCTCAAATCCGCGGTCCACGAGATGTGCGCCGAATTCGGCAAGGTCACGCGCATGGAGATACTGACCATGTCCGAGGCCGAGAAACGGCGCGCGCTGTGCTTTCTGCAGCTCGAATCCGAAGCGCAGGAAAGCCGGCTGATGGCGTGCCTCGGCGCCTGTCGCTTCGGCAGCGATGTGCTGGTCATCGTCGATCTTTCGGCGGCGCCCCTCATGCAACCCCTCCCGCAAGGGCTCCCGGGGTGAGGATTCTCATCGTCGATGACCGCATTCAATCGCGCTGGGCCATTGCGGACTGGCTGAGCGCGCTCGTGCGGCCAGTGTCGATCGAATCCGCGGCGTCCGCGCCCGAAGCCCTGGCCGCGATCGCGAAGCGCAAGCCCAACGTGGTGCTCGCGGCGCACCCAATGCGAGACATGGGCGGCATCGGGCTCGCGCGGCATCTCAAGTCGCAGGGCACTCTCCCGCTGGTCGTCATCATGACGTCGCACAGCGACGCGCAGTTCGAGTCGGCGTGCGACGCCGCGGGTGCCGACTTCTGGCTCGAGAAACGCCACTTGGAGGGCCGGCTGCTCGCCTTTCTGCAGCAGCGGTTCAGCCTCTGAAGCTCTGGCAGCGCGCGGCGAGGCCTTAAAGAGCGCTTTCCACCCAGCGCGCGACAGCGAGCGTGCGCGCATCGCTTCCCGGCAGCCCCACAAGCTGGACCCCGAGCGGCATCCCCGCGGGCCCAACGCCCGCGGGCACCGTCACGCACGGCGCGTAGAGCAGCGTCCAAAGGCGGTTCATCGCGGTGTTGCCGGTGCTCTCGAGGCCGAGCGGCGCCTCGCCGGTCGCGCTCGGCGTGAGGATTGCGTCGACGTCGGCCACCAAGTCGGTGAGCTGCTTTCTGCAATCCGCGGCATAGGCAAGCGCGTTCGCATACTCGGCATGCGGGATGGAGCTCCCCTCGTCGACGCGCTGCACGAGCATCGGATTGACTCTCGCGCGGTGGTGCGCCATCTCGTGCGCGAGGCCGCGCGCCATCTCGTAGAAGAGGATGGTGGTTGCCGCCTTGTCGAGCGCGTCGAATGGCACTTCCCTTTCGAGGATCCTCGCGCCCTGCCCGCCCAGCCTGTCCACAGTAGCGAGGAAGGCGTCCGCGCCTTCGCGCGACATCTGATGCCAATTGGGCGAGCGGCAGACCGCCAATTTTGGGTTTCTTGTTTCTTCTTTTTCGAGCAGATCTTTTCGCATGCCGCTTCCCGCCGCGAGGAGAGCAGCATCATCCACGGTGCGCGCGATCACGCCTACCGTATCGAGCGACTCGGCGCCCATCTTCATGCCCGAGCGGCTGAGCATTCCGAAAGTGGGCTTGTAGCCCACCACGCCGCAGTACGCCGCCGGGCGGATGGTGGAGCCGACGGTCTGCGAGCCGAACGCAAAGCGCACCATGCCGGCGGCAACCGCTGCGGCGCTGCCGCTCGAGGAGCCGCCGGGAGTGCGGCGCGGGTCGAGCGGATGCACGGTGCGCGCCGGCACCATGGTCGCGAACTCGGTGGTCACGGTCTTGCCGATGACGACCGCGCCCGCGGCGCGCGCCAGGGCGACGCACGCCGCGTCCCAGGCTGGACGGTGGCCGGCGTAGATCGCGCTGCCGTACTCGGTGGGCAGGTCGGCGGTGTCGAAGATGTCCTTCACGCCTAGCGTCATGCCGTGCAGCCATCCGCCCGCCAGGCCCGAGTCCAGCGCGCGCGCCTGCCGGCGGGCGAACTCGAGGTTCACCGCCTGCCAGGCGCCGAGCTGTCCGTCACGCTTCACTATGTCCTCAAGGGCAGCCTCGACCTCGTCGATGATCTTCATGGAAGATAATTCTGCGCGAATGGCGGTCCTCAGAGCCAGCCTCCTCATCACGATCCTCGCCGCCTGGGAGCTTGCCGCGCTCGCCGGCCTGCCGGATTTTGTCTTGTCTCCGGTTGAAATAGTCACCGACTTCGTGCGAGCCCTCGGAACTGCCGAGCTCTACGAGAACATCTGGGCGAGCCTGACCCGCTCGCTCCCGGGCTTCGCTATCGGCACGCTGCTCGGTGCGGCGCTCGGCCTCGCCGCCGGCACTGCGCGCTGGTTCGACCGGATGTTCAGCCCGGCGGTGTTCCTCACTTACCCGGTGCCGAAGATCGTGATGCTGCCGATCTTCATGCTCTGGTTCGGCATCGGCGAGCTGTCGAAGGTGCTGATCATCGCGCTCGCCTGCTTCTATCCGGTGTTCATCAACGCCTACTATGGCGTCAAGGCGACGCCGAAGATCCTGGTCTGGTCGGCGCAGAACATGGGCGCCTCGCGCGCCGCGATCTTCCGGCGCGTGGTGGTGCCGAGCGCCGCGCCGATGATCTTCGCCGGCATGCGCGTCTCGCTCGCGCTCTCCTTCATCGTCATGTTCGCCGCCGAGATGATCAACGCGCGCTCGGGCCTCGGCCACATGATCCGCGTCGCCGAGAACTCGCTGCGCTTCGACCTCATGTACGTCTCGCTGCTCGCCATCGCCATCCTCGGCTACGCCGGCGACCGCCTGGTGCGCTACTCGCACCGCAGGCTTCTCGCGTGGCACGAGCAGCCGGCATGAGGTTTCTATTTGTTGGAATGGCCTTGGTCGCCTGGGAAGCGGCAGCGCGCAGCGGCCTGTGGAACAAGATCCTCTTCCCCTCGCTCGTGAACATCGGGCAGGAGCTCGTCCTTTTCTTCACCCGCACGGCCTCGCTCATGGAGGTTTGGACCTCGCTTTACCGCGCGCTCGGCGGGTTCGCGGCTGCCGCGCTGGTCGGCATCTTCCTCGGCGTCCTCATGGGCCGCTCGAAGACCATCGCGGGGCTGCTCGACCCGCTCTTCTCCGGCACCTACGCCGTGCCGAAGCTCGCCCTGTTCCCGATCTTCATTTTCGTGTTCGGCATCGGCAGCCTGTCGAAGGTGGCGCTCGTCTTCCTCGAGTGCCTCTACCCCATCGTGATCATGAGCTACGCCGGCGCAAGGAGCGTGGACCGCGCATTGCTATGGTCTGCCCGGAACATGGGCGCCTCGCGCGCCGGCATATTGCGCCGCGTCGTGATCCCGGCCACCGCGCCCTTCATCTTCGCGGGCTTTCGCGTCGCGGTGCCGGTGGCGATGATCGTGGTGGTGATCACCGAGATGGTGAGCTCCGCCGACGGCCTCGGCTACCTGGTCATCTACGCGCTTTCGTCACTTCGCACCGATCGCATGCTCGCCGTGGTGGTGGTCATCGCGCTTCTCGGTTACGCGCTCGACAAGGCCGTCGTGCTCGCGCGTGACCGGTTGATATACTGGGAAAAGCTCGACACCTATTACGTCTGAGGAGGGGCGGATCATGAAGAGCAAAGTCGTTCTTTCGCTAGTTCTGTTTCTCTTCGCCGCCAACGTTCTTGCGCAAACTCCTCCGCTGATCCGCCTGGGACGCGGCTTTGCCGCCGAAGAGCAGGTATGGCTCATGAGCGTGCGCAAGGACCTGACGCCGAGCCAGGGCAAGCGCTACGAGCTGAAGCAGATCCTCTTCCAGGCGAACCCCGAGCGCTTCCAGGCCTTCCTCGCCGGCGAGATCGATGCCGGCACGGCGCCCGGCCTCGCCGTTATCTTCGGCCGCGAGCAGGGCCTCGAGATGAAGATCGTCGCGAGCGTCTGCCAGGAAGCGAAGGGCGACAAGTACTTCACCACCACCTACATGGTGAAGGAAGACGGCCCGGTGAAGCGCGTGCAGGACCTGAAAGGCGGCACCATTGGCGTCGTCGGCATCAAGACCGCAACCGACCTGTGGGCGCGCGCCGGGCTTCTAAACGCGGGCCTCGTTCCCGACAAAGACACCAAAGTGGTGCCGATGGCCTTTCCGGCAATCGGCGACGCGGTGCGTACGGGCAAAGTCACCGCCGGGACCTTCGTTGAGCCCTTCTACTCCGCCGAGATGGCGAAAGGCGGCTTGCGCAAGCTCTTCACGGCGGTCGACGCCGTGGGCTACGACCACGAGCTGCTCGATATCTTCTTCGGCGAGAAGTTCCTGAAGCAGCACCCCGACGCGGTGCGTGCCTTTCTCGCCGACTATGTTGCCGTGACCCAGTACTACCTGGCGAACACCGAACAGGCGAAGACCGACCTTCACAAGGCCGGGTTCGTGCGCACCCCGCTCCCGGTCTACCTCAAGACCGCCGACTGGAAGCGCGACCCGAACGCGCGGGTGGATGTCGAGAGCCTGAAGAAGCTCTCTGCTTTCATGCGCGACAAGCTGCAGTGGCTCGAGAAGCCGGTGAACGTGGACTCGATGGTGGACCTGAGCTACCTGCCGCGCTGACTGCGGCTTGCATTACATGACGACGGTCAGCCGCGCAGATTGCGCGCAGCCTCGAGCATCTCCGGGGCGCCGGGAAAGCGGCACAGCTCGTTGGGAGAATGAGGCGCCTCGGTCCAGCACCAACGCACGATGCCCTCGCGGTCGATCAGGAACTGGCCCGCGAACTGCGTGCCGTGCTTCTCGAAGATCTGGTTGTCGGCCGCCGTTAGCTCGAAGCCGTCCTTGCGGTTGAGCACCGTGTTGGCATCCATCGGCTGCGTGGGCGCTCCCAGCTCTCCGGTCGGATCGATGCGCGCTGCGGCGAAATCCTCGGGGCGCGCGCGCGGCCATTTCCCGGGCGGATCGCCGGGCGAAAGGAACTCGATCCGCGGAATCCCGAACGCCCGGTGTGTCTCGCATTCCGGATCGCTAAGCAGCGTGACCGGCGTGGGCCGGTAGCGGAAATAGAGGCGCGCCCGCTCGACGGGCGTATTGATCACTGCCACTGTCTCAACCCCCAGGGCCGCGAGCGAGGGCTGCACCGCGCCGAGCTGAGCGATCTGGCGGCGGCAGAAGGGGCAGTGCAGGCCGCGGAAGAAGCCGATCATGAGCGCGCGTCCCCGGTAGTCCGCGGCCGACCCGACGCCTTCGCGGTTGATCGCCGGAAGCGAAAACGCCGGCGCGCGCTCGCCGGGCTGGATGGGTGGCTCCATGGAGGTAGAGAATTGCGGCATGAGCGCGCCAAAGCAAGAGGCAGACCGTCGCCCAGTGACCGTGTTGTTCGCCGATCTCTCGGGGTTCACCGCGCTCGCCGAGCGGTTGGACCCGGAGGACGTGCGGGCCCTGCAGACCGACCTCTTCGACACGCTGCGCGGGGCGCTCGAGCCGCTCGGCGCGTTCATCGAAAAGTACGTTGGCGACGCGGTGGTCGCGGTGTTCGGCGCGCCGCAAGCGCACGAGGATGATCCGGAGCGGGCGATGCGCGCCGCGCTCGAGATGCACCGGCGCGCCGCCGCGCTCAGCGCGCGCTGGCAGCGCCGGCTGGGGAGCCCGCTCGCGCTTCACATCGGCGTGAATACCGGGCGTGTCGTGGCGGGGCGACTCGGCTCCGACCCTCAGGCGAGCTATGCCGTTACCGGCGACGCGGTAAACACGGCGTCGCGGCTGCAGTCGGCGGCGCAGGCGGGCGAAACGCTGGTAAGCCATGCGACCTATCTCCTCGCGCAGCACGCATTTTCCTTCGCGCCTGCGGGCGAGATTTCCCTGAAAGGCAAGGCCGAGCCGGTCGCGGTGTACCGCCTCCTCGGCGCGGCGGATGCGCCGCGCGCGGCGCGCGGGCTGGAGTCGCTCGGCCTCGCCGCGCCGCTCGTCGGACGCAGCGCGGAGCTCGCGCAGCTTCAGGCCGCATTCAGGAGCGCGCTCGCCGGGCGGGCGCAAGTGCTCGGCGTCCGGGGCGAGCCGGGAAACGGCAAGTCCCGCCTCGTGAGAGAGTTCATTCGCCAGCTTGAGCCGACAGCGCTGACCGTACGCCGCGCCGCGTGCTCGTCTCTCGGCGAGCCGCCGTACGGCGTGATGGCGCAATTTTTCCGTGAGGGCTACGGCGTGGACCCCGACGACACGCTCGAGACCGCACGGCGCAAGATCGAGGCAGGCTTGCGCGCGCTCGGCGCCGCAGAGGAGGAAGCGCTCGGCGTCGCGCCCATCGTGGGCTACGTGCTCGGCATCGCCGCCGATGGCGCCGGACGCGAGATCGAGCCCGAGCGCCTGAGCCGCCAGATCCTGCACATGCTGCGCATCGCGCTCGAGCGGCGGCTTTCTCAAGGCCCGCTCCTCCTCGTGGTGGAAGACTTGCACTGGGCGGATACCGCGTCTATCGAGGGCCTGCGCATGGTCGCCGACTGGCTCGCCGACCGCCCGCTCATGCTGCTCGCGACCTACCGCTCCTCGTTCGCCGGAATCGAGGGCACACGCGCCCAGCACAGCGAGGTGCACCTCGGACCGCTGCCCGCCGCCGAGGCGGCCAACCTGCTGCGCGCCTTCTTCGACGGGGCGCTGCCCGAGGGCCTGCAGCGCCAGCTCGTCGAGCGATGCGGCGGCAACCCCTTCTACCTCGAAGAACTTGTGCGCGGACTGGTCGCGCGCGGTGCCGTGGCGCGCGAGGACGGGCGCTGGAAAAGCGTCGCCGAGCAGGCCGAGCTCGACATTCCGCCCACCATCGAGGGGCTGCTCCTTTCGCGCATCGACCGGCTGGCGCCGAAGCTGCGCGCCACGCTCCAGGAAGCCTCGGTGCTCGGGCCGGTTTTCGACGCCGATCTCCTGGCGCGCATCGGCGGTGCGCCGTCAATACTGAACGACCTGTGCGAGGCCGGCCTGCTCGAATCCTGCGGTGGGGGCAGCTTCGCCTTCATCCACGCGCTGCTGCACGACGTGGTCTACCAGAACCTGCTGCAGCGCCGGCGCGCCGAGCTCCATGGGCGCGTGGGGATGGAGCTCGAGCGGCTGCACGGCACGCATCCGCAGCGGCTCGAAGACCTCGAAGCGCTCGGCCATCATCTGAGCCTCAGCGAAGACCGCGCGCGCGGCGCGCGCTATCTGGTCGCAGCCGGCGACTGGGCACGCGGCATCTACGCCAACGACGACGCCGTCCGGCACTACCGCCGGGCGCTTTCGGCCCTGGAAAGCTGCGAGAACTGCGAGTGCGAAGTGCTCGAGGTCCACGAGCGCCTGGGCGACCTGCTCGGCCTCACCGGCCGGCGTGCCGAAGCGCTCGTGCACTACGCGCTAGTGCGTGATGCCGCCGAAGATCGCGCGGAGGGCGTCGCGCAGGCCCGGCTCTGCCGCAAGATCGGCGCGCTCCACTGGGACGCGGGCGAGCGCGAGCGAGGGCTTGCTTCGTTCCAGCAGGGCCTCGCGTTGCTGCAAGACGAAGGCGAACCAATCGAGCGCGCCCACCTCTACCAGGAGATGGGGAGGCTCGCGTTCCGCAGCGGCGACAACCGCGGCGCGCTCAACTGGGCGGAGCGCGCGCTCGGCGAAGCGCAGCGCTCGCGGGCGGACGGCGCAGCCGCTGGCGCGGTGGCGCACGCCCTGAACACGCTGGGGGTCGCGATGGCGCGTCTCGGCCGCGACCGCGAGGCGGTCGGGCACATCGAGCGCAGCGTCGGCATCGCCCTGGAGCGCGGCATGCTCCAGGCGGCGTGCCGGAGCTACGCTAACCTGGGCGTGCTCTACGCGAGCCTCGATCCGGGACGCGCGATCGACACCTGCCTCACCGGGCTCGAGACCGCGAAAAAGATCGGCGACCTCGGGTTTCAGTCGCGCCTCTACGCCAACCTCGCGGTCGCCTACTGCGCGCTCACCGATCGCTGCGACATCGAGGGCTTGCGCGCCGCCGAGGCGGCGATCGCGCTCGACCGCAAGCTCGGCCAGCTCGACCACCTCGCCGTGCCGCTCATCGTGCTGGGCCAGATCCACCAGTGTCACGGCGAGCCCGAAAGAGCGCTCGAGTACTATCGCGAGGCGCTCGCGCTCGCCGAGGAAATCCGCGAGCCCCAGCTCCTCTTCCCCTGCTACGATGGACTCGCAACGCTGTTCCTCGACCTCGGCGACGCCGCCGAGGCCGAGCGCTACCTGATCAAGGCGGCCGAAGTCGCCGAGCGCGCCGGCCTCGACCGCGACTCGCTCGTCGTCCTTCCGTTCCTCTGCTAGGAGATCAACATGATCGGACAATCCGCCCCCGACTTCACCCTTCCGGCAGTGCACCGCGAGGGCCAAATCTCTCTCTCTGACTATCGCGGCAAGCCACTCCTGCTTGCGATCTTCGCCGGCCTCTACTGTCCCTTCTGCCGCCGCAACATCGCGCAGCTCGGCAGCACCCAGGAAAAGCTGCGCGACATGGGCGTCGAGACCCTGGGCGTCGTCGCCACCGAGGTCGACAACGCGCGCCTCTACTTCAAGTACCGTCCCGCCCGCGTGCCGCTCGTCGCCGACCCGGACCTCGTCACCCACCGCGCCTTCGCCCTGCCGCGCGTGCCGATGGACGAGGCGCTCCAGAAAGCTTTCCAGACCGTGCCCGTCGATCCCCTGGGTACCCTGCCCGCGCCCATGCCACTCGCCCAGCTCGGCCCCATGCTCGACCGCGCCGACCGCTTCCAGCACACCCCCGCCGACCTGCGCGACATGGAGCGCCAGTTCCCTCAGCTCAAGGGCCAGTTCCTCATCGATGCCGACGGCATCGTGCGCTGGGCCAACGTCGAGTGCAGCAACGAAGGCATCGCCGGCGTCGGAAAATTCCCGAGCGACGACGAGCTCCTCGCCGCCGCTGCGAGCATTCCGTGATCGGCGAACCCGCTCCCGACTTCACCCTGCCCGCGGTGCACCGCGAGGGCGAAATATCGCTCGCCGACTACCGCGGCAAGAGCCACCTGCTGCTCGCCATCTTCATCGGCCTGTACTGCCCTTTCTGCCGCCGGAACATCGTGCAGCTCGGCAGCGCTACGGAGAAGCTGCGCCACCTCGGCGTCGAGACCCTCGCCGTAGTCGCTACCGAGCTCGACAACGCCCGCCTCTATTTCAAGTACCGCCCCGCGCGCGTCCCCATCGCCGCCGACCCCGACCTCGTCACCCACCGCGCCTTCGGCCTGCCTCGCAGGAACGTGACCGACGAGCTAATGAAGGACTACGAGTCGCTTCCCGTCAACCCTACCGGCGAGGCGCCTGAAGCCATGCCCATGGCCAGGCTCGGCCCCCTCCTCGACCGCAACGACGGCTACCAGCGCAACGACACCGACCGCCGCGACATCGAGCGCCAGTGGCCCCAGCTCAAGGGACAGTTCCTCATCGACCGCGCCGGTATCGTGCGCTGGGCCAACGTCGAGCTCCCCACCGAAGGCGTCGCCGAGGTCGGCAAGTTCCCGAGCGACGAAGAGCTCCTCGCCGTAGCGCAACGCGTGACCTGAGCGCGCCGGCCCGCGCTCACTTGCGCGATTCGTTGCGAATCAGGTCCCAGATGTAGTTGCGGTACTCGTGGCACTGGAGGGACTTCTTGATCTCCAGGCTGCGCGGGCGGGGTAGGTCGATCTTGACTTCTTCCCGGATGCGACCGGGGCGCGCGGTGAGGACGACGACGCGGTCGCCGAGGTACACCGCCTCGTCGATGTCGTGGGTGACGAAGACGATGGTTTTTCCGGTGCGCTCCCACAAACGCGTGAGCTCTTCCTGCATGGTTTCGCGCGTCTGGGCATCGAGGGCGCCGAACGGCTCGTCCATCAGCAGGACTTCGGGATTGAAGGCGAGGACGCGCGCGAGGGCGACGCGCTGCTTCATGCCGCCGGAGAGCTCGGCGGGGTAGTGGTTACGGAATTCGGTGAGGCCGATCATCGCCAGGTAGGCATCGACGGTCTCGGCGATCGGTTCCTTCTTGAAGCCCTGGGCTTCGAGGCCCCAGGCGACGTTGCCGGCGACGGTCTTCCAGGGAAAGAGCGCGAACTCCTGGAACATGACGCCGCGGTCGGGGCCCGGGCCGCTGACATGCCGGCCGTGCACGCGGATCTCGCCCGACTCCCCCTTGATGAAGCCCCCCATGATGTGCAGCAGCGTGCTCTTGCCGCAACCGCTCGGGCCGATGATGGTAACAAATTCGCCGTCGCGAACCGTGAAGCGCTCGACGTCGAGCACTGCGAGGCTGCGCCCGTCCTTGGTATAGGTCTTGCGGACGGCGGTTGCCTCTAAGGCTATTTTTTCTCGGGCTTGGTCGCCCATCCGTGTCCGGAGAGGTCGAACTTCACGCCTTCGAGCTCGAGCTTCTTCTCGAAGAAGATCGTGTTGCCGGTGAGCTTCGAAAGATCCACCGGCGGCGGTGGCTGGGAAATGGCGCCGGCCTGGCGGGCGCGCGCTTCCGCGCTCTCGAGGTCGTCGACGTGGACGCCGAAGTGGTCGAGACCGTAGCCATCCGGGTAGGGATTCGGGGTTTCCCTGGTGCGCTTCCAGCAGACAATCGCCAGGTTGATGTAGCCGTCGGTCAGGTACACCTCGCGCGCGAGGTCGCTGTCGCCGCGTGAAATCTCTTCGAGGCCGAGCGCCTTCTTGAAGAGCTCTGCGGTGACGAATGGGTCCTCGGCGGTTATTGCGATGTGACGGATCTTTCCCATGGTCTCATCCTGTATAGGCGAGGGTCTCATCCTGTATATGCGAGGGTCTCATCCTGTATATGCGAGCAGCCGCTCGAGCTCGGCCAGCGAGCGGCCGACGTCGCGGCCATCGCGTGCGACGCGGCGGTTGCGCAGCCAGCACGCCACGGGGTTGGAGCGCTGTCCGTCGTAGCCGACGTCGCGCGAGATGCGCACCACCGTCTCAACGCGCGGCTTGCGCCGCCGGACGTAGTTTGCCAGAGCACGCTCGATAAAGGCGCCGCTCGCCAGCTCCTCGGCGAGGACCACGGCATCCTCCAGCGCCATGCCGGCGCCCTGGCCGATGTTCGGCGTCATGGAGTGCGCCGCGTCGCCGAGAAGGACCGCTTTCTCGTTGTGCCAGTTCTCCACCCAGAGCTCCTCGATCTCGGTGGTAATGATCGACGGCGGCGGCGGCAGCGCGGCGAACATGCGCCGCAGCGGCTGGTGCGTGAATTGGGCAAACATGCGCGCCAGGTCGGCGCCCGAGGGGTTTTCTTTCCTCGAATTGAAAGTGGTCCAGACGTAGACGCGCTTCTCCGAGATCGGCACGACGCCGATGCGCTGGCCACGCCCAAGGTACTCGGTGAAGCACCGCACATCAGCGACGTTGTCCATGACCAGGCGGTGCGAGCGGTAGCCCATGTAGCGCGGCTTGTACTCGCCGAAGAGGTCGCGCCGCACCTGCGAATGGATGCCGTCGGCGCCCACGACGAGATCCGCCTGCACGGATTGAGTGTTCTTTATGGACGACCCAAAGTTGACCGTACCGGGTGGCAGGCTGCGGAAAAGGACCTCAAGCAAGTGTGCGCGGTGCACGAGCGCTCCCGGCGCCAGCTTGCCGCTCTCGTAGAGGGGACGATAGTCACGCGTGGCGAGGAGCCGCCCAGCCGCGTCGCGCGTCTCTCGCGTGAGATAAGCCCACGAGTCGCGCCTCACCGCATCGGCGAGCCCGTTCTTCTCGAGAACGCGCATGGCGTTTGGATTCATGATGATCCCGGCCCCGACGGGGTTGAGCTGCGGCGAGCGTTCGAGGACCGTGGATTTCATTCCGCGCAGCGCGAGCTCACGTGCCAGCGAAAGGCCACCGATGCCGCCGCCCACGATCACGATCTTCATGGTGTTCGCACGCGACTAGGCGCGATAAGGCGCGAGAGCTCGCCCGGAGAAACGCATCCCCGTTCCCGCTGCCTCGGTCGGGCGCACCCGGCCGTTCACCACCTGCTGCGGCGCTTCGAGGTAGCGGTCGAGCGCAAACGCGTGCTTCTCGAGGTACACGGGGTTGGAGGCCGCGCACAGCAGGTGAGCGCTGAGCTCGTCGGTGTAGTGGCTGCTCGCCCTGAGCCCCGCCTGGTTTGCCATCTCGAGCGCACGTAACGAGGCGCTTATGCCGCCGTTCGTCACTGGGTCGATTTGTACGACCTCCACCGCGCGCTCGTCCACATAGCGGCGGAATTCGTGCGGCGAGTGCAGGCTCTCGCCCACCGCGATCGGCACCGCGAGCTCGTGCGCGAGGCGCGCGTGCCCTGCGACGTCCTCCGGGATAACTGGCTCCTCGTACCAGTACAGGCCGAACTGCTCGAGCCGCCGGCCGCGCTCGAGGGCCTCGTCGGTGTTCCACGCCATGTTGGCGTCGACCATAAGGTCGATGCGCTCGCCGATGAGCTTCCGCACCGCGGCTACGCGCGTCTCGTCCTCGTGCGCTTCGGGCTTGCCGATCTTCACTTTGACCCCCGGCAACCCGCGCGCCAGGAACCCGTCGGTTTGCGCGAGAAGCTCGTCCAGGCTCTTCGGCAGGTCTACTCCCGACCCATAGGCTGGGATCTCGCGCGCCCTCGCCCCGAAGAGCGCGTAGAGGGGCTTGCTCTCGCGCAGGCCGCGCAGGTCCCAGAGCGCGATGTCGAGCGCCGCGATGGCGAAGGCGGCGAGCCCGCCACGTCCCACGTAGAGCAGCCGCCGCCACATGAGATCCCATAGTCCCGCGATGTCGGAGGCATCGCGGCCGGCGAGCAGCGGCGCGAGGTCGTGATCGATGAGCGCGTGCACGGCGCGCCCGCCGCGGCCGATGGTGTAGGCGTACCCGTGGCCTTCCAGGCCCCCGGCGCGCACCTTGACGGTGATGAGCTCCTCGGAGTCGATCGCGCCATGGCCTGCGTCTCCCATCGCCTCGAGCGGCAGCCGATAGTACGCCGACTCGATGGCATCGATGTGCATCAGTTAAAGCTTTTCGAGCTTCTGCAGGGAGCGCATGCGCCAGGGGATCTTCTGGTCCGGGAAAAGCCGCGGGAACTCGGTGTAGCTCACTTCGCCGACGTAGATGTCGCCCCTCGAGTCGAGGGCGAGGCCGTGCGGCGCGATGAACTTGCCCGCCTCGAGCCCCGGCCCGCTCTCGCCGCCGAGACGCGCGAGGAGCCTGCCTTTGGCGTCGACGAAGCTAAGGCGCGGGCCGATGTTCGGGTGCTGGCGGGTGATCGGCATGGATGACCCGAGCTCGCCGATCACGAACTGGGGCTTCTTTCCGCGGCAGCGATACAGGGCGCAGGGGCGGTGCATGTTGACCCACTGCGCCTCGTATCTTCCTTCGCCGTCGAACACCTGCACGCGGTGGTTTTCGCGGTCGGCAACGTACACCCAGCCTTCGGAGTCGGTGACGATGTTGTGCACGATGTTGAACTGGCCGGGGTCGGTTCCCGGCTCGCCCCAGGACTTGAGGAGCTTGCCGTCGGGGGCGAACTTGTGCACACGCGCGTTGCCGTAGCCGTCGCTCACGTAGATGTCGCCGCGCGGCGAAAGCGCGGTGTGCGTGCAGCGGTGAAACGGCATGCCGCTCATGTAGGGCGCCGGCTCCCCCGGCACGCCGAGCTCGAGCAACACCTTGCCTTCCGTGGTGCACTTGCGCACGATGTGCCCACCGTCGTCGGTGCAATAAAGGGTGTCGTTCGTGTCGATGTGCAGCCCGTGCGCGCGCGGGAAGCTGCCCTCGCCCCACGAGCGGATGAAGTTGCCCTCGCGGTCGAAGACGATCATCGGGTGCTCGCCGCGGTTGAAGACGTAGACGCGGTCCTTGCTGTCCACCGCTACCGCGGCTACGTCCTTGAACTCCCAGCCGTCGGGGAGCTTCGCCCAGTTCTCCACCACACGGTAGCGGTGCGTACCGCTGCCGAGGACCACGGAACCGGCTTTCGTTTCCACACTCAGGTTCATGACGGCTTTGTATCATGAAGTAGACTCATTACTATGAGCGCCTTCGGACCCGAGCGTCTCGCGATGCTGGTGCAGCCCGACCGCGTGCATCGCTCGGTGTACGCCGACCCGGCAATCTTCGATCTCGAGATGGAGCGCGTCTTCGGCCGCGCCTGGCTCGCCCTCGGGCACGAGAGCCAGGTCAGGAAGGTCGGGGATTACTTCACCACCCGCATGGGGCGGGAGCCGGTCATTGTCATCAGGAAATCAGAAGACCAGATTGGCGTTCTGATCAACCGGTGCGTGCACCGCGGCTCGATGGTGTGTGCCGAGGGCCGCGGGAACGCCGAGCGCTTCGTCTGCCCGTATCACGGCTGGAGCTATGACCGCTCGGGCGTTCTGCGCGCCGTGCCTTTCCAGAGCGGATACGAGAAAGGGAAGCTACCGGCCGGCCTGAAGGCCGTTCCCCGGGTGAGAAGCTATCGTGGATTCATCTTCGCCTCGCTGGCTCGCCACGGAGACGACCTCGAAACTTTCCTGGGGCCGGCCAGGGCCTCGTTCGACGACTTCGTCGATCGCGCGCCGGGCGGCGAGCTGGCAGTCGCGGGCGGAGTATTCAAACACGCCTACAACGGCAACTGGAAGCTGATGCTCGAGAACCATCTCGACGGCGCGCACCCGGCTTGGGTGCACGCCTCCTCGGTCGCGGTAGCGCGCAACGCCCCGGAGCCGGGCAAGCCGGGCGAGGAGCACTACTACGACATCGCGGTGCGCCAGATGCGCCAGAACGGCGCGCCCGATGCAGTGTGGGAAGCGATCGGCATGTGGACTACGCCGCACGGCCACGGCTACATGGGCGACTATCACGACGACAGCCGCCTCGTCGTCGGCATGGGTAACCCCGTTTTTGAGCAATACAGGGCGAAACTCAGCGAAGAGCATGGCCCTCAAAAAGCCGATCGGATCCTGCGCGTCACCCTCTGGAACACGATCATCTATCCCAACTGCTCGTTCATGAGCCAGTTTCGGCAGCTGCGCATCATCCATCCCATCGCGGTCGATCGTTCCGTGGTCTACACCTACTCCTTCAAAATGACGAAAGCGCCGCCGCAGATGTTCCGCGACACGATCGCCTTCTCCAACGTGGTGAACGGCACCGGGTCCTGGGTGCTGACCGACGACCTCGAGGTTTATGAGCGCATTCAGAGAGGCTTCTCCTCGGCCGCGGTGGACTGGGCCTACATCGGACGCGGCTACGGTAGAGACTTGAAGGAGCCGAACGGCTCCTCCCGTGGCGCCACCGGCACCAGCGAAATCTTCGTCCGCGCCCAGTTCGCCGCGTGGCTGCGCTACATGTCCCAGTGAATGTAGAGCAATTCCTCTATCACGAGGCAAGGCTGCTGGACACGGGTCAGTTCGAGGCCTGGCTCGATCTCTTCACCGAAGATGCAACCTATTGGCTGCCGCTCGAGCGCGACCAGACGGACCCTTTGGAGACAAGCTCGATCATTCACGACGACCGCACGCTGCTCGAGCTGCGCGTCAGGCAGGCGCGGCATCCGCGGGCACATGCGCGCCAGCCGCTCGCGCGCACCGTGCACCAGGTGGGTAACGTGATGGTGCTTTCGGAGAACGGTTCCGACATCATGGTAGCCTCGACGCTTAACCTCGTGGAGTTCAGAAACGAGAGGCAAAGAAACTACGGCGCGCTGGTCGAGCACCGACTGCGCCGCGCGGGCGACAGCTATCGCATCGCGCACAAGCGCGTCGATCTCGTGAACTCCGAAGGCGAGCTCGACGGCATCGCGATCTTGTTTTGACGAAGGTCTTCCTCGGCTACGACCAGAAGGCGCTCGACGACCAGTACGAGCAGCGCGTCTGGGTCCCGCACGCCGATCAGATCATCAAGCGGTACGCGGAGAAGAGCGACGCCGTAAGGAAGCGGCTGGGAGAACCCCGCGTACAGCGCTACGGGCCGACGCCGCCCGAAACGCTAGATCTGTATGGCTCAGGTAAACAAGCGTTTGTCTTCGTCCACGGCGGCGCGTGGAAGCGCCAGTCCAGCCGCGAACAGGGGTTCCTCGCGGAGCCCATCGTCCAGGCCGGCGCAACGTATATTGCGCTCAACTTCGCCCTGCTGCCGACCGTGACCATGGCCGAGATGGTGGCGCAGGTCTGCCGGGCGCTTGAATGGATAAGGAAAAACCTGAGCGATGACATCGCGCTCTGCGGCCACTCCTCCGGCGGGCATCTGGCCGCGTGCGCCTTGATTAAGACGAACTTCGTCAGAAGAGCGATGGTGGTTTCGGGGATCTACGACCTCCTGCCCGTGCGCCTGAGCGCGCGCAACGATTACGTGCGCGTGGACGACCGCTCGGAGCACGAATACTCGCCGATCCGCCACGTCGCCAAGATCAAGTGCCCGGTGACGGTCGGCTGGGCGGAAAAGGAATCGGCGGAATTCGTTCGGCAATCGAAGCAATTCGCCGCCGCACTGAGAGCGGCCGGCAAGCTGAGCGAATCCTTGGAAGGCGAAAGCCTCAACCACTTCGAGATCCTCGAAACGATGGCCGACCCCCGCTCCCCGCTCGGCCGGGCAGCGCTTAACATGCTGGAATGAAAGCGCGGAACGCAGACGCCGTCATCGTCGCCGGCGGCGGCATCGGCGGGCTCGCGGCGGCGCTCGCCCTCGCGCGCAAAGGCTTCCGCTCGGTAGTGCTGGAGCAGGCCTCCCAGTTCGGGGAGATCGGGGCCGGCATCCAGATCGCGCCCAACGCCTGGCACGCGCTCGACGCGCTCGGCGTGGGCGGCCTGGTGAAGAAGGAAGCGGTCTTCATCGAGCACCTCCTCATGTTCGATGGGGTGAGCGGCGAGAAGGTGATCGACATCCCTCTCGATAAGCGCTTCGCGAAGCGCTTCGGCAACCCCTACGCGGTAACCCACCGCGCCGACATCCACGGCTCGCTCCTCGACGGCTGTAAGGCGCTGCCGGACTTGATCGAGCTGCGGACCAGCACGCGCGTCCTGGGATTTGAGGATGATGGAAAAGGAGTCACCGTAAGAACGGACAAAGAGTCGATTCCCGGTACTGCCCTGGTGGGTGCGGACGGCGGGAGATCGGTGATCCGTGAAAGCATCGTCGGCGACAAGCTGCCGCTCATCACCGGGCACATGTGCTACCGCGCGGTGCTCAACATCGAGGACGTGCCCAAGGATTTGCGCTTCGCCGCGGCGACGCTTTGGGCCGCGCATAACGCGCACATCGTCCACTACCCGCTGCGCGGCTGGAGGCTTTTCAACCTCGTCGCCACGATCATCGGCAAGCACACGAGCGGCGGTCACAACGAGCTTGCGCAGCCCGACGAGGTGCTCCCCTTCTTCGCGCACTACTGCGAAAAGCCGCTCAAGCTCATGCGCACGCCGAAAGAGTTCCGCCGCTGGATGCTGCTGCACCGTGAGCCGGTGAACAATTGGAGCCGTGGGCGCGTGACTCTCCTCGGCGACGCGGCGCACTTCATGCTGCAGTACATGGCGCAAGGCGCCGCGATGGCGATGGAGGACGCGGTGTGCCTCGGGCTCTGCGCCGACGAGACCGACGGAGATTTTGCTGCCGCATTCAAGAACTATCAGGAAAAGCGCCTGGTCCGTGCCACCCGCGTGCAGATTTCAGCGAACCGGCTCGTCGGCATGATTTTTCATGTGCCCGACGGGCTCGAGCGCCTGGTGCGCAACGACATGTACCGTGGCCGGCCGGTCGAGCGCTTCTACGACGCGCTCGAGTGGGTGTTCAGCGCTCCCGACTACGTGCGTAATTTCAACGAAAGAGGAGGTGCGGCCCGATCTCGGCGATCGAGCGGACCCCGCACAGCTTCATCGCGCGCTGCAGCTCGTCGGAGAGGATCTCCAGCGCGCGCCGCGCTCCCGGCTCGCCGCCCGCCATCACGCCGAACAGCGTCGCGCGGCCGGTGAGCACGGCCTGCGCGCCGAGCGCGCGCGCCTTGACGATGTCCACGCCGCGGCGCACGCCGCCGTCGAGCAGCACCGTCGTTCTGCTCCCCACAGCTGAAGCAATCCCGGGCAATGCGTCCAAGGTCGGCGTAGCGCCGTCGAGCTGCCGGCCGCCGTGATTTGAAACGATCACGCCGTCGCAGCCGGCCGCCACCGCGCGCTCGGCGTCGTCGGGACGCTCGACGCCCTTGAGAAGCAGCTTCCCCGGCCAGAGCTCGCGCAGGCGCTTAAGCTCCTCCCAGTCGAACGACGCGTCCATCTCGCGCCCGACCTGGCTCGCGATGTCCGTGACCTTCACGCTAGAGAACTTGTAGCCGTGGAAGTTCTCCATCCCCGGCAGCCCGTGGCGCATGATGTCGAAAAGCCACGCGGGCTTGAGCCAGAGGTCCCGGGAGTTGCGCCAGTTTGGCCGGAACGGCGTGATGAAGCCGTTGCGGGGGTCGCGCTCGCGCTTGCCGGAGGTCGCGAGATCCACCGTGACGAGCAGCGCTTCGAAGCTCGAATTCTTCGCCCGTTCGATCAATCTTTCCCTGAACTGGCGGTCGCGCACCACATAGAGCTGAAACCACAACCGCCCGCCCACCTCGGCGATCGTCTCGATCGACGCGGTCGCCGGCGTGGCGAGCGTGTACGGAATGCCGAAGGCCTTCGCGATGCGCGCAAGCATCACGTCAGCGCCCGGCCGCCCCGCGCCGATGCCGCCGGTGGCGCTGATGGCTAGGGGCAGGTTTGTGGGTTTATCAAGCAGATTCACTCGCGTATCGACTTCCGCGACGTTCACCAGCACCCGGGGCAGCAGCTTCACCCGCTCGAACGCCGCGCGGTTCTCGCGCAGCGTGACTTCGTCTTCCGCGCCGCCGTCGAAAAAGTCGAAGATCGCGCGTGGCAGGCGACGCTTCGCCAGCACCCGCAGGTCCTCGATGTTGACGGCTCTAGCGAGGTTCGGCACGCGGGGGATGCAGGGGCGCGCGAGGCTCCGGCAGCGGGCAATGGCGCACGCCCGCGACCCAGATGCACGAATCCCTGGCGCGTGCTGCGGCCTGGTCGGCGCGGATATGGTGCGGCGAGACTTCCGGGACCGGGCGCGGCAGCATAGCGGTCCAGGCGCCGAGGACGAGCCAGATCCCGGATGCGCTCCCCGAGCTCACGACCACCACGCCCCCGGCATGGGCGCTGCTCGCCATGGCGAGCGACACAAGGCAAAGGAGGCGGCAAAGTCGCTGCATAATTGGCGGCTCACTCTAGCGGAATGCCCAGAAGCTCGGCAATAAATTCAACGGAGCACCATGAAACCAGGCAACAAGGTGAAGCGAATCGAGGGCGTGGCTGCGCCCGTGATCACCCCCTTCAGGAAGGATTACTCCCCCGACGCCGAGCGCTTCGTACGCCACTGCCGCTGGCTCCTCAAGTCCGGCTGCGCGGGACTCGCGGTGTTCGGCACCAACAGCGAAGCGAATTCGATGTCGGTCGGCGAGAAGAGAAAGCTGCTCGAGGCCCTGGTCGCCGGCGGGATCCCGGCAACGACGCTCATGCCCGGGACGGGGCATTGCGCGCTTTCGGACTCGATCGAAATGACGCGCGCCGCGGTCGAGCTCGGCTGCGCGGGCGTCCTCATGCTCCCGCCCTTCTACTACAAGGGCGTGTCCGACGAGGGGCTGTATCGCAACTTCGCCGAGGTGATCGAGCGCGTCGGCGACGAGCGGCTATCGCTCTATCTGTACCACATCCCGCCGGTAGCACAGGTTCCCATTACTCTTAGTCTTATTGAAAGATTGCTTTCGAAATACCCGGGGATCGTAGCGGGCGTAAAGGACTCTTCCGGCGACTGGTCGAACACCAAGGCGATGCTCGATAGCTTCGCGAAGAGCGGCTTCGACGTGTTCGCAGGCAGCGAGGTTTTCCTGCTCGACAACATGCGTAACGGCGGCAAGGGCTGCATCACCGCCACGGGCAACATCAACCCGGGCCCAATCGCCAACGTCCACAAGAACTGGCGCTCGGCCGACGCCGACAGGCTTCAAGCCGGCATCACGGCCACGCGCAAAATCGTGCAGAAGCAGCCGATGATCCCGGCGCTCAAGAGCGCGGTGGCGCACTTCGGCAACGATGTCGAATGGCGGACTTGCCGTCCCCCGCTCGTTGAGCTGAGCTCCGCCCAGGAAGAAGAGCTCATCCGAGACCTGAAGGCCGCCGGCTTCACGATGCCCGGTCTGGCCGGCTGAGATGCGGGGTTGAAGACGGCGCTCGTGACGGGCGCGGCGCGCGGCATCGGCCGCGCCGCCGCCGATGCGCTTCAGAAAGCCGGATTGAGGGTCTTGCGGCTCGATCTGCAGGGCGAGATCGCCTACGACCTGACCGACCTTGCCGGCATTCCAAAACTGATAGACGGCTTGGGGGAAATTCATGTCCTGGTGAACAACGCCGGCGTGCAGACGGCGGTCTCCATAGATCAGTACACGGAACAGCAGAGAGCCAGGATACTGCGCGTCAATCTCGAGGCGCCGGTCGAATTGATCCGGGCGGTGTCGAGGCAGATGCTTGCCCGCAAGAACGGGCGCATCGTCAACCTCGCCTCGGTCGCCGCCTACACGCCGCACACCGACCTCTGGTACGGCGTCACCAAGGCCGGCGTGGTGAGCTTCACGCGCAGCTTCGCAGCCTGCCTCGGCCCTCACGGCATCCAGGTGAACGCCGTCGCGCCCGGCCCGATCGATACCCCCCTTCTCGACAAGGCGCAGCCCGAGCGCGTGGAAGAGCTCATGAAGCGCGTCTACACGCGGCGCAAGGGCAGGCCCGAAGAAGTCGCCGAGGCGATCCGCTGGCTCGCGCTCGACGCGCCGGAGATCATCAACGGCGCGGTCATCGACGTCACGGACGGCTCCTTCCTGCGCTAGGAATCAGCTCGTCCACATCGTCGAAAAGCCGCGCATCGGTCCGAAGCGTGGCCAGGTTCTTGAAAAGCAGGGCAAGGTCCCTGCGCTCCCCCAGCACTGCCGGCGGAAAGTCCTCGATCGGGCCGTATTGGTTGATGAGCCGGCCCGCGCCCACAGGGCCGATGCCGTCGATGCCCGGGTAGCCGTCGGCGCTGTCGCCGACGAGCGCGAGGAAGTCGGGGATTCGCTCCGGCCCGACGCCGAATTTGTTGCGCACCGCCGCCGCGTCAAGAATGGTGTTTGTTCTTCTATGAACCTGTACTACCCGGTCGCCCTGCACGCACTGCGCGAGGTCCTTGTCCGGAGTCCAGATGCACACCTTCTCCACACGCGGGTCCGCCCACGCGGTGCGGGCGGCCGAAGCGAGCGCGTCGTCGGCTTCGAGCTCGACCATCGGCCACACCGCGACACCCATCGCAGAGAGCTCCTCCTCAAGCGGGTGGAACTGCGCGAGGAGCGCCGGCTCGACTCCCTCGCTCGTCTTGTACCCGGGCCAGAGGTCATTGCGGAAGGATTCGATGACGTGGTCGGTCGCGACGCCGATGTGCGTCGCGCCCTTCTCGATCATCTGCCGGATGGTGCCGAGCACGCCGTGCACGGCGCCGAGCGGCGGATCCTTCTGCTTGTGGAATCGCCGCAGGCCGTAGAAGTGGCGGAAAAGCTCGTACGTCCCGTCGACGAGATGGACGATCAGATCTTGTTCCGCTGGACGAGCTGCCGGGCGATGATGATGCGCTGCATCTCGTTGGTGCCCTCGCCGATGCAGAGAAGCGGCGCGTCGCGGTAGAGACGCTCGACCGCGAACTCCTTGGAGTAGCCGTAGCCGCCGTGAATGCGCATCGCCTCGTGCGCGTTCTCGAACGCCGCTTCGGTGGCGAAATATTTCGCCATTCCGGCCTCCATGTCGCAGCGCTCACCGCGGTCGTAGATTTCGGCTGCGTTCTTCACCAGCAGCCGCGCCGCCTCGACGCGAGTCGCCATCTCGCCGAGCTTGAGCTGGATCGCCTGGTGTTCGCAGATCGGCTTGCCGAAGGTCTGGCGCTGCTGTGAGTACCTCACCGCCTCGTCCAGCGCCGCCTTCGCAACGCCGACGCCGCGCGCGGCGACGTTGAGACGCCCAAGCTCGAGGCCGCCGACTGCCTGGTGGAAGCCGCGGCCTTCCTCGCCGATCAGGTTGGCCGCCGGTACGCGGTAGTCCTGGAACACGAGCTCCGCCGAGTCGATGCCCTTGTAGCCGAGCTTCTCCAGCTTGCGGCTCGCGCTGAACCCCGGGCCCTTCTCGCACAGAAACATGGCCATGCCCTTGTGGCGCGGCTCGGCGTCGGGAGCGGTCTTGGCCAGCACCGCGAAGCACGAGCCCTGGATGCCGTTCGAGATCCAGGTCTTGGTTCCATTCAGGATGTAGCTGTCGCCCTCGCGTCGGGCGCGCAGGCGGATCGCCTGCAGGTCGGTGCCGGCGTTGGGCTCCGTCAGGGCCAAGCCGCCGCGAATATCGCCGCTGGCGAACTTCAGTAAATAAGTCTTCTTGAGATAAGCAGAGCCGTATTTCTCCACCAGCAGCGCCATCATCAGGTGCGAGTTGAAGATGCCGGTAAGCGACATCCAGACCTCGGAAATGCGGCTCACGATCCGGGTATAGACGCCGGCGGAAAGCCCGAGGCCGCCGTACTCGGAGCTGATCGTGGCCCCGAAGAGACCGAGCTTCCTCATGCCTTCCACCATCGCCGCCGGCCAGACGTCCTCATGCTCGAGCTTCGCCGCGTGCGGCGCCACCTCGCGCTCTAGCCAGCGGTCGATGGCGCCCAGGATCTCGTTTTCCATCAGTAAGACGCCCCGGAAGACGCCTCGCGCGCCGCGAGCGGATGGCTGCGCTTCATGACGAGAAAAGTGCGCTCGAATTCACACACCACTACGCCGTGCTGGTTGCGGCCGAGCGTGCGGATGGTCACGACGCCCTCGTTCGGACGCGACTTCGACTCGCGCGTCTCCAGCACGGTCGACTCGGCGTAGAGCGTGTCGCCGGCGAAAACGGGCTTCGGCAGCTTGATCTCCTTCCAGCCGAGATTGGCCACCGCATTGCGGCTCGTATCGGCGACGCTCATGCCGACGAGCACGGCAAGCGTCAGCGTGCTTACGACGAGGGGTTTGCCGAACTCCGTGCGCTTGGCGTACTCCGCATCGATGTGGATCGGGTGCGTATTCATGGTCAGCAGCGTGAACCAGGTGTTATCCGCTTCCGACAACGTGCGCCCGGGCCGATGGTGGTACGTCGCGCCGACCTCGAAGTCCTCGTAATAGCGTCCAGCCATCAGGGAAAAGCCCGGAATCGTATGGTCGGATCGCGCTTGATCTGCTCGACGAGCGCGACCTCCCAGTCGAGGTACTCGCGCGCGTGCTTGAGATAGTCCGCGGTGTGGTCGTAGGGCTTGTACCACACATCGTCGCGTGTCGTGGTCGCGCGCTCGGCGCCCGACTCGGTGGGCCCGCGCCAGGCCGCGTTTCCGCCTTCAAGGACGGTCACATTCGAAAAGAGCTCTGCAGCCTCGGGAGCAGCCAAATGTGCGAGCACGCCGTCTTCCGACGTGAGTACGAGCGCTTGCGCAGGCGGAATTTTTTCTTGAGCCTGATGAAGCCGCGAGCGAACCCCCCACCACGCGCCTGGAATGTGCGCCTTGGCAAAGCGCAGGCTCGTCGACAGGTCGAGCACGGCAGCATCCGAGGGGACCTCGGACACGGTCTGCCAGGAAGGAATAGCCGGGATGTCGGGCTTGCGCGGGCCCGTCTCGGTGAGCGCGGGGTCCTCGAGCACGTAGACGTCGTTCCATCCCATCTGGTTGAGCCAGGACGCCGTCATGATCGCGCGCACCCGGTCCGGATCGACGAGGACGACGCGCGCATTGCGCACGCCCACGTACTCGTCGGAAGCCTGCACGAGCTGTCCGCCGGGCGCGTGGCGCGAACCGGCGAAGTGCGAGCGTTCGAACTCTTCGCGGGTGCGCACGTCAAGCAGGTACAGGGTGCGGCCTGGATCCGCTCTGAAGCCGGAGAGGTCCTGCGAAGTACAAAAGCGGACGGCGAACCGTTTTGCCACCCGCTCAGCCGCGGCACGCGCCTTTGCCCGCCCGTCGTCGGAGGGTGCTGGTGCTACCCGCTCGGCGCCCCGCTCGACCGTGAAGCCGGCGAGCTCCCAGCCCATGGTGCCGTCCTTGAGCGCCACCACAGGGTTCGGAATGCCGGCGTTGCGCAGCGACTGGCAGCCGATGATGCTGCGCGTGCGCCCCGCGCAGTTCACGACCACGAGGGTGTCGGGGCTCGGCGCCAGGTCGTGGATCCGGTAGACGAGCTCGGCCCCGGGCACGTCGATGCCCTCCGGGATGTTCATGCGGTGGTATTCCTCGAATGGGCGAGAGTCCACCACCAGGATTTTCTTGAATTCCTGCAGGCGCTTGAGCTCGCCCGCGGCGATGCGTGGGGTGCCGTAATTGTGCTCTACGAACTCCCCGAAGGCCTTCGAGGGCACGTTCACGCCGCGGAAGAGCTCCAGGCCCGCCTGCTTCCAGCCCGCGCAGCCGCCCTCCAGGATGGACACGTCGGGGTAGCCGAGCTGCTTTAGCTTCTGCGCCGCTTTTTCGGCGAGCCCCTCGTTCCCCTCATCCAGAACCACGATAGGGGCGGTCCTGCGCGGCACGAGCTCGCCAATGACCAGCTCCAGGCGCGACAGGGGCGCCGAGCAGGCGAAGAACGGGTGGCCGCGGTAGTGCACGCCCTGCTCGCGTACGTCGAGCAGCGCGAGCTCCCCGCTCCCCGCGAGGAGTTCGCTCACCCGGCTCGCGGATATCGCCTCCATGGGAGTAAATTATGCCGCCTGACGAAACCCGAGGAGGAAACCATGGCACTCAAGGTGGCAAAGTGCGACGTGTGGGCGGTGACCATCGACGATCGCCCCGGCGGCGCAGCGGAGAAGCTTGAAAACCTGTCGAAGGCCGGCGCGAACCTCGAGATGGTGCTCGCGCGCCGTACCGCCGAGAACCCGGGCAAGGGCGTCATGTTCGTCACGCCGGTCAAGGGCAAGAAGGTGCTCGAAGCGGCGCAGCAGGCCGGCATGGGCAAGCCCGAGAACATCCACTCGGTGCGCATCGAGGGCGGCGACAAGCCCGGCTTGGGCTCGAAAATCGCGCGCGCGCTCTCGGATGCCGGTATCAACTTCCGCGGCATGTCGGGGGTCGCGATGGGCAGCAAGTTTGTCAGCTTCATCGCGCTAGACAGTGCGGACGATCAGGCCAAGGCAATCGCGGCGCTGAAGAAAATGAAATAAGAATCGGGGTCCGACCTCGATTCTTCAGCGCACGCGGTAGATCTCCTCCTCGAAGTTGCCGCGCGACACGAGCATCGAAGCGCGGCGCTTCTCGAGCTGCGCGGTGAGGACGGCGCGCTGCTTGCCGTGCTCCCAGAGTACCTTCTGGACCTGGCGCTCGCCCCCGTCCTTGCGCCGGAAGGTGTCGCGCGTCTCGGTGACGGGGGCGCCGTAGCGGGACTTAAGAAAATTGACGAAGCGCTCTAGCTCGCGCGTGTCGAAGCGCACATCGAACGCTTCGACCGCGTCCTTCTTCAAATAGAACGTGACCTGAACCTCAACCTCGCCAAAGGCGACGCGCGAATCGTCGCAGCGGCGATCGGCAGCCTTGCTTTCCCATTGCAGCGGCCGGCAATGCGCGCTGGGGAAGGCGCGCTTGACGTCCTGCTCCTTGGCGCCGAGCGCGATGTCCTTGATGTCGAGCGCTGCCTGCGCCGGCAGTGTGAACAAGAGCAGTGTGGCAAGAAAGAGATTTTTCATGCAATCGGTACGTTGCGGGCGAAGCCGCCGAAGAGCTCGAGCATGCGCTCGCGCCAGCGGCACAGTGGGTCCTCGGGCCCCAGCAGCTCCTGTGGGCTCATGACGCGCGCCCACTGGAACACCGAGAAGAGAATGTAGTCGGCGTACGCGGCGCTCGCGCCGGAGATGAAAGGCTGGCGCTTGCACGCCTCCTGCATAGGCGAGAGCACCCTGCCGAGGTTGAGCACGGCCGCGTCGCGCCGCGCGCGCGACTCTTCCAGCGTGGTCTTCAGCGCCTTCTCCATCGTCTGGCGAAAATAGGACTCGTCATCGGGGTCGACGCGCTCATGGATGTCGGCCGCGATCACCGGCAACATCGCTGGCACGACGGCGCGGTCGACCCAAGTGTTGAAGGCGGCCGACACGCCACGGCCGATCTCGCCGCCGAAAAGCGGCGGGGCATCGGCGTAGCGGCTCTCTAGGTATTCCGCGATCTTCCAGGAGTCGCGCACTGCGGTGTCCTCATCCTTTATTACCGGAACGGTCTTTCCGCCCGAGAAAGCGATCGCCGCCTTGTCTGACATGCGCACCGGGCACGACTCGAACTCCAGGCCCTTGTGCTTGAGCGCCATGCGTGTGCGCCAGGAGAACAGACTGTAGCGTCGTTCCCTCTTGCCCTTCAGCTCGTACAACGAAATCATCGCTGCAGCAGCTCTCGCAGCCGGCCCCGCATGACCTTCTGCGTCGGCGTGATCGGCATCGCCGCGACGAGCTCCAGGCGCTCGGGCCACTTGAACTTCGCCACGCCGGCGCTATCGAGCGCGCGGATTATCGCTTCCAGCGTCGGCCGCGCGGCGCCAGGGGCCGGTTGCACGAACACGCAGGCGCGCTCGCCGAGCACCGCGTCCGGGAAGGGCACGATGGCTGAGCGCGCAATGCCCGGCATACGGTCGATGATCGCCTCCACGTCGAGCGGCGAGTATTTCACGCCGCCGCGGTTAATAATCTCCTTAACGCGCCCGGTGAAGCGCAGATGACCGGCCGCGGACAGCTCCGCGGTGTCGCCTGTCTCGAACCAGCCGTCGGCGCTGAAGACTTCGCGCGTGGCTTTCGGGTTTTTCAGATAGCCGGAAAAAAGAGAAATCCCCCGCACCTGCAGTCGCTCGCCCGCGACGCGAAGCTCGGTTCCGGGGGTGGCAGCGCCCGCCGTGGCGTGGCGCACGTCGGCGGGGTCGCGCGGCCGCGAGAAGGAGCCCGCCTGCAGCTCTGTCATGCCCCAAAGCTGGATCGTCTTGCCTTTGGGCAGCTTCTTCTCCACCGCCGCGGCAAGCTCCGGCGGCACCGGGCTTCCGGAGAGGCAGGCGAAGCGCAGCGACGAGAAGTCGTGCCGTTCGAGCAGCCCGCCGTCCAGCAGCGGCTTGAAATGCGCCGGCCCGGCGAACACGCAGTCCACCCGATGCTTTTCAATAATGCTCGCAAGAGCGGGCGGTGTGAATGCGGGCAACAACGACATCGCGGCACCGGAGCAGAGGCTAAGATGATACGCGTACAGACCGTAGAGGTGAGTGAGGGGCGCCGCGGACAGAATCACCTCGTGTTTCGCTATTTCCATCTCCGGTACCGAGGCCATCGCGTTGGCAAGAAAGCCGCGCTGCGCGTGCGGCACGCCTTTCGGTTCATCCGTGGTGCCCGACGTATAGAGAAGCAGGAAGCGATCTTCGGGCGAGCCTTCGCTCACTCGCTCAAGCCGCGCGCCTGCCGTGAGCGATCCGAAGGCTTTTGCTCCGTCGACCGGCTCGCCGAGCGTGACGACCTGTTCCACCACCGAAGCGGCTTCCTGGGCTGGAGATTCTTCCTTGAAGCGCGAAAGGCACAGGAACACGCGGGTTCCGGAGTGCTTGAGCAGGGTTGCAAGCTCGGCGCGCCGGTACGGCATATGAACCGGTTGCAGCGTCGCGCCGAGCGCGCAGATCGCGGCGTACGAGAGCAGGTATTCCGGGATGTTGGGTAGCTGGACCGCTACGACATCTCCTTTGCCAACGCCCAGCCCGGCGAGTCCGCGGGCAAGACTTAGGGCCCGCTGGTGAAAGTCTCGGTTGGAGATCGCTTCGCGCTCAAACAGAACTGCTGCAGCGTGCGGAGCATCCCGGGCACGGCGCTCAATGAGTCCCCAAAGAGTCTCGCTCACGCGGCTCTCTTCACCGGGCCTTCCTTCACTTCATGACTCGCCGGCCGCGCCTTGATGCGCAGGTCCATCTGCTCGGCACGCTCGCGCGCTGCGTTGCGGAACGCCTGGTCGCGGCCCGAAAGGTACTGGGGCGGCCAGTACTGGTCCATATGCTGGTACCAGGCTGAGGCCTGGAGCGTGAAGTACGGATTGGCGAGGTGCGGCCGCGCCAGCGCAACGAGGTCGGCCTTGCCGGCAGCAAGCAGCGTGTTCACCTGATCGGGTGTAGTCACTGCGCCCACCGTCATCGTGGCGATCCCGACTTCGTTCCTCACCCAGTCTGCGAACGGCGCCTGGTACATCCGCCCGTACACCGGCTTCTGGTGCGGCACGGTCTGGCCGGTCGAGCAGTCGATCATGTCGCAGCCCGCCTCCTTGAGCATCCTCGTGAGCGCCATCAAGTCTTCGCCGGTGAGCCCGCCCGGCGCCCAGTCGGTCGCAGAGATGCGCACCGAGATCGGCTTCCCCTCGGGCCATGCGTTCCGGCACGCGCTGAGGACCTGGAGCGGAAAGCGCATGCGGTTTTCGATGCTTCCGCCGTACTCGTCCTTACGCCGGTTGGTAAGCGGCGAAATGAAGCTGGCGAGAAGATACCCGTGCGCCATGTGGAGCTCCAGCATGTCGAAGCCCGCCTGATCGGCAAAGAGAGTGCTTTTCTTGAACTCCGACAAGACCTTGTCCATGTCCGCGCGAGTCATCTCCCGCGGGACCTGCGAGATGCCTTCGTAGTACGGAATCGGCGAGGCGGAAACCAGGGGCCAGTTGCCGCTCTCGAGCGGGTGGTCCATGCGCTCCCAACCGAGTTGAGTCGAGCCTTTTCGGCCGGAATGCCCAAGCTGCATGCACATCTTCGCCCTGGAATTCGCGTGGCAAAAATCCACGATGCGCTTGAAGGCGTCCCGTTGCGTCTCGTTCCAAAGCCCGGTGTCTCCGGGCGAGATGCGCGCCTCGGGCGAAGGGCAGGTCATCTCCACATAGACCAGCCCCGCGCCGCCGACCGCGCGGCTGCCGAGATGCACGAAATGCCAGTCGCCGGGCACGCCGTCGACCGCGGAGTACTGGTCCATCGGCGACACCACGACGCGATTCTCGACCACCATGTCGCGCAGGCGAAAAGGCGTAAACATCGGCACCGGCGGGTTCGCAGGATCGATGTCGAAGCCCTGCGCCTTCACCTTCTGCGCGAACCAGCGGTGGATCTCCTCGATGAAGCGCGGGTCGCGCAGCTCCAGGTTCTCCCAGGTGATCTGCTTGGAGCGCGACATCACGCCGAAGGCGAACTGCACCGGCTCCATGCCCCAGTAGCGCTTCATGTGCTCGAACCACGCGAGCGAAACGTTCGCCGCGTGCTGGGTCTTCTCTACCTCCTCGCGCCGCGCTGTGTCGTAAACGGCCAGGGCTTTTCTTACATCGGAGTGTTCTCTGAAGGCTTCAAAGAGCGCGATCGCATCTTCCATGGCGAGTTTGGTCCCCGAGCCGATGGAAAAATGCGCCGTCGCCTTGGCATCCCCGACGAGAACCGCGTTGCCACGAACCCAGGTCTTGTTCGTAATGTTGGGGAAGTTCCGCCACAGCGAGCGATTGGCGATCAGCGGGTGCCCGTCGAGTTCTTCGGCGAACACTCGCTCGAGCACAGGCAGCATCTCGGTCTCCGAAAGCTTGTCGAAGCCGAAGTTGCGCCAGGTGTCCTCGTTCATCTCGATCACCCAGGTAGAGCGGTCGGCCTCGTACTGGTAGCAGTGCGCAAGCAGCACGCCCTGCGGCGTCTCGCGGAAGAAATACTTGAACGCGTCCAGCGGCTTGGTCGATCCGAGCCAGGTGAATTTGTTGGGCCGCAGATCCACGCTCGGCTCGAAGTGCTCCTTGTGCTTCTCCCGGATCCTGGAGTTGATGCCGTCGGCGACCACGATCAGGTCCGAGTCGGCGAACTCTTCCAGCCCGTCCACCTCGCGCTGAAAGCGCATGTGCACGCCGAGCTCGCGCCCGCGGTCCTGCAGGATGTTGAGCAGCGCCACCCGCGAGCAGCCGCAGAAGCCGTTGCCGCCCGAGCGCATCACCTGCCCCTTGTAGACCACATCGACGTCGCCCCAGTAGGCGAAGCGGCGCCGGATGCGCTCGTAGGTGACGAGGTCGTAGGCCTTGAAGGTGTCGAGTGTCTGGTCCGAGAACACGACGCCGAAGCCGAACGTGTCGTCGGGGCGGTTGCGCTCGTACACCGTGATGTCCCAGCGCGGCCAGGCTTTCTTGGCGAGCAGCGCGAAGTACAGGCCGCCCGGTCCTCCTCCGATCACGCTGACTTTCATGATGGCGTCTCCGGTACTACGGCGGTGGCTTCGATCTCGAGGCGAGCCTCGGGCTCCACGAGCCCGCTCACCTGCACCACCGCCATCGTCGGGTAGTGCCGGCCCATGAGCTCGCGGTACGCTTCTCCGACGGCCTTCAGTGAGCCGAGGTACTCGTTCTTGTCGACCACGTACCACGTAAGCCGCGCGATATGCTCCGGCCTGCCTTTCGCTTCTTTCAGCACCGCGATGATGTTCGCGAGCGCCTGACGGAACTGGCCGGCGAAATCGAGCGCCTCCCATCTCCCCTCGCCGGTCCAGCCGATCTGGCCCGCAATGAACACAAGGTTTCCCTTACAGAAAACTCCATTGGAGAAGCCTTTGGGACGCGCCCAGCCGGGCGGCTGCAGAATCTGCATCATGCGGGTTTCCTCAGCTTGAAGCGTTGCAGCTTGCCGGTCTCGGTGCGCGGCAGCACATCGACGAACTCGATGGCACGCGGGTACTTGTAGGGCGCGATGACCTTTTTTACATGTTCCTGCAGCTGGCGCGCCGTTTGATCTCCGCGTGAATTGCCCGGCTTCAGGACCACGAAAGCCTTGACAATCGTTCCGCGGTCTTCGTCAGGCCAGCCGATCACTCCGCACTCGGCGACCGCGGGATGCTGGAGCAGCGCGCCTTCGACCTCCGGGCCCGCGATGTTGTAGCCCGCCGATATGATCATGTCGTCGGTGCGTGCCTGGTAGAAGAAGTAGCCGTCCGAGTCCACCATGTACGCATCGCCCGTGATGTTCCAGCCGTTCCTGACGTAATTCGTTTGCCGCTCGTCGGCGAGGTATCGGCAGCCCGTCGGCCCCTTGACCGCAAGCCTGCCCACCTTGCCCGGCGCGCACGGCCTGCCGTCTTCGTCAAGCACGGCGGCGCGGTAGCCCGGGATCGCGTAGCCGGTGGCGCCGCGCCGCACGCGCTCGGGCGTGTGCGAAATGAAGATGTGGATCATCTCGGTCGAGCCGATGCCGTCGATGATCTCGATGCCGCTCGCCTGCTTGAACGCCTGGCGCGTAGCGTCGGGCAGCGCTTCTCCCGCGGACACGCACCTCCTCAGGGAGCCCAGGTCGAACCGGTCCGCGATGGCCGCCATGCCGCGGTACATCACCGGCGCGGCGAAGCACACCGTCGCCTTGAAGCGCTGGATGGTGTCGAGAAGCGTCTCCGGCGTGTGCTTCTCGACCAGCACGCTGGATGCGCCGATGCGCATCGGGAAGCAGAGCAGGCCGCCGAGGCCGAAAGTGAAGGCGAGCGGCGGCGTGCCGCAGAAGATGTCGTCCTTGCCGGCCTGCAGAATCGAGCGCGGAAAGCAGTCGCACATCGCCACCACGTCGCGGTGAAAGTGGATCGTGCCCTTGGGCTTGCCGGTGGTACCCGAGGTGAATGCGATGAGCGCGACGTCGTCGGCTGCGGTCGCCACGTTCGTAAACCACAACGGCTGCTTCATCACCAGCTCGTCGACCGAGCCCGCCCCGTCGTCGTACCAGTACTTGATGCTTTTCAATGAACGGCAGGCAGCCTGAGCAAGCTTCAATTCCTCGTCGAGCCGCTTGTCGCACAGTGCATGCGTGACTTCAGCTTTCGTGATGACATCGGTGAGCTCCTTCGCGCGCAGCAGGGGCATCGTCGCAACGCACACGCCGCCCGCCTTCATTACCGCGAACCACGCCGCCGCCATCATCGGGTTGTTCGGCCCGCGCAGGAGGACGCGATTGCCGGGCCTGAGGCCCATCTCGCGCACCAGCACATTGGCGAGGCGGTTCGCCTGCGTAAAGAGCTGCGTGTAGGTGCACTCGCCGTCGTCCGTACGCAGGGCGACGCGGTGGCCGTGGCCCCGCGTCACCGGCTTGTCGAGGAGCTCCGTGGCGCAGTTCATGCGGCCGGGATACTGGAGCTCCGGCAGCTCGAAGATGAACTCGGGCCACTCGCTCTTCGGCGGCAGGTTGTCGCGCGCGAAAGTATCGAGGTGCGCGGTGTATGTCATACCTTCAACAACTCTCTCGATATGATCAGCTTCTGCACCTCGGTCGCGCCCTCGTAGATGCGCAGAGCGCGCACCTCGCGGTACAGGCGCTCGACCGGGTGCCCGCGCATCACGCCCAGGCCACCGCAGATCTGCACCGCGTCGTCGATCACGCTCTGCGCCGATTCGGTGGCGAACATCTTCGCCATGGCGGCTTCGCGCGTGACGCGCGCGTTTTGGACATCCCGCTTCCAGGCCGAGCGGTAGACGAGCAGCGCGCCCGCGTCGATGCGCGTCGCCATGTCGGCGAGTTTCGCCTGGGTCATCTGGAAATCCGACAGCGCCTGGCCGAATATTTTCCTTTGGCGGGATCTGGAAAGCGACTCCTGGAGCGCCCGCCTGGAGAATCCGAGCGCGGCAGCGCCCACCGTGGTGCGGAAGATGTCGAGGTTGCGCATCGCCAGCTTGAACCCCTGTCCGGGTTCGCCTAGCAGAACCGCTTTGCTGTCTTTCAATTTCAATACAGCCATGGGGTGCGGCGCGACGATCTCGATGCGCTCGGAGGCGTCGAGCTCCTTCGCATCGACTACGAACGCGCTGATGCCTTCCGCGGCCTTCGCGAACACGACGTAGAAGTCCGCGATCCCGCCGTTCGAAATCCAGGTCTTCGTCCCGTTTAGAACCCAGACGCCACCCCGCCGTTCGGCCCTGGTCGCCATTGCCTGCACATCCGAGCCGGCGTCGGGCTCCGACAACGCAAAAGCCGCGATCGCGTCGCCGCGCGCCGCCGCCGGCAGATATTTCTGCTTCAATGAAGAATCACCCGCGAGCGCGATCGGCCCGCTGCCGAGACCCTGCATCACGAAGGAGAAGTCGGCGAGCCCCGCGTGGTAAGCGAGCACCTCGCGCACGATTGCGATCGATCGCACGTCGGGCCTCTCGCACACTGAGTGGCGCAAGAAGCCCGCGCAGCCGAGGTCCTGCACCGTTCGTCTGCAAATGGCATCGGTGTCCTGTCCATGAGCATGGCCGAGATTGTCCTTGGCAAAACCTTCGATCTCGCGCGCGAGCGCAGCGTGCTTCGGCTCGAAGAAAGGCCACTCGTAGTGCACAAATCGGTCCATCAATCCCCCTC
>DATIGN010000130.1:0-7270 GCA_035454685.1 Burkholderiales bacterium | reverse complement strand
CGTCGCGGCGCGTGCCGTCGCGCTGCAGATTCTCGCCTCGATCAAGGCTTATGCCGGCGACCTCGACCACGTGAAGCGCGTGATTCGCCTCCACGGCATGGTCAATTCCGCGCCTGGCTTCGAGCGCCAGTTCGCGGTGATCGACGGCGCCTCGGATTTGTTCTTCGAGCTGTGGGGGCCCGAGCGCGGCGCTCACGCCCGCTCCGCGATCGGCGTCGCGGAACTGCCGCGCCGCTCGGTGCTCGAGATCGTAGGCGAATTCGAGATGTATCCGAAAAACCCGGTCACCGGGAGCACTTGAGTCGTACAACCCCAGGAGGAGGTAGCCATGAACCCGATTTCGCGTTTGACGTACCTTTCAGTTGCCGGAGCATTTCTCGCGTGCATGGCGCCGCAGGCCGCGGCGCAGGCCTATCCCGCAAAACCGATTCGCATCGTCGTTCCCTTCCCGCCGGCGAGCGGGGCGGACATCCTGGCGCGCGCGGTGGCCGCGAAGCTCACGGAGCGGTCGGGCCAGCAGGCGCTGGTCGACCCGCGGCCCGGCGGCAGCGGCATCATCGCGGCGGAAATCGTGCTCAAGGCGCCGGCCGACGGCTACACCTTGATGGTGGGCACCTCCTCGACCCACGCCATCAGCGTGAGTACCAGCCGCAATCTCCCGTACCATCCCGTGCGCGATTTCATGCCGGTTTCCAAGATCGCCGTCGTGCCGATGCTGATGACGGTGCACCCCTCGGTGCCTGTGAAAAACGCCAAGGAGGTGATTGCCTTCGCCCGCGCGCGGCCCGGGCAGATCGCCTTCGCCACGGCCGGGGTCGGCACGACAGGGCACCTTGCCGGCGAGCTGTTCAAGTCGATGGCTCGCGTGGACATCCTGCACGTCGCCTATCGGGGCAGCCCGCAGGCGCTGATCGAGACCATCGCCGGGCAGGTGTCGATGGCCATTTCGCCGATCCTGACTTCCTTGCCGCATGCCCGGGCTGGCAAATTGCGGCCGCTCGGGGTAACGACGCCGCGCGCGTCTCCCTCCGCTCCCGAGGTGCCGCCGCTGGCGGTCGCAGCCGGCCTGCCGGGCTACGAGGCGACCCTGTGGTATGGACTGTTCGCGCCGGCCGGAACGCCGCGGGAAAACGTGACGCGCTTGAGCGCCGAGGTGGTGACGATACTGGGGCTCAGCGACGTGGCAGAATCACTCAGAAAGCAGGGGGCGGAGCCCGAGGGCATGACGCCCGACCAGTTCGCCGCGTACCAGAGGTCCGAGATCGAGAAGTGGGCCAAGGTGGTCAAGGAGGCCAACATAACCGTCAACTGAGGGTGATGCTGGAGGCGTGTCACCGCAATATGAATGGATTCGGAACTTCCGTGGCGGTCGATATCCAGACGCTCTTCACCTGCATGTAGTCCTTGACCATTTCCTGCCCGCTCTCCCGCCCGAGGCCGCTCCTCTTGTAGCCGCCGAAGGGGGAGAGGTAGGACACCGCGCGGTAGGTATTCACCCATACCGTGCCGGCCTGAAGCCGCTCGGCCATCGTGACCGCGCGGCGCAGGTTCTGCGTCCACACGCCGGCAGCAAGTCCGTAGACGACATCGTTGCCGATCGCGACTGCTTCATCCTCGTCCTTGAACGGGATCACGGCGAGGACCGGGCCGAACACCTCTTCCTGCGCGATACGCATCGAATTCTTCACGCCGGTGAATATGGTGGGCTCGACGAACCAGCCGTCGCCGCATTCCGGGCGCGCCGCCTTGGCGCCGCCCAGCACCGGCTTCGCACCTTCGCCACGGGCGATATCGATGTAGTCGAGGATCTTCTTGAACTGGGGAGGGTTGGTGACGGGCCCGACCTGGGTGTCTAGATTCATCGGGTTGCCCATTTTCGCCGTCCGCGCGAAGGCGACGAGCTTTTCGACGAATGCATCGTGGATGCTCTGCTGCACGAGCAGCCGAGAACCGGCGATGCAGGTCTGGCCGGTGGCGGCGAAGATGCCGGATACCACGCCCTTCACCGCGTTATCCATGTGCGCATCGTCGAACACGATGTTGGGCGACTTGCCGCCGAGCTCCATGCTGACGCGCTTCAATCCCTTCGCCGCGGTCTGGTAGATGAGCGTGCCGGTCCGGTCCGAGCCGGTGAACGCGACTTTCGCAACCAGGGGATGCTCGACGAGCGGCATGCCGACATCCGGCCCCAATCCGGTCACGACGTTGACGACGCCCGGCGGGAATCCGGCCTGCTCGATCAGCTTCATGAACTCCAGCACGGAGGCCGAAGTGAACTCGGAGGGCTTCACCACCACCGTGTTGCCGGCCGCGAGCGCGGGTGCGAGCTTCCATGCGGTGAGGAGCAGGGGAGAGTTCCACGGTGTAATCGCCGCAACCACGCCGAGGGGCTCATAGCGCGTGTAGTTGAGCATGTCGGGCTTGTCTGACGGTATGACGTGCCCTTCGATCTTGTCGGCGAGCCCGCCGTAATAGTAGTACCACTGCGCCATATAGGCGGTCTGCGCGCTCATCTCGGCGTAGAGCTTGCCGTTGTCGCGCACCTCGATCTCGGCGAGGAACTTCGACTTCTCGCCGATCAGGTCGCCGAGCTTGCGCAGCAACGCCCCGCGCTTCGAGGCATTGAGCTTCGGCCACTCGCCGGTGGTGAATGCCTTGTGCGCCGCGCGCACCGCGCGGTCCGCATCCTGCGCGCCGCCTCTCGGAATCAGCGCCCACGGCTTGCCGGTGTACGGGTTGTCGCTCGGAAACGTTTCGCCGGAGGCGGAGTCGACCCATTCTCCGCCGATGAACATCCTGTAGCGGGCGAGCGCGCTGGCCGGGGTATCCATGCTCGAACTACTCGAAAGCTTTCGCCCCGAGCAGCGCCTCGCGAAAGCGATTCTTCAGCGCCGGGCCTTCGCGAACCGGCAATACCATTGGCGCCGGCTGCGTCGTCACCTTGACCGATGCGAACACCGGCCCCGCATTCCGGTAGAGGCGCGGAATCCAGGTCTTGAGCTCGGCGCCGGTGTAGATCGTGCCAGCGGCGCGGAAGCCGGCCGCCTTCGCCACGCCCGCGAGGTTCACGCCATAACGCGTGTGGGTGTCCTGCATGCCGGTCTCGCCGTAGCTCTCGTTGTCCATGACGATGACCGCCAGATTGCGCGGCTGCTGCACGGCGATCGTCGCAAGCGAGCCGAGCCCCATCAGCAGCTCGCCGTCGCCGGTGATGACCAGCACGCGGCGCGCGGGCTGGGCGAGCGCGAGCCCGAGGCCGAT
The DNA here is from genome assembly GCA_035454685.1 of Burkholderiales bacterium. Lineage (GTDB taxonomy): Bacteria > Pseudomonadota > Gammaproteobacteria > Burkholderiales > SG8-39 > SCGC-AG-212-J23. Next base: position 4,009 of record DATIGN010000130.1, on the reverse strand, counting down.
CATCGCCGCGCCGCCCATGCCGCCCCACGTGTGGAAATTGAGCGCGTGATCGCCCGCCGCGGCCGTGTCCCAGACCGGGGCGCCGAGCCCGGCCACGACCAGTGCGTCCCCGCGCTTGCTGAGAATGTCCGCCACGACCTTGCGCCGGTCGAGTACTGGTTTCTTATGAGCTGCCATTGTCTTCTCCAGCAAATGCTCTCATCACTCATCACTTGAATTGCTTGGCCCCGACGACCCGCTGCGAAATCAGGACCGTCACCATACGGCAGGTGCTGAACGCAAGCCGCGCCGCGGCCGCCACTGTTTCGCCGACCTCGGCGGCGCGATCCACAGCCTGAACGATGACGCCTATCGCCTCCAGCGAGGGCGCTGTCGCCAACGACATCGGTATCTGCCACGGGTTGAACTCCCCCCATTGTCCGCGCATGGTGACAAGCGCAAGCAGCGGCACGCGGCACTCGTTCGCCATCCCCAGCATGTTGATGCAGTTGCCCGCGCCGCTCGACTGCATGAGCAGCACGCTCCTCTCGCCGCCGAGCCAGGCGCCGACGGCAAGCGCGACGCCTTCTTCCTCGGTCGTAAGCGGGATCGCGCGCATGCGCCGTTCCGCGCGCGCGAGGTTGATCAGCCGCGCATGCCCGGAATCCGGCACGTATCCGACTTGACGCACTTTCGCATCGATCAGCACCCGGTGAACCTCGTCGGGCCACGAGATCGGGGAACGTGGCTGGATCGGCCTTGCTCGTTTTTCGACTTGTTTCTGCACGATGCTAACCTTTCTTGCGAACCTGATCCTGCGCCGGTCGCGAATCGCTGCCTTCCAGTATTTCGGCAACCGCGACTCGCCGCCCTTCGCGGGCGGACCGGATACCCGCCAGCAGAACGGCCAGCGAGGCCGTCCCTTTCCCGCCGTCCATCTCCGGCTTGCCCGTTCCGCGCACGGCGCCGGCGAACTCCTCGAGCTCCTCGAGAATCGTGTCGTTTTTCGGGCAGGGCACCGAGTTTACGGCGCTGCTGCCGCGCTTGAGCAGGCGCAGGCCCTGGTGCATATCGTAATAAGCGGTGGCCTCCTTGCCGTAGATGTTCATGAGGTAGTACTCGGACGCGGAGGCGTAGCACGCGTTGAGCGTGGAAAGCGCGCCGTTTTCGTGCTCCATGATCAGGCTCGCAATGTCCGGGTTATCGCCGGGCAGAACAAGCTGCGCGAGGCTGCCGCGCACCGCCTTGATGGGTCCCATCAGGTACTCGAGGACGTCGGTGTAATGAATGCCGATCTGGAGCATGACCCCGCCGGGCATGCCTTCCGCGGTATAGCGCCACGAGCCGAGCTGAAACTGCCCAAGCCGGTCGCGGCTGATATTGGCCTCGGCATTGACGAGCTTGCCGAAAATGCCGTCGTCGATTTGCTTCCGGATCCAGCGGAAGTGCGTCTCCTTGCGCCGCTGGTAGCCAAGCGCCAGCACAACGCCGGCATTGCGGCAGGCATCGGTCAGGGCACGCGCATCCGCAATCGTATTGGCGATCGGCTTGTCGAGGAACACGTGCTTGCCGGCCCGGGCGGCGGCGCACGTCGTTTCGCGGTGGACGTTGTTCGGCGTGGTATTGACGATCGCCTCGATGGCCCTGTCGCCGAGAATCGCTTCATAGCTCGGCGCGGCCGCGCAGCCGTATTTCTTCGCGAACGCCTGCCGCTTCTCGTCGGAGCGCGTGTAGCAGGAAGCGATCTCGAACTTGCCGGAGCGCTTCATGGCGTCGGCGAGGACGTCCGACCACCAGCCCATTCCGATACATGCGACCCGCAGCGGTTTATCTGCCATTCCTTTTCTCTATCTTGTCACTTGTCTATCTTGTAGGTGGCGCCGATCGCCCCCACCGCCTCGCGCGCGAACTGGTCGTCGAGCTCCCAGGTGGCGCCGGAGACCCCGATGCCGCCCACGCATTCGCCCTCGAAAATGATCGGGTAGCCGCCTTCCATCGCAGTCCAACGCTCGGCGCCTGCCGCGAGCGCGAGCCCGAGGGCATGCATGGTGTCGAGCGACTGCCCGGCGGCGCCTTTCATCGTCGTTGGCCGCTTGTTCGACGCGGCGCACACCGCCTTTGTCGTGGACGAGTGCACGGTATGGAAGCGGCCGCCATCCATGCGCTGAATCAGCAGCGGGTGGCCGCCCGCGTCCACGATGGCGACCGCGATTGCGTGACCGGCCTTTTCTGCCCTGGCGGTGGCGGTGTCCATCATCTTTCTGGCGCCGGCGAGCGTCAGCCGTTTCGAGTTCGTGACGAACATCACTCCTCCCGTGAATTCTCGCAATGGGGACGGCCGTGGGCCGTTTCCATCTATAATCAACCGTATTGTCCAGCATTCCTGCGGCGCGTCAATGAAGGCCGATTCCGGACAGAACGATCACAGTGAGCTTCGCGACGCGGTCCGCGAGCTGTGCAAGCGGTTCGGCGGCGAGTATTGGCGCAAGATCGACGAGGAGCGCGCCTATCCCGACGCTTTCGTGAAGGCGCTGACCGAGGCGGGCTGGCTCGCGGCGCTCATACCCGAGAAATACGGCGGCTCGGGGCTGTCTGTCACCGAAGCGTCGATCATCCTGGAAGAGATCAGCCGCTCCGGGGCCTTTGCCGGCGCGGTGCACGGCCAGATGTACGTCATGGGATGCGTGCTCCGGCACGCTTCCGAGGAGCAAAAGCGGAGCTATCTGCCCGGGATTGCGAGCGGCGAGCTGCGCATGCAGTCCATGGCGGTTACCGAGCCCACCACCGGCACGGACACCACAAGGCTCAAGACGGTTGCGGTAAAGAAGGGTGACCGCTACATCGTGAATGGTCAGAAGGTGTTCATCTCGCGGGTGCGGCATTCGGACCTGCTGCTCCTGCTCGCGCGCACGACTCCGATCGATCGCGTCAAAAAGAAATCGGAAGGACTTTCGGTTTTCATCGTGGATCTGCGGCAGGCGGTCGGGAACGGATTGACCGTCAAGCCGATCCGCAACATGGCGAACCAGGAGACCAACGAGCTGTTTTTCGAGAACCTGCAGATCCCGGCCGGGAACCTGATCGGCGAGGAGGGGAAAGGGCTCAAGTACATACTCGACGGGCTGAACGCGGAGCGCATCCTGATTGCCGCCGAGTGCATCGGCGACGGCTACTGGTTCATCGACAAGGCGACGGCCTATGCGAAGGAGCGGGTCGTCTTCGACCGGCCCATCGGCCAGAACCAGGGCATCCAGTTCCCGATTGCGCGCGCCTACGCAAACGTGCAGGCGGCGGACCTCATGCGCTACAAGGCGGCGGTGCTCTTCGACGGCGGCAAGCCCTGCGGAGCGGAAGCGAACATGGCGTTGCTGTTGGCCGCCCACGCGTCCTGGGAGGCGGCCAACGCCTGCCTCCAGACCCACGGCGGCTACGGCTTCGCGGCGGAGTACGACATCGAGCGCAAGTTCCGCGAGACGCGGCTCTACCAGATTGCGCCGATCTCCACGAACCTGATCCTGTCGTACCTCGGAGAGCACGTGCTCGGCATGCCGAGATCCTTCTAGCGATGAAAGTGGCGTGATGTCAGCGCGGCCCCTTGATGGAGTGACTGTCGTGTCGCTGGAGCAGGCGGTGGCGGCGCCGTTCTGCTCGCGTCACCTCGCCGACCTCGGCGCGCGCGTGATCAAGATCGAGCGGCCGCGGGTGGGCGATTTCGCTCGCGATTACGACCAGACGGTAAAGGGTCTCTCCTCGCACTTCGTGTGGCTCAACCGCTCCAAGGAGAGCCTGGCGCTCGACGTCAAGCACGCGCGGGCGAAGGACATTCTCGGCCGGCTGATTGCGCGCGCGGACGTCTTCATCCAGAACCTCGCGCCCGGCGCGGCGGATCGGCTGGGCTTGTCTGCGAAGGACCTGCTGTCGAAGCACCCGCGGCTCATCGTGTGCGACATCTCGGGCTATGGGGAAAGCGGCCCCTACGCCAGCAAGAAAGCCTATGACCTGCTGGTCCAGAGCGAGGCGGGCGTGCTGT
>DATIGN010000129.1:0-18794 GCA_035454685.1 Burkholderiales bacterium | reverse complement strand
GCCGAGCGTGGCGCTCAGACGAACGTGATCACCGCCCAGGGCAAGGGCGAGTCTGCGCCAGTGACGGGCGATCAGTGCAAGAAGATGGCGGGCAAGAAGCTCATAGAGTGCCTGCAGCCTGACCGCCGGGTCGAGATCGAGGTCCTCGGCTCGCGTGAGGTCGCGGGCACGGGAGCTCCCGCCGCCGGCGCTACGCGCTAGATCCGCACCACGGCGGCGCGCCCGGGCGACACGCCCGGTCCGCCGCCGTAGGCTGCGGCCAGCTCCCACGCCCCGGTGGTGGGGTCATGGCGCAGAACGAAGCGCCGGCCGTCTTGCACCCGGACCTTGAAGAAGCGGTACTGCGCCTGGGTCCACTGCTCGAGCAGCGCCACCACCGCATGGCGGCGGCTTCCGAGGTGAAACACCAGTGGATCGTACTGCCCGCCGCGACCCGTGCGGCTCAAGACACAGATCTTCATTTGCCGTGCTCCTGCAATCTGGAGAGAAACACAGCAATTTGTTAACCCGGCGCCATGCGCCGTTCGGACGCGTCGGACCGACGCGGCCAAGCTTCTTCCGGTTAGGCGGTGCTCCTTGGACCGTTCAGCCGCCGTAGGACCTCGGCCTCGGCCTGGATCCAGTCCTCGAGCTCGTGGCCGGGGGTGAATCCGCGCTGCTTGGCGCGGTAATAGGCGGCCTCCGAGATGAGCTTGCGCACTTCTTCGGAGGAAGGTTGCGGATTGCTGACTGCCTTCGGCGTTCTCTTGGCCGGCGCAGCGCGCTCTTTCCTGGCTGCCATGGCGAGGCTCCTTGCGTTGGTGCCCGCCGAGGCTAGCAGAAGTGGTGCCCCGGATTCCACCCGATTGTAAAATTCCCCCCCGTGAAGTCCTGGGTCGAGAAAACGATCGCCGCGGTGGGCAGGCGCACCGAGATCCCGTTCGCTGTCCGGTATGCCGACGGAACCGAGGCCCGGTCGCGGGACGCGGTGCCGGCGTTCACGCTGGTGTTTCGCAACCGCCGTGCCTACTGGCGCATCGCGGCTTTCGGCCACGTCGGGCTGCTGGAAGCCCACTTCGACGGCGAGCTCGACATCGAAGGCAGCCTGTCCAAGGCGCTCGCTGCCGGGATGGAAGGCGGTTTCGACGGCGGTGACGGGCCGCTGGTCTGGCTGCGCAACCGCTGGCACGAACTCACGCATTCGAACGCCGTGCGCTCGCGGGCGCGCGCCAACGCCGAGGCGCACTACGCGCTGCCGCCGGAGTTCTACAAGTTCTGGCTCGACGACCCGCTCATGCTCTACACCTGCGCGTACTGGACCGACGGCACGCGCACGCTCGAGGAGGCGCAGCGCAACAAGTGCGACCACGTGGCGCGCAAGCTGCTCCTCAAGCCGGGCGAGGAGGTGATCGACGTCGGCAGCGGCTTCGGCGGCTTCATGTTCCACGCTCACGAGCGCTACGGCGTGAAGGTGACCGCGGTCAACACCACCGGGTCGCAGGCCGAGCACGCGCGCCGCGAGATCGAGCGCAAGCGCCTCGGCAACGCGCTCTCCATGCAGATGCACGAGGACTTCCGCGACGCCGGGCAGCGACAGTTCGACAAGGTAGCCTCGATCGGCTGCCTGGAGCACGCCGGCCGCGATCAGCTTGCAGAGCTCATTCGCGCGCACGCGGGCTACCTCAAGAAGGGCGGCATCGGCCTCATCCACTTCATCGGTCATGTCGGTCGCTTCGACACCGACTTCTTCATCCGCAAGTACGTGTTCCCCGGGGGCTGGATTCCGAGCCTCGCCGATGTGATCGTCGAGATGGAGAACGCCGGCCTGGAAATTCTCGACGTCGAGAACCTGCGCCGGCACTACGCTCTTACGCTCGACGTGTGGGCCGAGCGCTTCGACCGCAGCTGGGACAAGATCCGCGCGCTCGACCCGAAACGCTTCGACGAGCGCTTCCGGCGCATCTGGCGCGTGTACCTCTACGGCTGCGCCGAGATGTTTCGCGCGCCGAACGGTCGCACGCACCTGTTCCAGGTGGTGTTCTCCAAGGGAAACGTCACCACCTCGAGCTACCCGATGACGCGCGAGTTCCTGTACGAGCAAGTGAAGGCCGAAGCCGCCCCGCGCCGCGTCGGGCATGGTTGATGCGGCTGCGGCGCATGCCGCCAAGCGCGAATCTCTCCGCGAGTCCCTGAGGCAGGGCGCCGGACCGGTCGCCCTGGCGAAGGAGACATCCAACCTTTTCCGCGACCGCGGGGCCGGCGAGCGGCGCCGGCTGGACGTCAGGGGCTTCAATCAGGTACTTCGGATCTCGGGCGGTTGGGTCGAAGCCGAAGGCATGATTCCCTACGACGACCTGACCCGCGAATGCCTCGCGCGCGCCGTGATGCCCGCCGTGGTGCCGCAGCTCAAGACCATCACGCTCGGCGGCGCGGTTGCGGGGGTCGGCATCGAGGCTTCGTCGCACCGCCAAGGCCTGGTGCACGACACTATGCTCGAGCTCGACGTGCTGCTCGGCGACGGCCGCGTCGTGAGCTGCACGCCGGACAACGCGCACGCCGACCTCTTCTTTGGCTTTCCCAACTCGTACGGCACGCTTGGCTATGCGCTGCGCGTAAAGGCGAGGACCGTGCCGGTGAAACCGTATGTGCACCTGTCGCACTTGCCGTTCACGAATGGACGAGATTATTTCTCGCAACTGGAAGAGCATCTGCGCGCGGGAAAGGCCGATTTCGTCGATGGCACGATCTTTTCGCCCGAGCGGCTTTTCATCACGCTCGGCCGTTTTGTCGATGCGGCGCCGTTTACCAGCGATTACACCTACAAGAACATCTACTACCGCTCTATCGCCGAGAAGCGCGAGGACTACCTCACCGCGCACGATTACATCTGGCGCTGGGACACCGACTGGTTCTGGTGCTCGAAGAACGTTTTCGCGCAGAACGCTTTCATCAGGCGATTCGTCTACGGCAAGAACCGGCTGGGCTCGCGCACCTACACGAAGATCATGCGCTGGAACAGCCGCGTCGGCGCGACGAAGAAGCTCGAGCGCATCCTCGGGCTGCATTCGGAATCGGTGATCCAGGACGTCGACATTCCGATCTCGCGCGCGGCCGAGTTTCTCGACTTCTACTCGCGGGAGATCGGCTTGTGGCCGCAGTGGATCTGTCCGATCGGGCCTCAATCCCACTCCGGCCGATTCGTGCTCTACCCCGTGCAGAACACCTGGTACGTCAACTTCGGCTTCTGGGACCTGAAGCGCACGCGCGAGGCGCACGCGCCGGGGCACTTCAACCGCATGATCGAGGACAAGGTGAGCGAGCTCGGCGGCATCAAGTCGCTGTACTCCGACAGTTTTTTCTCCGAGGCCGATTTCCACGCCCGCTACGGCGGCGCCGCCTACGACGCGCTCAAGGCGAAATACGACCCGGGAGGAGCGTTCCCTCGTCTATACGACAAATGCGTCTTACGGGCATGAGGAATTCGGGGGCAGGGTCGCAAATTCAGTTTTCACGTACGCAAAAACGAATTGCGACCCTGCCCCCGAATTCCTACAGGCTCGAAGTGCTCGGCCCGGCAAACGTCTTCTCGTGGACGCGCTGGCAGTGGACGCAGCGCACCGCGGCCGGGTTGGCGCGCAGCCGCTCGACGCCGATGTCGCCGCCGCATTCCGCGCAGACCCCGTAGCTGCCGTCGGCGAGGCGCGCGCGAGCCGCCTCGAGCGCGCGCAGCTCCGAGAGGTCGCGCTCCATGTCGGCGTGGCCGAGGTCGGCGATGAGCGTCGCCACCGACTCGTCGCCCGGGTCGGGCGCCGCACCGGCGAGGTCCTCGAAGCGGTCGCGGCGTACCCGCTCGACGTCGTCACGTAGCTCGGCTACCAGCGAGGTGCGCCGCTGCTCGATCGCGCCCTGCAGTTCCTGAATCTGTTTTTCCGTAAGGGCCATGCGCCCCCGACTCGCAAAGAGCGTGCCTAGCCGAAGCGCAGGCGTGGATTGAAACGCGAAGCCTGGCGCAGCTCCTCGTACAGAGCCTTCTCCCTCTCGGTGAGCGTCGCTGGCACTGCGATCGTGAGAACGGCGTAGAGGTCGCCGGCGCCGCCGCCGGGCTTGGGGAGGCCCTTGCTGCTGAGGCGCATCTTCTGGCCGGCGCGCGAGCCCGCCGGCACCTTCATCGTGACGCGCCCCTCGAGCGTCGGCACCTCCACCGGCGCGCCAAGCGCGGCCTCCCAGGGCGCGAGCGGCACTTCGATCTCGAGGTCGTGCCCGCTAGCGCGATACAGCGGATGCGGCTCGAGCGCGATCTGGAGGTAGAGATCCCCCGGCGGTCCGCCGTTCACCCCGAGGCCGCCCTTGCCTCGCAGCCGCAGCCGCTGGCCATCGGTCGCGCCGCGCGGAATGCGCGCGGTGAAGCTACGGTTGTCGAGCTGCACCGTGCGCTCGGTGCCCCGGAAGGCCTCTTCGAGCGTAAGCCGCACCGGCACCTCGTAGTCCTCGCCGGGAAAGACGCCGCGCGAGCGGCGCCGCCCCGCGCGGCCGAACAGCCCCATCGATTCGAAGAGCTCGCCCAGGTCTACGCCATGCAGGTCCTCGTTGCGGCCCGAGCCGAAGCGTTCGAACCAGTCGGGCGGCGGGCGAAAATCCTGGCCAGGACGAAAGCTTCCCAGGCTGTCGTACGCCGCGCGCTTTTCTTTGTCGCGCAGGGTCTCGTAGGCTTCCGAGACCTCCTGGAAGCGCTCCTTGGCGTTCGCCTCTTTCGACACATCGGGGTGATAGCGGCGCGCGAGCTTGCGGTAGGCCTTCTTGATGTCCTCGTCGGAGGCGCCCCGCTCCACGCCGAGGATCTTGTAGTAGTCCTTGTATTTCATTCCCCCAATATTGGGGGTGGTCGAGTCAGCGCGCAACGTGCCGGCGGATGGCCTCCCGGAACTCCGGCCGGCGCAACAGCCCGCGAGGATGCACGGTCGGATGCGTAGCGCCCGCCACGACATCGACCTCGAGCCGCCAGCAGAGCAAGGACGATTGCCTATGCACGCCGCTCCATGGCATCCGCTCTCTCTATGAAAGGATATCGATCTCCCGATGGCGAGCCGATACCCTCCGTGTAATACTTGCGGCGCGATCATGCACTTCGACAGAGAACTCGACGCCCGCGGGCTGAACTGCCCGTTGCCGATCCTGCGCGCCAAGAAGGCGTTGAACGAGATGCACTCGGGTCAGGTGCTGAAAATCGTGGCCACCGATCCGGGCTCGGTGAAGGACTTCCAGGCGTTCGCGAAGCAGACGGGCAACGAGCTGCTCTCGCATGCCGCGACGCAGAAGGAGTTCACCTTCTACATGAAGCGCAAGTAGGGCGCTTCATGGCCTGGCTCGAAGCGCTCGGCTCGATCGAGGCGCTCGAAGACGCAGCGCTCGACCGCGCGCTCGTCGAGCGCTTCGAGTGCTCGGCAGCGCTCGTGCGCTGCCGCGAGATCCGCTTCTCCACACCGACGTTCCGCGCCTATTCGAGCTGCGACATGGAAGGCTGCGGCAAGAGGAGCTTCCCAGCGTTCTCGATCACCGCAGCCGGATGTGCGCTGATGTGCGAACACTGCCAGGCGAAGATTCTCGAGCCGATGATCCCGGCCACAAGCCCCGAGATGCTCGAAAGCAAGGTGCGCGCGCTCGTCGTCACGCAGGACTTGCAGGGATTTCTGCTTTCGGGCGGCTCGACGCGGCGCAACGAAATCCGCTACGAACGTTACCTGCCGGTGCTCGAGCGGCTAAAGCGCGAGTTCCCGCACCTCAGGGTCGCGGTGCATTCCGCGCTGCTGGACGCGCCGCGTGCGCGCGCCATGGCCTCGGCTGGCGTCGACACGGTGATGATGGACGTGATCGGCTCGGCCGCTACGATCCGCGAGGTCTACCACCTCGACCGACCGGTGGACGACTTCGAGGCCACGCTGGCCGCGTTGTGCTCGACGACCATGGAAGTGGTGCCGCATATCGTGATCGGGCTTCACTACGGCCGCATTGTCGGCGAGCGCGCGGCGCTCGACATCGTGAGCCGGCACCGCATCAATTCGCTGGTCCTCGTGGTGATCATGCCGTTCTACGCCAGGCCGGGGACATTTGTGACTCCCACGACTTCCGCCATCGGCGACGTTTTCCTCGAGGCGCGAGCGCGCCTTCGCGAGCGCCAGGTGCTGCTCGGCTGTGCGCGTCCGCCGGGCATGCACCGGCGCGTGACCGACGCTTACGCCGTGATGGCAGGCCTCGACGGCATCGCCTTCCCGGCCGAGGGCGCGCTCGCCGTCGCGCACGCGATCGGCAGGCCCGCCGCGCAGGAGCACGCGTGCTGCTCGGTTAAAACCGGACGCACGATCAAGCTGCATCCGCGCACGGTCGCGGCATGATGCGCTCGGCCGACGTCGTCGTTCTCGGGCTCGGCCCCGCCGGGGCAGCCGCCGCCGCCGAGGCGGCACGACGTGGCTGCAAGGTCATCGCGCTCGATCGCAAGCGCGCGCCGGGGCTGCCGGTCCAATGCGCCGAACTCGTGCCGCAACTGGTCGACGTGCGACCAGACGTGATCCGGCAACGCATCGACTCCATGGCCACGTTCGTCGAGGACGATGCGCCTGACCGCAAGCGCGGTTTTCCGGGGCACATGCTCGACCGCGCGGCGTTCGATGCTTCGCTGGTGCAGGAGGCTGTCCGTGCCGGGGCCGACGTGCGTCTCTCCAGCTTCATCAGGAAAGTAACCGGTAACGGTGTCGTCGAGCTGGCCGACGGCTCGGCGCTGAGCGCGCGAGTGATCGTTGGCGCCGATGGCCCGCGCTCGCGCGCCGGCAAGGCTATCGGCGCGGTAAATGAGGAACTCGTCGAGACGCGGCAGATCACCGTGACGCTGCGCGAGCCGTACGCCGCGACCGACGTCTTCCTCTCGGCCGAAATCCCGGGCGGCTACGGGTGGCTGTTCCCGAAGGGCGAGCGTGCCAACCTCGGCGCGGGCGTGAGCCCGGCGCACAAGGGCCGGCTGAAGTCGATCGTGGCCCGCATGCACGCGTCCCAATCAAGGAGAGTTTCAGGCGAGGTTCTCACCCTCACCGGCGGCGCGATCCCGGTGGGCGGGATGCTGAAGCCCTGGGGCTTCGTCGAACAGTCGCTCGTCCTCCTCGCCGGCGACGCGGCCGGCCTCGCCAATCCCGTGACCGGCGCCGGCATCGCGGCCGCGGTGCACTCCGGACGCCTCGCCGGGCAGGCGGCCGCGAGCGGCAGGTTCGAGGAATACGACCAGGAGCTGCGAGATGTTTACGGCGCCGCGCTCGATCGCGCGCTCGCGCGCCGGCGCGAGCTCCTTCGATCGAGACTCGAGAAAGCCGCATTGCGCCGCGGCTGGATCGCCTATCCGGAGTATTGGCGATGAACTGCTTCGAACCGCGAGCGCCGGGCGTAATTCCCGTCGAGCTCAAGAACGGCGCGCGGGTGAAGGCGAACGACGTCGCGCCGCAGGGCGTGTACCGGCCGAACTACAACATCCTGACGCCGAACATGCGCTCGCCCGAGTACGTGCAGATGTCGACCGCGGCGGCGCTCACGCTCGGCATCATGAGCGGGAAGATGTACCGCTGCGAGTGCACGCGCTGCCTCAACCTCCTGCTCACCTATCCCGAGGGCTGCCGCGCGAACTGCGCCTATTGCGGGCTTGCGCGCCATCGCGAGGCCGAGCGCGACTACGCCGACCGCAACTTCATCCGCGTCGACTGGCCGGCGGTGCCGCTCGACATGACGATCGACATCGTGGCGCGCGACGGCGCAAGCACGCCGTTCCACCGCATGTGCATCTCGATGATCACGCACCCGCGCTCGGACGAGGACACGGTCACGGTGCTGAAGCGCTGGACTGCGCGCATCGATCCAAGCACGCTGCCGGTCTCGATCCTTTCCAATCCCACGACGATGACGCGCACGGACGTCGAGCGTTTGCACGAGCTCGGCGCGGACATCTTCACCGTCGCGCTCGACGCCGCGACGCCCGAGATCTTCGAGCGCACGCGCGGCAAGGGCGTGCAATCGCCACACTCCTGGAAGAAGTACTGGGAGATCCTGATGGACGCGCGCGAGATTTTCGGGCCGCAGAAGTTCGGCGCGCACATCATCGTCGGCATGGGCGAGACCGAAGCCGACGCCCTCGTGCTCGTGCAGCGGCTCGTGGACCTCGGCGGCCACAGCCACCTGTTCTGCTTCTTCCCGGAGAAGGGCTCGCTCATGGACCACCTGCCGGCGACCCCGCGCGACCAGTGGCGCCGCGTGCAGCTCGCGCGCTATCTCATCGACTACCGCGGGGTGCGCGTTGAAAACATGCGGTTTGACGAGCTCGGACGCGTCGTTGACTTTGGCCTCTCAAAGAATGAGGTCAATGAAGTCGTTGGCCAGGGCATCGCGTTCCGCACCTCGGGCTGCCCGGGGAAGTTCCGCGACGACGTCTCTGCGTGCGACCGGCCGTACGGCGACTCGCCGCCGTCGAATATCGCCAGCTATCCGTTCCAGCCCAACAAGGCTGATCTAAGAAGAATCAGAAACCACCTGAAGACTTGACGATCCACGTCGTCCAGCATACCTCGGCCGAGTTCCTCGGGCTGATCGAGGACCATCTCGAAGGCCGCAGCATCCGCTTCCGCTATTGCCGGCCGTTTACCGGCAAGGTTCCGCTGCCCAAGGCCGAAGCGCTCGACCAGGGTTTGATCCTTCTGGGCGGCGGGCCCTGGGGCAGCGCGGGCGCACGCGACGTCCCCACTTTGAAAGACGAGATCGCGCTCGCGCGCGCCGCGCTGGAAAAGGACAAGCCTGTCATCGGCATAGGCCTGGGCGCGCAGATTCTCGCGCTCGCGGCCGGGGGATGCGCGCAGCAAACCGATCTCGAGTTTACGGTCGGAACCGCGAACAGAGTCGAGGACACGGCGCTCGACGGTTACCTGCCGCTCGAGTACCCCCTTGCGGTCTATATGCGCGACTGGCCGCTGCCGCCGGCCGGGGCGCGAGTCCTGGCACTCGACGCGAAAGCTCGTCCTGCGCTTTGGCAGCTTGGCGCGCGCGCTCTCGGCTTCGCCGGCCACCCCGGGCTCAAGGTGGCGATGGTCGAGGACCTGGTCATGGAATTCGAGGAGGCGCCACCCGGCGTCGAAGCCGGTCTTGCGCAGTTGCGCGCGGTACAGCGCGGCATCGAGGATGCGCTGGTTCCGCTCATGACGGGCGTGGTGAAGATTATGGGCTGGATGGATTGACACTTAAGATTTGTCTAATATATTCTCGGCATATTCCGAGGAGGCTTAAAGATGGCCAAGAAGCTCGTCATCGTCATGGCCAATACCGACCCGCGGCACGGCGAGGAGCTCGGCGCGCCGATCTTCCAGGCCTCCGTGGCGGCGGCGATGGACTATGAGGTCGACGTCATCTGCACCGCGACCGCGGGGCGTCTCATGAAGAAGGGCGTGGCCGAGAAGCTCTTCGTGAAGGAAGGCTCGCCCAAGTCGGTCTACGATTTCATCAGGGATGCGCACGAGGCGGGCGTCAAGTTCTACTGCTGCTCGCCCAACCTGGACCTCTTCGACATGAAGCAGGAAGACCTCATCCCCGAGTGCGCCGGAGTCATCGGCGGCGCGCACCTCATCGAGGAAGTGATGGAAAACGATGACGTCAAGGTGATGACGTACTGATGGCCCACGCGGGCACGAGGGTTCAAGAGCATATCGGCGACCCGGTCGGCGAGAACGCGCCCATTCCGCGGGATAAGCTCGAAGCGATCTTCGCGGACATCCAGTCCGACCTGCGCTATGACCACGAGCTGCACGGGTGTCTCAACTGCGGCATCTGCACCGCCACCTGCCCGGCGGCGCACTACTACGACTTCAGCCCGCGCGAGATCGTGCAGCTTCTCTGGACCGAGAACCTCGAGGGCATCTACCACGCGATGCAGGAGAAGATCTGGGCCTGCGCCCAGTGCTACACCTGCGCCGCGCGCTGCCCGTTCGGCAACTCGCCGGGGGGCCTGGTCATGCTCATGCGCGAGACGGCGATCAAGCACCAGATGAAGTCGGCGAAGGACGTCCTGCGCCCCTTTTCGCGCGTGATGCTGAAGCTCATCTCCACCGGCAACCAGCTCTCGCCCGACATGATCAACAAGGACCACTTCGCCGACTGGGGGCCGAACATCTCGAAGGTGGAAGCGCCGCTCAAGCTGCTGCGCAAGGCGATCCCGATGCCCACGCTCAACACTACCGCGACGGCGTGGGAAGTGAATCTGAAGACCTCGGTCGAGCTCTACACCATCTGGGAGATGACCGGGGTGCTGAAGCAGCTCGAAGGCATCGACGAGAACCTGTTCGATGTCATCACGGACATCATGGATGAGAAGCGGGAAGACTGGAAAGACTTCCTCGCGGATCAGGAGGACGATAAAGATGACTGAGCGATTCACGGGGCACGGGTCCGAGTGGCGCGATTCAAATCTCTCGCCCGTTGAGGCGAAGATCGCGACCTCCTGGGTCGAGCTGAAAGTTGACAAGCGCTCGATGCTCACCAACAAGGACCGCGTCGAGGACGTGCGCGACGCGATGTGGCAGCTCGAGAAGGACGGCGAGATCGTCGTGCACCGCGTGAGCGCGGAGCACCAGCCGATCATGGTGAAGACGCTCTACGGCTGGGACAAGAAGATCCCGACCACGCGCCTCTGGCACCACAAGTCCTGCGGTCAATGCGGCAACATCCCGGGCTATCCGGCCTCGCTGCTGTGGCTGATGAACCGGATGAACATCGAGTACCTGGACGAAACCGACCAGACCTCGTGCACCGCGTGGAATTACCACGGCTCGGGGATCGGCAACCTCGAAAGCCTCGCCGCCGTCTTCCTGCGCAATTTCCACCAGGCCTACGTCGCGGCGAAGGCGCAGGGCCTGCCCGAAGCTTACTACTACCCGCTGGTGCATTGCGGCACCTCGTTCGGCAACTACAAGGAAGTGCGTGCCTACCTGCTGCATTCGGCGAAGCTGCGCGAGAGCGTGAAGAAGATCCTCGGCAAGCTAGGGCGTCTCGTCGACGGCAAGCTGCTGATCCCCGAGGAGGTCGTGCACTACTCGGAGTGGCTGCACGTGATGCGCGATCGCATCGCCGCGATGCGCGAGATCGACTGCAGCGGCATCCGCGCCACGATCCATCCCGCCTGCCACGTGTACAAGATGGTGCCCGAGGACGCGATCTACGACGACACCATCCTGGGGGGCAACCGCCTCGCCAATTCCACCGGCCTCATGCAGGCGCTCGGCGCCCAGGTGATCGACTACTCGACCTGGTACGACTGCTGCGGCTTCGGCTTCCGCCACATCATCTCCGAGCGCGAGTTCACGCGCTCCTTCGCCATCGACCGCAAGATCCGCGTCGCGGTCGAGGAGGCGCACGCCGACGTGATGATCGGCCACGACACCGGCTGCATCACCACGCTCGACAAGAACCAGTGGATCGGCAAGGCGGCGGGCAAGCCGGTCGAGCTCGCGGTGCTCGCAGACTGCCAGTTCGCGGCGCTCGTGTGCGGCGCGCATCCCTACAAGATCGTGCAGTCGCACTGGCACGCCTCGCCCACCGAGACTCTCATGGAGAAGCTCGGCATCGACTGGGAAACGAAGAAGGCCGAGTTCGTCGCCTATCTCGAGGAGATCAAGGCGGGCAGGCAGGAAAACCTCTATGACCCGCGCCGCATGATCACCTCGGGGCCAGGGTTTATTCCCGTGAAAGCCCTGCGCTGAGGTTCGTTCATGAGTAAACCAATTCTGGTGGTGGGCGCCGGGCCCGCCGGCCTCGCCGCCGCCCATTCGCTGGCGAGCGTCGGCCAGCGCGTGGTGCTGGTCGAAAAGGAAGCGAAGCTCGGCGGCGCGCCGATCCTCTCGGGCTACGCCAAGCTCGTGCCCTCGGGCGAATGGGCGAAGGACGCTATTGGCGGGATGGTGCGCCGCGTGGAAGAAAGCGACCTTGTCCTGGTTCAGAAGAACAAGAGAGTGGAAAAATTCGCGGGCGGGCCCGGCAGCTTCGCCGCGACGCTCTCCGACGGCTCCATGGTCGAGGCCGCGGCCGCGATCCTGTGCACCGGGTTCACGCACTTCGACTCGGTCAACAAGCCCGAGTGGGGCTTCGGCACCTTCCCCGACGTGGTCACCACCACGCAGGTGGAGCAGATGATCTCGTCGGGCCGCGGCATCCGCTGCCCGTCCGACGGCAGGAAGCCACAGCGCGTGGCGATCCTGCTCTGCGTGGGCTCGCGCGATCGCCAGATCGGCCGCGAGTGGTGCTCCAAGATCTGCTGCACGGTGTCGTGCAACATCGCGATGGAGATCCGCGAGGAGCTGCCCGACTGCCATGTGTACATCTACTACATGGACATCCGGACCTACGGTCTGTACGAGACCAAGTACTACTGGAGGAGCCAGGAGGAGTTCAAGGTCAAGTACATCAAGGCGCGCATCGCCGAGGTCACCTCGGATGGCCGGAAGCTCATCGTCAAGGGCGAGGACACGCTGGTGAAGCGCCCGATCACCATCCCGTTCGACATGGTGGTGCACGCGATCGGCATGGACCCGAACGTGGACAACAAGTCGATCGCCGGCGTGTTCGGCGTGAAGCTGCAGGAGCACGGCCACATCGACAAGGCAAGCGCCTATGGCTCGCTCGGCGAGACTTCGCGCGCGGGCGTGTTCGTTGCCGGTGCCGCCACCGGTCCAGAAACCATCGACGACTCGATCGCGCAGGGCAAGGCGGCCGCCATGGCGGCGCTGCAGTTCGTCAGCCACAAGGCCCCGGTCGCCGCCTAGCGATGCAGCTCGTCGAACGGCCAAGGCTCGAGCTGTCGGGACCCAAGCTCAAGCTCGCCCTGGAGGCCCTGGTGTCGCGCGCGGAGGAGCTCGGCGGCGTCGAGGCTTATGTCGAGGCGCTGAAAGTGAAGTCGGCGATGTTTCAGGAGCTTCTCGACAAGGACTTCCAGCTGCGGCAATTCCGGGTCCTTTGCGCGCACATGTCGACGGTGCGCCGGCGCATCGGACAGTACGCGCAGCCGCATTGGTTCGAGGAGATGAAAAACCGGATTGCAGGTCTCTTTGAAAACAATCAAGGGACTGATGAGCGGATACAGCGCTTTTGCGCGACGTTTCCCGACGACCGGGAGCACCGTTGGGTGCGCGACCTCGCCGCGGAGCTCCTGCATTACGCCGACCCGGAGCGCTATCCGCTGATGACGCGCTGGGTCTGGGACGCGCGCACCAATACTGGCGTGCTGCGCGAGATCTGGCACGGCGACGATGTGGACAGCATCAGCATCGACGTCCCCGACGGCTATGCCACGTTTCTCGTGCTGCGCCAGGAGCTCTCGGAATACCTGACGGCCAACGGCGTGTTCCGCGATGTGCTCTTCTACGCCGACGTGCTGATGGCGCAGGTGTACGCCGGCTATATCGGCGAGCGCGGCGGGACTTACCTGCGTACCGACTTCGCCACGCCCGAGGACCCGATGCTGCACACCCGCAGAATCCTGGGGCTCGACGGAGTGAATCAGGAAGGCCGGAGCAGGCTCAAAGCGCTCGATGGGTGTGCCGAGGTCATCGAATGATTCACGAGAAGTCGCTCATCCGGCCGGAGAACCTGAAGACGCACGACAAGCTCGTGCTCGACGGCGTGGACGTTTCCGGCCACTGGAGCACGTTCATCGAGTCGCGCGTGGTCACCGACTACAACGAGCGCCTGGAGGAGGAGATCGCCGCTCTGCCGGGCGGCGAGAACATCCACCGGTGCTGGCAGTGCGGCTCGTGCACCAACTCGTGCACCGTGAACGCGCTCAACCCGGACTTCAACCCGCGCTTCTGGATCTACCTCATCCGCACGGGCATGGAGTCCGAGCTCCTGCGCGACAAGGACATCATCTGGCAGTGCGTCTCGTGCCACAAGTGCACCTCGGCCTGCCCGCGCGACGTCGTGCCCGAGGGCGTGATGAAGGCGACCGCGCACTGGCTCGAGCTCAAGGGCCACACGCCGAAATCGAGGTCGATGATCTTCGACGAGGAGTTCTCGCAGCAGGTGTTTGCGACCGGCAAGATTGAAGAGGGACGCGTGATCCGCAATTTCTTCGCCAAGACCGGCCAGCCGCTCAAGCAGGACTGGCTGGTCGAGATGGTGAAGCGCGTCGCGCGGCGGCTGCCCTTCAAGCAGGGAGTCGCGATGGCGCTGGCGTTCGTTTTTCGTCCCAGAACCAAGCGCTGGCGCAAGGCGCGCGCGGCGATCTCGCAGTACGTGCAGGAGCAGGAAGCCAAGCAACGAAAGGCGCTCTCCCTTGAGTAAATACCAGCGAGTGGCGTATTACCCGGGCTGCGCGCTCGAGGGCACCGGGCACGCGTACAACCAGTCGACCAAGGTCGTGGGAGGCGCGCTCGGCCTCAAGCTCGACGAGGTGAAGGACTGGAACTGCTGCGGGGCGATGGAGGTGAAGAACGTCGACCCCAAGCTGCAGACCTATCTTTCCTCGCGCGTGATGTCGATCGCCGCGAACGAGATGGGCGCCGACGTGGTCATGGCGCCGTGCAACGGCTGCTACCACAACCTGAAGAAGGCCGAGCACGACCTGGCGCACGACGCCGACTCGCGCGAGGTGGTCGAGCGCATCTCGAAGAAGGCCGGCCATGCGGCCTACAAGGCCGGGCAGCTCGAGACCATCCACGCGCTCGACTGGCTCAGGGACGGCGTCGGCGAGGACGAGCTCAGGCGGCGCGTGAAGAACTCGCTCAAGGGCCTGAGAGTGGCGAACTACTACGGCTGCATGTACACGCGGCCGCGCCACATCTTTCCGGAGAAAGACCGGGGGCCGGGCAGCGAATCCACCGCGAAGCCGCACTTCATGGACGATCTGCTCGCCGCCGCCGGCGCCGAGAACGTCGACTTCCCGCTGAAGACCGCGTGCTGCGGCGGCGCGCACACGCTCTCGGACAGTGACACATCCACGCGCCTCGTGCTCAACATCCTGCGCGCCGCGGAAGCCGCGGGCGCTGACGTCATCGCCACCGAGTGCCCGACCTGCCATTCCGGCCTGGAGATGCACCAGGTGCGCGCCGAGAAGAAGCTGGGCGAGAAGACGAAGGTGAAGATGCTCTACTTCACCCAGCTCCTCGGCATCGCGCTCGGCCTTTCGCCGCGCAAGCTCGGGATTCATGAAAATGTCTCCGACGGCATGGAAGTGATGAAGAAATTCGTATGAGACGAGAGCTGCTGGCGCAGGCCGAAGCCGTCCTCGAGGAATGGATCGGGGCGCGCGGTGAAGCGCCCACCCGCGAGACGAGCGAGGGCTTTCGCCTGCTTGCGCTCCACCGCCAGGGCGCGCGCGGGGTGCCGAGCTTCAACGCCTGCCGCGAGACTTGCCGCGAGATCGCCTATCACTACAATCTTTTGAATGAAAGGCACGACGAGCGCACGGAGTTGATGATGAAGATGCTGGTGGAACACCTGAAGCTCTTCGTGCGCGGCAAGCTCGAGGTGGAAGGTCTGGGCGAGTTCTGCTGTTCCTCGCGGGCGCTGCGCAGTCAAACGGAGACGGAGAGAACGCATGGCTAGCGTACGCGGCTGCAACCTGCCCGACGAGCTGCTGTACGACGTGGAGAACCACATCTGGTACCGGGAGATGCCCGACGGCAACGTCAAGCTCGGGATGACCGCGGTCGCGACCGCGATGGCCGGCCAGCTCGTCGCCTACACGCCGAAGAAGGTCGGGCGCGGGGTCGACGCGGGCAAGTCCTGCGCGACGGTGGAGTCGGGCAAATGGGTCGGCCCGGCGAAGTCGGTGGTCGCAGGCACGGTCGCCGAGGTGAACGAAGAGCTCGCCGCGAAACCGGCGCTCGCGAACGAGGACCCGTACGGCGCCGGCTGGCTGGTGGTCCTCAAGCCCACGGACTGGGCCGGCGTCAAGGCGACGCTTACGCCCGGATCCCAAGTCGCGCCCAAGTACGAGGCCAAGATGGCCGCCGACGGCTTCGCCGGCTGCGCCCCGGCCTGTCCGACATGAGCGACGTCTCGGCAATGAACCTCGGCGAGCTGCAGTCGCGCGCGCTGCGCGCGACCGGTCTCCTCAAGGCGATGTCCAACCCGGTGCGGTTGATGGTGCTGTGCCAGCTCGCCGAGAGCGAAAAATCGGTAGGCGAGCTCGAGCGCGTGGTGGATGTGAGCCAGTCGGCGCTTTCGCAGCACCTCGCGCTGCTGCGCAGCCGCGGCCTGGTGACGAGCCGGCGCGCGGGGCAGACGATCTACTACTCGCTCGCGGGGCGCGAGGCACCGGCGCTTCTCGCCGCGCTCTACGAGGTCTTCTGCCGCAAGGCGAAGGCCTAATCCACCGGCTTGGGCACGGGCGTAGAAAGACAGCCGACCAGTTTTTCCATGCGGCTTCGATGCAGCGCTTCCCAGGCTTCAACGGTCGGCGCTTCCGGCCCGGCATCCTTCTCAAGGGCATACACCGCCGCGAGCAGCCGCTCGAGCGGCTCGCGCAGCTCGTGCGTGCGCGCGTCGCCCTGGGTCCAGCCGATGCGCATGCCGGACTTTCTGAAAGCCTCGGCGTCCTTGGCGGTGCGGGCAAGCTCCTGCAGCTTCCTCAGCCGTGCCACGTCCTCGCGCAGGAGCTGCGCGCGAAACAAACTCTGCTCTTTCCGGATCAAGGCTTCCAGGGCGGCGATCAGCTTCATGCCGGGATTGTAGGATGAATGAAACGAATCCCGCCGCGCTCGTTCCCTATGTGACGGGGGGCGCTTTTGCGCTCGCGTTCATCTTCGGCGCGGTCGGCAACAAGACCAACTTCTGCACCATGGGCGCGGTGTCGGACTGGGTGAACGTGGGCGATACGGGCCGCATGCGGATGTGGCTGCTTGCGATCGCGGTGGCGCTCCTCGGCTCGAGCGCGCTTGAGTCGGCGGGCCTGATCGATCTCTCCAAGTCGATCTACCCCGGGCCGAATTTCACCTGGCTCTCCTACCTCGTCGGCGGGTTCCTCTTCGGCGTCGGCATGACGCTCGGCTCGGGCTGCGGATCCAAGACGCTGATCCGCGTCGGCGCCGGGAATCTCAAGTCGCTCGTGGTGTACGTGTTCCTGGGCATCGCGGCGTACATGACGCTGCGCGGCCTGTTCGGCGCGTTCCGCGTGGGCGTGCTGGAGCGGGCGACCATCGTCCTGCCGCAGGGGCAGGACCTGCCGTCGCTCGTCGGCGTAAGCCCGTGGATTTTCGCCGCTGCAATCGGCGGCGCCATGATCGCTTTCGTCTACTCGAGCAAGGATTTCCGCGCGAACTTCGACTACACGCTCGGCGGCGTGGTGACGGGCCTCGTGGTCGTCGGCGGATGGTACGTGAGCGGGGTCATCGGCCATGTCGCCGAGGATCCGAACACGCTGCAGGAGGCGTTCGTCGCCACCAACACCGGGCGCATGGAGTCGTTCTCCTTCGTCTCGCCGATGGCATTCACGCTCGAGTACCTGATGCTGTGGACCGACAAGTCGAAGATCGTTACCTACGGCATCGCCTCGGCGCTCGGGGTAATCGCGGGCTCGGCGGCCTACGCGCTCGCGACGCGGACGTTCCGCTGGGAAGGCTTCCGCGATGCCGAGGACACGGCGAACCACGTGGTCGGCGGCATCCTGATGGGCTTCGGCGGCATCACCGCGCTCGGCTGCACTATCGGCCAGGCGATCTCGGGCTTCTCGACGCTCGCGCTCGGCTCGATCGTGACTTTCATCGCGATCGTCGCGGGCTCCGCGGCGACGATGAAGTACCAGTACTGGCGTCTCAGCCGAAGCTAGATCAGAAAACGAAGACCTTGTCGGCCCACGCCGACCAGGCGGAGAGCTGGTCCATCGTTCCGCGAGCCGCCCCCTCCACCAGCTCGTGGTCCCGGATGCCGCGCGCGTCCATGCACGTTCCGCATACGCCCACCGCGCCATTGCGGCGCATGAAGCCGGCAAGCATGTCGCCGACGTTGTAGTAGCCTTGCGGGACTTTCTGCCCGCCATGGGCGCACGCGGCGGCGTCGCCGAGAAGGAACATGCGCACTTCGCCGCCCTCCCGGGAAGCGAGGCTGCGCGCGAGGCGCGGGGCGTTGTAGCTGCGCTCAGTGCCGTAGGGCGGATCGTTGAGAATGAACAGGTATTTCATCGGATCCGGGGCTCACGCCGATCGTCATGCGCTCGTGGCCGGCGGCGGGCTGCGCGAGGTAGGTGCCGAACAGGCGGTCCCACCAGGACAGGTTGAAGCCGAAGTTGCTGTTCGTCTCGCGCGGCAAAGCCGAGTGGTGCACGCGGTGCATGTCGGGCGTGACGATCAGCCGGCGCAGCAGGCGATCTGCGGCGAGCGGCAGCCGGACGTTGCCGTGATTGAACATCGAGGTCGTGTTCAGCAGGACTTCGAATACCAGCACGGCGAGCACCGGAGGACCCAGCGCCGCTACCGCGCCGAGCTTGATGAGCGCCGAAATCAGCATTTCCGCCGGATGGAAACGCACTCCGGTCGTCACGTCGAAGTCGCGATCGGCGTGGTGCACGCGATGCAGCCGCCACAGCGCGGGCACGGCGTGGAACAGCACGTGCTGGAAATACATGGCAAGGTCGAGAGCGACAACGGCGGCGGCGAGCGCCAGCCACGGCGGCAGCGCCAGCGGGTTGAGCACGCCCCATCCGCGCGCGGCGGCGAGCGCGGCGAGACCGATCGCCGTCAGCGGAAGAATGAACCGCAGCAGCGCGGTATTGAGGACGACGAGGCCGAGGTTCGCCGGCCAGCGCTGCAGCC
>DATIGN010000128.1:0-4654 GCA_035454685.1 Burkholderiales bacterium | reverse complement strand
AAAGCGCGCCGAACAAGGTCATCGCCGCAGCGCTACACCTCAGCGAGCATACGCTGCGCAACCACCTAAGCTCGATCTACGGAAAGCTCGGGATCAACAAGCGCGTCGACCTGGTACTCCACGCCATGGAGCACCAGCTCGCCCAGCCTTCCGCTGTTCTAGATCAAGACAGACCCGCGCGAGTACCGCGTGACGCAGTCGATGGACAACCAGGCGCCGCCAGCCAGGTCCAGTACCAGCGGCTCGGCGTCAGACCCACATCCTGACGACGAGCACCACAGCAACGACGAACCATACCAACGGCAAGGTCCACGCAGACAGCCGATAAGTCACCGGCCGGGGACCATCCTGGCCATCATCCTGCAGCACTGGAAATGGATTCGTTTCGGTTTCGAGACGGCTCGCCATGTGGGTCCTCAATGAGCCTGGTTAATGTGCTCAATGATCCCGCGAAGCACGACATTGAAAGAAAAACTTTTGTGCTAGCGGCACGCCGCGGCGAGAACTTTTTGTTCAATCGCGTGATGAAGTTAACGCGGCGCGGCCGGCGCTAGTAGGGTCATGAAGCCGGCGGCAAGACCGGTGCCGTAGTAGGGGCCGATGTGGGCGCCGGGACGGGCGCGGTCATCGGCCGGCTGAACATCCGTCCCGTTCGACAAACGCCCGGCTTGTCCGGGCGTTTTTGTATCAGGAGACGCGTTCAGGTTCCTGAATTGCTTGTAAACGGGCCATAGGCTCGCTGTCACGCTTTGTCGCCCTGTATGCCGCGATGTACGCGGCTTATGGGGTGGCTTCGCCTTTCCTGCCCGCGTTCGTGAACGAGCGCGGAGTGCCGCCGGAGCAGCTTGGGCTCGTGCTCGCCGCCGGGACGGCGATCCGCCTGGCGTCAGCGCCGCTCGCAGGGCGCATCGGCGACGTGTTCGCGGCGCTGCGGCTGGTGCTCGTGACCTGCATCGCGTTCGCGGCGGCGGTGACCCTCGGCTACATGCCGGCGCGCGGCTTCTGGCCCTTTCTCGCGCTCACGCTGCTCCACGCGGCATTTCTTGCGCCGATGACCGTGCTCGCCGATGCGCTATCGCTCGCTTCGTCCAAGCGCGAACGCTTCGAGTACGGCTGGGTGCGCGGAACGGGGTCGGCCGCGTTCATCGCGGGCCTGCTCGCCTCGGGACAGCTCGTCGGCACCTATGGCCTCGCAGCGATCATTTGGTCGCAGGCCCTCTTGCTCACCTTGGCCACGTTCGCTGCCGCGCGCGTGCCCGAGATCGCGCGCGAACCCTCGGACGCGCCGCCGGTGAGCGCGCTTGCGCCGCTGCGCATCCCTCTTTTCCGCAACATGGTCCTGGTGGCGGCCATGATCCTCGGCAGCCACGCGATGCACGATGCGTTTGCCGTGATTCGCTGGACCGCGGCCGGGATCAGCCCTGGCGTCGCAAGCGTGCTGTGGTCGCTTTCCGTCGCCTCCGAGGTGCTGGTCTTTTTCTTGATCGGCCCGCCGCTGGTCGCGCGGCTTACGCCGCGCGGCGCAATCGTGCTTGCGGCGCTGGCCGGCGTCCTCCGCTGGGCGGTGATGGCGCAGACCACCGATATCCTTGCGCTCGCGCTGGTGCAGCCGCTTCACGGCCTCACCTTCGCGCTGCTCCACCTTGCCTGCATGCAGCTCATTGCGCGCCTCGTGCCGCACGGCGTGGAAGGCACCGCGCAGGCGCTCTACGCCACCGTTGGAATCGGCGTGGCGACGGCCTTGCTCACGTTCGCATCGGGGATGCTTTACGCGAGCCTCGGACCTTCCGGCTTCTGGATCATGGCGGCGCTCTGCGCGGCCGCCGGCGGGCTCGCCCTGAGGCTGCGAGCGTAGGCGGCGCGATCACTATTACCATCTCCCCTTGGGAGGGAGCACCGCCTGGCCTTGGACCGGCCTTTCCATTGCCTGAACGTTGCCGATGCGCTCGAGGCGCTCGGCTCCGACGTGCGCGCCGGGCTCCCGGAGGACGAGGCGCGGCGCAGGCTCGGCGAGCACGGCCGAAACGAGCTCGCCGCTCGCAAGCCCGTGCCGGCCTGGCGCAAGCTCGTCCAGCAATTCGCCGACCCGCTGGTGTTGCTGCTCCTCGTCGCCACCGCAATCTCCGCGGCGCTCTGGCTCATCGAGCGCGACGCCGCGCTTCCCTACGAAGCCATCGCGATCCTCGCGGTCGTGTTGCTCAATGCGATTCTCGGCTACGTGCAGGAGGCCCGCGCGGAGCAGGCCGTCGCAGCGCTGAAGCGCATGTCGGCCGCGCACGCAAATGTCATGCGCGGCGGGGCGCGACGCTCGATTCTCGCCGCCGAGGTGGTGCCCGGAGACATCCTGCTCATCGAGGAAGGCGACACCATCGCTGCCGATGCGCGCGTGATCCAGTCGGTTGCGCTGCAGACCGCGGAAGCCGCGCTCACGGGGGAGAGCCTGCCGGTCGCCAAGGAGATCGAAGCGCTCGCCGAGGACGCCGTGCTCGGCGAGCGGCGAAACATGGTCTTCAGCGGCACCGCGGCCACCTACGGCCGCGGCTGCGCGGTGGTCACCGCGACCGGCATGCGCACCGAGATGGGCCGTATCGCGGGCATGCTCGGCGAAACGCAGCCGGAGAGCACTCCGCTGCAGAAGGAGCTCGCGCGCGTCGGCCGCGTGCTCGGCATCGTGGTCGTCGCGATCGCGCTCGTCATGATCGCCACGATCCTCGTGGTCGCAGACATCCGCGGCATGGCGGCCGTGCTCGAGGTGCTGATTCTCGGCGTCGCGCTGGCGGTCGCGGCGGTGCCCGAGGGCTTGCCGGCGGTGGTGACCGCGGTCCTCGCGCTCGGCGTGCAGCGCATGGCGAAGCGCAACGCGATCGTGCGCAAGCTCGCCGCGGTGGAAACGCTCGGCTCGGCGAGCGTCATCGCCTCCGACAAGACCGGCACCCTCACGCGCAACGAGATGACCGTGCGCATGGTCGTTACCGCGAGCGGGCGCACCGAATTCGGCGGCACCGGTTATGCACCCGAAGGCTCGGTGAGCGGGCCGGACGGAGAGCTGCGGCAGGAGCTTTGGCGCGCGCTTGCCGTAGGCGACCGCGCGAATAATGCGGTGCTGCAGGAGCGTGACGGCCGCTGGACGGTGCAGGGCGACCCCACGGAGGGCGCGCTCATCGTCGCCGCGCGCAAGGCCGGGCTCGAGGACGCGGCGCTCGACGCGCGCTTCGAGCGCGTGGGCGAGGTGCCGTTCTCCTCGGACCGCAAGCTGATGAGCACGGTGCACGCCGACGCCGAGCGCGACGGGCGCCTGCGCGTCTTCACCAAGGGCGCGCCCGACGTGCTGCTCGCGCACTGCACGCACGAGCTGGTCGGGGCGCAGGCGAGGAGGCTGGAAGACGCGAGGAGGAAGGAGATCCTTCGGGCGAACGAAGCGCTTGCCGGCGAGGCTCTGCGCACGATCGGGGTCGCCTTCCGCCTGCTGCCGGCGAAGGCGCTCGACGAGGAGCCCGGCGAGAGCGTCGAGCGCGAGCTCGTCTTCGCGGGCCTGATCGGCATGATCGACCCGCCGCGCGCGGAGGCGAAGGAAGCCGTGGCGCGCGCGAAGAGCGCCGGCATCCGGCCGATCCTCATCACCGGCGACCATCCGGTGACCGCGGCGGTGATCGCCGGCGAGCTCGGCATTGCAGCAGAGCGTTGCGCCGCGAGCGGCCTGGAACTCGCGCGTATGTCGGACGAGGAGCTGCGGCGCACCGTGGCAGAAGTGTCGGTATACGCGCGCGTCAATCCCGAGCACAAGCTGCGCATCGTGAAGGCACTGCAGGCGAGCGGCGCCATCGTCGCGATGACGGGCGATGGGGTGAACGACGCCCCGGCGCTCAAGACCGCCGACATCGGCGTGGCGATGGGCATCACCGGCACCGACGTGGCGAAGGAGGCGGCCGACATCGTGCTCGCCGACGACAACTTCGCCACCATCGTGGCCGCGGTGGAGGAGGGAAGGGCGGTGTTCTCCAATATCCGCAAGTTCCTGCGCTATCTCCTCTCCTCGAACATCGGCGAAGTGATGACGATGTTCTTCGGCGTGCTCTTCGGCGCCGCCCTCGGCCTCGAAGCCGGGGCGGGCGGCGTCGCGCTGCCACTCGTCGCGACGCAGATCCTGTGGATCAACCTCGTCACCGACGGCGCGCCGGCGCTCGCGCTTGGCATCGATCCGGCGCATCCCACGGCGATGGAGCGCGGGCCACGGCCCCGCGGCGAAGGCGTGATTACCGGGCGCATGTGGCTCGGCATCCTGCAGGTGGGCGCGGTCATGGCCGCCGGGACGCTCGGCGTGCTCGACGCGAGCCTGCCCGGCGGCCTGATCGAAGGCCGTGGCGACATGGGCTATGCGCAGACCATGGCGTTCACCACGCTCGTCTTTTTCTCGCTCTTCACGGTGTTCAACGCGCGCTCGGACGAGCGCAGCGCGTTCTCAGGCCTGTTCTCCAACCTCTGGCTGTGGGGGGCGGTGCTGTTCTCGCTCGCGCTCCAGGCGGCGGTGATCTACGTTCCGTTCCTCCAGCAGGCGTTCTCCACCGTCGCCCTTGGCGCGCGCGACTGGCTCGTCTGCGCGGCGGTCGCGAGCTCGGTGCTGTGGGTGCGTGAGCTCGCCAAGCTCGCGCGGCGC
>DATIGN010000127.1:0-161306 GCA_035454685.1 Burkholderiales bacterium | reverse complement strand
GGGGCTACTCCTAGTACGAGAGGACCGGAGTGGACGCATCCCTGGTGTACCGGTTGTCACGCCAGTGGCATCGCCGGGTAGCTATATGCGGAAGAGATAACCGCTGAAAGCATCTAAGCGGGAAACTTGCCTCAAGATGAGACTTCCCGGGGGCTCGACTCCCCTGAAGGGTCGTCCTAGACCAGGACGTTGATAGGCGGGATGTGCAAGAGGCGTGAGCCTTTGAGCTAACCCGTACTAATTGCCCGTGCGGCTTGACCCTATAACCGTGCGCATCGCGAGCGGCTATAGCGCGCTTGGCGCGATCTCATACCTTTAATTCACTTCTTCGTTCCTTCTATCTGGCGGCCATAGCAGCCTGGAACCACGCCTTCCCATCCCGAACAGGACCGTGAAACGGGTTTGCGCCGATGATAGTGTGCAATCGCGTACGCGAAAGTAGGTTACCGCCAGGCCATATTCAAACGAAAACCCCGGGCTCGAAAGAGTGCCGGGGTTTTTGTTGGCTAGAAGCGGAACGTCGCGCCGAACGCGGGACCGGCGAAGCGCACGTCCTGCAGCAGTCCGTCGTCCTCGAGATCGTAGTAGACGTAGCGGTACGTGGCGAGCATTTCGCCCCACTTGAACGCGTAGCCGATCCCGGCGAGCGCCTGCGCGGTGAGCGCCGAGGAACCCGCGCCGAGGTCGGCGTAGTACGGCAGGAACCAGCTGCCGTTGCCGAGCTTGAGCCGGCCACGCACGCCGACAATCAGGTCCCACAGGTCCTCTTTCTGGGAAATGCTGCCCGATTGCGCGAACACCTGGCCCCCCGACCCGCTGACCGCCGCGCTGAGCTGCCAGTCGCTCGACGCCTCGAGCCCGAAATAACGCACGCCGCCCAGCACGTCGAGTGTGTGCTTCGGGTCCCGCACCGCGGCATAGCCGCCGCCGATCGTCCACGCCATCCCGGTGAGCGATGACCTGGTGCTCGAGTTCAGCGTCGTGCCGACCCGCTCGCCGCCGAAGTTCACGGCCTTCACCGCGCTCGACTCGTTGTTGAAATCGAGGTAGATGAGGTCGGTGAAGACGGACCACCTGCCCTTGCGCCCTTCGCCGGCCAGCATGAGCGCAAAGCTGAGGTTCTCGAGGTAATCGTTTGGGCCCGTCTCCACCTCCGGCCTGCCCTCGACGCCTGGCGGAGTGGCGTACTTCAGCGTGCCGTTGATGTTCGGCAGCCAGAGGTAGGGCGTGAGCGAGAAGCTCCACGTTTCCTGCGCGCGTGCCTGGCTGAAGACGCCGGAGGCCAGCAGCGCGAACAGGACGGCTTGCTTCATGGCTGCCGATTCTAGCTAGGCCTGCGGGGCGAACCGTAGGATTTTGGTCCTGCTGCGAAGCGGGCAGGCAACTCGGCCTGGTTCACGGGCGCGCAGATACTCGGCGTCTACCTGGCGTACGCTTCGCATGATGAGGCGTCGACTAGGGATGAAGTCGATCGGGCTCGCGTTGCTCGCCATTGCGCTGCTGCCGGCACCCGTGCTGGCGGGCACCAACAGGGATCGTGGGCAGGACGAGGTCGGGCCTGGCCCGGACGAAGGGCCCAGCTATTTCGGCGTGGTCCTCGACGCGGCGGGCAAACCCGTCGACGACGCGCGCGTGACCGCGACCTCGCGCGACGGCTTGGCGATGGTCACGCGCAGCAATGCGGCCGGCGCCTACAGCCTGCCGGGATTCAACAAGAGGATCAACGCGGACGAAGTGAAGATCTCGTGCGCGAAGCCGGGTTACCGGCAGATCCGTGTCGTACGCCGTCCGGCGCCGGGCGCCCGGCCGGTGAGGGCGGTGGAAACCGAGTGCCGGCTGCAAAAGTCCTAGCAGCGCTGGCGCTGGGCGCCGCGGCTTGCAGCGCATGGCCCGAGGGCGAGGTGCTGCGCTATGGGCAGGCGCATTCGGCGCACAAGAGCATCTATTCGCTCCCCGTGGCGCTCGCCGAGCGCGAAGGCCTGTTCCGTCGCGAGGGAATCGACTTCCGCGTCGTGATCCCGGTTCCCGGCGGCGCCGACCGCATGATCCACGCGCTGCACGACGACACGGTCGACGTCACGCACGTCGCCACGCCGTTTCTGGTGCGCGCCGCGCTGGCCGGCTCGGACGCGGTGGCGATCGCCGCAGAGTTCAACGATCCGATCTACTCGCTCGTGGCGCGACCGGAAATCGCGCGCATCGCCGACCTGAAAGGACGGATCGTCGGCATGGCGGATCCGGGCGGCAGCATTGCCTTCTCGATGCGCAAGCTGCTCGCGTTGCACGGCATACGCGAAAGCGACGTTCGCACGAAGACCATCGACGGTACGCCGGCGCGCCTGAGCTGCCTGCGAGGAGGCGGCTGCGACGCGGTGCCGTTGGGACAGCCGCAGGACGTGCTGGCGCAGGCCGAGGGCTATCGCCTGCTGGGGATCTCCAACGAAGCCGTCCCCGAATATCTCTATACGGTCACCGCCGCGCGCCGCTCGTGGGCCTCGGCCAATTCAGAGCTCGTGATCCGCTATGTGCGCGCGCTTGGTGCGTCATTTGGCATGATTCGTGACCCGGCAAGGCGCGCCGCGGTGGTCGCTGCGATTGTCGACATCACCGCTGTTCCTCCGGGCATCGCCGAGCGCGTGCTCGATCTTTATGCGCAGCCCGGCCGCAAGGCGCTGCCGTTGAGAGGGGAAATCGATCCGAAGGGGGTGGGGCAGGTCATTGCTTTCATGGCCGACGCGGGACAGATACAGCCGCCGCTCCCCGATGCAGAGCGCTTCGTCGATCTAAGCTATCTGGCGCGCGCTGGCGTCCGCTAGCCGCTACCTGCTAAAGAGTGCCGGGGCTTTTTTTGTTGGCTCGCAGTCCCGCGCCGCCGGCCGGAACCTTTGACGCCGGTCAACTTTATGTGTGATACGAGACAGATCAGATCGCCCTCGCAAGGGGAGACTATGGAAAATCGGGCTGTCCGCTCGAACGCATGAATGATCGATGTCGCCGCCGCCGGACTGCCGCGCAAGGTAGCGCGCATCGAACCCACTTGAATTCATAGTTCCTCTACGAAACGAGACCGACCCATGCCTAGCAATCCATCGGATTCTTCCCGGCCCACCGACGTCGTCGAGCAGAAGCGCCTGAACCAGGCCCGCGAGTCAGGCATCCCGTGGAAGAAGTGGGGTCCCTACTTGAGCGAGCGCCAATGGGGCACGGTGCGCGAGGACTACAGCGAGGATGGCAACGCCTGGGACTACTTCAGCCACGACCAGGCACGCTCGCGCGCCTACCGTTGGGGCGAGGACGGCCTCGGCGGCATCTCCGACGACGGCCAGCGCCTGTGCTTTGCGCTCGCGCTATGGAACGGGCGCGACCCGATCCTCAAGGAGCGCCTGTTCGGGCTCACCAACAGCGAGGGCAACCACGGCGAGGACGTGAAGGAATACTACTTCTACGTCGACTCGACGCCCACGCACTCGTATATGAAGTACCTGTATAAGTACCCGCAGCGCGAGTTCCCGTACCGCGATCTCGTCGAAAAGAACCGCGCCCGCTCGCGCGAGGATCTCGAGTACGAGCTGATCGACACCGGCGTATTCGACGACGACCGCTACTTCGACGTCTTTGTCGAGTACGCGAAGGAAAGCGCCGAAGACATCCTGGTCCGCGTCACGGCGCACAACCGCGGCCCCGAGGCGGCACGGCTCGAAGTCCTGCCGACGCTGTGGTTCCGCAACACCTGGTCGTGGGGCAAGGGCGCGGCGAAGCCTGCGCTGCGCGACTCGGGCGGCGCGATCTGTGCCTCGCATCCCGAACTCGGTGATTACACGCTCGCGTGCGACGGAAACCCCGAGCTTCTGTTCACCGAGAACGAGACCGGCCGCAAGGATGCCTTTCATGAGTACGTCTTGCGAGGCAACGCGGAGCGTATGAACGTTAAGCGTGAAGGCACGAAGGCCGCGGCGCGCTACGTTCTCGACATTCCCGCCGGCGGCGCCTCGGTGGTGCGCCTGCGGCTCTGCGCGGGGCCCGCGGCCCAGCCTTTCGGCAAGCGCTTCGAGGCCACGTTCGCGGCGCGGCTCGCCGATGCCGACGAGTTCTACGAGCGCATCACGCCGCCCTCGCTCGGCGAGGACGAGAGGCGGGTGCACCGGCAGGCGCTCGCCGGCATGCTCTGGTCGA
This sequence comes from Burkholderiales bacterium, assembly GCA_035454685.1. Taxonomy (GTDB): domain Bacteria; phylum Pseudomonadota; class Gammaproteobacteria; order Burkholderiales; family SG8-39; genus SCGC-AG-212-J23. The sequence continues at coordinate 157,133 of DATIGN010000127.1, read as the reverse complement.
AGCAGTTCTACTTCTACGACGTCGATACCTGGCTCAAGGAACACGAGGCGCATCCGCTCGTCGGCTCGCAAAAGCGCAGCGTGCGCAACGCCGAGTGGTTCCACATGTTCAACGGCGACATCATCTCGATGCCCGACAAGTGGGAATACCCCTGGTACGCCGCCTGGGACCTCGCGTTCCACACCACGGCGCTCGCGCTCGTCGACTTCGACTTCGCCAAGGAGCAGCTGCTGCTCATGCTGCGCAGCCTCTACAGCCATCCAAACGGCCAGATCCCGGCGTACGAATGGAACTTCAGCGACGTCAACCCGCCGGTGCACGCCTGGGCGACGCTTTTCCTCTACAAGGTCGAGCGCGACCTCGGGCGCGAGGACATCGCGTTCCTCGAGCGAGCGTTCAAGGGCCTGACGCTCAACTTTAACTGGTGGCTGAACCGAAAGGACCCGCAAGGCCGCAACGTGTTTGCCGGCGGCTTCCTGGGCCTCGACAACATCGGCGTGTTCGACCGCAGCGCGCCGCTGCCCACCGGCGGCTCGCTCGAGCAGGCCGACGGCACCGCCTGGATGGCGTTCTACTGCCAGAACATGCTCGAGATCGCGCTGATCCTCGCCAAGCACGACGCGCAGTACGAGGACGACGCGTTCAAGTTCTTGCAGCACTTCATGTGGATCGCCTACGCGATGGACCGCATCGGCGAGCACCACGACGAGATGTGGGACGAGGCCGACGGCTTCTTCTACGACGTGCTGCGTCTGCCCGACGGGTCGGCGAAGCGCCTGAAGGTGCGCTCTATGGTGGGGCTGCTGCCGCTTTGCGCCTGCACAATATTCGAGCCCGATCTGCTCGCCTCGCACCCGAGGCTCGCCGAGCTGATCGCGCTCTTCCGCGAGCGCCATCCCGATGTCGTGGCTAAGGTGGCCCCGACCGAGCAGGGCTACATCGGCGAGGGCGGTCGGCGGCTGCTCTCGCCGCTTTCCAAGAAGCGGCTCGAGCGGGTGCTCGGCTACCTCCTCGACGAGAAGGAGTTCCTGAGCCCCTACGGCATCCGCTCGCTTTCGCGCCACCACCGCGACCATCCGTTCGTGTTCCACGTCAACGGCCACGCTCACCACGTTTCCTACCTGCCGGCCGAGTCGAACACCGGGATGTTCGGCGGCAACTCGAACTGGCGCGGGCCGATCTGGATGCCGGTGAACGCGCTGATCGTCCGGGGCCTGGTCAACCTCTACCAGTTCTACGGCGACTCCTTCACCGTCGAGTGCCCGACCGGCTCGGGCAAGCGCATGACGCTGTTCGAGGTGGGGCACGAGATCTCGCGCCGTCTCGCGAGTATGTTCCTGAAGGACGCGAGCGGCGGCCGCCCGGTCTACGGCGGTACCGCGAAGTTCCGCGACGACCCGCACTGGCGCGATCTCATTCTCTTCTACGAGTATTTCCACGGCGACAACGGCGCCGGCCTCGGCGCGAGCCACCAGACCGGCTGGACCGGCGTGATCGCGCGCCTGCTCGACCTCTTCGGCCGAGTGCAGGCCGCGGACGCGCTGGCGACGCCGAAGCAGAAGCTAGAGGCGCGCTTGGTGCGCGAACAGGTGCATGGGACATAGAGAAGAGGAGGCCGTCCCGGTCCGGGCGACGGTCTCGGCGCCGCGCTATCCGTCGCTCTTCCAGGTCAATACCCGCGTACGGCTGTCCGAGCTCGGCGCGGCGCTCGGCCGCCGCGCAACGCTCGACGACATTCCCGACGCCGAGCTCGACGCCCTTGCGCGCGACGGCTTCGATCTGGTCTGGTTCCTCGGCGTGTGGCAGACGGGCGAGGCGGCGCGCCGCGTGTCGGCGTCGAATCCCGAGTGGCTCGCCGAGTTCCGGCGCACGTTGCGCGACTTCCGGGACGCCGACGTCTCGGGATCGCCTTTCGCCGTGCGCGACTACCGCGTGCACGAAGACTTCGGCGGCGACCATGCTCTCGCCCGGCTGCGCGGGCGGCTCAGGCAGCGCGGAATGCGGCTGATCCTCGATTTCGTGCCCAACCATGTTGCCCCCGACCATCGCTGGGCGAGCGAGCGCCCGGAATTTTTCATCGAAGGAACCTCAGAGAAGCTTGCGGCGCAGCCGCACAACTACCGGCGCATGGGAAACCGCATTCTCGCCTACGGACGCGATCCGTACTTCGCCGGCTGGCCCGATACCCTGCAGCTCAACTACGGCAATCCCGCGCTGCAGGAAGCGCTGCTCGACGAGTTGAAGCGCATCGCGCGCCAATGCGACGGCGTGCGCTGCGACATGGCGATGCTCGTGCTGCCAGAGGTGTTCCAGCGGACCTGGGGGATCGCCGCGGCGCCATTCTGGCCGCGCGCGACGGCGGCGATCCGCGCCCAGGCGCCGGGGTTCCTGTTCATCGCCGAGGTGTACTGGGACCTCGAGTGGACGCTGCAGCAGCAGGGCTTCGACTACACCTACGACAAGCGGCTCTACGACCGGCTCGAGCGGCGCGCGGCGCACGCGGTGCGCGAGCACCTGCTCGCGGGCCTCGATTTCCAGGATCGCCTGGCGCGCTTTCTCGAGAACCACGACGAGCCGCGCGCCGCGGCCACGTTCGCACCCGAAGTGCACCGCGCCGCCGGCGCGATCACTTTCCTCACCCCGGGCCTGCGCTTCTTTCACCAGGGGCAGCGCGAAGGCAGGAAAGTCCGCATCTCGATGCACCTCGGACGAGGTCCGGCCGAGACACCCGACGCGTCGATCGCCGCGTTCTACGACGCGCTCCTCGCTTGCCTGAAGGACCGCGCCTTCCGCGAGGGGCGCTGGCAGCTCCTCGAAGCCCGCCGCGCCTGGGAAGGCAACGGCAGCAACGACGAGTTCATCGTCTTTGCGTGGACCGGCCCGGGAGACCTGAAACGCCTGGTGGCGGTGAATTACGCCGCGCACCGCAGCCAGTGCTACGTCGCGCTGCCGTGGAGCGACCTCGCTGGGCGGCGCTGGCGGCTGCGCGATCGGTTGAGCGACTCGGCGTACGCGCGCGACGGCACGGATCTAGCCGCGCGCGGGCTTTACCTCGACCTGCCGGCATGGGGCTACCACGCCTTCGAGCTCCTGCCGGTTTGACCTCGGCAATCCCGAACAGGGCCGTGAAACGGGTTTGCGCCGATGATGGTGTGCGATCGCGTACGCGAAAGTAGGCTACCGCCAGGCCACAATTCAGTTTTGCCACCGCACACCGAGGCGTTGCGCCTCGGCGTTCAAGTCCGCCATCGTCTTCTCCGGCAGTTCCAGGCCCTCGCGCGCGTGGCGCGCCTCGTTTCGCGCCTCGAGCTCTCCCGGATAGAGAATCTCATCGAAGTCCGGCGCCAGTGGCACAGCCTTCACCTCGGCGATCATCTGCTCCATTCGCGCCTCGAACGCCGCCCGCGGCCCGAAGGCCTCGATGTCGAGCGCGAGGAAGAAGTGGCCGCAGCGTGAGGGCTTGTCGGTCTTGTACGGCGAATTGACTTCCGTGAGGATGCCGCTTCCCGAGAGCACGCCCGCGAGCACGTCCATCATCAGCGCGATCGCGTAGCCCTTGTGCCCTGCCATCGGCAGGATGACGCCCGCCAGCGCCGCCACTGGATCGGTAGTGCGGCGCCCTTCGGCATCCAGCGCCCAGTGATGTGGGATGGGAGCGCCTCTTTGCCGGGCGAGGAAGATCTTTCCGCGCGCTACCACCGTGTTCGCGATGTCGAGCATCATCGCCGGATAGCGGCCGGCCGGCGCCGCGATGGACCAGGGGTTGGTTCCCACCGCCATGCGCTTGCCGCCCCACGGCGCCATGGCGGGGCCGCCGTTGGCGGTCAGCATGCCGATGCAGCCGGCTTGCGCCGCCAGCCTGGTGAAATAGCCGAGCGCGCCATGGTGGTTGGAGTTGCGCACGGACACGACGCCGACGCCGTGGCGCTTCGCGCGTGCGACCGCATCGAGCATCGCGTCGCGCGCGATGACCTGGCCAACACCTTCGCGGCCGTCCACCACCGCGATCGCGCCGCTGTCCACGACCCGCACCGATTCGATCACCGGCTTCATGACGCCGTTGCGTACGCGGTCCAGGTACCAGGGCACGCGCATGACTCCATGCGAGGAATGGCCCCACATGTCTGCGCGCACCAACGTTTCCGCCACCAGCGCGGCGTGCTCCTCCGGCAGTCCGACGGCGCGATAGAGCGCCGCGACCCGCTCGCGCAGTGTCTCGGGAGCAATGTGCATCGTGTAGAGTATGCCGATACCTTGGGAGGGAAAGCATGCCGACGCGTCGTGATTTCATCCTGGGAGCGTCTGCGCTGGCGCTGGCAGTGCCGCGAGCGGCGCGGGCGCAGGCTGACTGGCCCAACAAGCCGATCCGGATGCTCGTCCCCTATGCCGCCGGCGGAGGCCAGGACACCACGGCGCGCCTGCTGGCCGAGCCGCTGCGCGCGGCGTTAGGTCAGCCTTTCGTCGTGGAGAATCGTGTTGGCGCCGCTGGAATGATCGCGGCCGCCGCGCTCGCAAAGTCGCCGCCCGATGGCTACACGCTGATGCTCGGCGGCGGCGGCGAGACCGCCGCGAACGGAGCGCTGTTCAAGAGCAAGATCACCTACGACCCGATCAAGGATCTCCTGCCGATCCACATCGCGGTCAAGGCGCCGATCGTGCTCATGGTCCATTCGGGCACTCCTTTCAGGACGATTGCAGACCTCATCGCACACGCGAAGGCGAATCCCGGCAAGCTGTCCTATTCATCCTCCGGCATAGGCAACCTGCAGCATCTGGCGGGGGAACTGTTCAACACCATGGCGGGAGTGCAGACCGTGCACGTGCCTTATAAGGGCGCAGCACCGGCGGTCGCCGATATCGCGGCGGGCCAGATCCCGATGGGCTACAACAGCCTGCCGGCCGCGCTGCCGCTGATCCAGGACGGCAAGATCCGGCCCCTTGGCGTCACCTCGAAGGAGCGCATGCCGCAGATCCCGGAAGTACCCTCGATCTCCGAGCACCTGCCGGGATACGAGCTGGTCAATTATTTCGGCGTATTCGGCCCCGCGGGCATGCCGCAACCCATCGTCGGAAAGCTGAACCGCGCGGTCGAGGCGGCGCTCAAGGAGCCCGCCCTGAAGGGCCGGTTCGAGACGCTCGGCCTGCTGCCGCAATCCCAGACTCCTGAGCAGGCCAAGGCTTACGTCGCGGCCGAGGCGGCGAAGTTCGCCAAGATCATCGTCAACGCCAAAGTCTCGCCGGAGGGATGAGCGGCATGCGGCCGCAACGCCTGTTGCTGACGGGCGCAGCGGGCGAGATCGGCCGCGTGCTGCGCCCGGCGCTACGCGGCGCGGCGGAAGCGCTGCGTTGGCATGATCTGCGCCCGATTAGGGACGCGGCGCCGGGCGAGGAGGTGATGACTGGCGATCTCACCGTGCCCGGGACGGCGGAAAAGGCGACCGAAGGCGTGGACTGCGTAATCCACCTCGCAGGTATTCCGCGCGAGACCGGCGGAACACCGGCGGAGATCCTCGCCGCCAACGTCATCGGTACCCACCGCATGTTCGAAGCCGCTCGTCAGGCTGGTGTGCGGCGCTTCATCTTCGCCTCGTCGAACCATGTGATCGGGTTCTACCGCGCGGCTCGGCCGGTGGGCACTGTGGAGCCGCCGCGGCCCGACGGACACTACGGTGTCAGCAAGGTGTTCGGCGAGGCGATGGGCCGTCTTTATGCCGACAAGCATGGGATGGAGGTCGCGGCGCTGCGCATCGGCGCCTTTCGCGCGCGGCCCGGCAATGCCCGGGAGCTCCGCGCCTGGATCAGTCATCGCGATATGGCGCAGCTTGCGCGGTGCTGCGTCGAGGCGCCGCCTTTCCATTACCTCGTTCTCTACGGGATCTCGGCGAACAAACGGGCGCTGTGGGTCGGCGACGCCGCAGCCCGGGCTCACATCGGCTACGAGCCACAGGACGACGCAGAGGCCTTCGCGGCGGAGGTGGAAAACAAGCCCACGCCCGGGGGCGAGATCGCGGGACTCTTCCACGGCGGCAGCGTGAGCGCGCTGGGATTTACCGGCGATCCGAAACGGATCGACTAGTTCGGCAGAGAGGCATGATGAAACTCCTTAACTATTGGCTGCGCTTGCTTGTTACGACGGCGATGGCGAGCGCGCTGGCAGCAGGCTGCGCGGGGCCGCTGCCACGGCCGGACCGGCCGCTGTCGGAGCTGATCGCTGCGCGCCAGGCCATAGACGCTGCACGCGAGAAAGCCACGGACGAGCTCATGACGATGTTCGTGAACCGCGCTCGGGCTAAGGCCTTTGCCGCTGCCAGAGACCCCCGAAAGGCGCCGCCGACGATGGACCTGCTCATAATCTCCGGCGGCGGTGATTGGGGTGCGTTCGGCGCTGGCGTGCTCAAGGGATGGGGCCTCGTTACCGGAGAACTCGCGCGGCCCGAGTTCGACGTGGTCACCGGAGTAAGCACCGGGGCGATGATCGCGCCGTTCGCCTTCCTCGGCGACGACGAGTCGATCGAACGCATTGTCAGGTTGTACCGCAACCCCCAGTCCGACTGGGCCACCTCGCGCGGCATGCTGTTTTTCCTGCCGAACAACCCATCCTTCTACGCGTTGCCTGGCCTCGAGCGCGAGATGCGCACCGCCCTGGATGGCCGGATGCTGGAGCGCATTGCCGCGGAAAACGAGACCGGCCGAGCCCTGCTGGTCAACACGACCAATGTGGACCTGGGCGACATGCAGGCGTGGAACATCGTCGCCGAGGCGAGAACTGCGCTTGCCACTCGCGACGACGAGCGCGTAAACAGGATCCTGCTGGCGAGCGCGGGCATTCCTGCCATTTTCCCCGCGCGCGGTATCGCGGACTACCTCTATGTGGACGGAGCGATCACCGGAAACATCCTCTACGGCGGGCGCGTCCGGGATGAGGTCGGTTTTCTCGAACAATGGCGGGCGACATATCCCAAGTCCCCCATGCCGCGGGTGCGCTATTGGGTGATCTTCAACAACCAGTTCCGCTTCCCGCCGCAGGTGACACAGGATCGCTGGCCCGACGTCATGAGCCGTGCCACGATCATGGCGACACAAACGTCGACGATCAATTCCATGCGCCACCTTTATGCCAAGGCGGAGATCGCGCGGCTCAAGTACGGTGCGGACGTGGAGGTGCGCGTCATGGCGGTCCCCGAAACCTGGGTGCCGCCGAAGCCCGGCAGTTTCCAGCCGGAAGTCATGAACGAGCTCGCCGACCTGGGCGAGCGCATGGGTGCCGACCCTGCCAGCTGGCGTACGGAGGCGCCTTGAAGGGCGGGCCGTAAGCGACCCGTAAGCCCGCGGTAAGCGGTCAGGGAGGGGGGTGGCCTCAATCTGGGGGCCATGAAACGCGCGATCGCCCTCGCCCTACTGATGGCCCTGCTCCAGGGATGTGCGACCCGCTTCGAGTTCCAGGGCTCGGACGCCGGCTCGGCGGGCCTCGGTCTGCGCTTTCAGACGAGCTCCGTGCAGCCTCAAGGCGATGAGCCGGCCCTGGCGCAAGATATCCTGGAGCCGGGCGACATCATCCTGACTTCGGCTCCCACGCTGCGGTCGGTCGGCATCCGGCTCTTCACGCTGTCCTCGGTGAGCCATGCCGCTCTTTACGTCGGAGATGGCCGTATCGTGGAGGCGCTAGGCTCCGGGGTGCATGAGCGGCCGCTCGATGAGCTGCTCCTGGAGGAGAACATTGCGCTCGTGCTGCGCTATCCGGGCCTCACCCGCGACCAGCAGCTGGAGATCATGGATTACGCGCTGCAGAAGACCGGCGCGCGTTTCAGCTTTGTCGGCGCGACGCTCCACGTGCCGTTCTCCGTAGCGCGCCGCGTTTGCGAGCTGCCGCTCGTGCCCGAGGCAGTCAGGGACGCGTGCCTGAGGGCCATCGGCGTGCTTAACTACGTCGCCGCCACCGAGAGCCAGCTCTTCTGCTCACAGCTCGTGATGCAGGCCTATCAGCGTGCCGGCGTGCAGCTCACGGACGCCGACCCGCGGCTGATCAGCCCGGCGGACATCCTGCATATGCGCGAAGGCGACGTGCCTTCGGTGAAAGTGCACAAGCAGCTGCGCTACGTGGGCTACCTGAGGTACGAGCCCGTGACGCTCGCCGCGCTGGGGGAATAGCTCATCCCGGCTAGGCCCGCGCAGCCGACAGGTCCACGCGGCCGCCGGCGGCGATGGCATCGATCGCACGGGCAACTTGCGCCGCGCGCTCGTCCCTCCAGCCGCCGAAGCGGCAGTTGTCCCGGTACTTTCGCTCGAGCTCTTCGTCCGGGATCGGCGCGTGCGCGCCGCCGCGGAAGTGCGGCCGGCGGATTTCGCGCACCGAGCCGTCCTTCAGCGTTACCCGCACATGCCCGGTGTACTCGCGCGGGTAGGGATTGCTCGGGTCGATGACGTAGGAAATCTTGTCTGCGAAGGCCTGCAGCGCCGGGTCGGCTGCGCGCTGGTCGGTGAACTGCTCGAAGCCGACCGCGCCGTCGAGGAAGCCGACGGCGATGCAGTAGGGCGAGGAGAACTTCGCGACATAGCCGTTCGGCACGCGGCGCTTTGCCTGGATCGGCTCCCACAGCCGGTGCACGGTACCTTCGCCCACCGCGCACACCACGCTCGCCACGTCGTCTGGGCGCACGCCCGAGGCGCGCAGCTCCATCATGCAGTCGATATAGGGATGCGTCATCGTGCCGCAGGCGTAGGGCTTGAACGCGATGCCGTCGATGACGTAGCGCGTGCCGAGCTCGCCGAGGAGTACGTGGAAGTCCGGCGGCTTCGACGGCGCGAACGCCTTGTAGAAGCCGTGCGTGCCTTCGAGCACCGAGAGCGGCCCGGTGAAGCCCGCCTCGGCGAGGAGCGCGGCGCGGATTCCGGCCTGCGCCGCCCAGCCCGGATGAAAGCGCTTGGTCCAGGCGCCGTCCGCGAGGTACTCGATGATGCCGGAGGCGAAGCTGCCGGCGATCCCGAGGGCGTGGGCGATCGGGCGCGGCGCAAGCCCGAGCATCGTCGCACCGGCCGCCGCCGCGCCGAGCGCGCACAGCACGCCGGACGGATGGAACCCGGCGCGGTGGATCGCCTGCGGCGCCACCATGCTCGCGCGGCAGGCGAACTCCGTTCCGACGACGATGCCCTTGGTTACCGCGGTGCCGTCGAGGCCGCGGTGCTCGGCCAGCGCGAGCGCAGCCGGAACGATCGCTGCGCCGACGTGGATCGGACCGCCCTCAAAGGTGTCGTCGAAGTCCTCGCCGTGCGCCGCCGACCCGTTAACAAGTGCAGCATCGTAAGGACCCAGCACGCGCGCGTGGCCGATCGCGGTCGCGTTTCCTTCGGCAACCGCGCTCGCGAGGAGCGCCTTGATGTAATCGCCCTTGCGTGCCGCGACGCACAGACCGGTGACGTCGAGCATGAGTCGCCGTACCGCGCTCTGCGTGGCCTCCCGTAACGAGCGCGGCTGCAAGGCGGCGGCCCATTCGCCGACCTGCTCGGCGACGGTCGGCGCGCTCACGGCTTGAATACCACGGGCGCGTGGAAATTCTTGTCAATCACGGCGTCAACGACTGCCGGCTTTCCGCTCGCGAGGGCCCGCTTGAGCGCGGGCAGCAGCTCCGAGGCGTGCTCCACGCGCTCGCCGTGCGCGCCGAGGACGCGCGCAAGCGCGGCAAAGTCCACATCGCCGTAATCCACCGCGAAAGTACGCCCGCCATAGAGCTCGTTCTGGAATGCACGCTCGTTGCCGAGTCCCTGGTCGTTGAACACCACGCACACCACGGGGATCTTTTCGCGCACCGCGGTCTCGAGCTCGCCCAGGTTGCACATCATGCCCATGTCACCCACGGTGGCCATCACCGGCTGGTGCGGCCGCGCGAGCTTCACGCCCATCGCCATCGGCAGCCCGGCGCCGACCGAGCCCCAGTCGCTGATGTACATGAAGGTATTCGGCTGATAGGTGTCCATGAACATGCGCATGTGCTTGCCCGCATTTCCTGCGTCGAGAATCATCACGCCATCGGGGGCCAGGGCCTGGCGCATGGCATGCGCCACGACGGGAGGAAGAATCGGACGCGCGTCCATGTTCAGCAGCTTCTCCCTTTCCTGATCCCAGTCGCGGCGCGCCTTCTGCACGTCCACCCAGTCCCACTTGCCTTTGACGCGGCCGGCAAGCCCGTCGACGAAGCTCAGGGTCGAGCCGACCACCGCGTGCGCGACGGGGAACACGACTCCGATGTCGGTGGCCACTGGGCTCTGGTGGATGAGCGCGGCCTCCCGGCTGATGATGCCGTAGCGGAACTGAGTCGAGAAAAGATCGAGGTGCGCGCCGACCGCGATGACGACGTCGGCCTGGGGCAGCGTGCGGTTCGCGCTCGACCAGCCGTTGCGTCCGATCGGCCCGAGCGCAAGGCGGTGGGCAGTCGGACAAGCGTCCGGATGGTATTGCAGCGTCGCGACCGGGATGCCGGTGGCCTCGGCAAGCCGCTCGAGCGCGGCAGCTGCATCCTCGCGGATGACGCCGCCACCAGCGAGCAGAACAGGCCGCTTCGCTCTTGAGACGAGCTCGGCCGCGCGGTCCAGATCGCCCGGCGAGCACGCGGGTCGGGAGCTCGGCCGGTACGCTTCGGGCGCGATCGGCTCAGCCGCGGTCTTCTCGAGCAGGATCTCCTTCGACACATCGAGATGCACCGGCCCGAGCGGCTCGGCGAGCGCCACGCGGAAAGCGCGGCGCAGCGCTTCCTGGATCTTGGAGACGGTGGGAATCGAGTATGCCCACTTGGTGATCGGCAGGTGGAACGTCACCTGGTCGATGTCCTGGCTCGCATCCTTCTCGCGCAGCCAGATCTCCTGGGCGCCGCTGATGCTGATGATCGGCACATAACCCTTGTACGCGGCGCCGATCCCGGTAGCGAGGTTCGTTACCCCGGGACCCTCGGTGGCAGTCACCACCGCCGGCCGGTTGAGCGCGCGCGCATAACCGTAGGCCATGAACGCCGCTCCCTGCTCGTGCCGGGTGAGGATGAACCGGATGTCCGGCGTGTCCCGCAGCACGTCAAGGATCGGGAGATTCATCGTGCCGGGGATGCCGAAGACGTGCGCGACACCTTCGCGCCGGAGGCATTCGACGACTGCTTGGGCGCCGGTGATCACCGAGACTTGATTTCTGTCCAAATGCGGTTCAGGAGCTGGCGCTGCCTCGGGGTCATGTCGCTCAGCTGCTCCAGCGTCTTGACCGAGCGCTGGTCGGCGAATACTGCCTTGTTCGCCTTGATCTCGGGCTTGATGTATTGCAGCGCATCCTGGTTCGGATTTCCCGAGCCGATCATGTTGGTCAGGTCGGCGGAGTTGCGTCCCTCGAGCATGAAGTTGATGAACTGGTGCGCCAGGTCCGGCCGGGGCGCGGCCTTCGCAACCACCATGACGTCCAGGGCGAGCACCGCGCCTTCCTTGGGCAGGCTGTGGCGAACGCGGAAGTTCTGCTTCGCTTCCTGCGCGCCCTTGTCGGCCTGGAAGATGTCGTTCGAATAGCCGTGCACCATCCAGATGTTGCCGGAGGCGAGCTCCTTGATGTAGCTCGATGCGTTGAACGCCGCCCAGTACGGCTTGGCCTTCAGGATGACCTGCTTCGCCTCTTCCCAGTGCTTGGGATCGCGGTCGTTTACCGAGTAGCCGAGATACTTGAGAGCCGCGGCGAGCACCTCGGCCTGGCTGTCGAGTACGGTGACACGCTTGTTCAGCTTGGACACGATCTTCGGGTCGAAGATCGCCGCCCAGGAGTCTACCGGCACGCCGAGCTCCTTGATCTTCGCCTCGTTGTAGCCGATCAGCGTGATCGACATCGCGTAGGGCGCGGAATACCTGTTGCCAGGGTCGTAGGCGCCGCCGCGGTACTGCGGCATCACGTTCTTCAGGTTGGGCAGCTTGGCGTGGTCGAGGGGCTGGATCCAGCCGGCTTTCGCCATGCCGAGGACATAGTTCGAGGTCGGCACGAGCACGTCGTAGCCCTTCGCGCCCGCCGCGAGCTTGGCCACGAGCTCTTCGTTGTCCGAGTAGTAGGTCTGCACCACCTTGCACTTGCAAACCTGCTGGAAGCGCTCCACCGTTTCCGGCGCGATGTAGTCGTTCCAGTTGAAAAGTTGCAGCTCGTTCGCTTGCGCCCAGGCGCCCCGGGCGGCGAAAGCGAAAAGCAGAGCGATCAGCGCACGATTCATCGGCGGTTCTCCGTTTGCAGGACTGATGGTGAAAGACGCGTTGCGACCAGTATAAGGGTCAGCGTCAGGAGCATGAGGAGCGTGGACACCGCGTTCACCTCGGGGGTGACCGCGATCTTGACCATCGTGTAGATCTGCAGGGGCAGGGTGCTCGAGCCTGCTCCCGCGGTGAAGAAGGTGATCACAAAATCGTCCAAGGAGAGCGTGAATGCCATCAACGCGCCGGCGACTACGCCCGGCATGATGAGCGGCAGCGTGACCCAGCGGAAAGCCTGGGCCGGCGTCGCCCCGAGATCGCGCGCCGCCTCGGTCAGGCTCTCATCCATTCCCGCGAGCCGCGCGCGCACTACCAGCGCGACGAAGCCGATGCAGAAGGTGATGTGGGCAAGAATGATCGACACCATGCCGAGCGTGACGTTGAGCAGCACGAAGAAGATGAGCAGGCTCACTCCCATGAGTATCTCAGGGATCGCGATGGTGGCGAGCACGAGCGGGGCAAGCAGGCGAGGACGATGGCGGTGCAGTGCGAATCCGGCCAGAGTGCCGAGCACGGTGGACGCCGCTGCGGCGGCGAGGGCGATGAGCAGTGAATTGCGCGCGGCGATCAACATCGGCTCGTTGTGGAGCAGCTTTTCGTACCAGGCAAGCGTGAAACCGACCCACTGCGCGTTGAGGCGCGAGTCATTGAAGGAATAAAGCACTACGATGGCGAGCGGCGCGTAGAGGAACACGTACGCCGCCAAAGCCGCGCACCACAGCCACGCCGAGCCCCGTGTCATCCGCGCGCCCTGCGTCCCGACATTGCCGCGACTGCCGATAGCGCGAGCGCCGCAGCCATCAGCACGAGCGAGAGCGCCGAGCCGAAGGGCCAGTCGCGCGTATCGAGGAATTGCTGCTTGATCACGTTGCCGATCATGATCCCGCCGGTGCCGCCGAGGAGGTCCGGAATGGCGAAGATGCCGAACGCGGGGATGAAGACGAGCGCAGCGCCGGCATAGACGCCGGGCAGCGAGAGAGGAAAAGTGACGCGCCAGAAGCGCTGCCACGCATTGGCGCCGAGATCCTGCGCGGCGTCGAGCAGCGCCGGGTCGTGCTTCTCCAGGTTGGCGTAAAGCGGCAGGACCATGAATGGCAGATGCACATAGACCAGGGCGATCACGACCGCCGCCGGCGTGTAGAGGAGCGCTACCGGCTCGATGCCGACCAGGCCAAGCGCGCCGTTCAGCGCGCGCATCACGAACGACTGCGGGCCGAGAATCGTCATCCACGCGTAGACGCGGATCAGGAAGTTGCTCCAGAAAGGCAGGATCACCAGCAACACGAGGATGTCGCGGTACCCGCGCGGGCTTCGGGCGATGAGCAGGGCAAGGGGATAGCCCGCCGCCAGGCACAAGACCGTGGCGAGCGCCGCGTAGCCTAGCGACTTCAGGAACAGCCGGCCGTAGAGGAAGTCCGAAAAGAGCACCGCGTAGGCTTCCGCGGTGAGGTTGAGATGCGCCCCGTCTTCGTCACGGAGCATCAAGGGGGCGAGGCCGCCGAAGTCGCCGGGAGCCCGAAACGACGCCAGCGCCATGATGGCAAGCGGCGCGGCGAAGAAGAAGAGCAGATAGGCGAGCGGAGGAGCGCTCACGAGCCACTTGCCCGAGAGGCGCGGACGCATCAATCAGTGAGGAAGTGCCCGGCGTCGCGCGGCCAGCCCACCTCGACGCTCGCGCCCGCCTCAAACCGCGCGGGACGCCCGCTCGCGGTATTCGGCAGCAACGCCTGGAGCCGGCCGCCCGCGGCGAGCTCTACCGTGTATAGCGTCACCTCGCCGCGGTAAAGCAGCGCTTTCACCGTGCCACGGAAATGGTTGTCCGCGCGGTCGACGGCGATGCTCTTCGCCATCCTCACCTGCTCGGGGCGTAGAGCAAGGACGCCTTGCGCACCGGGAGCTATATGCTCGCCGTGGGTGGCCACCACCTCTCCGACGCCACGCACGTGGAGCTCGATTTGCCCCGACTCGACGCTACGCACGTCGGCGGGAAGCATGTTGCATTCGCCGATGAAATCGGCGACGAAGCGGTTCCGGGGAAAGCCGTAGATCATGGACGGCTCGGCGAGCTGCTCCACTCGGCCGCGGTTCATGACCGCTATCCGGTGCGACAGCGCGAGCGCCTCGCTCTGGTCGTGCGTGACGTAGACGAAGGTGACGCCGACCTCGCGCTGCAGGCCGATGAGCTCCGTTTGCATGCTTTCGCGCAGCTTGGCGTCGAGCGCGGCGAGCGGCTCGTCGAGCAGCAGCAGCCGAGGCCGGTTGATGAGCGCGCGCGCGACCGCGACGCGCTGACGCTGGCCGCCGGAAAGCTCCGCCGGATAGCGCTTGCCCAGTCCCTGCAGCTGCACCTGCTCCAGCGCCTCGCCGACGCGCCGGCGCGTCTCCTCGGCCGGAACGCCGCGCATGCGCAGTGGAAAGGCGATGTTGCGCTCCACAGTCATGTGCGGAAAGAGCGCGTAGCTCTGGAAGACGGTATGCAGGTTGCGGCGCTCGGGCGGGATGCCGCGCATATCGCGGCCTTCGACCAGGATCGTGCCTTCGTCGGCTTCGTCGAACCCGGCGATCATGCGAAGCAGCGTGGTCTTACCGCAGCCCGAGGGTCCGAGCAGAGTGAAGAACTCGCCCGGCTCGACACTCATGCTGACCTTGTCCACGGCCGTGAAATCGCCGAAGCGGCGCGTCACGCCGCGCAGTTCCAGTAGGGCCATGTCGAGGCCGCCGGATTTTAGACGCTTTTTGTTTTAGGATCGCGCACCGATGCTCGACGCGCTCGCCCAGGGCCTTTCGCTGGTGCTGCAGTGGAACGCCTTCAGCTTGATGCTGGTCGGCATGGCGCTTGGCTTCATCGTCGGCCTGCTGCCGGGCATCGGCGGCGCCGCGACCCTCGCCTTGATGCTGCCGTTCGTGTTCAAGATGAGCCCGGTGGAGGCGTTCGCGTTCCTGCTCGGAATGCACTCGGTTGCCGCCACGACCGGCGACATCACCTCGATTCTTTTCGGCGTGCCGGGCGAGGGGCTTTCGGCGGCGACCGTCGTCGACGGCCACCCGATGGCGAAGCGCGGCGAGGCAGCGCGCGCGCTCGGCGCCGCGCTCATGAGCTCGCTCGTCGGCGCGGTGATTGGCGCCGCCGCGCTCGCCGTGTCGATCCCGATCGTGCGGCCGCTGGTCCTCACGTTCGGCTCGCCGGAGCTTTTCATGGTTACCGTGATGGGCATCGCGTGCATCACGTCGCTCAGCGGGCAGGGCACGCGCGCGCAAGTCAAGGGCTTTGCGATGGGATTGCTGGGGCTGCTTCTCGCCACCGTCGGCCAGGAACGGCAGTCGGGCATCCTGCGCTTTGACTTCGGCCTGATCTACCTGTGGGAAGGGCTGGATCTCATCCCGGTGCTGGTGGGGATTTTCGCCATTCCCGAGATCATCGACCTCGCGGTGCGCGGGACATCGATCGCCGGCAACGCGCCGGCGGCCAAGCTTGGCGCAGGCGTCTGGGAGGGCATCAAGGATACTTTCCGGCATTTCTGGCTGGTGGTGCGCTGTTCGGTGGTCGGCGTGTTCGTCGGCATCCTGCCGGGCGCCGGCGGCGGCGTGGCGCAATGGATGGCTTATGCGCACGCGGTGCAGAGCGCGAAGAATGCGAGCGACCGCGGCGGCTTCGGCGGAGGCGACGTGCGCGGCGTGCTCGGCCCAGGCGCGGCCAACAATTCCAAGGAAGGCGGCGATCTCATTCCGACGATCGCTTTCGGCGTGCCGGGCAGCGGGGCGATGGCGATCCTCCTCGGCGCGTTCCTGATCATGGGCCTGCATCCCGGCCCGGACATGCTCACCAAGCACCTCGCGGTGACCTATTCCATGGTCTGGACGCTGGTCATCGCGAACGTCATCACCGTGCTCGTGTGCCTGGCGACCCTGCCGTATCTTGCCCAGGTGACCCGGGTGCGTGGCGGATTGATACTGCCGTTTCTGCTGCTGCTCGTTTTTATCGGCAGCTACACCGCGAACCGCCAGATCGCCGACCTGCTGGTCACGCTCGGCTTTGGTGCGCTCGGATACCTCTTGATGCGCTTCGGCTGGCCGCGCGCGCCGCTCGTGCTCGGCTTCGTACTCGGCAAGCTGGCGGAGACCTACCTCTTCATCTCGATGGCACGCTACGGCTACAGCTGGCTTGCCCAGCCGCTGGTCATCGTTCTCATCGTGCTGACGGCGCTGGTAATCGTGTTGCCATACCTGCAGGAGCGCAGAAGCCGTGCGGCTTAGCGGCGCGGCGTTCTTCAGCCTTGCGCTTGCCGTGGTGGCCGCTTATGCCGTGTACACGGCCCTGCGATGGCCGCCCAAGGCAGCGCTCTTCCCGCTGACGATGGGAATACCGCTGCTTGTCCTGGCGCTTGCCCAGACTCTGGTCGAGCTGCGCGACCCGGCTACCCCTGTTCAGCCGCCCGGCGCGCGGGCCAAGACTTTCACTGTGTTCGCGTGGATGGCAACCTTCATCGTGCTTGTGCTGCTCGCCGGGTTTCCCATTGCCGTCCCGCTTTTCGTATTCTCCTACCTTGTCATCGAGAGCCGGGAAAGGGCGGGACTGTCGATCGCGCTTGCCGCAGTGGCCTGGGGCGTGTTTCATCTGCTATTCGAGCGCCTGCTGCATTTCCCGTTCGAAGCTGGCTTGATTGGATCGTGGTTCTAAGAGGAGGAGGAATCGTGAAAATGAGATTCGCCGCGGCGCTTGCCGCGTTCAGCCTTGCTGCACCGGCATGGGCGCAAGGCTCGTTCTACGAGGGCAAGACCGTAACGGTGGTGATCGGCGCGTCGGGCGGGAGCCTGGAGATCGCGGCGCGCATCGTGGCGCGCCACCTGGGCAAGCACCTTCCCGGCAACCCCAACGTCATTGTGCAGAACATGACCGGCGCGGCGCACCTGGTCGCGACCAACCATGTCTACAACGTCGCCAAGCCGGACGGGCTTACCCTGCTTGCCGCCAATCCGAACGTCGGCATCGCGCAGCTCACCAAGGTCGAGGCGGCGCGCTTCGACGCGCGGCGCTTTCAGTGGCTCGGGTCCTCGGGGGCTGACGGCGTCGCGCTCTCCATCCGCGCCGACTTGCCGTACAAGAGCTGGGAGGAGCTGAAGAAATCCGGCAAGGAGCTCGTCGTCGGCACCACGGGCCCGGGGTCGAACGCGCACGACTTCCCGCTGCTGCTGAAGGAGTTCGCCGGCGCGAACTTCAAGCTTGTCTCGGGCTACCCGGCGAACGCCGACGTGCTCCTCGCGGTCGAGCGTAAGGAAGTGGACGTCTGGGCGGCTTTTGCGACCACCATCAAGCTCGCTGCGGACCGCGGCGCGGTCCGCCCGCTCGTGCGCGGGCGCGTCGCGCTTCCCGGCTGGGAGCATCTGCCGGTCGACGAGGACCTCGCCACCAGCGCCGTCGGCAAGGCGATCATGGGCATTCGCGCCGCGCCGCTCACGATCGGGCGCGCCTTCGCCGCGCCGCCCGCGACTCCCGCGGACCGGGTGCAGATGCTGCGTGAGGCGTTCGCCAAGGCGGTAAAGGACCCCGAGTTCATCGCCGAGTCGAAGAAGGCGAAGATCGAGGTCGGCTATATCTCGGCCGAAGAAGTACTGAAGATGTTCAACAGCTTGCTCGACCAGCAGCCGGAGGTCCAGAAGGAAATGGTGAAGTACATCAAGTTCGCGAGCTAGTCGACTGCGCTGATGAAGTTGCGCGCTGCCTCGGGCGCGAGAGCGAGGTCGAAGTACATGCGGCCGATCTCGCGCCCGTCGGTCGTCTCCACCTGCACCTTCCAAGCGCCCGGCCGGTAGTTGGACTTCACCCCGTAGCCGCGGAAGCCCTGCTCGCGCCCGCCGACGATGCGGATGGGAATCGAGTCATGCAGGGTCCAGCCGCGCGCGGGATCTTTCCAGTACCACCGCATCTCCACCTGATCCGAGAAGCGCGCGGGCGAGAAGATGCGGAAAAACACGTAGACCTTGTCGCCGGGCCTGGCGGCGAAATGCTGGTCGCCGTTATGCCAGAAGCGCCACGCCGGCCGCTCGTGACTCAGTCGGTAGCCGGTGTCGGTCCTTTCCACGCTGTGGTAAACGCCCATGAACGGGATCGATAACGGCACGGGTGGGATCAGGCGGAGCAGGTAGAACGCCAGGAATCCTACCGCCACGCAGCCGAGCGGCACGAGGATCTGGCGCCGGGCCTGCAGGGTCCGGTTCGGAGTTTTCGCTACGGCCCACCAGGCACCGGCAACAAGCGGCACGCATCCCGCCAGCATCGAGAACAGGAACACCCCCAGGCCGATCGAGCCAACGATGATCGGGATGACGCAGGCGGAGAACGAGAGGAAGCATAGGCCGAGCAGTGCGAACTTGACCGCCAGCCCGAAGGCTTTGATGCGCCTCAACTCGTTCGCCAATAGCACGGCGACGAGAACGCCCAGGAACGCGAACGAGACGAGGAGCGACGAGCTCTTGAAATAGAAGATCGCATAGAGGTTGAGCAGCGCGCCGAGGAAGAAATGCACCACGGCCGAACGGTATTGGTAGTACTTGCGCACGACAATGCCTCGGCCCGAGACATCGGCTGGTGCGCTGCCCTGCTCAGAGAACATGTGCAGAAGCACGGCCATGATCACGAGCAGGTACGCGAGCTGCTGCCCGATCGTGACCCAGGAATCGATGCGTCCGACCGTCAGCATGTCGAACACAAAGCCGGTGGCGAAGAAGGCGGCGGCGGCCCGGCTCTCGTTGCGACTGTAGTAAAGCCGCAGCCGCTCCAGGCCCGAAGAGCCGGAGAGCGCCTCTTCCCGCGGGTATGCGCCTATTGCCAGGCGCGATTGTCTACCGTGTTCTCGTAGGTGGCGCCGGCGGGAACCAGGCCCCACTCCAGGGTCCACTGGTAGGTGTGATCGAAGCGCTCGCGCGTATAGGGCTCGGGCGGCGCGTTCAGGATGCGCTCGAGTTTCAGGTCCGCGAGCTCAAGGAGGCCGCCGGCCTCCTCAATCAGGTAATGAGCAAATTTTTCAGGACTTTCGTCGATCACCTCGGCGGCTGCGGCCTCGGCGCGGAACATCTTGGCGAGCGTCGGCCCGTCGAGCTCATCGCCAGCCGCCTCGCTGCGCGTGGAATGCGATTCCAGCAGCACGCGCAGGCCGCGCTTCTCGGCGATGCTGATCCAGGGCTCCATCAGGCTGGCCGCGGCCACTTCGCCCTTCGCCACGGCTTCCAGGCGTTCCCTCATGGTGCCCGCAAACGTGGTCTTGATCTGCTCGCGCTTGAGGAATCCCTCGAGCAGCTTGAGGGTGGTGAAATGCGAGCCGTTAAAAGGGCTGACCGCGACCGCCCGGTGCTTGAGCTGCTCGGGCTCATAGATGCGAGATTTCGGCGCGGTCACGATGGCGAAGGAAGACATCGCCGAGCCGAGCGCCACGATCTTCGCCGGCCGGTGCCCTGCGACCGCAGTCGACTCGACCGCGCGCTTCATCACGCCCCACTCGCACATGCGGAACTGGTCGCAGGCGCCCTGGTCGTAGAGCGCCTCCATGGTGCGGTCGAAAACATTGGCGCGCAGCGCCTGATGGTCCGAGTCCCTCTGGCCAGAGCCCGGCGTCTTCACGATCTCGACGTCGAGGCCCTGGTCGCGGAAGAAGCCTTCGTCGCGCGCGACCAGCAGCGGCAGGTCGTGGATCGCGTTCATCATCGATGCCTTGACTTTTCTCATGACCGCCCCTCCTTCCGGAGTCGCATTATGCGCCGATCTTCGAGAGCACGTCCGCCTTGAGAAAGCGCTCGATGAACAGCATGAACACCACCGAGGGCACGAGCAGGACGAGCGCCGTGATGGCTGCGATCTGATAGTTCCCGGCGATGCTGGCGGTGAACATGAGCAGCGGCAGCGTGATCACGTCGGGCACGCCGACGAAGAAAGTGCCGGTGAATTCGTCCAGCGACTCGAGAAAAACGAAGATCGCGCTCGCCATGATGCCGGGCGCGGCGAGGGGCAGGCTGACGGTGAGAAAAGTGCGCAGCGCCGAGCCGCCGAGGTTGCGCGCGGCGAGCTCGAGATCTCGCTCGACCGCGGCGAACGCCGCAGCGCTAATCCACACCGCGAACACCAGGCCGTGCACCGTGTGCACGAGGATCACGCCCAGCATCGTGCCGTTCAGCTTGAAGTCGTAGAAGATGCGCGCGACGTTGATGTAGACCGCAAGGCTCGGGAACGCCTGCGGCATCAGAAAAGCGAGCAGGATGGCGGCGCGCCAGGGCAACTTCAAGCGCGCGAGCGCATACCCGGCAGGAAGCGCGAGTGCCAGGCACGCCCCCACTGTCGCGAGCGCGATCCAGATGCTCGTCATGAGCGAGACCAGCGCGTCGCCGCGCGGCTTGAATACCTGCTGCCAGAACTTGGTGCCGTAGGCGACGGGGAGTTTGTGCGGGAAGTACCACTGCTCGGCCGCGGCCCATAGCACCAGGTTGGCGAGCGGGCCGAGCACGACAAAGGCGAGCAGGCCCAGCGCGATTCCTCTTCCAACCCAGATCATGTTTGTCGAACCGCCCGTTTCAGATAGATCCAGGCGCAGGCCGCCGTCATCACGTAAGAAACAAAGCCGAGCGCGTTGGCAGTGCCGTAATCGCCGTAGTTGTTGATGCGGAACGCCATGTCGACGGTCATCATGGTCGGCGACTCGCCGCTGATCATGAGCGGCACCGAGAGCACGCTCATCATGGTGACGAAGGAGAGAATCAAACCCACGACGAGCGTCGGCATGACCTGGGGTACGAGGATCTCGACCAGAATCCGCAGACGCGAAGCGCCCAGGTTACGCGCCGCCTCGATGGTGGAGCGGTCCAGCGAGGCCATTGCGCCCGACACGAGAAGCGCGACAAACGGCGTCTGCTTCCAGACGAAGGTGATCACGATCCCGCGCCAGTCGAGGAAGCCGGTGGTCTGGTCGAGGTCCAGGATCCCGAGCGCCACGAAGGTGTTGTTCATCAGCCCGTTCTTGGCGAGGAACGAGCGCATGCATTGCGCCGCGACCACGAACGGAATGAAGAGCGGCCACCGGTAGAGCCAGCGCAACAGCGCCACCGCGCGCGGGTTCTCGCCCAGCACGAGGTAGCCCCCGATGGCAATCGAGGCAAGCGCTATGAGCAGCGTTGACAGCCCGATGATCACCAGCGTGAAGCCGATATCGACGCTGTAGAACTCGAATGCCTTGACGAAATTGCCGAGCGTGAAGCCGCCGCCCTTGTCCTCGAACGCCGTGACGAGCGAGTAGCCGAGGGGATAGACAAAGAGCGCCAGCACCATCAAGAGCGCTGGCGCCACCAGCAGCGGCCCAAGCCGGCCGCTATCGCGCATGCCGTTTAGTTCAGGACTCTCTTCTCGTAGCTCTCGAGGATATCGTCGAAGTACTGCTTGAGCGGGAAGGTCTTGCCTTTCGCCGCCAGCTCCTGCGGCGTGACGTCGACGAAGAGCTTGTTCCACGTCTTGTCATCGAGCTTGGCTTTCACGTGCTGCGCGTCGATTCCCGGATACCAGTTGAACCTCTTGACGATGCCCTCGGCCTGTACCTCCGGGCTGGTCGCCATCTCGACGAACTTCTTCGCTGCGGCCATGTTCGCCGCCTTGGCCGGGATCACGTAGTACATCGGCTGCCCGGGCATGCCGGGCCCGATGAGCTGCAGGCGCATGCTCGGGGGAAGCTTGCCGTCGGCCATCCAGGTATAGAACATGTCGACCCAGACCGGACCCATCGCGATCTCGCCGCGGTTCAGCATGTCCAGGGTGCCGGCGTTGCCGGGCGTGATAACGACGCTGCGGTTGAACTCCTTCAGCTTGCCGAGCGCGCCGTCCCATTTCGCTTTGGTCGAAGGGTCGTAGGGCCCTTTCATGAGCCGCTCGGCGTCGGGCGTGTTGGCGTACACCCAGCCGACGACGAAAGCGACGCCCGACATCCCGCCCTTGATGCCGTTGTAGCCGAACTTTCTCGGGTTGGCTTTCGCCCAGGCCGCGAGCTCGTCGTAGCTCTTCGGCGGGGATTTCACGAGCGCCGGGTTCCAGGCGATCGCGGTCTGGCTTTGGAACATCGGGATCACGTAGCCGGCAACGTTGGTGCCGAGCGCGTTCTTGGACGCCTCCGAAGTGACGAGCCTGCCGGTTGCGACGTCGCGGACGTACGGTGCGAGCAGTCCTTCGCGCACAAGGTCGCCAGCCATCTTCTGGTGGATGACCGCGACGTCCACGTCCCAGGCGGCGTTGCTCTTCTGCGCCTGGAGCTTCTCCGCAATCTTCTGTGAGCCGGCGTCGCCCGGCCCGGTGCCGACCGCCTTGACCATCGCGTTGGGGTTGGATTGCTCGAAGCGCGGCGCGAGAAAATCCTTCACGTAGTCGACCATGTTCTGGTCGCCGGCGGTCACCACGTTGAGCGTCGTCTTCTGCGCCAATGCGGGCGCGGCGGCGAGGGTCGTCGCGAATACTGCGAGAACGAAACTGCGTTTCATGCTTCCCTCCTCGAAAAGAAGTGCAGCGAAGACACCGGCAGGCCGATCCCGACGGTTTCACCGACCGCAAGGCGCCGGTGGTCGTCCACCATGAACTGATTTTGCCCTACCGCGACCGCGTAGCGGTAGAACCCCCCCGGGTACGAAGCCTGAGTGATGCGGCCCCGCAGCATCAGCCGGTCGGCCGCGCGCTCGTCGGCCGGGCCGAGGCGCGCCGACTCGCTGCGGAAATGGGCGACTACCGGGCCCGCGAGGCGGCATCCCGCCACTCGCACGCTGTCGTTGTGCGCGCCGGCGCGGATCTCGACGCCGTCGCCGTCGGGGCGCGCCTCGAGCTCGAGCATGTTGCCCGCCCCCATGAAGGCGGCGACGAAGGGCGAGTTCGGCCGGTTGTACACCTCCTCCGGCGAGCCGACCTGCGCGATCCGGCCTGCGTCGAGGATGGCGATCCGGTCGGCCATCACCATCGCTTCCTCGCGGTCGTGTGTGACGTGGATGGTCGTGATGCCGAGCTTCGCCTGCAGCGCCTTGATCTCGTGGCGCACGTCCTCGCGGATGCGCGCGTCCAGGTTTGAGAGGGGCTCATCGAGCAATAGCAGCTCGGGGCTGATGGCGAGCGCGCGACCGAGGGCGACGCGCTGGCGCTGCCCGCCGGACAGCTGAGTGACATTGCGTTCGCCGAACCCATCGAGCTTGAGCATCGCGAGGATCTCGGCGACCCTCTTCGCGATCTCATGCTTGGCCACGCGCCGCAGCTTAAGGCCGTAGCCGAGATTCTGCGCTGTGGTCATGTGCGGCCATAGGGCGTACGACTGGAACACCATCGCCATGCCGCGCTTGTCGGGCGGCGCGTGCGTGATGTCGCGCCCGCCTACGGCGATGCGTCCGCCGCTCGCGGGCACGAATCCCGATACCGCACGTAGCAGCGTGGTCTTGCCGCAGCCCGACGGGCCGAGGAGGGCGACGAACTCTCCGGCGGCGACCGCGAGGCTCACCTTGTGAAGAACAGGCGTTGTGCCGTAGGAAACCTCCAGCGCGGCGATCTCCAGGCTCGCGGTGGCCATGCGCGGCGATTATTTCACGAACCCCATGAGCGTCTGCGCATAGGCCGGAGCGGTCGGTTCGTGCATGAAATAGGCA
Source organism: Burkholderiales bacterium (assembly GCA_035454685.1). Classification (GTDB taxonomy): domain Bacteria; phylum Pseudomonadota; class Gammaproteobacteria; order Burkholderiales; family SG8-39; genus SCGC-AG-212-J23. The sequence continues at coordinate 133,235 of DATIGN010000127.1, read as the reverse complement.
TAGATTTCGCGCCAGCCGGTTTCTGTCAGCCGCCGTGCCCATTGCGCGAGATCATCGTCGGAATATGTTTCAAGCCGGAGACGGACGTAGCCCCAGGTCGCGGTTTCGACCAGCGGGGGAGGCGCGTTGTCCTCGCGCTCGGAGAGGCAGAGCGCTGCGCCCGCCTTTTTCAGGACCTCGTAGACCTCGTCGGCGAACCAGCTGTCATTACGGAACTCGAAGGCAGCCCCGTGGCCCTCGGGGAGCACTGTTAGGAATTCGGTGAGTCGTCCAAGATCCTTCTTAAGGAAGGGCGGCAGCTGGTAGAGCACCGGCCCGCGCTTCGGGCCCAGCACGGCGAGGTTGCGATACAGGAAGTTGACCGAGTCCGCCGCGCTGTCGGCCTTCAGCCGCGACATGTGCGTGATGCGGCGCGAAGCCTTGATGGCGAATTTGAAGGTTTCGGGGGTCGAGCGCGCCCAGTTCTCCAGGACCGGGGCCTTCGGCATCTGGTAGAAGGTATTGTTGATTTCGACCGTGGGCAGCCGCGCGGCATAGAAGGCAAGCATGGCTTCCGGCCTGATGTCCTGGGGATAGAAGCTGCCCTTCCATTCCTTGAACGAGTAGCCGCTCGCGCCGGCGAACAGTTTCTTAGAATCAGGCATGGCGAAAGGCAAGCTTAGCGACAAAGGGAAGCTAAGAGACTATTCCGCGAAGCGGACCTTTGCCGCGACGCCTGAACCGGCTCCGGCGGTGGCCGCTGCGCGCAGCGGCCCGCTGCTCTTCGTCATCCAGCAGCACTCGGCGCGGCGCATGCACTACGACTTGCGCCTCGAATGCGACGGCGTGCTCAAGTCCTGGGCGGTGCCAAAGGGACCCTCGCTCGATCCGGCCGAAAAGCGCCTGGCGGTGCCGACCGAGGACCATCCCTTCGACTACGCCTCTTTCGAGGGCGTAATCCCGCCGGGCCAATACGGCGCGGGGGAGGTGATCGTATGGGACTGCGGGGTCTATTCGCCCGACGAGGTCGAGCCATGGGTCGAGGAGCGTGCGCAGGCGGAGAGGCAGGTGCGGGAAGCTCTGCAGAAGGGAAAGCTGAGCGTGCTACTGCGCGGGGAAAAGGTGAAAGGCTCCTTCGCACTCGTGCGCACTTCCCGCGGCAAGGACTGGCTGCTCGTCAAGCACAAGGATCGCTTCGTCTCGAAGGACGACATCACCGCGCGCAATCGCTCGGTGCTGTCGGGCGTCGCGGTCGACGAGATGAAGGCGATGCCGGTGCAACGCATTGCGGCGGCAAACCTCGTGCCGGCCGGGAAGGAGGAGCCGATGCGGGAGGATCTCGAGCCGATGCAGGCGGAGCTCGCGGACGCGCCGTTCAACAAGGCGGACTGGATGTGGGAGCCGAAGCTCGACGGCTACCGCCTTCTGGCCTTCATAAAGAAAACGCAGGTGAGCCTGCGCTCGCGGCGCGGCCTGGAGCTCGCCAGGCAGTTTCCAGGCCTTGCAGCGGAGCTCGCCAAGCAGGGCCCGAGCATGATCCTGGACGGCGAGATTGTCGCCTTCGACCCGAGCGGCAAGCCTTCCTTCAACGCGCTGCAGAACCGCTTTCAGCTGAAGACCGAACGCGACATCGCCGCGGCCGAGAACAGCACCCCGGTGGTGTTCTACGCGTTTGATCTGCTTCATTTCGCCGGCGTAGACCTGCGCAAGGCCGTCTACCTCGACCGGCGGCGCTATCTAGCGCAATGCCTGCTTCCTTCCCCGCTGGTCCAGCTCGTGCACGCCTCGGACGACGGGGTGGAGCTCTATGCGGCCGCGCTCGCGAGCGGCTTTGAGGGCGTGATCGGCAAGCGCAAGCAAAGCCGCTACGAGTCCGGCAGGCGCTCCGCGTCATGGCTCAAGGTCAAGTCGACGCACAGCGCGGACTTCGTGGTGGGCGGCTACACGAAAGGCAAGGGAGGGCGCGCGCCGCTCGGCGCGCTGCTCGTCGGCTACTGGGAGGGAAGGAACCTTCGGTACGCATCGCATGTCGGGTCCGGATTCGACGATCGCTCCCTGCCCCTTGTACGCGCGCGGCTCGAGGCGCTAGAGCGTAGGACTTGCCCGTTCGCCGACAAGCCCGAGATGAACGCGCCAACCACCTGGGTCGAGCCGAAAGCGGTGGTGGAGGTGAAGTTCCAGGGCTGGACCGACGACGGCTCGCTGCGCGCGCCGGTTTTCCTGCGGCTGCGCGACGACATCGATGCCCGCAGCGTCCGGCGCGAGGCACAGGGCACCATTGAACCCAAACCCTCTTCCGAGTCTGAAATCGACGACGTGCTGCGTCAACTCGAGCCCATCAAGGCGAACGGCGCAATCTCGATCGGGTCTCACACGATCAAGCTCAGCAGCCTGGATCGAGTGTACTGGCCGGCCGACGCGGCGCTCAAGCAGCCGGCGCTGACCAAGCGCGATCTTCTGCGCTATCTCGCCCAAGTGTCCCCCTTCATGCTGCCCCACCTGGCCGATCGACCGCTTACGATGATCCGCATGCCGAACGGGATCCGGGGCCAGCGCTTCTACCAGAAGCACTGGGCGCAGGAACGTCCGCCGTTCGTCGACACGATCACGGTATTCTCGGAGCACAAGGACGAAAGCCACGACTACCTGCTCTGCAACAACCTCCCCACGCTGCTCTGGCTCGCGCAGTCGGGAACGCTGGAATTCCACGTATGGCATTCGCGCGCGCGCCCCGGGTCCGATTCGCCGGTGACGTCCACCGACTATTCCTCGTCCCTCGGAGCGCTGGAGAGCTCGATCCTGAGCTACCCCGATTACGTGGTGTTCGATATCGACCCGTACATCTATTCAGGCAAGGAGGCGCCGGGCGAGGAGCCGGAGCTGAATACCGTGGCGTTCCAGAAGGGGAAGGAAGTGGCATTCAAGCTGCGCGAGCTGCTCAACACCATGTCGCTCGAGCCGATCGTGAAGACCTCCGGAAAGACCGGGCTGCACGTGTTCCTGCCGATCCGGCGCACCATCGACTTCGACATCGCGCGCGAGGTTTCCGAACAGGTCGGGCGGCACCTGATGCGGCTCGCGCCCAAGGATGTGACGCTGGAGTGGAGCGTGCCCAAGCGCACCGGGAAGATCTTCATGGATTACAACATGAACGTGCGCGGCAAGACGCTGAACGTCGCCTACTCGCCGCGCGGCGCGGCGGGTGCGCCGGTTTCCATGCCGCTCACGTGGGACGAGCTCGCCGGCGCACACCCGCTCGACTTCCGGATCACCAACGCTGCCGAGTTCGTTACGCCCTCGGGGGACCGCTGGCGCGACGTGCTGCAGAAGAAACAGAGCCTCGAGGCCACCCTGGAACGCGCCAAGGCATAATGCGGTATGCTGCGAAGCCTTCGCTTGAAGTAGACCAGTTAAGTTATTGAGTCAGAGGCCAAATATGGCAGTCAGATCGATCGCGTCCCTCACTATTTCGTTCGGCATGGTGTCGATCCCGGTGAAGCTTTATTCCGCCACCGAGGCGAGCCGGGCCATGTCTTTCAACCTCCTGCACAAGAGCTGCGGCTCCCGGCTCAGACAGCAGTACTTCTGCGTCAAGGAGGACGTCCCGGTCGGCCGGGAGGACATGGCCAAGGGATACGAGTTCGCGAAGGATCAGTACGTGATGTTTACTGCGGAGGAGCTGAAGGCGCTCGAAGAAGCGGGAACGCACACTGCCGAGATCACCGAGTTCGTTCCGGCGAAAACGATCGATCCCGTGTACTTCGACAAGGCCTACTACCTCGGGCCGGACAAGGGGGGCGCGAAACCATACGCGCTGCTTGCACGGGCGCTCAAGGAAACCGGGCGCTGCGCGCTTGGCCGCTGGGCGGCGCGCGGCAAGCAGTACATCGTGATGATCCGTCCCATGGAGGATGGCCTGGTCGAAGGACTTGTGATGCAGCAGCTCCTCTACGCCGGAGAAGTGCGCTCGATCAAGGATATCGACATCCCGAAAACCGAGGTGCGGGACGCGGAGCTCAAGCTTGCGGGGCAGCTGATCGAGCAGCAGACGTCCGAAAAGTTCGACCCGAACACCTACACCGACGAGGTGCGCGCGCGCATCGAGGCTGCAGTGCAGAGGAAGGTCGAGGGCAAGGAAATCACCATGGCCGAGGCACCGCAGGAAGGGGCTCAGGTCATCGACCTCATGGAAGCGCTGCGGGCAAGCCTGGAGAAGAAGCCCGCGAAGAAAGCGCAAACAACCAAAGCGGCACCCCGAAAAGCCGCAAAGAAGTAGCGTGCAACGCTTCGGGGTGCGGGAGGTCGAGAAGCTCCTGCGCCTGCCGCGCAGAACCATTCATGGCCTCGTCCGAGCGGGTTTCGTCTCGCCTGAGCGCGGTCCGAGGCAGGCCTACCTCTTCTCCTTCCAGGATTTGATCGTCCTGCGCACCGCGCAGGCGCTCGCCACGGCGAAGGTTCCGGCGCGGCGCATCGCGGCCTCTTTGCGCGAGCTGCGCCGCCATCTGCCCGATTCAATGCCGCTCTCGGGGCTCAGCATCGGCGCGGTCGGCGAGCGCGTGGTAGTAAAGGAGGGCGTAAAGCGCTGGCAGGCTGAGTCCGGCCAGTACCTCCTCGCCTTCGAGGGAGATCCGTTGGCCGGCGAGCTGAAGGTCATTGACAAGCACACCTCCCTCGAGGACGCCATCGATCGCGGCTACCTGCTGCACGAGTCCGGCAAGCTCAAGGAAGCGGAGGCGGCGTACCGCGAGGCGCTGGACGCGTGGGGACGCGATGCGCTGCTGCTCTACAACCTCGGCGTGCTGCTCGAGGATCTCGACCGCAAGGCGGAAGCGGCGGAAGCTTACCGTGCTGCCCTGCAGGGCGACCCGGCCATGGCCGATTGCCACTACAACCTGGCACTTCTCTGCGAGCAGCTGCGCCGGCCGCAGGAGGCGATCCGCCACATGGCGCAATACCGCAGGCTCGTAGCGGAAAAGTAACGCACAATTTCACGCTGCGCCGGCAGTATTCGAGACTTATTGCGCGAAGCGCCCAAGGTAGTCGCCCTCACGTCGCGAACCTGATCTACGCTCTGTCAAATTCTGAGGGAAGGACAACGCGATGACGACTCCGTTCTGGATGCTTTGGCCCGACAATCCCGCGCTTTCGATCTTGGTGGTGATCGTGCTCGCGATGGTGTTCCTCTACGCCGCGCGCGCTTCGGTGCACGAGCTGCTCCGGGCGCTCGGCGTGTTGATCGGAGGCCCGCTGCGTCTCGCAGCGCGCTGGCTGGTCGACATCGGCAAAGAGATGAAGCAGCGCAACAAGGCCGTGCTGCTCGCGCACGGGCGGCAGGAAGCCGGGCAGCGAATCGAGCGCGAGTTCGAGCGCCTCGGCGCGATGGTGAGGCGCGAGATGCAGGGCTATCCCACGCTGCAGAGGAAGCTTCTCGACGAAATCACCCGCATCGAAGAGGACTACCGCAAGTGCGGCGAGGTGCCGCCGCCGCCTCCGGACTGGGTCGAGGCGGTCACCGCGATGGCCAACGTGAAGACCGGCGGCGGCGAGATCGTGCAAAAGATCCTGGAGGAGATCAAGAGCTCCATTACCAAGATCCACGACCGCGCGATCGGCGAATACCGCCGTTCGTACGAGTCGCGCCACAAGATCCTCGAGGGCTTCATGCCGTTCTGGCGCTCGGTCGACCGCACGCTTACCGAGGTCAACAAGAAGCTCGCCGACCTGACCGAAAGCGCCACCGCGGTCGACGCCCTGATGACCAAGTACGAAAGCATCAATGCCAGGACCGAAAAGGCCGAGCACGCCCTGACGGTATCGGCGTTCACCCAGTTCGCGATCGCGTTTCTCGTCATGGCGGTGGCCGCCGGCGGCGCCTTCATCAACTTCAAGCTGATCGCGCTACCCATGTCGGAGATGGTGGGTGCGGGCGACTACCTGACCAGCAGCATGCGCACCTCCGAGGTGGCCGCCCTGGTGATCATCTTCGTCGAGGCGTCGATGGGGCTTTTCCTGATGGAGGCGCTGCGCATCACGCATCTGTTCCCGCGCATCGCAACGCTCAACGACCGCATGCGGCGGCGGATGATGTGGATCGCGCTGGTGCTGCTGGTGACGCTGGCGGGTGTGGAAGCCGCGCTTGCCCTGATGCGCGACATGCTGATCGCCGACAAGCAAGCGCTGATCCAGTCCCTCGCCACCGTGCAGCAGGCGCACGTGGCCGATGGCTGGGTGAGCCGGATTCCGACCGCAGGCCAGATGCTGCTCGGCTTCATCCTGCCGTTCGCGCTCGCGTTCGTCGCCATTCCGCTCGAGTCGCTGATCCATTCATCGCGCACTGTCGGCGGCGTGCTGCTTGCGGCGCTGGTATCGACGCTCGCGCTGCTGCTCCGGGTGCTCGGCAACATCTCTCGGCGCATGTCCCGGGTGCTGATCACGTTGTACGACGTAGTGATCGTGCTGCCGCTGATGGTCGAGCAGATGGCGAAACACGGCATGTCGTTGCGCCGCAACGCGGTAGACGCGGATGATTCCGCGCATCATGCGCGAGCGAGGGGTAGCCGATGATGAAGCGACTCTTGCTGATCGGTGCCGCATGCCTCGCGGCCGGGCTTGCCGGCTGCGGTGATCCGCGCAGCCACGCCCAGGCGGTGTACGTGCTGATCGACACCTCGGGAACCTACGCGCAGGAAGCGGCCAAGGCCCAGCTCATCATCAACTACCTGCTCGGCACCCTGCAGCCGGGCGATTCGCTTGCCGTGGCGCGCGTGGAGAGCCGCAGCTTCAGCGAGAAGGACATCATCGCGAAAGCAACCTTCGACCAGCGGCCCTCGCAGGCGAACGCCCAGAAGCGCGCGTTCCGCGAAGCGACCAACAACTTCCTGCGCAACGTGAAGTCGAGCCGCTATACCGACATCAGCGGGGGATTGCTGCAGGGCGCCGAATTCCTCAATGAGACCGGCGCCGGCACGAAGACCCTCGTGGTGTTCTCCGACATGCAGGAAGAGCTCGATAAGGTCACCGTGCGCAACATCCCGATGAACCTGAAGAGGATCCGGGTCATCGCGGTCAACGTAGTGAAGCTGAACACGGACAACATTGATCCGCGGCGCTATTTCGGCCGGCTGGAGGCCTGGGAGCGCCGCGTGGTCGCCGCCGGCGCCTCGGAGTGGCGGTTGATCAACGACCTCGAACGGCTCGATACCATCTTTTCCAGAAGCTAGCCGCCCGGCGGGGCGGTTTGTTTCGAACCGGGATTCCTCCTTCGGGGCGGGTCATCTAATATCCGCACCCTGACTACCAGGAGGAGGACATGATGCATCCCAATCCGACGCGCCGGCGCATCGTCGCCGGCGCCGGCGCCGCGCTGGCGCTCGGCGCCGTCAACGTGCGCGCGCAAGCCTATCCATCCAAGAACATGCGCGTGGTGATCCCCACGGGCCAGGGCGGCGGCGCGGAGCGCCTCGCCCGGGCCTTCGACGCCTTCTGGGGCCCGATGCTGAAGACGAATTTCGAGTACAGCTTCTTTCCGGGCGCGGCCGGGCAGGTGGGCTACGAGGTGTTCGTCAACAAGCGGGAAAAGGACGGCTACAACCTGCTGTTCGGCAACATGGGGCCGGAGATGATCATGTATGCGCTGCAAAAGCCGGCGTACCGGTTCCCCGAGGACTATCAGTATTTCTGCCGTACCGACATCGACGACAGCGTGGTGTTCGCCCTGCGCAAGAGCAAGTTCCAGCGCGTCGAGGACTTGGTGGCCGAAGCGAAAAGGCGCGTCGTGAACGTCGCGGTGAGCCGCCTGCCGCATCCGGCGTCGATCGGCATGCTGGCGCTTGGCGCCGCCGTGGGGGCGAAGTTCAACCTGGTGCCCTACGGCGGCGGCAATCCCACCACGGTGGCCGTGCTGAACGGCGAGGCCGATTGCGGAGCGCTTCCCATCGCCGGCGTGGTCGCGCAGCGCGAGCAAATGAAGGTCCTGGGTGTGTTCAACGACGAGAACGCGCTCGCCAAGTACAGCGACAACGCGCCGCCGGTCAACAAGGTCTTCGGCACCAAATTGCCCGACCTGTCGTCATCGCGCTCGTGGGCGATCCACACCGAGGTGATCGAGAAGTTCCCGGACCGCTTTGCGCTGCTCGAAAAGACGTCGCGCCAGGTGTTCGACAATCCGAAATACCGGGAAGAGTACGCGAAGACGGGGGCGCCGGTGGAGACCATCCAATACGGCGATCGCGCGCTGTGCACGCGTTACGCCAAGGCGATGGTCGAGCTGGCGAACGAGTACCGTTCGCTTCTGACTGCGAAAGAAAAAGGCAAAGGGAAGGGTTGATCGTGCCGCAGAAGGCGCCGCTCGGCGCCGACCTCGTCATCCCCGTCTTCGCGCTCGGCTTCGCGGTCTACTTCTTCTGGTCGATCGCCGATCTCGTCTGGGAGGCGAAGGCGAACGGCGTGGTCATCGGCGCGGTACTGGTCGGGCTGGTGGGGCTGCAGCTGGGGCGCATCGCGGTCGAAGTGGCGAACGGAAGGGGAGACCTGCGCACGGACCCGCTGTGGCAGCCGCGCGAAGTGCTCTTCAAGCGCGTCGGGATGGTGCTCGTCACCATCGCATTCATCGCCCTTCTTCAGGTGCTCGGGCTCACGCTGTCGCTGTTCGCTGCCATGGCGGGCGCGCTGGCAATCATGGGGGTTCGCAGGCTGCCGATCCTGCTCGCTCTCTCGCTCGGCGTGGCGGCGGCGGCGTACCTGCTCTTCATCGCGGCGCTGGACTCGGCGTTCCCGCACGGACCGATCGAGCAGCTCCTCGCGCGCCTGTTCGCCTGAACAGCCGTGACCTGGGAGTTCATCGCCGGCCAGTTCGCGGCGCAGTTCGGGCTGTGGTGGATCATCTGGGCAGGCATCCTGCTCGGCATCGTGGTCGGCATCCTGCCCGGCTTCAGCCCGCAGAACACGCTAATCATGCTGCTGCCGCTCACGCTCGGAATCCCGGTGGAACAGGCGTTCGCCTTCATGGTGTCGCTGTACTGCGCGAACCATCTCGCCGGCGGCGTGCCGGCGATCCTCGTCAAGATCCCCGGCTCGGGCGGCGCGGCCGCAACCACGCTCGACGGGTACCCGATGACGCAGAAGGGCCAGGCGCAGCAGGCGATCGTGCTCTCGTTCACCGCGTCCGTGTTCGGCGGCCTTATCACCACCCTGGCCACGCTCGCCCTCCTGCCGTGGCTGTCGCAGATCGGGCTCTATTTGCGCTCGGTCGAGATGGTCGTCGTCATGCTCTTCGGCCTGACCCTCATCGCCGTCATCGCCGCCAAGGACACGCTGAAGGGGCTGATCTCGGGGCTGTTCGGACTGCTGATCGGCGTGATCGGGACCGACCACATCTACAACGCGCCGCGCGCGACGTTCGGCTTCCTCGAGCTCTACGACGGCGTGCCGCTCGTTGCCGCGCTGATCGGGCTCTTCGCCGTCTCCGAAGCGCTCGTGATGATCGAGGAAAAGCTCATTGTCGGCCGTGAGGGACGCGAACGGGCGATGCGCGCGAGCTGGGCCGATACGCTCGAGGGTCTGAAGCTCTCGGTTCAAAAGTGGTGGCATATCGTCTGGACTTCGTTCGTGGGCCTCTTCATCGGCATCGTGCCGGGCGCGGGCGCCAGCATCGCTGCATTCGTGGCGTACCAGCAGTCGCGCATGTGGTCGAAGCACCCCGAGCGTTACGGTACCGGCATTCCGGAAGGCGTGATCGCCCCCGAAGCCGCCAACAACGGCGTAACCTCGGGGACCCTTGTCCCCATGATGGCGCTCGGTGTGCCGGGCGGCACCACCGCGGCGGTCATGATGATCGTGCTCCAGTACCACGGCATGGTCATGGGGCCGCGGCTTTTCACCACCAACCCGGAGCTCGCCTATGGCGTGTTCGTCGCCATGGCGGTGGCCTACATCTTCATGATTTTCACCATCCTGCCACTCGCGCGCTACATGGCGCGCATCGTGCTCATCGAGACGACCTACCTGGTGCCGGTGATCGTCCTGGTCACCGTGGTAGCCGCGTTCGTCGAGCGGCAGTACCTGTTCGACATGGGTCTTGCGCTGGTGTTCGGCGTGATCGGCTACATCGCACACAAGACGAACTACCACGTCACGGCGATGCTGATCGGGATCATTCTCGGACCGCTGTTCGAGCAGTATCTCGCGCGCGCGCTGCGCATCTCGCAAGGCGACTTGACGGTGCTCTTCTCGTCAACGCTCGGCAATATCCTTTGGGCGTTCCTCGTGCTTTCGCTCGTTTTGCCGGTACTGAAGAGCCGTCTCAGGCAATCCAGGTAAGCGCCCAGCCCGCAGGGAAGGGCAGGTGCAGCAGCCGGTCGAATAGCCCATAGAAGAACGCCCACACCGCGGCCGTGAAGACGGCAGAAAAGATCCAGCCTTCGTTCGCGTGCAGCTTTAGATACAGGAAGACAAAAAGGGGCACGGCGAGCGCGAATCCGAAAAGCACGATCGCGGCGAAGAACCCGACGATCCAGGCTGCCGCCACGGCGCTGCGGCGCACGACTTCGCGCTCGGGGACATCGCGCGCGAGCTGGAAGTCCTGCACCTCGGCGCGCCCGGTCTTTCCGAACAGCACCCAGGCCGCCTCGGTCGCGGAGAGCACGAAAAGCGGGATGCCGATCACGAGGGGAAAGAGCGCCGCCTTCCAGGGCCAGGACCACGCAGCAATGACGGCGTAGCCCGAGACGGCCATCACGCCGAGCGCCAGCGCGAGCGAAGCTTTCCTATGCATGCGCGGCCCTCCGGCGCCGTTGCAGGAGCGGCCACAGGATCACGGCAAGGGCGATCGCGAAGAGCGCCAGCACCACCGGCCGGGTAAGCCAGGCCGCGTCGTAGCGGGCGACCGAGATGTAAAGATAGTTTTCGGCGATCTTGCCGAGCACAAGGCCCAGCACGAACGGCGCGCGCGGCCAGCCGGCGACCACCATGAGGTAGCCGACGCCGCCGAACACCAGGGTGAGGAGGATGTCGCCGTAGTGGTTGTTCGACGTGTAGCTGCCGATGAAGATAAGCACCAGGATGACGGGAATGAGCACCGTGCCGCGCACCGTGGTGACGCGCGCGAGGTGGTCGAGAAAAACGAAGCAGGCGATCACGGTGACGAGGTTGGCGATCACGATGGTCCAGACCATCGAGAACGTCACCGGGAGGTGCTTGGTCAGCATGTCCGGCCCGGGGACGAGGCCGAGCAGGAAGAAGCCCCCCAGGAGGATGGCCATCGCCGTGCTGCCCGGCACGCCGAAGGCGACCGTAGGAATGAGCGAGCCGCCTTCCTTGGAGTTGTTGGCCGCCCCGGGCCCGAGCACCCCGCGCACGTCGCCGGCGCCGAAGCCCTTGCGTTCCTCCGCGTTGCGCGCGCTCTGCGTGGCGTGGCCGTAGGCCATCCATTGCGCCACCGCACCCCCCATGCCGGGCATGATGCCGATGAAGGTCCCGATCAGGCTGCAGCGGATGGTTAGCCAGAAATGCCGGAAGGTGTCCTTTACGCCTTCGAACGCTCCCCTGCTGATGCGCCCGGCGGGCAGCTCTCCGGCGATCGAAGTGCGCCGGATCGCGAGGTCGATGATCTCCGGAATGGCGAAGACGCCGACCAGCACCGGCACCAGGTCGAGGCCGCCCCACAGGTAGAGCGAGTCGAAGGTATAGCGCGCGATCCCGGCTTGCGGATCCTGTCCCGCGGTCGCGCACAAGAGCCCCAGCCCGCCCGCGAGGAACCCTCGCACCATGCCGCGGACGCCAGGGGCGCTTAGCGACGCAATGAACGCGATACCCACGATCGCCAGCATGAAGAGCTCGGGCGAGCCGAATGTCAGCACCAGCGGCCGCACCATGGGGATCGCGATGGCGAGGGCGAAGGCGCCCACCACCGCTCCGACGAGCGAGGAGGCGAGCGCCGCACCGAGCGCCCGCCCGGCCTCGCCTTTCTTGGCCATCGCGTGGCCGTCGAGGATAGTGGCAGCGCTTGTAGCTTCGCCGGGGACGCCGAACAGCACCGAGGTGATGTCGCCAGTGGTGGCGACCACGGCGTGCATGCCGAGCAGGAAGGCGAACGCCTCGACCGGCTGCATCGTGTAGATGAACGGCAGCATCAGCGCGAGCGTGGTCGCGCCGCCGAGCCCCGGAAGCAGCCCCACCCAGAAGCCGAGCACGATGCCGAGCATCATGAACGCGAGCGGCTTCCATTGCAGGACGAGAAACAGCCCCTCGCCGAGGGCTTCGATCATCGGTCCGGCCTACTCGCCGAACTTGATGTACTTGCTGAACTCGTCGACGATGTCTTTCGGCTGCGACAGCACCTCGTTCATCACCTTTACCGCCACATCACTGTCCACGAACTCGAGGTCCATCTTCGCCTTCCTGGCCTCGGCGACGAGCTCCGGGTCCTTGATCGCCGCAGCGAACGCGGCGCGCATCGTCTTCAGGTGCTCTGGCGGGGTGTTCGGGTGCATGACGTAGGGACGGCCGACGATCTCGGGCGCCGAGCGCAGAGCCATGATGGCCTTCGCCCGCGGCGTCGGTGCGAGGTCCTCGTCGATCGGAAGGTTTTCCACCCCCGGCTCGGTCGCGCGAGCGCGCAGCACCGGCCGCACGAGATTGCGGTCGATGAAAGGTCGAATCGAGGTGAAAGAGCCCGCGCGGCCGTCGACCTCCTTGCGCTCCACCGCCAGCATGATGTCCGCGCTGCTCTGATAGCCGCTCACGAGCTTGACGTTGACGCCGAGGAACTCCTTGAGGAGCAGCGGAAAGTCGTAGGTGCTGGCGCCGGGTCCGGTGGCGCCGATCACGATCTGCTGCTTGGACTTGCGCAGGTCCTCGAAGGTCTTGTAGGGCAGATCGGCGCGGATCGCGAGGACGGTGCACTCGCTCGCCGCCGAGCCGACCCAGGCGAACTTGGCCATGTCGAACTTGACGCCCTCGACCTTCGTCAGCTGGGCGATCGGAAGGTTGCGGTTGAACGTGCCGATCGTCAGGCCATCCGGCTTGGTGACGGCATAGACGTGGTTCGCAGCGATGATGCTGTTCGCGCCGGGCATGTTCTGCACGATCACGCTCGGCTTGCCGGGGATGTGCTTGGGCAGATGGCGCGCCAGCACGCGCGCGGTGGCGTCGTAGCCGCCGCCGGTCTTGTAGCCGACGACGATGGTGACTGTCTTGCCGGAGTAGTACTGCGCGGGCGCCGGCGCCGCGGCGAGCGCGGCAATCAATCCCAAAACCAGCCTCATGAGCCTCCTCCTAGTGATGATGGTCGTGCATCAAATGCTTCGGGACGTCGGGAAAGAGCTCCTTGGACGACGGGCCGGCGGCCCCGACCCACTCGACGCCGCCGCGCTTGCGCGCCGCCTCGCGCAGGTCTTCGAAGGTAAGGCGCGCCGGATCCTTCGCCACCTCCAGGCGCTGGGCGAGCGCCGCGAGGACGAGCTTGCGCACCTGACGCCCGCTCCAGCCTCCGCAGAGCCTCGCGACCTCATTGATTTCATCCTCGGATTGCAGGAGCGGTTTCAGCGCGGGCCATTGTACGGCGAGCTCCGCGAGCGAGTCATGCAGGATGCGGGCGATCGTCCCAGGATCGGGCAGCGCGAAATGCATCACCAGGTCGGCGCGCGACAGGAACGCCTCGTCTATGGCGTCGATGAAGTTCGTGGTAGTCACGAAGAGCACTGCGGGAAGCTTGCGCGCGACCTCGTCGATGCCGAGCATCACCGCATCGGTGGCGCGGTGCACGTCGACCGGGTTGGTCTCGAATGAGGCGGTGCTGCGCCGCACCGCGAAGCTCTCGACCTCGTCGATCAGAACCACGGTATGCGGGCGCCGCGCCGCAATCTCCGGGATCGTGTCGGTGAGAAGCCGCATGATGTTGCGCTGGCTCTCGCCCAGCATGTCGCTCGGGAAGGCGTGCGGGTTGATTTCCAAGAGCGTGGTCGCCCCTTCGCGCGCCAGCGCCAGCGCCGATACCTGCGCGAGGCCGCGTGCGAGCGTCGTCTTACCGGTGCCCGGGGGGCCGGCGAGCACAATGAGCCCGTGCGGCAGCCCCGCAAGGGTGGCGAGCTTGCGCCCGTGCTTGAGCGTGAGCAGCGCCTGCGCGAGCAGCCGCTCCTTGACCCCGGCTGGCACGATGATCGCGTCCCAGTCCTTGTCGTGGTGTTCCGCCGGTAAGGTGTGCAGCGAGACGATGCCAGGCGGGAGAGCAGGGGCGGGCGCGGCCATCGGCGGAGCCGCTTCAACCTTCCGGCCGCCGATCGTCCGGCCACTCGATCTGCGAGATTTCCTGCATGCTGAGGAGCGTATCCTCCGCCTCCTCGAAAAGCACCAACGGGTCGGTGAGCGCGCGCATGGTTTCCAGGATCGAGTCGAACATGTGGACGCGCACGAGTCGAGCCTCCCCCTTGGGATCGTCGTTGAAGTGCTGGTGCCACAGGAAATGGTCGACCACGATGAGATCGCCTTTTTTCCAGCGGTAGTGCTGCCCGCGGTCCGGAGCAGTGCCCATGAAGCTGTGGCCGTAACCTTCGACAACGTAGAGCCACGCTTCGCCGGGATGGCGGTGCAGCGACTGCGTCTTGCCTGGCGCGAACTGGATCATGACCTGGGTGATGCCCGAGGATTCGCTGCCGATGGCGCGGTCGACCAGGAACTTGGTGCGCGTGCCGCGCGGCGTGGCGAGCAGATCCTGCTCGTCGTAGGGCGTATGGATGCGGCCGCCACGTCGTTTCTTGGTTTCCTGAAAAATCCGTCGTCTTCGGCGGGAATATGGATCGTCACCGTCAATACCCGGGCTTGAAGCCGGCGGCGGGGGGAGGTCGCGCACATCCTCGTACCCTCGGTCTTCGAGCACGCAGAGACCCAGCGTCCAGAGCATCGGCTCGGACGAATAGCTCATGAAGCGGGCGCGCCTCGAGCCGTCGTTGCCGTGTCGGTGCCAGCTCCACGCCGGGATGTGGATCGCGTCCCAAGGCTTCCATTCGAAGCGGCGGCCGTCGATCTCGCTCCAGCCGGAGCCCTCGACGATAAAAAGCTGCGCGTCCCATGAATGACGGTGGATCGTCGCCACCGTGCCCGGGTCGATCTCGTGTACCAGAGCGTCGAGGCAGCGCGTCGGCGAGTCGCCGTCCCACCCCATGTAGACGCCGCTCCGCAAACCTCGCGCAGTGCGCTGCAGCGCGACATCTTCGCCGCGGATCACGGTGCGCCGGTTCTTGCGCCACTGCTCGATGAACTCGGCCCGCCGTTTCTTCTGGATGTGGTAATGCGTGACGGCCGTGGTGGTCTTGGTGCTCACGAGGCTGGACCGGCGTTTCCGAGGTTTCTCTATATAGAACCGCGTTCTCCTCGGCTCACTTCACCATAGAATAGTACGAGGGTCAATGAATCGCCCATTGAAATTGATTGCGGGGCTCGTGCTGTGCATCGGAAGCGCGAGCTTCGCCAGTGAAGCCGTCTACCGCTATAGCGGCGCCGATCGCGACCGCCGCCTGCTAGAGAACGCGCGCAAAGAGGGGAGCGTCGTCCTCTACACCTCGCTCGCTCCGACCGAATCCGGGCCGCTGGGCCAGGCATTCGAGAGGAAAACCGGCGTGAAGGTCGAGATTTTCCGCACGATCAGCGAGAAGGTCGTGCAGCGCGCCGTGACCGAGGCGCGCGCGCGGCGCTTTGCGGTCGACGTGGTCGAGACCAATGGCCCGGAGATGGAGATCATGGCGCGCGAGAAACTCTTCGCCGATTTCCACTCGCCCCACCTCGCCGACCTGCCGGCAAGCGCGATTCCGTCGCACCGCCAGTGGATTCCGGATCGGGTGAATTTCTTCGTGGTGGCCTACAACACCGCAAAGGTAAAGCGTGACGAGATCCCGAAAAGCTATACTGGATTCACGGATCCGAAGTGGAGAGGGCGCATCGGCATCGAAGCCACCGACGCGGAATGGATGGCGACGCTGGTGAAGACCTGGGGGGAGGCGGCGGGCATGGCGTACTTCCGCAGCCTCGCGGAGATGAAGCCCGACGTGCGCAAGGGCCATGTGCTGCTTGCCGAACTCATCGCCGCGGGCGAGATCCCGGTCGGCCTTACCGTCTACAACAGCAACGCCGAATCGCTCAAGCGCCGCGGCGCGCCGATCGACTGGCTGCCAGTCGAGCCGGTGGTCGGCCGGCCGCAGGGGATAGCGGTGGCGCGCAACGCGCCGCATCCTCACGCCGCGCTGCTCTTCGTCGATTTCGTGCTCTCACCGGAAGGTCAGGAGCTGCTCAACTCTATGGGGCGCGTGCCGGTGAGCACCAAAGTCAGGACCGACCTCAACCGCTTCCCGTACACCATGGTGGATCCGGTCACGGTGCTCGACGAGCAGGAAAAGTGGAACAGGCTCTGGGAGGGCCTATTCATTCGGAAGTGACGAAGGCGCTGTCCTCGGTCGCGAACTCGATCCGGTTGCTAACTTCGTTTTCGGGCGAGGAGGACGAACTCGGCATTACTACCCTCGCCAGCCAGCTGCGCTTCGTAAAGAGCACCGTGCACCGCCTCGAGTACCACCGACGCGCCAATGGCGAGTGAGAAACGCCATACGCTCGCCGACCACGTTCACGGGGTGGATCACGATCATGATCACGATCACGACGCCGACCACGAGCACGATGCTTCGTCCGAGCACGACGCGCTCTGGCTGCAAGACAACGTCTCGCTGACAAGCGTGGGCATCGACATCGGCTCGGCTGGTACCCAGGTGATCTTCTCGCGGCTGCATATGCGACGCATGGGGGAGGACCTGTCGAGCCGCTATTTCGTCGTCAACCGCGAGACGCTCTACCAGTCGCCGGTAGCGCTCACGCCTTATGCGAGCGAGACGCGCATCGACGAAGAGGCCGTTGGCCGCGTCATCGACGAGGCGTACGCGGCCGCCGGCCTGCATCCCGACCAGGTCGATACCGGCTCGGTGATCCTGACCGGCGAAGCGTTGCGCCGCGAGAATGCCCAGGCGATCGGCGAGCTGCTCGCCGAGATGGGCGGAGAGTTTGTTTGCGCGACCGCCGGGCATCACATGGAAGCGATGCTTGCGGCGTACGGCTCGGGCGCGGCGCAGGTATCGCACGACCGCGGCCTGCGCGTGCTCAACATCGATATCGGCGGCGGCACCACCAAGCTCGCCCTGATCGAGCACGGCCGCGTCCTCGAGACGGCCGCGATCCACATCGGCGGCCGGCTGCTCGTCGCGGACGCCGAGGGTCGCATCACACGCCTTGATCCCCAAGGGCGCGCGCTGGCACGGCAGGCAGGGCTCGATTTACAGCTCGGCGGCCGGGTCGCACCGGCTGAGCTGGATTTCTTGTGCGAATGGATGGCTGAATCGCTCTGCATGGCGATACTGGGCGAGCGGCGCGGCTATCTCACCGAGCCGCTCAGGGAGCTGCGCGCCGTCCACGGCGTCATGTTTTCCGGCGGGGTCGGTGAATACGTCTACGGACGCGAGGAGCGCGATTTCGGCGACCTGGGCAGGCGACTGGGCCGGGCGCTCGCGCAGCGCCTCGACCGCCTGCCGGGGAAACTGCTTCCCGCCGGAGAGTGCATCCGCGCGACGGCGTTCGGCGCCTCCGAGTACAGCGTTCAGCTTTCCGGCAACACGGTATATGTGTCCGAGCCGGGGGCGCTGCTGCCGCGCAAGAACCTGCCGGCGCTGCAGCCGCCCGTACGGCTCGAAGGGCCGATCGACGCCGCGACCGTGGCTGCGGCCATCCGCGCGCATTTCGAAGCTTTCGATATAGCCGAAGGCGAAACCGAGGTCGCACTCGCGTTCAAGTGGCGCGGCGAACCTTCGTTCGAGCGCCTGTCGACGTTGGCCCGCGCAATCACCCTTGCTCTGCGCGCCACAATTGAGCGGGAGAAGCCGATCTACCTCGTCCTCGAAGGCGACGTCGCGCATACGCTCGGCGCGATCCTCAAGGAAGACTGGAGACTGCGCTCCGAAGTGCTGGTGATCGACGGCGTCGCGCTGCGCGACTTCGACTACATCGATCTCGGCCGCATCCGGGTGCCTTCGAATACCGTGCCGGTCACGATCAAGTCCCTGGTCTTCAGCCAGGATCCCCGCGTGCCGCATCGGCATGCCGAGCACCACCACCCTCGCTAGGGCGCCGGCGGCCGCTGCGCCGCGGCTCGCCTTCGACCCGAAATGGCTGATCATCGGCGTCTGTGTCGCCGTCACGGTTTACCTCGGCATCGTGCCGCTCGGCTTCCTGCTCTGGCAGAGCTTCTTCACGCCCCACACCGCGGCCAAGGCGGCCGAGTTCACGCTCGGCAACTACCGCGAGGCCTACGGCTCGGCGGAAACCTGGGTGCTGTTCTGGAACTCGGTCAAGTTTGCCTCGGGCACCGCCGTGCTCGCTTTCGTGCTCGGGACGCTGCTCGCGTGGATGAACGAGCGCACCAATACCCCGTTCAAGGCGCTCTTTTTCGCGCTCTCGCTCATTCCGCTCGTGATCCCGGGAATTCTCTTCACCGTCTCGTGGATCCTGCTGGGCAGCCCGAAGATCGGCCTCATCAACCTGGCGCTGCAGAAGGTCTTCGACACCGAAGCGGTGTTCATCAACGTCTACTCGCTCTGGGGAATGATCTGGGTCGACGCGCTGCACTACTCGCCGATGGCTTTCCTGCTGATGACCGCGGCGTTCCGCGCGATGGATCCGGCGCTCGAAGAGTCGGCCGTGATGAGCGGCGCGAGCGTGTGGCAGGTGCTCACCCGGGTGACATTGCCATTGGTATGGCCCGCGATCTTCGCCACGTTGCTCATTCTTTTCGTGCGGGCGATCGAATCGTTCGAGGTGCCGGCGCTGCTCGGGCTTCCGGTCGGCATTCAGGTCTTCACCTCGGCGATCTACCAGGCGGTGCACCGCTATCCAAGCCAGATCGGCCTCGCTTCCGCCTACGCGGTCACGCTGCTGCTGCTCACCACTATCGGCGTGTACTTTCAGTCGGTGCTGTCGAGCCGGGGCAACAAGTACGCGACCATGACCGGCAAGGGCTTCCGGCCGCGCCAGATCGACCTCGGCCCGTGGCGTTACCTCGCGGTCGCGGTGTTCCTGGTCTACTTCCTGCTCATCGTGCTGCTGCCGTTCGCGGTCCTGCTGTGGTCGTCGTTCCAGAAGTTCTACTCCGTGCCCTCCATCGAAGCGATCCAGCGCATGACGTTCGAGCCCTACCGCACCGTGCTCGATCACCCGGGACTGTGGCGCTCGGTGTGGAACAGCCTGGTGCTCGCTGTCGGCTCAGCCACGCTCATCATGCTCGTGACCTCGGTGATCTGCTGGATCGTGGTCAAGACCCGGCTGCCCGGCCGCTGGCTGCTCGACAACATCGCCTCGCTGCCGATGGTGTTTCCGGGCATCGTGCTTGGCCTGTCGATCATGATCCTCTACCTCTACGTGCCGATCGGCGTCTACGGCACGATCTGGATCCTGGTCATCGCCTACGTGACGCGCTTCCTGCCCTACGGGCTGCGCTACAACACGACCTCGATGCTGCAGATCCACAAGGAGCTCGAGGAATCGGCGGCCATGAGCGGCGCTTCCTGGACGACGAGCTTCAGGCGCATCATTCTGCCGCTGCTCAAACCGGGGCTGGTCGCCGGCTGGATCTACATCATGATCGTGTCGATCCGCGAGCTCTCGAGCTCGATCCTTCTCTATAGCCCGGGCAACGAGGTGCTCTCGATCCTCATCTGGGAGCTGTGGGAGAACGGCCAGTACGTCGAGCTCTCGGCGCTCGGGGTGATGTTCATCATCGCGCTGTTCATCCTGGTGATGATCGCGCAGTGGGTCGGCAGCAAGTTCGGGATCAAGGAGCACTAGGCTTGCTCAGCGTTTCGGCTCTGTGCACGGAGTACGCCGGCGAGCACGGCCAGACAATCCGCGCCGCGCAGGACGTGAGCTTCGACGTGCCGCAGGGCAAGCTCTTCACGCTGCTCGGCCCGAGCGGATGCGGCAAGACCACTACGCTGCGCTCGATCGCCGGGCTGGAAAAGCCGCGTTCCGGGGAAATCGTCGTCGGGGGCCGCGTCATCTATTCCTCGACACAGCGGGTGTTCGTGCCGCCGAACCGCCGCGGACTCGGCATGGTGTTCCAGTCCTATGCCATCTGGCCCCACATGACGGTGTTCGACAACGCGGCCTTTCCGTTGCAGGTTTCCAGGAAAAGCATGCCGAAAATCCAGATCCACGAGCGCGTGCACCGCGTGCTCAAGGTGGTGGCGCTGGAGGAAATGGCCGATCGCGAGGCGACCAAGCTCTCCGGCGGGCAGCAGCAGCGCCTGGCGCTCGCGAGGGCCCTTGTCATGGAGCCGTCGCTCCTGCTCCTCGACGAGCCGCTTTCCAACCTCGACGCCAAGCTGCGCGAGCGCATGCGCTTCGAGCTCAAGCGGCTGCAGCGCGAGCTCGGCATCACCACCGTCTACGTCACGCACGACCAGAGCGAGGCGCTCGCGCTGTCGCACTCGATCGCGGTGATGAACGCGGGGCGCATCGAGCAGCTCGGCTCGCCGCGCGAGGTGTACGAGCGCCCGCGCAACCAGTTCGTCGCAGACTTCGTCGGCACCACCAACTTCATCAAGGGTGACGTGAGCGCAGCCGACCCGGCGGGCGGCTTCTACCGCATCCGCTCCGAGATCGGCGAACTGAAGGCGCGCGGTGTCGATTCGCTGAAGAGCGGCGAGGAGGTGGTGCTCTCGATCCGGCCGGAAGACGTGGAGCTTTCCGAGAGCCGCCGCGACGGCGAGAACGTCTACCAGGCCACCGTGGACCAGAAGGTATTCCTCGGCGAGGTCGTTGACTTCCAGGTAATGATCGGCCGCCGCTCGGTGCAGTCGCGCGCGCATCCGTCGCTGCGCACGCCGGTCGGCGCGAGCCTCTACGTGCGCATCGATCCGGAGAAGTGCGTGGCGCTCAAGGCGTCCGGGGAGTGGGCTTACGAATGAAGCGCTGGGCTTCCGACGTGATCGTGGACATGCTGCATGCCTACGATTTTCCCTATGCGGCACTCAACCCGGGCGCCTCCTACCGCGGGCTGCACGACTCGATGGTGAATTACGGCGGCAACCGGCCGGCCATGATGCTCTGCCAGCATGAGGAGACCGCGGTGCAGATCGCTCACGGCTACGCCAAGGCGAGCGGAAGACCGATGGTCGCCATCCTGCATAACCTGGTCGGCCTCCTGCACGCCAACATGGCGATCTACTACGCCTACGCCGACCGCGCGCCGGTGTTCATCATCGGCGCCACGGGGCCTATGGACGAGACCAAACGCCGGCCGCGCATCGACTGGATCCACAGCGCGCTGGTGCAGGGCGAGGCGGTGCGCGCATACACCAAGTGGGACTATCAGCCGACCGTGATCGACGGCGTGCCCGAATCTTTCGCGCGCGCCTATGCGGTGATGATGACCGAGCCGCGCGGCCCGATCTACATGTGCTACGACGCCTGGCTCCAGGAGCAGCCGCTCGAGCATGAGGTCGCGCTTCCAAAATCGTCCGCCGCCAAAGTGCCGAGCCCGCTCGCACCGGACCCCGCAGCGCTGGAAAGAGCGGCCGAGATGCTTGCTGCCGCGAAACGCCCGGCGATCATCGCCGAGTATGTCGGCCGCGAGCCCGCTGGCTTCCATGCCCTGGTCGAGCTCGCCGAGACGCTCGGCGCACCGGTCTACGACGTCAACAGCCGCCTCAACTTCCCGAGCCGGCATCCGCTCAACCTGAGCATGGTGAAGCATGTCTTTCGCGACGCGGACCTCATCCTTTGCCTCGATACGCGGGACTGGGAGCGCCCCACGACCGAGCTCGTGAGCACGACGCGCGAGGTGACCTCGCTCGTTCCGGCGGACTGCAAATGGATCGACATCGGCTTCGGCGACCTCGAGATTTCGAGCTGGGCGATGGACTACCAGCGCCTTGCGCACGCCGACCTGCGCATTCTCGCGGATACCACGCTTGCGATTCCTACGCTAACGAAGCTTCTTGCATCAAGACCCGTTAAGCGCGATTCCTGGCTAAGAACCGTGGCCGAGCTGCGCCAAAAAGCGCATGCGAAGTGGCAGGCGGAAGCGAAGGAGGACTGGGACGCGAGCCCGATTACCTTGCCGCGGCTCGCGACGGAAGTGTGGAACGCGATCAAGTCCGAAGACTGGGTGCTCGCGGCGGGGACCCTGGACGACCGGGCGCGGCAGATCTGGGACTTCGACAAGCCGTATCGCCATGCCGGAAAGTCTCTCGGCACGGCGACGCAGATCGGAATTTCGCTTGGCGTCGCGCTCGCGCACCGCGATGCAAAGCGGCTGGTCGTCGACCTTCAGCCCGACGGCGACCTCATGTTCGACGCAGGCGCGCTGTGGGTGGCGGCAAAGCACCGCATTCCGCTGCTCGTGGTGATGTACAACAACCGCGCCTATTACAACGACTGGGAGCACCAGATCCGCATGGCGAAGCTGCGCGGCACGCCGGTGGAGCGCGCGCACATCGGCATGGACATGGACGACCCGGCCCCGGATTTCGCCGCGCTGGCGAAGTCCATGGGCTGGTACGCCGAGGGTCCTATCGGCCGTCCCGGCGATGTCGCCGCCGCGCTCAGGCGCGCCATCGCGCGCGTCAAGGCCGGCCAGCCGGCGCTCCTCGACACGATTACCCAGAAACGATGAGCGACACCGTCGGCGTCGTCGGAGCGGGGCGCATGGGGCTGCCGATCATCGGGCACTTGGCAAGAAAAGGGTTTCGGACTCTTGCGACCGACGTTGACCCAGGAAAGAAGGGCGAGGTGGAAAGGAAGTCTGCGTCGTGGCGGAGCGATGCCGCTGTCTTGGCAAGAGAGAGCGACATTGTTCTTGTCTGCGTCGGCTTCGATCACGAGGTGCGCCAGCTGCTCGAGAAAAACCGCGAGCCCTTGAAGGGGAAGATCGTCGCTATCCTGAGCACAATCCTGCCGAAAACCGTGCAAGAGCTGGCCAAAGCCAACCGGGAGATTTCGCTGATCGACTCGACGGTTTGCCGCGGAGGGGAGGCGGCGGACCAGGGGACGCTGCTTTCGTTCGTGGGCGGACGGAAGGAGGTGGTCGAGCGCGTCACTCCGGTGCTGAAGGCCTATTCATCCGAGGTAGTCCACACTGGCGCTGTAGGCTCGGCGCAGGTCGCGAAGGCGGTGAACAACCTCATCATGTGGGCCTGCCTGGTAGCGGACCACGAAGGCCTCGCTCTGGCGCAGCGCTATGGCGTAGATGTCCAGATGCTGCGCCGAGCGCTCGGCATGTCGAGCGCGGCGAACTCGGCGCTCGAGAAGTGGGGTACGCAGACCATGGCGTGGGCCGAGGATGACATGGCGATCGTCGCGCAGATGGCCGCGGAGTGCGGTCTCGCGCTGCCGCAGGCAGGGCTCACGCGGGAGATCTGCCGCGCGCTCAAGCCGCGCCGCTTCCGGCTCGACAAGTACTAAGCGGCTTTTTCTGGCAGCTCGCCGCGCTCCGTGGCGTAGGCCTTGTCCATGTTCGGCTTGACGCCATGCTTCGCGAGCGCCTCGGCGAACCACTGCCGGATCTCGGGCCGCTCGTCGGCGTAGTCGATCTGGTCGCCACCGAGGCGACGGCTGATCCAGGCCTTGGGCACGCCCTGCGCGTTGCGCACGGCTACGCCCTCAGCCTTGAAGGCGAGGTAGCGCGCCGGCGTGGTGCCGGTGTTGAAGTGCTGGTGGAACCACAGGTTCGGCGGAACGATCATCGTGCCTTCGCGCCAGTCGTAGCGCTTCGGCGCCTCGCCCTCGGGCCACATCAGGCTGAAGCCTTCGCCGGAAAGCACGATGACGTGCGCGCCGGGCCCGTGGGCGTGTGCCTTCTTGTAGGTGCCGACGGGAAACTGGGAGATGTGGCTGTTCATCGAGCCCTTCGCCATGCTGAAGCGTGTGTGGCCGCCGCCTGCGCCTCGCTCCTTGGCGGCGAAAAGCGGCAGGTTGATCGCGTCGGCGACGAAGTTGGTGTCGAGCAGGAGCCCTTTCTGCTCGCCCTTGTTCGCGAAGTACTCGGGCTCGCCTGCGAAGCGCTCCTTGAAGTCGTGATCGCAGTTGAAGACGAAGTCGAGGTCGCCGAACGCGTTGATGATCACCGGCGCGTTAGTCACGGCGACGTAGCGCACCGGGTCCTTGCCCGAGCCGTTGAAGTGCTGATGCCAGCAGTTGAGCGGAATCGCGAAGATCGCTCCTGCCTTCCACTCGAAGCTCGCGCGGTTGCCAGCGTTGTTCCACACCGCGGTCGAGCCGCGCCCGTCGAGCACGTAGATCATCTCCTCGAAGAGCTGGCGCTGCGGCGCGAGGCTCTTGCCGGGCGGAATCTCGCACACGTAGCAGTCGTTGGAGGTGCGCGAGGCGTCGTGATTGAGGAACACCCCCTTGCCACCGCGCCGCGGCCAGGGTTTGAGCTCGACCGTGTGGAGGTTCTGGACGTAGAACGAGCCGATGATGTCGAGCCCTTCCTCGCGCACCCAGCGCGTGTACGGAGTCTCCCTTTCGGTCGCGAACTTGGCGGCGAAATCCTGCGAGACGACGGCGGACTTCATTCGTGGTTGTAGTGCGTCTCGTCGTGCCGCGGCTCGAAGCCCGCGCCGGCCGGCGTCGCCGGCTCGGTGGGCCGCGGGATCACCGACTGCTGGAACAGCATGTTCATGAACATGAACATGGGCTTCGATTTCAGCACGAGCGCGCGCGCAGGCTTGTCCGGGTCGGCGTTGAAGTGCTGGTGCACGCAGTTGTTGTGCACGATCGCGACGTCGCCGGCCTGCCAGTCGTAGCGCACGCCGTCGTGGATCTCGTAGCCCTTGCCGTCCAGGATGTAGAACGCCGCCTCGTTGACGTGGCCGTGCTTCTGCGTGCGGCCGCCGGGGGCGTACTCCTCTAGGTGGATGTGCAGCGTCTGCGTCATCCCGTCGACCGGCTCGACGAAGTGCTTGGAAAAGGACTGCGGGCCGTCCTGGAACTTCATCTCCTTGCCCCGGATGACACGGGGCAGGGAGCGCAGGCGCTTGAGCTCGTCCTTTAGGCTGTACTGGCCCTGAATCGCCCGGACGAAGACCCGGTCCTTCTTGCTCGAATAGTGCGACTCCTTGCCCATTTCAGTCGGCCTCGCGCTTGATCGCCTGGCCTTTGAGGAAGAGCTCCGACCAGATCTTTTCCCACTTCGCCTGCTCATCCAGCACGATCACCGGGTCGATCATATGGAAGGGGAACTTGTTGAGGTTGGTCTCGACCGCGGTGCTCGCCGGCACGCGGTTGCGCTGCTTGAGAAGCTCCTGGCCCTCTGGCGAGAGCATGAAGTCGACAAAAAGCATTGCCGCATACGGGCGCGGCGCACGCTTGGTCACCGCGACCGCGTTCGGCCGACCAAAGGTCGGGTCGAGCGCCTTCCACTTGATCGGCGCGCCGTTGACGAGCAGCCGCTCGGCGTTGTGGTTGTAGATCGTGGCAACGAGCGGAATCTCGCCGGCGGCGACGAGTTCGGCGAGAAGCGTATGCCCGGTGCGCACCTGCGGCTTCATTTCAGCAAGCTTGCGGAAGAAAGCAAGTCCCTTCTGCTCGCCCATGTGCTTTACGATCGAAGCGAACCAGTCGTCGTCGCTCGCCTCGATGCCGATCTTGCCCACCCAGCGCGGGTGCAGCAGGTCTTCGTAGCTGTTCGGCACCTCCTCCGGTTTCACCAGCTTCGTGTTGTAGGCGATGGTGAAGAAGTTGAAGCGGTCGGCGACGTAGTGCTTGTGCTTGGCGAACGCCGCCGGCGGGAGATTCTTGAAGTACGGGCTCCAGAACTCCTCCAGCAGCCCTTCGCGGTAGAGCGCCTCCATCTCCGGTCCGTTCAGCTCGAAAGCATCCACCGCGTGGCGACCGGCGCGCGCCTCGGTGAGCGCCCGCTGCAGCACCTTCTCGCTGGAGGAGCGCCAGAGCTCGACCTTGACGCCGTACTTCTTCTCGAACGCCTGCGAGATCGGCACCGAGTCCTTGGTGTTAAGCGAGGTATAGACGACCATCTGCTTTTCCTTCTTCGCACCCTCAATGATGCGCTGGTCGCGGTCGGCGCCCTGGTACATGTAGAGGCTGCGGTGAGGTCCTGGCGCCGGCTGGGCGGTGGCGGCGGTGGAAACGAGCAGCAAAGCAACGGCAATCGTTCGAGCAAGCATTGGTCCTCCTCCTAGACTGTGGCGTGCGCCGATCCCGGCTCCGGGACGAGTGCGTCTTCTGCCGCCTCGCTGAACGAGACGCCCTGGGGAAGGATGATCGACACCGAGCGCACGCGTTGATGGCGCGGGTCGGTCCCGGGCGGCGTCGCGCCTTCTTGCAGTCCCTGGGCGGCGGCGAGGAGGCGGCGGCGCGCCATGATGATCCCCTGGTCCGTCGGCATGAGGTTCTCTTTGGTGCGATCTTGGATCGGTCCCATGCTTTCCTGCACCGACGCATCCTGCATCGCGAAGCCCTCGACTCCCGAGAACGTGCGGCGTTCCTTTTGCGCCCTGCGGTCCATCAGGTAGTCGTTGTCTTTGTTGGCGACCGGACGAAAGGTGCCGGGGATGACCGGAACATGGATGCCTTTGCCGGCTTCCATCGCTTCGCGCTCCTCTTGAGTCAAGGCGCGGGCCGCGTGGTGGTTCGTGCTCCAGGCCCAGCAATTCTCATCATCCATCGGCACCCAGCAGTGGCCGCCGATCGGGTGGTCGCCGCGCGGCGGGATCAGCGTGAAGCTCGGCATCACCCATTGCGTGATGCGCCAATAGTGCTTCCCGTCGCCAGCGTTGCGCCGCGCGCCGATATAGAGGCCGCCGGCCGATTCCACCACCTCGAAGTGCGGCGCGAGGTCCTGAAGGTTGTACTGGTGGCTCTGCGCCGCGCCCTTGAACATCGGGTCAACTTTGATGGTCTCGCGGTGGAGGAAGGACACATGGCTCGAGTCGATCCCGCCTTCCATCGCCTGCAGGTAGTTGCATTCCTGCCAGCGCTTGGAGACGAAGCGATGGCTTTGCGGAACCATCGCCCACTCGTGCTCCGGCAGCGGCGGCTGCAGCTGGCGCGGGCCCATGTAGGTCCAGAGCACGCCGCCCCGCTCGACCAGCGGGTAGGACTTGAGCTTCATGCGCTGGCACAGCTTCGGATTGTCGGGCTCGGAAGGGATCTCGAGGCACTGGCCGGTCACGTCGTACTTCCAGCCGTGGTAGGAGCAGCGCAGGCCGCCTTCCTCGTTGCGCCCGAACCAGAGCGATACGCCGCGGTGCGCGCAGAACTCGTCGATGAGGCCGAGGCGGCCCTGCGTGTCGCGAAACGCAATCAGCTTCTCTGACAGGATCCGTACCCGCGCCGGCGGGCAGTCAGGCTCGGGAAGCTCGGCTGCGAGCAGCGCCGGCAGCCAGTAGCGGCGGAAAAGCTCGCCCATCGGCGTGCCCGGGCCGGTGCGCGTCAGGAATTCATTCTGTTCCGCGCGCATTGTTCCTCATCTCGGAACCGGGTTGTTCCATATGAGCGCAGTTTACCGTTTCAGCGAGATCAATCCAGCCACAAGCAGGAACGCGCCGGTGGCAAGGAACACGGGCACGGCGCCGAGCGCGGCGCCGAACCCGCCGAAGGCGAGCGGAACCGCGATCTGGGTCACCTTGTTCGCCATGATGCGCATGCCGAGCGCCTCCCCTGCGCGCCCGGCGGGCGCGTGGTTATAAGTGAGGATGATCGTAAGCGGCTGCGCGGAGCCGAGCGCGAGCCCGAGGGCGAACGCGGCCGCCGCCAGCAGCCAGCCGTCCGCGAGGCCGGGCACGATGAAATAGGCGAGGGCCGCGACGAATAGCGAACCGGTGAGCACGCCGACCTCGGTGTAGCGCTGCGCGAGCCGGTGCATGAAGGAGCGCACGATAAACCCGGCGACCGCGTAGCTCGACAGGATCATGCCGATCACCGAGGGCGCAAGGCCGATGGAGCGACCGTAGATCGGCAGATAGAAGGAGAAGAGCTCGATACCGGTCAGCGTGACGCCGCTCATGACGAGCGTGCGGCGCAGCGCCGGGATCGCCAGCAAGTCGAAAGCGCTCCTCGCCTGCTCTTCCTCATCATGGCGCACGCGTGTCGGGATCAGGCTACGGTAGAGCAGCACGATCAGCGCCGGCACGGCTGCCACCGCCGCCAGGACGGCAAAGGCCGGCCTGAAGCCGGCGAGGTCGATGGCGAAGCCGGCGAGCGACGGCCCGACGAAGGCGGCGAGCGAGCTGCCGAGGGCGAAAGTCGCGAAATTGCGCGTGCGCTCGGCATCGGCGCCGAGCGAGCCGACCAGGTTGTGGATCGAGACGTGGAAGAAGATGTGCCCCAGCCCGATGAGCGCGGGGCAGACGAACAGCCAATGAATGTCCGAAACCAT
Source organism: Burkholderiales bacterium (assembly GCA_035454685.1). Taxonomy (GTDB): domain Bacteria; phylum Pseudomonadota; class Gammaproteobacteria; order Burkholderiales; family SG8-39; genus SCGC-AG-212-J23. Next base: position 104,833 of record DATIGN010000127.1, on the reverse strand, counting down.
GTAGGCGACCGCGAGCCCGACAGCCATGGTGAGCGCGCCGCAAATAATGGGAATGCGCACGCCGAAGCGGTCCGAGATCTTTCCGGCCTGCACGGCAAGAAGGAGCGGGAACGTGGCAAACAGCGCCGCCAGCATGCCGACCGCGGCGGCGCCGGCGCCGAGCTCCAGCGCGTAGAGCGAAATCGCGACCTTGCTGCCGCGCTGGCCGATCGAGTTCAGCATCGACAGCAAGACCACGAGGTAAACGGTCATCGGATAAATGTATACTGAAGCGCGAATGAGCACCGAGTCGCACTATCACAGCAAGAAGGACCGGATTTTCGTCCGCGCGATACAGGGGCAGTACAGCCTGAAAGAGGAGCTCGCGCGGCTGCGCGCGATGCCGCGCGTGCGCAAGGGCAGGGAGCTCAAGTTCGTCGACGGCCCGCAGACCTACAGCCGCCATTACGTCGAGCCCAAGGACGGCGTCACCCAGATGTTCCACCTGCACCTCGAGGAATACGCGCCCGGCGGCAAGTCGCAGAAGCACGGGCACGTCAACGAGGCAGCCTTTTATATATTGGATGGAAAAGGCTTTGAAATTCACGACGGCATCCGCTACGACTGGCAGGCGGGCGACGTCGCGATCGTGCACAACAACTGCGTGCACCAGCACTTCAACGCGAGCCCCGACAAGCCGGCGCGTGCGCTCGTGATCAAGACGAAGCCGATGTTCATGTTCATGAACATGCTGTTCCAGCAGCTGGTAGAGCCGCGCCCGAAGACGCCGGCGCCCGGAGCGGAAGGCTACGAGGTGCGACCAGCAGAGCATAACTTCAATCATTCCGAGGATTGACATGGCTTGGGACGAGTCGAGGGCGTGGAGGAAGGGCCGACACAACCAGAAGCTCTATCAGGCGCTGCTGGACGATGCCGCGGCCGCGCCGGCGCGCAACGCCAAGCGGAAGAAAATCGTGCGCCCCGAGGACATGCCGTGGGAGATGTCGCGCCAGGGGCTGCTCAAGCACCTCATCAACGAAGGCATGAACACCCGCATGGAGACGGTGGACGCGTACATGCTGATCATTCCGCCGGGCAGCCGCTCGGGCAAGCACCGCCACCTTGCCGAGGAATGCCTCTATGTCCTCGAGGGCCGCGGCTACGACCTGCACCAGGACTGCGACGTCGAGATCACCGACACCTATCACTGGAAGCCGCAAGCCGAGGTGAAGCGCTACGAGTGGGAGGCGGGCGACGTGATCTACATTCCGCCGAATACGATCCACCAGCACTTCAACGCGAGCGCCGAGCGGCCGGTGCGACTTATCTCGGCCACCAACCGGATCTACAAGGCCTGCGGCCTGAATGACCTCGAGCAGCTCGAGGACGCGCCGGAGTATGACCCGAAGGTCGTGCTCACCGCCGAGCTGGTGGAGAAATTCCTGCGCGTGAAGGAAAAGACGCCGGCTTGAGCGCGGCCGTACTGCCGCAGCACCCCGCGCCGCCGCGGCCGTGGCGCGAGCTTTGGCTGATCACCGTCGGCCACGGCCTCACGCACTGGTACCCAGCCACGTTCTATCTCCTGCTGCCGCTCATCGGCGCGGAGCTCGGTCTGTCCTACAGCCAGATCGGCCTCATTATGACGTGCAAGTACATCGCCTCGGCGGTCGCGAATGTTCCGGGCGGGGTGCTGGTGGACACTGTGGGCCGCAAAGGGCTGCTGATGGGCCTGTCGCTCTTCTGGATCGGCTTTCCCTACCTCCTCATCGGTTTTACTCACAGCTACGTCATGCTGCTCGCGTGCATCGCGCTGGTCGGGTTCGGCAACAGCCTCTGGCACCCCACCGCGATCCCGACGCTCGGCCGGCGCTATCCGGAGCGCAAGGGCCTTGTGCTCTCGGTCCACGGCATGGGCGGTAACGTCGGCGACGCCGTCGCGCCGGTAGTAATCGGCGCGGCGTTGACCGTTTTCACCTGGCGCGAAGTCGTGATGCTCAACGTGGTCCCCGGGCTCGTCGTGGCCGCGCTTCTGTTCGTATTTCTCGGCAGCATGCGTCTTAGCTCGAAAAAGACCGAAGAGAAGACGCAGTCTTTCGGCGCGTATCTCGCCGGGCTCAAGAATCTTTTCCTCAGCCGCTCGCTCGTGCTGCTCTCAACCGGCTCGGCGTTCCGTACCATGACGCAGAGCGCGCTGCTCACCTTCCTGCCGGTCTACCTCGCCAATGACATGGGATATTCGCCGTTCTGGGTCGGGGCGTGCCTTTTTGCGCTGCAGGCTGCCGGCTTCGCTGCCTCGCCGGTGGCGGGCCACCTCTCCGATCGCATGGGGCGCAAGCACATCCTCATGACCAGCATGGCGGCGAGCGCGCTCGTGCTCGCGGCGATGGCGCTCAGCGGCGGCTCGCCGCTCTTTGTCGCGCTGGTCGCCGTGCTCGGGTTCTTCCTCTACGCGACGCGGCCCGTGATCCAGGCGTGGATGCTTGAAGCGACGCCCAAGGACATGGGCGGCTCCAGCATCGGCGTGCTGTTCGGAGCGCAGGCGGTCGGCGGCGCGCTCGGCCCGCTGCTCGGCGGAATGGTGGCGGATAGGTTCGGCCTTGCCGCCGCGTTCTACTTCCTCGCGGCGACGATCGTGGTCGCCAACCTTTTCGTGATCGGCGTGCGCACACGTAATTAAGGCACGCTGGCGCGCAGAGTACAATCCGACCACCGGGGGCAGACGTTCTGGATGGCGGAACAGGCTAGCGAGGCAGCGATTCTTTTCGCCGACGTCAGCGGCAGCACCAAGCTCTACGAGACCGCGGGCAACGCGGTCGCGCACGCGGCGGTGGAAAGCTGCGTCAACATCATGCGCCAGAAGACGCAGGCCGCGAAGGGCCGCGTGATCAAGACGATCGGCGACGAAGTGATGTCCGCCTTTCGCAGCGCGGACGACGCGGCCAGCGCCGCGATGGAGATGCAGCTCGCGATTTCCGAGCTGCCCCCCATCGGCAGCACTACGCTCGGGATCCGCATCGGCTTCAACTACGGCCAGGTGGTCGAGCGCGACGGCGACGTGTTCGGCGACGCGGTGAACGTGGCTTCGCGCCTCGCCGCCGTCGCGAGCAAGGGTCAGATCATCACTGCACGCGACACCGTGTTGATGATGTCGCCGAGGCTCAAGGCCAGCACGCGCACCATCACCACCATTCAGGCGAAAGGCAAGGCGCACGAGATCCAGGTCTACGAGCTGATGTGGCAGCACAGCCAGGACATGACCACACTCGCCTCGCACAAGGCCGTTTTCAGGCCGCGCAACACCACATTGCGGCTGAAGATGCACGAGACCGAGGTTGTGCTCTCGGCGCAGCGCCCGTCGCTCGCCATGGGCCGGGACCAGTCGGCCGACCTCGTGATCACGGAGCGCATGGCGTCGCGCGCGCACGGCAAGATCGAGCGGCGCCTCGACAGGTTCGTGCTCACCGATCACAGCGCAAACGGGACGTTCGTCACTATCGAGGGCGACAAGGAAATCACCCTGCGCCGCGAGGAGTTCACGCTGCGCGGTCACGGTTGGATCGCGTTCGGCCAGTCGCGCGCCGGCGCGACCGATGTGGTCGAGTTCTTCTGCGAGTAGCAGGCGAGGGCCCGGCACATCGCCAGACGACCCCCGCGGCGCTTGAAAGGGGGACGCTGATCCGATACTGTATTTATGTACAGTATCATGAACGCTGCCCTGAAACATATTCTCGAGCGGCACCCGGTCTGGCGCGGTCGGGTCGCCGGTTATTTTTCCCCCACCCTTTCAACGACATATCCAGACCTGGACCGCGCCTTGCCCGGAGACGGCTGGCCGACCGGCGCGCTCACCGAGATCCTTTGCGGGCATGAAGGCATAGGCGAGCTCGGCATCGTGCTGCCGACCCTGGCGGCGCTTTCCTGGGCCGGCAAGCGCGTGGTATGGCTCGCGCCGCCGCATCTTCCCTACGCGCCGGCGCTCGCCGCCGTGGGCGTGGATCTCGCCAACCTCGTGGTGATGCGTACGCCCGGCCGGCGCGATGCGCTGTGGGCCGCAGAACAAGTGCTGCGCTCGAGAAGCTGCCATGCCTTGCTCGCCTGGTTGCGCCGCCCGGGCTACCGAGAGCTGCGGCGCCTCGCGCTCGCCGCGCAAGGTGGCCCGGCCTGGGTGACGCTTTTTCGCCCGCCCGAAGCTGCGCGCGAGACCTCGCCCGCCGCCCTGCGCATCGCTATCGAGCCTGAGGGCGGCGCGCTCGCGCTGCGCATCCTCAAGCGCAGGGGAGCGCCTGCGGTGGCGCCGCTCCTCGTTTCCGTGAACAGGCCTTTCCATGTTTTGGGTCGCACTCCACTTCCCGTGCCTGCCGCCGCAGGCGCTCGCGCCGATTGCCGCCTGGACGTGCCAGTTCACGCCTAGAGTCTCGCTCGAGCCGCCGCAGGAGTTGCTGCTGGAAGTGCACGGCAGCCTGCGATTGCTCGGAGGATTCAGGCCGCTCACGCAGAAGTTGGCGGCCGGGCTGGGCGAGCTCGGCTACCCGTTTTACCTCGCGGCCGCGTCCACCGCGCGCGCCGCGCTGTGGCTCGCGCGCGGCGAAGGCGAAACCCAGCTGGAGTCGCTCCCGGTCGAGGTGACCGGCTTCGACGTCGAATTGCTCCGCGCAGTCGGGATCTCTACCGTCGGAGCGCTGCTCGAGCTGCCGCGCGAAGGGCTTGCGCTGCGCTGCGGCGCGGCGGTGGTTAAAGACCTCGACCGGGCGCTTGGGGCGGCTCCCGAACCGCGCAGCTTTTTCGCGCCGCCGCGGCGCTTCGATGCAAGGCTCGAGCTGCCCGCGGAAGTGGCTCACGCCGAAAGCCTGCTTTTCGGCGCCCGCCGGCTGCTCATGCAGCTCGCAGGCCTGCTTGCGGCGCGACACGAGGGCATTCGCGCCTTCCGGCTCGTCCTGCTGCACGAAAGCCGCGCGAGCAGCGTCGAGATCACGCTCGCTTCCGCGACTCGGGATGCCGAGCGCATGGCGCGAGTGCTGCGCGAGCGTCTTGCCCAGGTGCAGCTGGCCGAGCCGGTAACGGCGATGCGGCTCGAGGCCGGCGACTTCGCCCCGCTCCAGGCGGCCAGCGCAGGGATGTTCGGCGATGCGGCGCGCGCAGTCGAAGACTGGGCCGAGCTCCTCGAGCGGTTGCGCGCCCGGCTGGGCAATGCCGCCGTGCACGGCTTCGCCGCGCTGCCGGATCATCGCCCGGAGCACGCCTGGCGGCGCGTCGAGCCCGGCGAATGGGATCCGCGAACGTATGCGGCTCCCGGCCCGCGCCCAGTTTGGCTTCTTGAACCGAAAAAGCTCAAAGAAAGCGAATTCACTGCGCTCGCCGGTCCTGAGCGCATCGAGTCGGGCTGGTGGGACGGCGATGACGCGAGGCGCGATTACTTCGTCGCCCGGCTGTCCGACGGCGCGCTCGCCTGGGTCTACCGGGAAGCTGGCGGCAGCTCGACCTACGAATGGTACCTGCATGGCCTCTTTGCCTGATTACGCCGAGCTGCACTGCCTCTCCAACTTCAGCTTCCTGCGCGGCGCGTCGCATCCCGAGGAGCTCGTGTCGCGCGCGCAGGCGCTCGGCTACAGGGCGCTCGCGCTGACCGACGAGTGCTCGCTAGCCGGCGCGGTGCGCGCGCACCAGCAAGCGAAGGATTGCGGCCTGCCGCTCATCCTCGGCACCGAGATCCTCGCCGAGGGAGTCAAGCTCGTGCTGCTCGCCGCCGACCGGCGCTCGTATGGGGCGATCTCCTCTCTTATCACCACCGGAAGACGACGCAGCAAGAAGGGTGCTTACTCCCTCAAGCTTGCGGACGTGGAATCGGTTTCCGGCACCGGCGCGCTGATGCTCTGGATTCCCGGACAGGATCCGGCTCCTGCAGCGTGGATCGCGGAACGTTTCCACGGCCATGCATGGATCGGGACCGAGCTGCATTGCGGGCCGAACGATCGGGCAAGGATGGCTTTTCTGAAGAACATCTCCAGAAAAAGCATGCTTCCCTTGGTGGCGAGCGGCGACGTGCACATGCACGTGCGCTCGCGCCGGCGCCTGCAGGATGTCCTCACCGCGGTGCGCTTGGGCAGACCGGTCGCGCAATGCGGGCAAGCGCTCTTTCCCAATGCCGAGCGGCACTTGCGCCTGCGCATGCGCCTCGCGCAGCTTTATCCGACCGAGCTCCTCGCCGAAACGCTCGTCATCGCCGAACGTTGCGGCTTCTCCTTGGATTGCCTCAAGTATGAGTATCCCGCGGAGCTCGTGCCGGAGGGCCATACCCCTGCTTCGTGGCTGAGGATGCTTGCCGAACAGGGACTGCGCCGGCGCTTCCCGGCGGGCGCGCCGGCGAAGGTCGCCGAGCTGATGGAGCATGAGCTTAGGCTCATCGCCGAGCTCGGCTACGAGCCCTTCTTCCTTACCGTGCACGACGTGGTGCGTTACGCTCGAGACCAAGAAATTCTCTGCCAGGGCAGGGGTTCAGCGGCAAACTCGGTGGTGTGCTACGCGCTCGGCATCACCGAGGTCGACCCGGCGCGCATGAACATGCTGTTCGAGCGCTTCGTGTCGCGCGAGCGCAACGAGCCGCCCGATATCGACGTCGACTTCGAGCACCAGCGGCGCGAGGAGGTGATCCAGTACGTCTACCGCAAGTACAGCCGCGAGCGCGCCGCGCTTGCCGCGACGGTGATCTGCTATCGCCCGAAAAGCGCCGTGCGCGATGTCGGCAAGGCACTCGGCCTGCCGCTCGACGAGGTGGATCGTCTGGCGAAGGGCTTGACATTCTGGGATACCCGCAGCGCATTGCCCGGGTGCCTGGACGGCCAGTTCCTGGAGCTCGTGCAGACCCTCGTCGGCTTTCCGCGCCATCTTTCGCAGCACGTCGGCGGCTTCGTCATCTCGCGCGGTCCGCTTGCGCAGCTCGTGCCGATCGAGAACGCCGCGATGCCGGATCGCAGCGTCATCCAGTGGGACAAGGACGACCTCGAGGCGCTCGGTCTGCTCAAGGTCGATGTGCTCGCCCTCGGCATGCTGAGCGCCATAAGAAGGGCTTTGCAATTCATCAATCTCCCAATCCACGAGGTTCCGCCGGAAGATCCCGCGGTCTACCGCATGATCCAGAAGGCCGACACCGTGGGCGTGTTCCAGATCGAGTCACGCGCCCAGATGAGCATGCTGCCGCGCCTTCGGCCGCAGAATTTCTACGATCTGGTCATCGAGGTGGCGATCGTGCGCCCGGGACCGATCCAGGGCGGCATGGTGCATCCCTACCTGCGGCGCCGGCGCGGCCTGGAGCCCGTGGTTTATCCGAGCCCCGAAGTGGAAGCGGTTTTGAAGAGAACGCTGGGCGTTCCCATCTTTCAGGAGCAGGTGATGGAGCTTGCGATGGTGGCGGCGGGCTTCACGCCGGGCGAGGCCGACCGGCTGCGCCGGTCGATGGCGGCATGGAAGCGCAGCGGCGGCCTCGAGCCTTTTGAAGAACGATTAAAAACCGGGATGCGACGCAACGGCTACAGCGAGGCGTTTGCCGATTCCATCTACCGGCAGATCCTCGGCTTCGGCGAGTATGGCTTCCCGGAGTCGCACTCGGCCAGCTTCGCGCTGCTCGTGTACGTCTCGTCCTGGATCAAGTGCCATTATCCGGCGGCATTCTGCGCCGCGCTGCTGAACAGCCAGCCGATGGGCTTTTACGCGCCGGCGCAGCTCGTGCAGGATGCCCGCCGGCACGGCGTGGAGGTGCGTCCGCCCGATGTGCAGCTGAGCGAGTGGGACTGCACGCTCGAGGGCGGGGCCGTGCGCCTGGGCTTGCGCATGGTGAGCGGCCTTGCCGAAGGAGAAGGCAGGCGCATCGCGGCAGGCCGGCCGTATCGCTCCATTCATGATCTGAAATTGAACAAAGGCGATCTGCGCTGCTTGGCGGCCGCCGGTGCGCTGGAGTCGCTTGCCGGGCACCGGCGCTTCGCGCGCTGGGTAGCCGCGGGCGCGGTGCAACGCGCGCCGCTCGACATCCCGGCGCACGAGTGCGTACCGGCGCTCGAAGCCCCGCCCGAAGGCGAGGAGATCGTCGCCGACTACGCGAGCCTCGGGCTCACGCTTGGCCGCCATCCTCTGGCTTTGCTGAGGAAACGCCTGGACAAGATGCGGCTCCTCAAGGCTGAAGAGCTCAAATCAAGACCGCACGGCGCCCCGGCGCGCGTCGCCGGGCTGGTCACCTGCCGGCAGCGGCCCGACACGGCAAGCGGAGTGATATTCGTCACGCTAGAGGACGAAACCGGATGCATGAACATCGTGGTGTGGCGCGACCTGCTCGAGCGCCAGCGGCGCGAGCTGCTCGGCGCCCGGCTGATGGGCGTGGCGGGCGTGGTCGAGCGCGATGGTGAAGTAGTGCATCTCGTCGCCCAGCGCCTCTCGGACTATAGCGCGCTGCTCGGGCCGCTCGCTACCGGCTCGCGCGATTTCCACTAAGATCTGCCTCGCTTGACCGAGATCCTGAGGCTCATCAGTAGCTATCGCACCCGGCGCCCGGCCCGCGCCTCGCCGCTGCTCGACGCGCTTTTCCGCCAGCTTGCGCGCTGCGCTCCCGACGAGGCAACCCCGACCGAAGAGCGTATCTGGGATGTCTGGATGCATCATCCGCATCACGCCGCGGCGCGCGAGCTCGACCTCGCGACCAGCGACATCGCCGCGCGCCGCTACGATATTGCCGAGACGCGCCTTACCGTGCTCCTGCGCCGGGCTCCGGACTTCGCCGAGGCGTGGCACAAGCGGGCCGCGCTGCACTATTTGCTCGGGCGCGATGACGAATGCATGCGCGACATTCGGCGCACCCTCGAGCTCGAGCCGCGGCACTTTGGGGCGATGCTGCATTTCGCCGAGATCCTGCGCTCGGCGCGGGCCGCCGCGGAAGCCCGCTTCGCCGTGCAGACGGCGCGCTCGATCCATCCCCACCTCGCCGTCCCTGCTGACAATCCCTGACTAGTCGGGCAGATCCGGTAACTATAATGCCGCCATGAGCGTGGATCACTACTCGGTGACTGTAGCGAAGGACCTGCAGGACCTTATCCCGGTGTTCATGAGCAACCGGCACCAGGAGCTCGACGCTCTGCGCGCGGCGCTCGCCGCTGCCGACTTCGAGAAGCTTCGCCAGCTTGGACACCGCATGAAGGGAGTCGGGAGCTCATACGGCTTCGTTCACGTCTCCACGCTCGGCAAGTACATCGAGGAAGGGGCGCGCAGCGGCGACCGCGCCGCGCTGCACGCGAGCATCAGCGAGTACGGCGACTACCTCTCCAAAGTGCAGATCGCGTATGAGTGATGCGTAGCCGATGCGCATCCTGCTGATCGATGACGACGAAGATCTGCGCAACCTCGTATCGCGCTACGTCCGCAGCCAGTGGCCAGACGCCCAGATCGATGGCTACGATCCGCTTGAGCACGACCTGCCGAGCGCCGCTTTTCCGCTGCGCTCCTACGACGTCATCGTGCTCGACTACATGCTCGGCCGCGGCGACGGCCTGGAGTGGCTGAAAGCGCTCAAGCGGCGCGACGACTGCCCGAAGGTCCTGTTTCTGACCGGCGCCGGCAACGAGATCATCGCCGTGCGCGCGATCAAGGCCGGCGCGGACGACTATCAGCGCAAGCAGGAGCTCACCCGCGAAAAGCTGATTGCCTCGATCCGGGAGCTCACCGCGACTCCGGTGGAGCGCACCGTGTCGCCCGACCTGGCGTCGCGCATGGAAGGCCAGAACCTGCGCGTCAAGGTGCGCATCCCTGGCATCAGGATCCTGCACCTGATCGGCGAAGGCGGCACGGCCCGGGTTTACCTCGCCTCGCGCGAGGACGACGACGAGCCGCTCGTGGTCAAAATCCTGCGCCAGGACGCCGTGGTCAACCGCAAAGCGATGGAGCGGTTCATGGAAGAGTTCGCCATGGTCGAGCGGATCCAGAGCCGCCACGTCGCCCGCATCCTCGGGCACGGTAGGTACGAGAACAACGTCTATCTGGTGATGGAGTTTTTCGAGGGCGGCGACCTGAGCAAGCGCCTGGGCAACCGGCCGGTGCCGCCGCAGGAGGCGCTGAGACTCTTCCGCGAGCTCATGTTCGCGCTCGGCGACATTCACGAGAAGGGCATCCTGCACCGCGACCTCAAGCCCCAGAATCTGATGTTCCGCCGCGACGGCACGCTCTCGATCGTGGACTTTGGCATCGCGAAGAACATCGCGGCAGCGGACCGCACCGGGGCCGGCGAAGTGCTAGGCACGCCGCGCTACATGAGCCCGGAGCAGGTGCAAGGGCGTGCGCTCGACCTGCGCACAGACATCTACAGCGCGGGCGTGCTGCTCTACCAGATGCTCACCGGCAGGCACATGTTCGATGGCGAGACCGCCATGGAGATCGCCATGCACCATTTGAACACCATCCCGCCGTCGTTGCCGCCGGAGCTCGCGCAGTACCAGCCTTTGCTGGACAAGCTGGTGGAGAAGGACCGCGATGCCCGGTTCCGTAACGCAGACGAGGTCATCGGCTTTCTCGCGCGCAAGTTCGAGCAGCAGCCCGCCGCGCAATAGAGGTCAGGTCACGGCGAGACGGTCAGATCGCGCGGTAAGAGCGGCGATGTGCGTCAGGGGAGCGCGGCCCAGATCGCGCGCAGCTGGTCGGGCAGGTCCTTGGGCGAGAACGGCTTCGAGATGGTCCCAGCGGCCCCGAGGTTTTTTAGGTCGTCCAGGTCGCGCGGCGAGGCGCGGGCGGTAATGAACACCACCGGCAGGCTGCTCGTTTCCGGACGCAGCTTCATCTGCCGGAATAGCGTCGGGCCGTCCATCACCGGCATCATCCAGTCGAGCATCACCAAGTCGGGGCGAAACTCAGCCATGGTTTCGATCGCCTGGGTTGGATCGCCGACCACCGCGACGGTCATCTTGCCGACCCGCTCGAGCGACATGCGCACGATGCGCTGGATGTCCTCGTCGTCCTCGACGTAGCAGATGCGGTTGAGAGGCCGGTCTGGCATGGGGTCTTCGATCTCAGGCGCTGTGGCGCGGCAGCTCGAACCAGAATGTGGTGCCGCCGCCGGAGCGGTCGTCAAAGCCGATGCGGCCGTGCATCAGCTCGACCAGCCGCTTGCAAATGGCAAGGCCGAGGCCGGTGCCGCCCTTCTGCCGCGTGGCGGTCGAATCGGCCTGGGTGAAGCGACCGAAAATGCGCGGGCGGAACGCTTCCGGGATGCCGCTGCCGCGGTCGTGAACCGAAACGCGCACGCTCGGCCCAACGTCCGCGGTGCTGATCTCCACCACGCCGCCCTCGGGCGAGAACTTGGCCGCGTTCGAGAGCAGGTTGGTCATCACCTGGAGCAGGCGCTTGCGGTCGGCGTGCACCCGGCTACTGGACTTCCCGCCATGCGCCTCGAAGCGCACCTGGAAGCGCTCGCCGAAGGCCTTGTTGAGCACCATCGACTCGCGCACCAGCTCGTCGAGCGCGATGAGCTCAGGCGCCAGGGTGAGCTTGCCCGATTCGATCTTCTCGATGTCCAGGATGTCGTTGATGAGGTCGAGCAGGCGCTGACCGTTGCGCTCGGCGACCATGGTGAGCTCGGCGACCTCCTTGTCCACCTCGCCCATCACGCCGCCATTGATGAGCTGCAGCGAGCCGATGATCGAGGTGAGCGGCGTGCGCAGCTCGTGGGAAAGCGTCGAGGTGAACTCCTTCTTCATGCGCTCGGCCTCGAGCTGGGCGGTAATGTCGCGCCCCTGGGCGATCACCGCAATGACCTCCCGTTGGAAGTTGACGAGAGGGGTGACGGTCCATTCGCAGATGATCTCGGCGCCGTCGCGGCGCGGGTTGCGGATCTTGAGCCCGGCCACCGATTCGCGCGAAGTGACGAGCTGCTGCCACGTATGGTCGAAGTCCTCGTGAAACTTGGGCAGCACGAGCTTCTTCACGGGGCCGCCGACGAGCTCGGCGGCTGCGTAGCCGAACAGAATTTCAGCGGCGTGGTTCACCTCCACCACCGTGCCGTCGGGCTCGAGCTCGAGCACCGCAATCGGCGCGCGCTCGGCGAAGAGCGCGAGCTTGCGGCCGCTCGCCTCGACCTGGCGCCGCGCCTCCTCGAGCTCGACCAGCTGCCGCTCGAGGCGCTGGTTGAGCTGGCGGTGTTCGCGGGTGAGCTTGCCGTAGGCGTGCCGCAACCGGTAGCCGGAGTGGAACACCTGCGTTAGCCGGTAAGCAATGACGACGTTGATCGCATAGAAGAGCGGCACGAGCAGCGCGATCTCTACGAACAGGCGATTGCCGAAGGTGAGGAGCACGTAGAAAAACGGGCCCAGAATGCCGGCCGCGTAGAGAGCGAAGATCGGCCACGACGCGGCGTACACCGGGATGCCCACCGAAGCCATCCCGGCGAAGAGAAACGCAAGAAACACCTGCTGCTCGTCCGACAGCGAGCGGAAGAACACACCGCCCGCAAGCCCCCAACTCGCGCCGTTGCCGAGCGCCGCGATCCCGAGCCAGCGCAGCCACTGCGGCGCGCTCGCGACCTTGTCCGGGCTTCGGTAATACGCGTAGAGCAGCAGGCTCGCCGCCGCAGTGAAGGTGACGACGATCGCCCACCATATCAGCACCAGCTCCTTCAGCCACCGGCCTTGCAGCTCGAAGGTGGCGATCGCGCCGGCGATGAAGGTCGCGCCGATGGCGATCGGCATCTGGCGGTAGAGCTGGGCGACGCGGTCGGCGAGAACCTGCTGCGGGTCGGCGCGATCGCGGATCTCGGCCTCGACCGCATCGGTCGAGACCTCCAGTCGGGCGGCGCTGCCGTCTGCGGTTGTAGTGTGATTCATCGGCGCGGGCCTGGGGCCAGCGCCATTCTAAGATGTCTTAGAGGGCCTTGCCGTTGCGTATTACGCCAACGGCGGTTCCTTCAATGGTGAGCGGCTCACGCCGCAGGTCGATCTCGATGGGCTTGTAATCCGGATTCTCCGCTTCGAGCTCCACCGTATGCCCGCGCCGGCGATAGCGCTTCACGGTGACCTCGTCGGCGAGCCGGGCGACCACGATCTGCCCGCTGCGCGCTTCGCTCGTCTTGTGCACGGCGAGCAGGTCGCCCTCGAGGATTCCCGCATCGCGCATCGACATGCCGCGCACGCGCAACAGGTAGTCGGCGCGCGGCGTGAACAGATTGGGATCGACCTGGTAGCGGCCCTGCAGGTTCTCCTCGGCGAGGATCGGGCTGCCCGCGGCGACGCGGCCGACCAATGGCAGCTCGAGCAGCCGCCCGAGGCGGGCGGCAGGGCGGCCATCGCGCACCCGGATGCCGCGCGAGGCTCCGGAAGAGATTTCGATCGCGCCCTTTTTCTCCAGCGCGCGCAGGTGTTGCTCGGCGGCGTTCACAGAGCGAAAGCCCATGCGCTCGGCGATCTCGGCGCGGGTCGGCGGAAAACCCGAGACCTCGGTCAGCTCCCGGACGAGGCGCAGGATCTGCGCTTGCCGCTCTGTAAGTCCGTCCATTAGTGGCAATATATACAGTATGCGGCGGGTTGTCCATCTGGACATGGACGCGTTCTACGCCTCGGTCGAGCAACGCGACCAACCGGAACTGCGCGGCAAGCCGGTGGCGGTCGGGGGCCGGCCGCAGGCGCGCGGCGTGGTGGCGGCCGCGAGCTACGAGGCGCGCGCGTTCGGCGTGCGCTCGGCGATGCCGATGGCGCGCGCGCTGAGACTCTGCCCCGAGCTCATGATCGTGTCTCCGGACTTCGAGCGCTACCGGCGCGTGTCGAGCCAGGTGATGGCCATTCTGCGAGCTTGCACGCCGCTGGTGGAGCCGCTTTCGCTCGACGAGGCTTATCTGGACGTCACCGAGAACGCCTGGGGCGAGGAGTTCGGTAGCCGCGTCGCCCGACGGCTGAAGCAGCAAATCGTCGAGCAGACGGGGCTCACCGCTTCGGCGGGCGTCGCGCCGAACAAGTTCCTGGCCAAGATCGCCTCCGGCTACCGCAAGCCCGACGGGCTTACCGTGATCTCGCCTGAGCGCGTGGAGAGCTTCCTGCAGGAGCTGCCGGTGGAAGCGCTGTGGGGAGTGGGGCCGGTGACTGCCCGCAAGCTGCGCGGACTCGGGATAGAACGGCTGGTGCAGATCCGCACCGCGGATGCGCAGCTCCTGCGCGACACCGTGGGCAGTCTCGCCGACTGGCTGCGCCAGCTCTCGCAAGGCGACGATCCGCGGCCGGTGGTGCCGGACCGCGAGTCGAAGTCTTCCAGCACGGAGAATACGTATGCGCACGATCTGGTCGATGCGGATGCCATCCGCGCCGAGCTCGATCGCATGGCGCGCGAGAACGCCGACTGGCTCGCGCGGCGGCGGCTCGCAGCGCGCACCGTGACGATCAAGGTGCGCTATTCCGATTTCAAGACCGTGACGCGCAGTCATACGCTGTCGCGCCCGACAGCGGATGCGGACCTCATTGCCTCGTGGGCGGTGGAGCTCGCCGCGCGCACTCAGGCGGGAATGAAGGCGGTGCGGCTCCTCGGTGTGCGCGTGCAGGGATTAGTCGAACAGGCCGCGGGCTAGCTCGACCGGCTCGATCATCTCCGGCGAATCGTTCGCGGCCTGGTTTACCGCCATACTGACTGGATGAGCGCGCAGCTCGATCTCGGGCGCTGACCGGAGGATGGTTTCGTCGCCGTGCAGCCACGCCTGATAAAGGCTCCTCGGCACCATGAGGGGCATTCGATCGTGAACGGCGCGTACCACCGGGTTCGGATGCGTAGTAATGAGCGAGCAGGTATCCCGTTCCCACAGAGCGGCGAGCGCGAGCAGCGCATTGCGCGGGGGCCAAAAGTAGTAAGGCTGCTTGCGCCGGCGTTCGGCTTTCCATTCATAGAAGCCGCTCGCCGGCACGAGGCAGCGGCCGCTCGCTCCGAATCGTGAGAGCACGGTTTCCGCGCGCAGGTTGACGAACCGGCCGCGCAGGCCCCAGCGCGCGCGCGCCGCAGCCCCGGCCCGCACCACGAGGATTTCAGCCGCGGGCGCGATGTTGTAGCTCGGCCTGAATTCGGGCACCGAATCGAGCCCGAACTGCAGCGCCAGCACCTCGGGATTCGCATGCAGCGCGTAGCGGCCGCACATGCCGGGAGGATAACCGCCCCGGGTACAATTTGCGCGCGATGATCATCCAGTCGCTGCTCGACACCGACCTGTACAAGTACACCATGATGCAGGTGGTGCTGCATCACTTCCCTGGCGCGCAGGTCGAATACAGGTTCAGGTGCCGTACCGAGGGCGTGGACCTGCGCTCCGACCTCGACCGCATCGAACGCGAGCTCGCCGAGCTCTGCCGCCTGCGCTTCCGCGACGAGGAGCTTGCTTACCTGCGCGGCCTGCGTTTCATGAAGTCCGACTTCGTCGACTTCCTGGCCCTGTTCCAGTTCAACGAGAAGTACGTTGGCACGGGACTGGGCGAAAAGCCGGGCGAGATCGACATCACGATCCGCGGCCCGTGGTTGCATACCATTCTCTATGAGATCCCGGTGCTCGCGATCGTGTCGGAGCTGTACTTCCGGCGCACGCAGCCGCGCCCGAACCTCGACGAGGGCCGGCGGCGCCTCAAGGCGAAGATCGATCTCGTGCGCACAGTCGAGCCTGAGCTCGACTTCAAGATTTCCGACTTCGGCACGCGCCGGCGCTTCTCGCTCGCGTGGCACGAGGAGGTGGTGCAGGCGCTCAAGCGCGAGGTCCCGCAGTACTTCGCCGGCACCTCCAACGTCTGGTTCGCCATGCGCAATCAGCTCACGCCGCTCGGCACCATGGCCCACGAGTACATGCAGGCCTGCCAGGCGCTCGGACCGCGGCTGCGCGACTCGCAGACCTTCGCCTTCGACAAATGGGCGCAGGAATACCGCGGCGACCTCGGCATCGCGATCGCCGATACGTACGGGCTGGAGGCCTTCCTGCGCGACTTCGACATGTACTTCTGCAAGCTTTTCGACGGGGCGCGGCACGACTCGGGCGATCCCTTCGAGTGGGGCGAGAAGATGATCGCTCATTACCGCGCGAACCGCGTCGATCCGCGCACCAAGACGCTCATCTTCTCCGATCAGCTCTCGTTTCCCCTTGCGATCGAGATCGCGCGACGTTTCTACGGCCGTGCGCGCACGTCGTTCGGCATCGGTACCAACCTCACCAACGACCTCGGCTACGAGCCGATCAACATCGTGCTCAAGATGACCGAGTGCAACGGCCAGCCGGTCGCCAAGGTGTCGGACTCGCCCGGCAAGACGATCAGCAAGGATCCGGGCTACCTGCGCTACCTGCGTCAGGTTTTCGGCCTCGAGCCTGCCGAAAAGATCTAGTACCGCGGCCGCCGTCCTCGCGGCCTGCTTCGTCCTGAACATGTTCGGGCGGGGCCTGGGCGACACCTACGCGGTATTCCTGCTCCCGCTCGAGCGCGATTTCGGCTGGACCCGCTCGCAGTTGACGAGCGTCTATTCGATCTACCTCCTGGTGAACGGCTGCACCGCGCCGTTCGTGGGGCTCATCTTCGACCGGTTTGGGCCGCGCTGGGTCTACGGCACCGGGATGGCAAGCCTCGGCGCGGCGTTCTTCCTCGCGAGCGGGCTCACCGTGCTGTGGCAGTTCTATCTCTTCATCGGCGTGCTGGTCGGCATCGGCGTCAGCATGAATGGCATGGTTCCCGCGTCCGCGCTCCTCGGTCGCTGGTACCGCGAGCGGCTCTCGAGCGCCATAGGGATCGCGTACTCGGCCTTTGGCGTGGGTACCGTGCTTTTCGTGCCGCTCGTCCAGTATCTGGTCGGAGCGTTCGACTGGCGCGCGACCTATCGATTCATGGGTCTTGCGCTACTGCTTGCTGCGCCCGTGGTGGTGATCGGGCTACCCTGGCGCAGGTTTGCCGCGGGACACCCGGCCTCCCGCCCACAGGCAAAAGGAAAACACGGGGCGGGCTGGACGCTCGCTACGGCCGTACGCACGCCGGTGTTCTGGGGCCTCGTTCAGGTTTTCGGCTGCACCGCGGCCGCCATGTTCTCCATCGTGGTGCAGCTCGTGGCGTTTCTGGTCGATGCCGGCTTCCCACCCCTCAGCGCCGCCACCGCGTTCGGCATCGTTGGGCTTCTATCCGCGGCGAGTGTGATGGGCAGCGGCTTCGCGTCCGAGCGCTTCGGCTACCGGCAGACGGTCACCGCAAGCTTTGCCGGCACGGCAGCCGGCATGCTGACCCTGCTTGCGATCACGGCGTACCCTTTGACGATATTGCTCGCGGTGTTCGTCGCAGTCTTCGGCCTATGCATGGGGGTACGGGGACCTATCGTGTCGTCGGTCTGCGCCCGCTATTTCGCGGGCCCTCGGGTGGCCACGATCTACGGCCTTATCTATGCCAGCAACGCCGTTGGCGCGGCGCTGGGTTCATTCGCGGGCGGCCTGCTGCACGATCTGACGGGCGGGTATCGCGCCGGCCTCGCAATGGCGCTCGTGCTGATCGCCGTCGCAGCCATGCCATTCTGGACCGTGCCGGCGCTCAGGAATTTCCGCTGATTGCACGCATGCGCCGTTCACGCTCGCGCAGGCTGCAGCCGCGCAGGTCGGCCGCGCCTTTCTCGGTGACCACGACACCCGCTTCGCTGCGCGGGACCGAGACGGGGGCGGACAGCCGCTCCACGATCCGCGCGCTGGGAATCACGATGATCGACGCTCCGCCCGGCGACTGGCTGGCTGCGCGAGCGAAATCGAGCGCCCCTCCTACCGCGCCGACGTAGCTCGTCCCGGCGTACTCGCCGTTGATCTGACCCGTCAGGTCCACTTCGACGGCGGCGTTGATGGCGACGAAGGAGGGCTGGCGGGAAAGGACCCCGGCGTTGTGGGTGTACTCGCTGCTGTAAAGGCGCACGCGCTCGTTGTAGTGCGCGAAGTCGAACAGTAGCCTCGACCCGATCAACATCGCGGCGTCGACCTGGGTGACCACCTTGCGCTCGGCGAGCTCGACGACCCCGTCGCCGACGGTGCCTGAGTGCACACGCAAGCCTTCATGCCGACCGAGCTCGGCGCAGACCGCGTCGGGCAGGCTGCCGATGCCGAACTCCAGCACCGCCCCGTGCGGCACGAAATCCGCCGCGTTGCGAGCAATGGCCCGCTCAAGCCCGGCCGGCGGCCGTACCTGCGGCATGGCGGGTGGTCTGGAGCTATTCGCCAGAAGGTCGAAATCTCCCTTTGCCAGCAAGCGCTCGGTATGCGTCCACGGAACCTGCTCGTTCACCTCGGCGACGATCGCCCGGCAGACGTCGATTGCGGGCACCAGGTAGTCGGCGGCGAGGCCGAGGCTATATTCGCCGCGCGCGTTCGGCGGGCTCACCTGGAGCATGAGCACGTCGCAGCGTATTTTCCCGTCGCGGATGAGCGGCCCGAGCTGCGAGTAAGGCACCGGCAGGATCTCGAGCACGCCGGCATCGGCCAGCGCGCGGTTGGTGCCCGTACCGCAGTAGGAGGCAAGCCGCAGGTGGTCCGCGTGCTCCCGCTTGACGATCCCCGAGTAGCTCGAGCCGAGGAAGCACCCCACTGCACCGAGGTTCGCGCGTTGGGCGACGAGCGCTTCGACGAGCGTCTGCGGCTCGGCACAGGCCTGGCCCCACATGATCGCGTCTCGCGGGCGAATTACACTAGAGAGGTCCACCACGGGGGCGATTATGGCTGACGAAAAAACGCTCGACCTGATCCTGCGCGAAGCGCGTTCGCACGGAAAGTTTCACGACCGGCCGGTGGACCCGGTGCTGCTGCGCGCCGCGCACGAGATCATGAAATGGGGGCCGACCACGGCGAACAGCCAGCCCGCGCGCATCTTCTACCTGTACTCGAAGGACTCGCGCGAGAAGCTGCGCCCGGCGCTTTCCGCGGTCAACGTGGAGAAGACAATGAAGGCGCCCCTCGTTGCGCTCGTCGCCTACGACACGCGCTTCTACGAGCACCTGCCGCGCCTGTATCACAACCCCGATGCGATCAACTGGTACAACAAGCCCAACGTCGCCGAGCCGAATGCGTTCCGCAACTCGAGCCTGCAAGGTGCCTACCTCATCATCGCGCTGCGCGCGGTGGGCCTCGACTGCGGCGCGATGTCCGGCTTCGACAACGCCAAGGTGGACGCCGCCTTTTTCCCGGACGGACGGCTGAAATCCAACTTCCTCATCAACATCGGCTACGGCACCGGCGAAGGCCTGCCGCCGCGCAACCCGCGCTTCACTTTCGAGGAGCAGTGCCGGTTTCTGTGAAGACGTAGTGAAGGACAAGCTGGTCGCGCACAGGGCCGGCGATGCGCAGCTTGACCGCCCATTCTCCCGTCATTTCGAGGTCAAGCCGTGCCTGGTACTCGCCGGGCATGCTGGTCGGCTTTGCCTTGACAGACTTGATGTTATGGGCCATCGGCATCGACGGCATGTC
The DNA here is from genome assembly GCA_035454685.1 of Burkholderiales bacterium. GTDB lineage: Bacteria > Pseudomonadota > Gammaproteobacteria > Burkholderiales > SG8-39 > SCGC-AG-212-J23. The sequence continues at coordinate 85,410 of DATIGN010000127.1, read as the reverse complement.
AGCGCCGACGGTGACTTGCGCTCCAGAAAGCGGCTGGCCCCCACGCTCGAGCGTGATCCTGCAGTCATAGACGAAGTCGGTGCCGGTGTACTTGCAATCGAGCTTGCCATTCACTTCTTGGGCCGAGGCTTGCGCGCAGACCAGAACCAGAAAAAGCGCCGACCATCTCATGGCCGCGTCCTTAGCCAATGCACTGCCTGCTCGTCGAGCAGACCGCGCGGGCGCCAGGCGAGGAGCAGGGCGACCAGCCCGCCGAAGACAATCATGCGATAGCCCTGGAAGAATCGCGTGCCCTCGAGCAAGCCGAGGTCGAGCGCCACGCCGAGGAGCGGCCCGAACACCGTGCCGAGGCCGCCGATGAGCGCGTAGGCCAGGCTGTGCACGCCGAGCATGATGTCGAAGTTGCGCGGCTCGATGTAGGTATTGTGGTGCGCGAAGAGCGCGCCGCCGAGCGCGGCGAGGGCGCCCGCGGCGGCCGCGACCCCGAGCTTGAGACGCACGACATCGATGCCAAGCATACCGGCAAGGTCGGGGTCCTGGCCGAGGGCTCGGATCGAGGCGCCGAGCTTTGAGCGCTCGAGGAAGAGGAAAGCGAGCACCACGAGCGCAAGCATGCCATAGACCATGAGCATGAATTCGAGCGGCTCGAGCCCGCGCTCGAACACCCAGCGGATGCCGCGGAAGCCCTGCGTGCCGTCGGGGCCCACGCGCTCGCCGCCGACTTCAACCTGCCAATGGAAGAGCTCGAACAGGATGCGCAGCATCTCGGCTGCGGCGAGGGTGGCCATGGCGAAATGCAGCCCCCGCAGCCGCAGCGTGGTCGCGCCGACGAGCGCCGCTGCGGCCGCGCCGGCAAGGATGGCTACAAGAATTCCTGCAAAAAGTGGCAGGCTCAGCATCGCGGTGGCAATACCCGCGGCGTAGGCGCCGACACCGAAAAATCCTTGCTGGCCGAACGAAAGCTCGCCCGCGATGAGCAACAGGTAGGCCGACGCGGCGACGAACGAGAGCAGGCCGATGTTCGTCAATACGCCGATCGCGTATTCATCCACGGTGGCCTCACGGCAAGCAGGGCGAAAAGCAGGAGATAGGCGATGAAGTCGCGGAACTGCGGGCCGAGGTACCACTGGCTGTGCGCCTCGAGCAGGCCGAGCGCCAGCCCGCCGGCGACCGCGCCCGGCAGCGAGCCGAGGCCCCCGAGCATCATGGCGAGCAATCCTTTCAGAGTGGACCACATGCCGAGCATCGGCGTCACCTGCTCATGGCTCGCGACGATCAGAAACCCGGTCAGTCCGCCGATCGCGGAGGCGAGGGCGAAGATGCCGAGCGACACCCCGCCGACGTTGATGCCCGCCAGCTCCGCCGCGCGCGGATCGTCGATCACCGCTCGCACGGCTATGCCGAAGCGCGTCGCGTAGAGCATCTTCCAGAGGAGGAAGCAGACGGCGACCGCGGCCGCCAGCATGACAAGCGACTCAACGCGCAGCGTGAAAGGACCCAGGGCGAGCGCTGCGCCTTCGTACAGCGCAGGGAAGGAATAGAGGTGCCGCGGAAGGAGCAGCGTTGCAGCCTCCTCGAGCTGCATCCAGATGGCGAAGCTCGCCGCCATGGCGGCCACCGCCGGGCCGCGGCGGTGGGGCGCGAAGCACAGTCTCTCGACATAGGCGCCGGTGAGCATGGTGCCGGCCACCGCAATTACGGCCAGCAAGACCAGGCTATGAAAGCTGAAGCTGGCCCACGTGGCGAGGTACACACCGAGCATGATCGCCGGCCCGTAGGACAGGTTCGCGCGCCGCAGAACGCCGAAGATCAGGGTGAAACCTACGCCGAGGAGCGCGTATGAAGCCCCGGCGGACAGCCCGTCGAGGGTGTTCTGGATGAGATCGATCAAGCCCTGGAGGAGCCGAGATAGGCCCGCCGGATGACCTCGTCCTCCGCGAGCGAGCCGGGGTCGCCGCTGAAGCTGACGCGTCCCTGCTCCATGAGATAGAAGCGCTGCGCCACCTTGAGCGCCATATGCGCGTTCTGCTCGACCAGGAAGATCGTGCTGCCGTCGCGGTGCAGCTCGGCGATGATGGCGAAGATCTCCTCGACCACCAGCGGCGCGAGGCCGAGCGAGGGCTCGTCCATCAGGAGAAGCTTCGGGCGCGACATCAGCGCGCGCGCCACGGCGAGCATCTGCTGCTCGCCGCCCGAGAGCGTGCCCGCGGGCTGCGTCGAGCGCTCTTTCAGGCGCGGGAAGCGGCGGAAGAGACGGGCGATGTCCTCGTCGACGCCGCCCCTTCTCTGATAGGCGCCGGCGTGCAGGTTCTCGAGCACCGTCATGCTCGGGAAGACCAACCGGTTCTCCGGTACGAGCGCGATGCCGCGGGCCACGATCGCGTGCGGCGGCAGGCCCGAGAGCCTCTCATCGAAGAAGCTGACCGATCCCGCCTTGGGTTTCAGAATCCCCGCTATCGTCATCATGAGGGTGGTCTTGCCGGCGCCGTTGGGTCCGAGAAGGCAGGTGATCGAGCCTTGAGCCACCTCGAGCGAAACGCCTTTAAGGGCCTCGATCTTGCCGTACGCCGTGACGAGATCCTGCACGCGCAGCATCAGATGCCACCCAGGTAGGCTTTGCGCACTAGCGGATCGGCCTGGATCTCGGCCGGAGTGCCCTCGGCGATTTTCTGGCCGAAGTTGAGCACCGCGATGCGGTCGGTGACGCCCATCACCAGCTCCATCACGTGCTCGATCAGCACGATGGTGATGCCCTGCGCGCGCAGCTTCAGGATGCGCTCGCGCAGCTGGCCGATCTCCTCGCTGTTCATCCCGGCTGCCGGCTCGTCCAGGAGGAGCAGCTTCGGCCTCGCGGCGAGCGCCCGCGCGAGCTCCAGCCTGCGCTGCTCGCCGAAGGCGAGGTTCGCCGCAAGCTCGTCTTGCTTGTGTGCGAGGCCGCTGAACTCGAGCAGCTCGCGGATCTCGGCGCGCACCCGACCCTGGCCGCCGAGCCAGCGGGAGAGGAAGCCGCGGCGCGCGCGCTCCTCGGGCGCATTCTGCGCCACCCAGAGGTTCTGCCAGACCGAGAGCTGGCCGAAGAGCCGGATGTTCTGGAACGTGCGCGCGATGCCGTGCTGCAGCCGCTTGTGAGTGGGAAGCCCCTCGAAGTTTTCCCCCTCGAATCGAATTTCGCCGGAAGTGGGCGGGAAAACCCCGGCAATGACGTTGACCGTGGTGCTCTTGCCGGAACCGTTCGGGCCGATCAGGCCGACGATCTCGCCTTTGCGCACGATCAGGTCAAGGCCGTCGATCGCTTTCACGCCGCCGAAGTGGCGCGAGAGTCCCTGAAGCTCAAGCACGGCGGCCTCCGAGGAAGCCGTACGGGCGCAGGTTCATCGCCGCCACGATGAGCGCGCCGAAGAGCAGGTTGCGCCAGTCGCCGAGAAAGCGCAGGCCCTCGATCAGGAAGGCCTGCACGAAGATCACCGCGGCAAGGGTGCCGAACACGTTCCTCAGCCCGCCGACGATCGGGTAAGCGATCGCGAAGGTGGCGAGCAGCACGTTGAAGTTCGCGTGCTCGATGTGCGTCGTGTAGTGGGCGTAGAGCCCGCCGCCGATTCCGGCAATCGCGCCGCCCACGGTCATCGCGCTCACCTTGACCGCGGTGAGGTTGACGCCTACCGACTGGGCCGCAAGCTCGTCCTCGCCCACGGCGCGCAGCACGGCGCCGTAGCGCGAGCGATCGAACCACCACAGCGCCGCCATCGCAGCCACGACGAAGAACCAGATGAAGACCATCACTTCGCCGGTGGTCCAGCCGTTCTCCTGGAAGTAGCGGATCTGGCGGAAGCCTTCACCGCCGAGCGGACCGACTTTGATGTCGCCCTTTGCGACTTGATAGTCGAAATTGAAGAAGAAAAGGCGTACACCCTCGCCGAAAGCGAGCGTCGCCACTACCAGCATCAGCCCCTTGACGCGCAGCGCCGGGAATCCCACCGCGCACGCCGTCGCCGCTCCGAGGACCGCGCCCGCGCCGAGCGCGGGCACGATCGGCCATCCGCCAAGGACGGTGAGCATGCCGGCGGTGTACGCGCCGACCGCGAAGAACGCGGCCTGCGCCATGGTGACCTGGCCGGTAAGGAGGACGATGTACGCGGACAGGCCAAGGAGCGTGTGGATCCCTACCGTCTGCGCCAGCCCGTAGTAGAAGTCCATCAGTTCCTGAACAGGCCGGAAGGGCGGAAGACAAGGAACGCAAAGAGCAGGAGCATCACGTAAAGGTCCCTCTCCGTGACGCCGCGGAACTGCTGGAACACGTTCTCGAACGCGCCGACCAGAAGCCCGGCGATGATCGCGCCCGGGATGCTGCCGAGCCCGCCGATCACCGTGACGATCAGCCCTTTCACCGTGAGCGGCGCGGTAAGAAGCGGCGACAGCGCGCCCACGGACGCGCCGATGAGCGCGCCGGCGATCCCGCCGAGGAGCCCGGTAATCACGAACGTCGTGCCGTTCACCCGGCCGACGTGGATGCCGCAGAGCTGCGAGGCGACCGCCTGCTGAGAAACCGCTCGCGTGGCGAGCCCGAGGCGCGTCCGGTAGAGCAGGGCGAGAAGCCCGACCATGCAAAGCACCGAGATCCCGGCCACCAGGAGCAGGTCGCCGCGCAACGTGAACTCCCCGATCCTCAGCATCACGTCGTCGAACATCGCGGGATAGTTCTGCGGCATGCCGGCCGTGGCGTGCACGACGATCTCATCGATCAGGAGCAGCATGCCGACGGTCGCCATCAGCGGCGCCAGCGGATTCGAAAGCGGGATGAAGTGGAAGCAGGTGAGGTACACGAGCCAGCCCACAACGCCGCCTGCGAGGAACGCGCACAGGAAGACGATCCAGGCCGGCGCGCCGGGGCTTACCTGCAGGATGAGCAGCCCGGCGTACGCCGCGCCGATGGAGGCCGCGGCGTACGCGAGGTTCAGCTTGTGCATCACGCCGAACACCAGCGTGAAGCCGATACCGATCAGCGCATAGGTCGCGCCGAACAGTAAGCCGTCGGAGACGGCCTGGAGGAAGTCGAGCAAGAACCCCTACAAGGGGTTATGCAGCACCTTCCACTCGCCCTTGTTCGCGTGGACGAAGAGGTACGGCTTGTCCGCCTCGCGATCGTCGGTGCGCTTGGTCACCCCCAGAAGGCCCTTCGTCTCCTTCAGCTTGGCGAGGCCGTCGCGGACCTTGCGGCGGTCGGCCTGGAGCTGGCTCTTGTCGCCCGAGATCTTCTCGGACTCCATCACCTGCTTCAGGATGAACATGTTCTCCCAGGCCGCCATGGAGTGGAGATCGGCCGCGCCCTTGAACTTGGCGGTGATCTCGGCCGCCTGCTTGCCTTCCTTGGTGACCGGCGCGAACGAGGTCGGGATGATCATCCCTTCGGCCTGCTTGGCGCAGCCCTGCAGGGTCTCGAGGCTCGAGGAGCTCGTCAGCCCGACCAGCACCTTCGGCTTCACGCCCTGGCGCTGCATCTCCTTCAGCACGCCGCAGGTCGTGAAGGGATGCGCCGCGATCGCGACGATGTCGGCGTTGGCGGCCTTCATCTCGCGTACCTGGGTGGCGAAATTGGTGTCGTTCAGGAGCCACTTCGAGTTGCCGAGGACCTTGTAGCCGTTGATCTCGGCGCGGTCCTTCATGACCGCGTACCACGAGGCGCGCGAATGCGCGAAATCCTCTTCCACGCCGCCGTACACGGTCTGGGTGTTCGGGTGTTTCGTCTTCAGCCAGTAGAAGAGCGAGTTGTACATGATGGTCTCGTTGGGCACGTTGCGGAACGCCCACTCCGAGATCTTCGCGAGCCCCACCTTGATCGCGACGTCGGTGAACACCGGCATCTGCAGCCCGGAGTCACCGGAGTCGCCGACCTTCTTCTGCAGGATGCCGAAGAGCGGCTCCGCCACGTTGGAACAGGTCGGTCCGACCGCGACCAGCGCGTCGGTGCCGTAGATGCGGCGCAGGACCGAGATGCCTTCCTCTGCCGTGCAGCGGTCGTCGAGGAAATCGACCACCATCTTCGCCTTGGACCCGTCGGCGAGCTTCACGCCGCCCTGCTTGTTGATCATGTCGGCCGCGGCGAGCATCGCCGCCTCGCTGTTGATCCCGAACGAGCGCACCACGCCGGATTTCGCACCGAACCCGGTAATACGCACCGTCTTTTCTTGCGTGAACGCCGCGCCGGTATACGCGGTGACCGCAAAAGCGGCAGCGACCGCCAAAGCAAGCTTCTTCATGAGACTCCTCCTCGTGTGGACTGTCTGGTAGATTTCCGCAGACCCGAAGCGAGTGTAGAACGAGGAGGGAGTCATGGCAAAGCGAGCGAGCCGACACGCCCGTCGCGCCCGTTTGAGAAAAAAGGTTGCTGCAGCGCGGAAGTCGCCGTCGAAAGCTGTTTCCATGTGGGCGGCGCTGCAGCCGGGTCCGGCCAACTACACTGCGCTTTCGCCGATCGTCTTCCTGCCCCGCGCAGCGGAGATCTACCCCGAGCGGACCGCCATCCTCCATGGCGGCACCCGTTTCACTTACAAGGAACTTTTCGAGCGGGCGCGGCGCCTTGCCTCTGCGTTGCAGAAAGCCGGAGTGAAGCGGGGCGACGTCGTCTCGGCAATGCTGCCGAACATTCCGGCCATGCTCGAGGTGCACTATGGCGTGCCGATGCTGGGGGCGGTGCTCAACACCATTAACACGCGCCTCGACGCCGACACGGTCGCCTACATACTCGAGCACGCCGAGGCCAAAGTCTTCATTACCGACCGCGTATTCGCGGCCGTGACCGGGCCGGCGCTGTCAAAGCTCAGGAAAAAGCCGCTGGTGGTCGATGTCGACGACCCGCAATACACCGGCCCTGGCGAGCTGCTCGGCAAAATCGAGTATGAAAAATTCATTGCGGCGGGAAATGCGGACTTTCCCTGGTCGCTTCCCGAGTCCGAATCTGATCCGATAGCGCTCAATTACACCTCCGGAACCACGGGCCGGCCGAAAGGCGTGGTCTATCACCACCGCGGCACGTTCGTGGAGGCCTGCGGCAACGTGATGGCGTGGGCCATGCCAGCGAATCCCGTGTACCTCTGGACGTTACCCATGTTCCACTGCAACGGCTGGTGCTTCCCGTGGTCGGTCACCGCCATGGCCGGAACCCATGTCTGCCTGCGCGCGGTCGAGCCCCGGCACATCTTCGAGCTCATCGTCGAGCACGGCGTCACTCACATGTGCGGAGCGCCCACCGTGCTCGGCATGCTGATCGCCGCGCCGGAAGAGGAGCGGCGCAGGTTCCCACACCCGGTGCACATCCAGACCGGCGGCTCGCCGCCGCCGGCAAAGGTCATCAAGGCGATGGAGGAGCTCGGCTTCCAGGTGCTGCACATCTACGGCATGACCGAGCTCCAGGGGCCTTCCACCTTCTGTGCATCTCAGGATGAGTGGGGCAATCTTTCCCTGGAAGAAAGAGCGAACCATATGGCCCGTCAAGGCGTTCGCTACCCGGTTGTCGAAGGCCACATCGTCGCCGATCCGAAGACCTGCAAGCCGGTGCCGAAGGACGGAAAGTCGATCGGCGAGATCCTGGTGCGCGGCAATACCGTAATGCTCGGCTACCTGAAGGACGGCAAAGCCACCGCGGAGGCGTTCGAGGGAGGCTGGATGCACACCGGCGACCTCGCGGTGTGGCACCCGAGCAACTATGTCGAGATCAAAGACCGAAAGAAGGACATCATCATTTCGGGAGGCGAGAATATCTCCTCGGTCGAAGTGGAGATCGCGCTTTACAAGCACCCGGCAACGCAGCTCGCCGCCGTGGTGGCGCGGCCGGACGAGAAGTGGGGCGAGACGCCGTGCGCCTTCGTGCAGCTCAAGCCGGGTGCCAGCGCCACCGAGCAGGACTACCTCGACTGGTGCCGGGAGAACCTGGCGCGCTTCAAGATCCCGAAGAAGGTGGTGTTCGGCCCAGTGCCGACGACGGCCACCGGCAAGATCCAGAAGTACGTCCTGCGCGAACGCGCCAAGGCGCTCTGACTAAACCGCTCTAGCGGTCCAGCTCCTGGTCGTCGTAGGAGGAGGGATCGGAAATCGGCTCGATGTGGGTGAACACGGCGGCGTTGGGCACCATCGAGCGGATGCGCGCCTCGACCTCCTCCGAGAGCCGGTGCGCCTGCGCCACGGTCCAGGCATCGGGCACCAGGAAGTGAAACGAGATGAAGCGGCGCGCGCCGGCCTGGCGCGTGCGCAAGGCATGGAAGCTCACGCCATAGCGCTTGGAGTACTCGGTGAACAGCCTGGTCACTTCGCCGGTGTCCTCGATCGAGATCGCGGCGTCGAGAAGTCCTTTCCAGGAGCGGCGCATCAGCCGCAGTCCGATCCAGACGATGTGCACCGCCACGGCGAGCGCAACCAGCGGGTCGAGCCGCAGCCAGCCGGTCAGGAATACGAGCGCCACGCCGGCGATCACACCGGCCGAGGTCCAGACGTCGGTCATCAGGTGGTGGCCGTCGGCCTCGAGCGCGATGCTGTGCTCCCGGCGTCCGACCCGGATCAGCAGCATGCCGACGCCCAGATTGATGCCCGACGCCGCAGCGCTGAGCGCAAGGCCCAGGAGCGGCGCCTGGATCGGCTGCGGCTCGACCAGGCGGGGGATGGCACTCGCGAGAATCCCGCCTGCGGCGAGCACGATGAGCGCGCCTTCGATGCCGGCGGCGAAATACTCCGCCTTGGAGAAGCCGTACGGATGGTTCTCGTCGGGAGGCGATGCCGCAACGCGCAGCATGGTAAGCGCAAGCAGCGCGGCGGCCAGGTTCACGATCGATTCGAGCGCGTCGGAAAGCAGGCTGACGGAGCCGGTGAGCCACCAGGCGAGCGTCTTCAGCGTGATCGTCGCGAGCGCCGCCGCGATCGACAGCCACGCGTAGCGCTCAAGTTCCGTAGAGGCGGTAAACATCCTCGCTGTGCTGTCGCGCGTCGGAAAGCTCGTAGAGGAAAATCGCTTCGCCCGATTCGGCGGCGAACTGCCTTGATTGCAGTACTGCCGAAAACCTTTCCGGCTTGAGCGTGAAAGCCAGGGCCGCGGCCGCGCCATGCGGGTCGGCGTCGCCGGGCTCGATCTGCGTGCATGCCCAGCGCTTGAACGTCAGGCACCTGCCCAGGCAGCGGCGCGACCATGGGGTCTGGTTGCGAAACCTTTCCAGGTAGGGCCTTGACTGCAGTACTTCAGGCGAGTCCAGCTCATAGGTCGCAAGATAGGTGGCGCCGCGCACCCAGCGCCGCGCGGAACGGAAGCCCGAGATCGCCAGGCGCTCGGCAAGGTGCTCGCTGTCGTACCAGGCGTTGAACTCCTCCTCCATCGCCGGCGGCGGCTCGGTGAGCGTGAGAAGCAGGCCGCGGCTCATCCTGAATTGATCATCCTCGACCGATTACGCCTTTCTCCAGCACGTACGCCCGATCGGCGACCCGGTCGGTGAAATGCCGGCTCTGCTCGGCGAGCAGGACCGCCACGCCCGCGCGCCTGATCTCGCGGATGGCCTGCGCCACCTGCGCTACGACGAGCGGGGCCAGTCCTTCGGAAGGCTCGTCCAGCAGGATCGCGGAGGGATTGCCCGCCAGAGTGCGCGCGATGCAAAGCATCTGCTGCTCGCCGCCCGACATGCGGGCGCCGCGGCGATCGCGCAAGCGGGCGAGCGCAGGAAAGAGCGCAAACAGCCGTTCTTCCGTCCACGGCGGCGCGGCGCCCCGTGGCGCCTGGCGGGCGACTTCGAGGTTCTCGATCACGGTCAGGTCCGTGAAGATACGCCGATCCTCGGGGACGTAGCCCAGACCGAGACGCGCGATTTCGTAAGGCTCGAGGTTGCGGATGGGCTTGGCGTCGAAAACGATCTCGCCGGAGAGCCGCGGCACGAGGCCCATGATCGCCTTGAGCGAGGTCGACTTGCCGGCCCCGTTGCGGCCGAGGAGCGCGACGACTTCCCCCTGGCCGACGTCGAGATCGACGTCGAAGAGTACCTGGGCGCGGCCGTAGCCGGCGTTCAGGCCGCGCACCTCAAGCATCGCCAAGGTACACCTCGCGTACGCGCGGGTCGCCGCGCACCTCGTCCGGCGAGCCTTGCGCGATGATTTCCCCGAGGTGCATGACGATGACGCGACTCGCGAAGCCGAACACGACGCTCATGTCGTGCTCGGTGAAAAGCACCGCGATCCGGTCATGGCGCGCGAGCGCCTCGGCAAGCCCCATCAGCGCGCCGCGCTCCTCCGGGGCCATTCCCGCGGTCGGCTCGTCCATGAGGAGAAGGCGGGGCTCGTTGGCGAGCGCCATTGCGAGCTCCACGCGCTTGAGGTCGCCATAGGCGAGTACGGCGCACGACCGGTCGGCCTGACTGCGCATGCCGACGCGGTCGAGAAGGGCTTCCGCCTCCTTGATGAAGAACGCCCGCGCGCGGCTCCACATCGAGTAGTTCCGCCCATGGTGCGAGAGAAGCGCGGTCTGCACGTTCTCGCGCACGCTCATGGAGCCGAAGGTGGCCGTCACCTGGAAAGTGCGTCCCACGCCGAGGCGCGAAACGCGGTGCGGCGGCAGCCCGAGGAGGCTCGTTCCGTCCAGCCGGATGTCGCCGCGGTCCGGCGCGAGCTGCCCGTTCAGCATGTTGAAGCAGGTCGTCTTGCCGGCGCCGTTGGGGCCGATGATCGCCACGATCTCTCCGGGCTCGACGCTGAACGACACGTCGCGCACGGCTTCGACGCCGCCGTAGGCCTTCGACAGGTTCCTTACCGAGAGCGCCATTTGCCGAGGGCGCCGGCGATGCCTTGGGGAACGGCGAGCACCAGGAGCAGAATTACCGCCCCGATGGCGGCGCGCCAATATGCGATCTCGCGCGCGACCGCGTCCTCCAGCCAGGTGAAAAGCGCCGCTCCCCACACCGGCCCGGTCAGGGTCTGAACGCCGCCGAGCAGGACCATCACCAGTCCGTCCACTGAGCGCGGCACCGACAGCGTTTCGGGCGAGATCGAGCCCTTGGAGAAAGCGAACAGGGCGCCGGCAAGCCCGGCGGCTGTGCCGGCGATCATGAAAGCGGTCCAGCGCTGGGCGCGCACATCGATGCCGATGGCTTCCGCACGCACCGGAGAGTCGCGGCTCGCGCGCAAGGCATTACCGAACGGCGAGGCAAGGATTCGCCAGAGGCAGGCAATCGCCGCGGCGCTCAATGCCAGCGTGGCGTAGAAGTAGGCGGTCCTTGACGCCAGCCACGACGCGGGCCAGATCCCAACCAGCCCGTTTGAGCCGCCCGTGACCGCATCCCACTGAAACGCGACCGACCAGACGATTTGCGCCAGCGCGAGCGTCAGCATCGCGAGATAGATGCCCGAGAGCCGCACGCACAACCAGCCGAACACCGCGGCGCCCGCCAGCGCGGCGAGCGGCGCCGCCAGCAGCGCCCCCTCCATCGGCAGGCGATAGCGCAGCAGGAGAAGCGCGGCGGCATAGGCGCCGAGCCCGAAGTAGGCGGCATGGCCGAACGAAACCATCCCTCCCGGTCCGAGGATGAAATGCAGGCTGACGGCAAAGAGCGCGAACACGAACACGTCGGTGAGAAGCACGAGCGTGTACGCGTCGGCGAGCAGCGGCACCAACGCGAGCGCGGCCAAGCCCGCGAGGAGGGCGCGTTGCGGGAGGGAAGCGGCGAGCGCCTGCTCGGCCGGCAGAGCGCGGGCTTCGGCGAGCGGCCGCCCGAGCAGTCCCCACGGGCGCAGCACCAGGACCACCGCCATGACGATGAACTCGGCGACTAGCGTGAGCTTGGAAAAGCCCAGTCCGATGCAGAACGCTTTCACCTCCGCGATCAGCAGCGCAGCGAGGAACGCTCCGGGTATCGAGCCCAGGCCGCCGAGCACCACCACCACGAAGGCGTCGGAAACGACCGCGAGGTCGACCTCGAGGTTGGCCGGCTCGCGAGGGATCGCCATCGCGCCCCCTAGCCCGGCAAGCGCGGCGCCGAGCGCGAACACAGTGGTGAAGAGCAGACGCTGGTTCACGCCCAGAGCGCCGGCCATTTCGCGATCCTCGGTCGCCGCGCGAACCAGGATGCCGAAGCGGGTCCTCGTAAGCAGCAGGTGGAGAAGCACGAACACCGCCGGACCGAGCACGATCAGGAACAGGTCGTACTGCGGGAACTGCCGGCCGGCGATGGTGACCGCGCCGCTCAACCCCGGCGCGCGCGGACCGAGCATGTCTTCCGGTCCCCACGCCCAGAGCGCGAGGTCCTTGATGACGAGCACCAGCGCGAATGTTGCGAGCAGCTGCAGCAACTCGGGCGCGCGATAGAGCCTTCTCAGCAGGAGAAGTTCTATGAAGACACCGGAAAAACCGACAACCAGCGCCGCGAGCGGAACGCTCGCCCAGAAGCCGAGCTTCTCCGACAGCCACACGGCCAAGTACATGCCGAGCATGTAGAGCGAGCCGTGGGCGAAGTTGACGATCCGGCTGACGCCAAAGATGAGCGACAGCCCCGCCGCGACCAGGAAGAGCGAACTCGCGCCCGCGAGCCCGTTCAGGAATTGCAGGAGTACGGCCGAGCCGCTCAATCCTGAGCCTAGTCTTCTTTCCTCAGCTTGCGGATTTCCTCGTCGGAGGGCTGGTGCTTCGCGCCGTCGGCATAGCGCCAGTTCACCATGGTGCCTTTGCCGTCCTTCTTCGCGAGCTGGCCGACATACGCGCCCATGGTCGACTGGTGGTCGATGGCGCGCCACGTGATGGGGCCGAAGGGCGTCTGCATCTGCAGGCCCTTGAGCGCTTCGACCAGCTTCTCGGTGTCAGCCGATTTCGCCTTGCGGATGGCATTCGCCACGGCGTAGAGCGCGGAATAGCCGACCACCGAGCCGAGCCGCGGATAGTCGTTCCAGCGCTTCTGGTACGCGTCGCGGAACGCCTTGTGCTCCGGCGTATTGATCTCGCTCCAGGGATAGCCCGTGACCCACCAGCCTGCGGGGGTCTCGTCCTTGAGCGGATCGAGGTATTCCGGCTCTCCGCCCAGCAGGTTGAACACGACAGTGTTCTTGAAAAGGCCGCGCGTATTTCCTTCGCGCACGAACTTCTGCAGGTCGGCGGCGAACAGCGAGCTGAAGATCGCGTCGGGGTTCGCCTCGGCAAGCGCCTGCACCACGGCGCCGGCCTCGATCTTGCCCAGGGCGGGCGCCTGCTCGGCGACGAACTGCACCCCCGGCTGCGCCTGCGAGAGCAGCTTCTTGAACGACGCGCTCGCCGATTGGCCGTACTCGTAGTTCGGGTAGACGATCGCCCAGCGCTGCTTCTTGAGCTTCGCCGCTTCCGGCACCAGCATCGCGGTCTGCATGTAGGTCGACGGTCGCAGCCGGAACGTATAGCGGTTGCCGTTCTCCCAAACGATCTTGTCGGTGAGCGGCTCCGAGGCGAGGAAAAGGATCTTGCGCTGGTTCGCCAGGTTCGCGACGGCGAGGCCGACGTTGGAGGCGAACGTGCCCATAAGGACATTCACGCGCTCCCGCGCGATCAGTTCCTCCGCCACCCTCACTGCGTCGCCCGGGGTCCCGCCGTCATCGCGGGTGATGAGCTCGAGCTTTCGTCCCGCCACGCCGCCCGAGCGGTTGATCTCCTCGAGCGCGAGCTCCATGCCTTTCTTGTACGGCTCGAGAAAGGCGGGGAACACCTTGTAGCTGTTCAGCTCGCCCACCTTGACCACGCTCTGTGCAAAGGCGAATGTTGCGGACGCAGCTAAAACGCATGAGATTAATAGCTTAGGAATCATGCCTCACCTTCAACTTTAGCTCCTCGATCGGGCCGGATCTTGTCCGTTCCGCCGGGGAAAATGCGCCAGAACTCCCTGCGCACCAAGCTCGCGATCGTCGCGCTCTTGTTCAGGCCGTGATAGCGCGCCACCGCTTCGAGCATCGCGAGGTCACGGGGCGTAGCCGAAAAGGTGCGGACCTTGGTCTTTTGCATATATAATACTTATATAAATCTTATACTCCTCACCCGACGGCGCGTCAAGCTTGCCGGACAAGCTAGCGAAACCAGCGCAGCGTCTTGCCTCGAGCTAGGCGGCCTTGCGCTCGGCGGGCGGGGGGAGGAGCTTCAGGCAGCGGTCGATCCAGAGAGCGGTGAGCTTCTCCTGCACCCCGTTCTGCGCCAGGCGCTGGGCGAGGGCGGCGAAGTCCACCTGGTCGAGGGGCTGGTCCTGGTTGAAGCAGGAGAAGACGTAGGTGGTCTTGCCGGTTGCCGGGTCGACGTGCGGCTGCAGGCACTGCGCGCAGATCTCTTTCATCATGCATTGCATCGGGCTGTTGATGGACCCAATGGCCACATGGTTCTTCTTCAAGTAACCAGAAAGTACTTCGTGGCGTGCTCGCGCCACCGCGGCCATCATCTGGTCGGAGCCGATGGCGATGATCCGATCCGTGCTCGAGAAGGGGATCTCCTGCTTGCCGAGCGCGCCTGAGGCATAGGCGTGCATCGCTTCGACGATGTTGCCGACGAACGCCCGGTCCTGGGGCCTGCGGGCAGCGAAGCCAGGCGGCTCGTCGCAGCACCAGACGACCACGTCCGAAGCCGCCTCGATGTCGTCAACGCGGTAGCGGTCGGCGGCGCGCCGGTAGCCGGCGAAGTACACGACCCGGGAGCCGGCGGCACGCAACGCGCGGCCGATGGAGAAGAGGACCGCATTGCCCAAGCCTCCGCCGGCGAGCACCACGTTCTGGCCATGGGGGATCTCGGTCGGCGTCCCGGTGGGCCCCATGAGGATGACCGGCTCGCCCGGGCGTAGGTAGGCGAGGAGATCGGCCGAGCCGCCCATCTCGAGCGCGATCACCGAGATCAGCCCCTGGTCGCGGTCGACCCAGGCGCCCGTGAGCGCCAGGCCTTCCATGGCGAGGGTAGTGCCAGGCACGCGCAGCGCGAGGGTCTCGAAGTTCTGCATGCGGTAGAACTGGCCCGGCTCGAAGCGCCGCGCCGCCACCGGGGCGCGCAGCACGACCTCAATGATCGTCGGCGTAAGGCGCCGCACTTCGTGTACCACCGCGCGCAGATCGCGATTGAGCCTTGCGAGGAAAGACGTGTCGTCCGAGGACGAGGACGGCTTGCCTCGTGAAAGCACTCGGCTCACGACGGGATAGCCTTGCTTGGCGCTGCCCATGGCCTTCACCACGTTGCCGAAGTAGGAAGGATGCAGGTCGCCGAAGAAGCTCATGAAGCGCCCGTCGGGGTAGCGGTGCAGCAGCACCTCGACCTGCTTCGGCTTGGACGTGTGCCGCTCGGGCCTCACCGATGCACCGGACCCGTCGCACGCTAGAAAGTACTTGCCGTCGAGCTCGAGGCTCACGCCTTCCTCGCGCGCGAGCACCGTGTTCGGCTGGGTGCCGGCGGCGACGAGTACCGACCTGGCCGGGAGCTCCTCGCCGTTGGCGAAGACCACGGCTCGGGCATGCCCATGCCGGTCGACTTCGATACGCGCGGGGGCGAGGTTCTCGAGGAAGGTAATGCCCTCTTCGAGCGCCTTCGCGACTTCCTCGTGGTTGAGCGTGTAGGAGGGGCTGTCGATCATCCGCCGGCGATAGGCAATCGTCGCGCCGCCCCACGATTTCAGTAATGACAATCGCTGGGATGGCGCGGCAGCGCGCAGGGCCTTGGCGTGAGCGATGAACTCTTCGGCAATCTCGCGCTCTTCGGCCGTCCACTCGGGCTTGTGCTCGAGCGCCTCGTAGCGCGCCAGGAACTTCTCCACCTGCACCGCATAGTAGGCGAGCGATTCGGTCGCGGTATCGATGGCGGTGAGGCCGCCGCCGATTACGACGATCGGAAGGCGGATCTGCAGGTTGGCGATCGATTCGCGCTTGGCCGCGCCGGTGAGCTGCAACGCCATCAAGAAGTCCGAAGCCGCTCGTACCCCGCGCGCGAACCCGTTCGGAATTTCGAGCACCGTCGGGCGGCCCGCGCCGGCGCACAGCGCAATGTGATCGAATCCGTCGGCAAAGGCCTCGTCGATCGTGAGCGTGCCGCCGAAGCGCACGCCGCCGAACATGGCGAATTGCCGCCGCCGCTCGAGGATCAGGCGGATCACTTTGAGGAAGTTCTTGTCCCAGCGCACGGTGATGCCGTACTCGGCCACGCCGCCAAAGCCGGCCATCACGCGCTGGTCGAGCGGTTCCCACAGTTCCTTGACGTCCTTGATCGGCCGGAAGGGAACGCGGTTCCCCAGGGGGTCGACGCCGGAGATTGCAGCGTCGAGCGGCTCGATCTTCAGGCCGTCGATGCCGACCACCGTGTGGCCGTCGTTCATGAGGTGGTGCGCGACGGTGAAGCCCGCCGGGCCGAGGCCGACGACGAGGATTCTTTTCCCGGAAGGGGATTTTGGGTACGGCCGCCTGAGGTCGAAGGGGTTCCAGCGCGTGAGTAGCGAATAGATTTCGAATCCCCACGGCAGCTCGAGCACATCCTTCAGCGTGCGCGTCTCGGCCTGCGGAATGTCCACCGGGTCCTGCTTCTGGTAAATGCAGGATTTCATGCAGTCATTGCAGATGCGGTGGCCGGTCGCCGCGGCCATGGGGTTGTCCACCGCGACGATGCCGAGCGCCGCCAGCGGCTCGCCGCGCGCCTTGACCATGTGGAATTCCGAGATCTTTTCCTCGAGCGGGCAGCCGGCGAGCGGGACGCCGAACACGGTCTTGCGGAATCCTTCGGCCGGGGGTTTTTCCCGCAGCCCCTTGGAGCAGGAATCCTTGCCCTGCTCGTGGCACCAGATGCAGTAGTTCGCCTCGTCGAGCGCCCCGGCGAGGTCGGTGCCGGAGTCGGTCAGCTTGAAGCCCTCGCGATGCCGCGGCTCGGTGTGGGGAATGAGCTTCATGTAGTCGAGCTTGCGCGGCGCTTTGAACAGCACCCCGCCTCGGTGCTTCGCCTTGCCCTCCGGGGTGGTCGTCGCCCATGCGGCGTAGCGGGCAGCGGTCTCGAGCTCGTTTCGATGTTTCGCTTCGTCCTTGAGCCACGCCGTCACCTGCCGCGCGAAGTCGAGCTCCGTAGTGAAGCTGAAGCCGTCGGGCCTCACATCCTCGGGCTTGACCTTGTGCAGCGCGCGCCGCTGCACGAACAGGCGCTTCACCGAGTACAGAGGCGCGAGCTCGTTGTGCCGCTCGGCGAGCGCGCGCCCCTCGGCTTCGATGCCGAAGAGCTTTGCGAGGAAGTCCTCAACGTGCGGCGCAAGTGCAACGAGCAAGTCAGACTCGTCCCTGCCTTTCTGGGAATTGCTTCGCCCAGCGGTTAGCCTGTCTCGTAAAGCGGTGTCGGCTTCGCCGAGGAAACGCAGGAACGCGGCGTCGACGCGAAGCAGGCCTTCGCGCTCGTACAGGTCGTTGAAACGAACGCCGAAACCGAGTTGCATGCGGTTAGAATTATCGGCGAATTCACTGCGGAGTTCCCGATGCAAATCCGAAATAGCATATTCCTCGTTACTGGCGGCGCATCCGGCCTCGGCGCGGCAACCGCACGCATGGCGGCCGAAGGCGGTGCGAAAGTCGTCATCGCCGACATGCAGGCCGAAGCCGGCGACAAGCTCGCGAAGGATCTCAACGGGCGCTTCATCAAGACCGATGTCGCGAGCGAGGCCGAGGGTCGCGCCGCCGTGCAGCTCGCCCTGAAAGAGTTCGGCGGGCTTCATGTCCTCGTGAACTGCGCGGGCATCGCGATCGCCGAGCGCACGCTGGGCAAGGAAGCGCCCCATGACCTGCAGCGGTTCAGCCGCGTGATCAACGTCAACCTGATCGGCACGTTCAACATGATCCGCCTCGCCGCCGACGCGATGGCGAAAGCCGTGCCGAATGCGTCCGGCGAACGCGGCGTCATCGTGAACACCGCTTCGGTCGCCGCCTTCGACGGGCAAATCGGCCAGGTGGCCTACTCGGCGTCCAAGGGCGGCGTGGTGGGCATGACGCTGCCGATCGCGCGCGACCTATCGCGCAACGGCATTCGCGTATGCACTATAGCGCCGGGAATTTTCGAGACCCCGATGCTGATGGGCCTGCCGAAGGAGGCGCAGGAATCGCTCGGCAAGCAGGTGCCGTTTCCTTCGCGGCTCGGCCGGCCGGCGGAATATGCGCAGCTCGTTAAGGCGATCGTCGAGATCGAGATGCTGAACGCCGAGACGATCCGCCTCGACGGCGCGATCCGGATGGCGCCTAAGTGATTTCTTTGAGGTTGGTCTTGTAGAAACGCGAGCGCTCGACGTAGCCCCGCGCGACCTTGAGCAGGTGATCGCGCTCTTCGGGCTTCAGCTCGCGCACGATCTTCCCGGGAGAGCCGAGGACCAGCACGCCGTCAGGGATCTCCTTGCCCTCGGCGATGAGAGTGTTCGCGCCAATGAGCGTGCCGCGGCCGATGCGCGCGCCGTTCATGATCACGCTGTTGATGCCGATCAGGCTGCCTTCGCCGATCGAGCAGCCGTGCAGCATGACCTTGTGGCCGACGCTCACCGAGTTGCCGAGCGTCATGGGGTAGCCGGGGTCGACGTGCAGAACGGAGCCGTCCTGGATGTTGCACTTCTCGCCGATGGTGATGCGATCGTTCTCGGCGCGGATCACGACCTGGAACCAGATGCTCACGTCGTTTTCAAGGACAACAGACCCTATAACTGAAGCGTCGGGAGCAATGTAGTGATGTTCTCCGAGCAGCCGCACGCGCCGCTCGCCGATCGCGAAAAGGGGCATGCGACTATCATAATCCAGTGAAAGTCATTGTTCTCGGGGGCGGCGTGGTCGGCGTCGCCGGCGCCTGGTATCTCGCCGCGGCCGGTCACGAAGTCACGTTGATCGAGCGGCGTGAGGCGCCAGGGCTGGAGACCTCGTTCGCGAACGGCGGGCAGATCGCCGCCGGGCACGCCCAGCCGTGGGCGAAGCCGGCCGCGGTGCCGCAGATCCTGCGCTGGCTGGGGCGCGAGGACGCGCCGCTGCTTTTCCGTCCGCGCGCGAGCTGGTCGCAATGGGAATGGGGCCTGCGTTTCCTGTACGAATGCCTTCCCGGGCGCTTCGAGCGCCACGTGCGCACGCTCGGCGCGCTGGCGCGCTACAGCCGCGAGTGCCTGCGTGCGCTGCGCCGTGAGCTCGGCCTGCGCTACGACGAGCTCGAGCGTGGAATCCTGCAGTTCGCCACGCGCCAGAGCGACTTCGACGCGATGGCGCGCCACGCCGAGGCGCTGCGCGCACTTGGCGCGGCTCCCGAAATCAAATCGGGCGCCGAGTGCCTCGCGCTCGAGCCGGCCCTCCGGCACTCGAACGAGCCGGTGCTCGGCGGCGTCTACGACCCGGATGACGAGTCCGGCGACGCGTACCGCTTTACCCAGGAGCTTGCGCGCATCGCCGCTTCGCGTGGGGTCTCATTTCGCTTTGGTTGCGCAGTGGACGCAATCGAGGCCGAGGGTGATCGGGTCGGTGGAATCCGCCTGCACACGCAGTCGGTGGAAACAGCGGACGCCTACGTTGTTTCTCTCGGAAGCTATAGCCCGCTCCTGCTCAAGCCGCTCGCCATCCGCATCCCGGTGTATCCGATGAAGGGCTATTCCATCACCCTGCCGCTCGGTCCGGCCGAGTTTGGCGCCGCGCCCACCGTCAGCCTTACCGACGAGGCGTACAAGATCGTGATCTCGAGGCTCGGCAGCCGGCTGCGCGCCGCCGGCACCGCGGAGCTCGCGGGCTACGACACTTCGGTAGATCCTGGCCGCTGCGCGGCAATCGCGCGCCGCGTGCGCAGCCTCTTTCCGGCGCTCGGTGCCGTGACCACGGTGGAGAACTGGACCGGGCTGCGCCCGGCCACGCCGAACAACGTGCCCGTGATTGGGCGAACTCGCCTGAAGAACCTGTTTCTGAATACAGGCCACGGCACGCTCGGCTGGACCCTCGCCTGCGGCTCGGGAAGTGCGCTCGCCGATCTCGTCTCCGGCCGCGAGCCCCAGGTAGCGTTTCCCTTCGCATGAGAGAGAGCGAGTCTCGCTTTGTCCAAATTCGCGGGCTGCGCTACCACGTACGGCGCTGGCCCGCGCCCGGCGCGCCGAAGATCATGCTGCTACACGGCTGGATGGACGTGTCGGCGTCGTTCCAATTTGTCGTGGATGAGCTCGGGCAGGACTGGGATGTGTACGCCCCCGACTGGCGCGGTTACGGGCTTACCGAATGGGGAAAGGCGGACTGCTACTGGTTCCCTGACTACATCGCCGACCTCGATTTTCTGCTGGGCGAGATAGAGCAGGTAAAGCCTCTGAACCTCGTCGGCCATAGCCTGGGCGGAAACGTCGCTGCGTTATATGCCGGCGTACGTCCCGCGCGTGTGGCGAGGCTCGCGAACCTCGAGGGGTTCGGCATGGCGCCGACACGGTCCGAGCAGGCGCCGAAGCGCTATGCGCGCTGGCTTGAGGAGCTGCGCAGCCCGCCGGGCTTCAAGAGCTATGAGGCCTTCTCGGAGCTCGCGCAGCGCTTGCGCAACAGCAACCCCAGGCTCTCCCCCGAGAAGGCAGAGTTCCTCGCGCGGCATTGGGGACGCGAGGTCGAGGGGGAGGGAGTCGTTTTACGCAGCGACCCCGCGCACAAGATTGTGAACCCGGTGCTGTACCGCTACGAGGAGGTGCGCGCCTGCTGGC
This sequence comes from Burkholderiales bacterium, assembly GCA_035454685.1. Classification (GTDB taxonomy): domain Bacteria; phylum Pseudomonadota; class Gammaproteobacteria; order Burkholderiales; family SG8-39; genus SCGC-AG-212-J23. Next base: position 64,765 of record DATIGN010000127.1, on the reverse strand, counting down.
GCGAGGTCACCGCGCCTGTGCTCTGGGTGGAAGCCGCGGAGTCCGAGACGCTGGAGCGGCTTAAGCTCGGCGCCGACGATATCACCGAGCGCCGCGCGGCCTTCCGAAATCTGCGATATGAGGTACTGGCCGATTGCGGCCACATGCTGCACCATGACCAGCCCGCGGCGCTGGCGCGGCTGCTGGAACGATTCCTAGAGCGCTGATGGCACAGTACTTCTCGATCCATCCCACAAATCCGCAAAAGCGCCTCGTGCGGCAGGCGGCCGATATCGTGCGCGGCGGGGGCCTGATCGCGTACCCGACGGATTCGTGCTACGCATTCGGCTGCGACCGTGGGAACGCCGCCGGCGCCGGGCGTCTGCGGCGCATCCGCGGCATCGATGAGCGGCACCGGCTTACGTTCATGTGCCGCGATCTTTCGGAGATCGCGCGCTATGCGATCGTGGACGACGCGCAGTTCAAGCTGCTGAAGAGCGTGACGCCGGGCAGCTATACCTTCATCCTGCGGGCGCGCCGCGAAGTGCCGCGCCGCCTGACGAGGAAGAAGACCATCGGCGTGCGCGTGCCCGGACACCCCGTGGCGCACGCCTTGCTGGCCGAGCTGGGCGAGCCGATGCTGTCGGCGACCTTGCTTCTTCCCGACACGCCCGCGCCGCTTTCCGATCCTCTTGAAATCAGGGAAGCACTCGAGCATGAGCTCGAGCTCGTGATCGACGGCGGGCCGTGCGGAACGCAGCCGAGCACCGTGATCGACCTCACCGAGAAAACGCCGACCGTGTTGCGCGCAGGCAAGGGCTCGCTCGCGCCCTTTGCGGTAGAGCGCGTCTGATAAGATCCCGGACGCAAGAATGGACTTCGACCTCAGCCAGGTCGCCCAGACCCTGGCCATTTACGCGCTCCCGGTACTATTCGCCATCACGCTGCACGAGGCCGCCCACGGCTACGTGGCGCGGCACTTCGGGGACATGACCGCGCACGCGCAGGGGCGCATCAGCCTCAACCCGGTGCGGCATATCGACGTCATCGGCACTATCGTGGTTCCGCTGCTCATCCTGCTCGTCTCGTACGGCAAGTTTCTTTTCGGCTGGGCCAAACCCGTGCCTGTCAATTACTCGGCTCTGCGAAAGCCGCGCCAGCATATGGCGTGGGTGGCTGCGGCCGGTCCTGGCGCCAATTTGCTGATGGCGCTTTTCTGGGCTTTGGCGCTGCGCGCCTCAGTGAGCATGACGAGTCGCGCTGATGCCTGGCTGGAAATCGCACGGCAATACGGCGTAAGCGGCCTGATCGACGCAGTCATGGGACACGGCAACGGGGCCGCCGAGTTCCTGATCGGGGTGAGCGCCGCTGGGATTCTCGTGAACCTGCTCCTCATGCTGCTCAACCTCCTTCCGATCCTGCCGCTCGATGGCGGGCGCATTGTCGCGAGCCTGCTGCCCAGCCGGGCGGCGTGGCGGTTCGCGAAGCTCGAGCCGTTCGGCTTGCCACTGCTCCTGCTCCTGCTGTTCGTGCCGGTCTACGGGTCCAATCTGCTCAGCCTGATCCTGAGCCCGCTGCTTTTCGAGTCCGAAGCGCTGGTGCGTGCCATGGTGCTGCTCTAGATGTACGAAACCCGGGTGCTGTCCGGCATGCGGCCTACCGGGAGCTTGCACCTCGGCCACTACCATGGCGTTCTGAAGAACTGGATCCGCTTGCAGGCAGAGTACCCGTGTCTCTTCTTCGTTGCCGACTGGCACGCGCTGACCACCGACTACGAGAAGCCTGGCGATCTGCAGCAGACCGGGATCGACATGGTGATCGACTGGCTCGCCGCGGGGGTCGACCCGGCACAGGCGATGATCTTTGTGCAATCGCAGGTGACCGAGCACGCCGAGCTGCACCTGTTGCTTTCGATGATGGCGCCGCTCGGGTGGCTCGAGCGCGTGCCGACGTACCGGGACCAGCAGCAGAAGCTGGCCGACAAGGACCTCGCCACCTACGGCTTTCTCGGTTACCCGCTGCTGCAGGCGGCCGACATCCTCGTCTACCGGGCGAAATATGTCCCGGTCGGCGAAGACCAGGTGCCGCACCTCGAGTTCGCGCGCGAGGTGGCGCGGCGCTTCAACCATCTCTATGGCCGCGAGCCGGGCTTTGAGGACAAGGCGAAGACCGCGGTCAAGAAGATGGGAACGAAGAAAGCCCGGCTCCTGAACGAGCTGCGCACCAAGTTCATCGAGCAGGGCGACGCCGGCGCGCTGGCGCGCGGCCAGGCGCTCCTCAAGGAGCAGCAGAACCTGTCGCGCGGCGACCGCGAACGCCTCTACGGCTGGCTCGAGGGAATGGGCAAGAAGATCCTGGTCGGGCCGGAGGCGCTTCTCACCGAGGCGTCCAAGATGCCAGGGCTCGACGGACAAAAAATGTCGAAGTCCTACGGCAACACGATCTCGCTGCGCGAGGAGCCGGAGGTCGTGGCGAAGAAGATCAAGACGATGCCGACCGACCCGGCGCGGGTAAAGCGCTCCGATCCAGGAAACCCCGAGAAGTGCCCGGTCTGGGAGCTGCACAAAGTCTACTCGGACGCGGCGCGCAAGGACTGGGTGATGAGGGGTTGCACTACCGCCGGCATCGGCTGCCTGGAGTGCAAGCAGCCGGTCATCGACGCCATCAATCTCGAGCTCGCGCCGATGCGCGCCAGAGCGCAGCCTTACCTGGAGGATTCTGCGCTTGTGAAGAACATCATCGCCGACGGCTGCGAAAAGGCGAGGCGCCTGGCTGCCGAGACGATGCGCGATGTGCGCGAAGCCATGGGATTAAGCTATTCATGATGGCCAAGGTCTACGGCGAACCCGTTATCGAGCTGCCGCATGACCTCTATATCCCGCCCGACGCGCTGGAAGTGGTGCTCGAGGCGTTCGAAGGGCCGCTCGACCTGCTGCTCTATCTCATCCGCAAGGAGAACCTCGACATCCTCGACATCCCGATGGCGCCGCTTACGCGCCAGTATCTCGAGTATGTCGACATGATGCGCTCGACAAATCTCGAGCTCGCCGCCGAATACTTGGTCATGGCGGCGATGCTGATGGAGATCAAGTCGCGCCTGCTGCTGCCGCGGCCACCGGCCGCCGAGCCGATCGAGGACGACCCGAGAGCGGAGCTGGTGCGCAGGCTCCTGGAGTACGAGCGCATGAAAAAGGCGGCCCAGGGCCTCGACGAGCTGCCGCAGCTGGGCCGCGACGTGATCGCCATCTCGGTGTGGATCGAGAAGCAAGTGTCGCAGCGCCTTCCCGAAGTTAACGCGAGAGACTTGGCGGAAGCCTGGCGCGGGCTGCTGCACCGGGCGCGGCTTTCGGCGCATCATCGCGTAAGCCGCGAAGAGCTCTCGGTGCGCGCACATATGAGCTCGATCCTGCGCGCGCTGCGCGAGCGACGCGTGGTGGAGTTCGGCGAGCTGTTCGAGCCCCAGCGCGGCATCGCGGTACTGGTCGTCACCTTCCTCGCGCTGCTCGAGCTCGCGCGTGAGCTTCTGATCGAGATCACGCAGTCTGCGGGCTTCGGCCCGATTTACGTAAAATTGGCGCATGCTCAATCCGCCTGAGGCGAAGCGGATCCTGGAAGCGGCGCTTCTCGCCTCGCAGGAACCGGTCAGCGCGATCGACTTGAAGCGCCTGTTCGACGACGAGCTGGGCGTCGACACCATCCGCAGCCTCCTCGCCGAGCTTGCCGACGAATGGCGCGGCCGGGCGGTCGAGCTCGTAAGCCTTTCCAGCGGCTGGCGTTTTCAGACGCGCCCGGAGTTCCAGCCGTACCTCGAGCGTCTGCTCCCGGAGCGGCCGCCGCGCTATTCGCGGGCCGTGATGGAGACGCTCGCGATCATTGCCTACCGGCAGCCGGTGACCCGCGGGGACATAGAAGACGTGCGCGGCGTCGGCGTCTCCACGCAGATCATCCAGGCGCTCGAGACTCGGGGCTGGATCGACGTGGTCGGCCACCGGGAAACCCCCGGCCGGCCGGCGCTTTACGCCACCACCACCAAGTTCCTGGACGACTTGGGGCTGCGATCGCTGGAGGAGCTGCCACCGCTCGAGGAGATCGCCAGGACCCTCCAACTGGAGGTCGTCTCCACTGGCAAAGCCGAGGTCCGGGAACCCGAAGCACATCCCGCCACCGGCACCGACGGCTGAGCGGATCCAGAAGCTGCTCGCTGGCGCCGGGCTCGCCTCGCGGCGCGAGATCGAGAGCTGGATCTCCGCCGGGCGGGTGAGCGTAAACGGACGCCTGGCCAAGCTCGGCGACCGCGCAGGTCCTGCGGATTCCATACTTCTGGATGGGAAGCCCGTCGTCGCCGCGGCGCGCACGCAGCCGCGCGTGCTGCTCTACCACAAGCCCGTCGGCGAGCTCGTCACACGCAGCGACCCGCAGGGCAGGCCCACGGTGTTCTCCAACCTGCCGCCCGGGCGCTGGATCTCGGTGGGGCGACTCGACCTGAACAGCTCCGGTCTGCTGCTCTTCACTGACTCTGGCGAGCTTGCAAACCGGCTGATGCACCCGAGATATGGCCTGGAGCGAGAATACTCCGCGCGAATTCGCAGACCGCTCAGTGCCGCGGAGGAAAAGCGGCTTCTGCAGGGCATCCCGCTGGACGGTTTGCCTGCTCGCTTCGATCGCATCGAGGAGATGAAATCCGGTGCGGGCACCAATCGGTGGTATCGGGTGGTGCTTCGCGAGGGCCGCAACCGCGAGGTGCGGCGCATTTTCGAGGCGCTCGGCCACCCCGTGAGCCGGCTGGTCCGAATGCGTTACGGCCCGATCGAGTTGCCCGCGGATCTACCGCCCAAAAGCTGGCGAGAGCTGCCAAATCCGGCTATACTTCAAAGGCTTTAGAGAGATGGGGTAAGGAGAATGGGCTGCGGGCCCATTTTTTGTTTTGAGCCTCGAAAAAGTCGTGGAGCCGGCGCTGACCGGGCTGGGTTTCGAGCTGGTCGACGTGCAGGCGTCGAACGGCGGGCGCATGCTGCGCCTCTTTATCGACAAGCCCGGCGGCGTTACCGTGGATGACTGCGCGGCGGTCAGCCGGCACCTCACGCGGGTGCTGGCGGTCGAGCGAATCGACTACGAGCGGCTGGAAGTGTCTTCGCCGGGTCTCGACCGGCCGCTGCGTAAGGGGGCCGACTTCGAGCGCTTCGCCGGCCGCAAGGCCGAGGTGCGGATGCGCACGCCGGACGCATCGGGGCGGCGGCGCTTCGTTGGCGTGCTGCGCGGCGCGGAAGCCGGGCGGGTGCGAATGGAGCTCGACGGACAGACCGTCGCGCTCGAGCTCGAGAACGTGGAGCGGGCGCGGCTGGTGCCCGAACTGTAGAGAGGGTGGATGAGTTTCGGTAGAGAGCTGCTGCTGCAAGCTGACGCGCTCGCGCGCGAGAAGAACGTGACGCGCGACATCGTGTTCTCTGCGCTCGAGCTCGCGCTCGCCTCGGCGCTGAAGAAGCGCTATCTCGAGGATGTGGACGTGCGGGTCGCGATCGACCGCAATACCGGCAACTACAACGCCTTCCGGCGCTGGAAGATCGTGCCCGACGGCACGGTCGAAATCGCCGCGCAGCAGATCGCGGTGTCCGAAGCGGCCAAGAAGAAGCCGGCGGCCAAGGCCGAAGAGTTTATCGAGGAGCCGATCGAGCCGATCGATCCGCGGCGGATCGGCGCGCAGACCGCCAAGCAGGTCTTGCTGCAGCGCATCCGCGACGCCGAGCGCGAGCAGATCCTGAACGACTTCCTGTCGCGAGGCGACGAGCTCGTCACCGGAACGGTTAAGCGCATGGAGCGCGGCAACGCGGTGATCGAGTCCGGACGCCTCGAGGCCCTGCTGCCGCGCGAGCACATGATCCCGAAAGAGAATCTGCGCGTCGGCGATCGCGTGCGCGCATGGGTGATGAAAATCGACCGCCAGGCGAGGGGACCGCAGCTCATCCTTTCGCGCACCGCACCACAGTTCATCATGAAGCTGTTCGAGCTCGAGGTGCCCGAGATCGAGGACGGCCTGCTCGAGATCAAGTCGGCCGCGCGCGACCCCGGCGTGCGCGCCAAGATCGCGGTCTTCACGAACGACAGGCGCATCGACCCGATCGGCACCTGCGTCGGCATGCGCGGCTCTCGCGTGCAGGCGGTGACTCAGGAGCTCGCCGGCGAGCGCGTCGACATCGTGCTCTGGTCGGCCGACCCGGCGCAGTTCGTGATCGGCGCGCTGGCGCCCGCCGAGGTCTCATCGATCGTGGTCGACGAGGAAAAGCACGCGATGGACGTGGTGGTGGACGAGGAGAACCTGGCCGTGGCGATTGGCCGCAGCGGGCAGAACGTGCGCCTCGCCTCCGAGCTCACCGGCTGGCAGATCAACCTCATGACCGAAGAGGAGTCGACCAAGAAACAGCAGGAGGAGAGCGGTCGCATCAAGCAGCATTTCATGGAGAAGCTAGACGTCGACGAGGAAGTGGCCAACATCCTGATCGAGGAAGGCTTCTCGACGCTGGAAGAGATCGCCTACGTGCCGATCAACGAGCTGAACGAGATCGAGGCTTTCGACCAGGAGACGGTGAGCGAGCTACGTAATCGGGCGCGCAACGCGCTGCTCGTCGCGGCGATCGCGAACGAAGAGAAGGTCGAGGGCGTGGACCCGGAGCTTCTCAAGCTCGAGGGCATGACAACCCAGCTCGCGGCCAAGCTGGCCGAGGGCGGCATCAAGACCCGCGACGACCTGGCCGATCTCGCGGTCGACGAGCTTTCAGAGATGACCGCGATGGAAAGCGAGGCCGCGAAGAAGCTGATCATGGCCGCGCGCGCACACTGGTTCGAGAAAAAGGAGACCGCGTAAGTGGCGCACACGAGCGTAGCGCAATTCGCGAGCGAGCTCAGAGTCCCGCCGTCGGTGCTGCTCGAGCAGCTGCGCGCCGCCGGGGTCGACAAGAAGGCGCCCGAGGACGCGCTCACCGAGCAGGACAAATCGCGGCTGCTCGAGCACTTGCGCAAGATGCACGGCTCGGCAGAGCAGAAGAACAAGATCACGCTCACGCGCAAGCACACGAGCGAAATCAAGAAAACCGACGCAAGCGGCAAGTACCGCACGGTGCAGGTTGAGGTGCGGAAGAAGCGCGTCTTCGTCAAGCGCGACCCGGCCGAGGTCGCAGCTCAGGCGGTGGCCGCTGAGGCGCCGCCGCCGGCGCCGCCGCCAGCGGTGGATGCAAGAGAGATCGAGCTGCGCGAGGAAGAGGCGCGCCGCCAGCAGCAGCTGGCCGAGCTGCAGGCTGCCGAGCTGCGCGAGAAGCAGGAGCGCGAGCGCAAGGAGGCAGAGCAGAAGGCCGCCGCCGAGGCGGCGCAAGCCGCGCCCGCGGCTCCCGCCGCGCCGACCACGCTGCACGCGCCGAAGACCGCCGAGGCGAAGACCGAGAAGAAGCCGAAGAAAGCGAAGCCCACCACGGTACTGCGCGACGACTCGGTGCGCCGGCGCCAGATCAAGACCCGCGGGGATGCGGGCGGCGGCGTGGCCGGCTGGCACGCGCGCGGCGGCACGCGGCACCGCACGGGCGGCGCTGCGGCGAGCGAGACGACGTTCGCCCAGCCCACGGAGCCGATGGTGCGCGAGATCGCCGTGCCCGAGACGATTACCGTGGGCGAGCTCGCCCATCGCATGTCGGTCAAGGCGGCGGAAGTCATCAAGGCGCTGATGAAGCTCGGCACCATGGCGACCATCAACCAGGTCCTCGATCAGGAGACGGCGATGATCGTGGTCGAGGAGATGGGACACAAGGCGAAGGCGGCCAAGCTCGACGACCCCGAAGCTTATCTCGCCGCGAGTGAAGAGCATGCAGCTGCGGAGCTCACGCCGCGCCCGCCGGTCGTTACGGTCATGGGTCACGTCGACCACGGAAAGACCTCGCTCCTCGACTTCATCCGTCGCACCAAGGTGGCGGCGGGCGAGGCTGGCGGCATCACCCAGCATATCGGCGCCTACCACGTCGAGACGCCACGCGGCGTAATCACGTTTCTCGACACCCCTGGCCACGAAGCTTTCACCGCCATGCGCGCACGCGGCGCCAAGGCGACCGACATCGTCGTGCTCGTGGTCGCCGCCGACGACGGTGTCATGCCGCAGACGATCGAGGCGATCAATCACGCCAAGGCAGCGAACGTGCCCCTCGTCGTGGCGATGAACAAGATCGACAAGCACGAGGCGAACCCCGACAAGGTGAAGCAGGAGCTTCTCGCCCACGGGGTGGTGCCCGAGGAATACGGCGGCGACTCCCCGGTAGTCCCGGTCTCCGCTAAAACCGGCGAGGGGGTCGATAGCCTGCTCGAGCAGGTGCTGCTGCAGGCCGAAGTGCTCGAGCTGCGGGCGGCAACCGAGGCGCCGGCCAAGGGCGTGGTGATCGAGGCGCGCCTCGACAAGGGCCGCGGCCCGGTCGCCACGCTGCTCGTGCAGTCGGGAACCCTGCGGCGCGGCGACATCGTGCTGACCGGCGCAGTCTACGGCCGTGTGCGCGCCATGCTCGACGAGAACGGCAAGCCCGTGCAGTCGGCCGGGCCGTCGATTCCGGTCGAGATCCAGGGGCTTTCCGAGGTGCCGACGGCGGGCGAGGAAGCGATGGTCATCGCCGACGAGCGCAAAGCGCGGGAGATCGCCCTCTTCCGACAGGGCAAGTTCCGCGACGTCAAGCTCGCCAAGCAGCAGGCGGCCAAGCTCGACAACATGTTCGAGCAGATGGGAGAGGGTGAGAAGAAGGTCCTGACCCTCGTCATCAAGGCCGACGTGCAGGGGTCGCAGGAGGCGCTGGTACACGCGCTCACGCGCCTTGCCACCGACGAGGTGAAGGTCACGGTGGTGCACGCCGGCGTCGGGGGTATCACGGAGTCCGATGTGAACCTCGCCATGGCTTCGCGCGCAGTGATCATCGGCTTTAACACCCGCGCTGATGCCACCGCACGGAAGCTGATCGAGTCGGCGGGCATCCAGGTCCGCTACTACAACATCATTTACGACGCGGTCGAGGAGATCAAGGCGGCGCTTTCCGGCATGCTCGCGCCCGAGCGCAAGGAGTCAGTGCTCGGTTTGGTCGAGGTGCGCCAGGTGTTCCGCATCTCGAAGATCGGCACGGTGGCGGGCTGCTACGTGCAGGAGGGCCTGGTCAAGCGCAGCGCGCAAGTACGCGTGCTGCGCGACAACGTGGTGATCCACACCGGCGAGATCGAGTCCCTCAAGCGGTTCAAGGACGACGTGCGGGAGGTCAAGGCCGGCTTCGAGTGCGGCATCTCGCTCAAGAACTTCTCGGATATCAAGGAAAAGGATCAGTTCGAGGTCTTTGAGGTCCTGGAGGTCGCGAGGACTCTTTGAAGAGAGGGCAAGGTCGTCCGCAGAAGCTTGGCGACCTCATCCAGCGCGAGCTGTCCGAGCTGCTGCAGCGCGAGCTGCGTGACCCGCGCGTCGGCATGATTACGATCACCGGGGTGGACGTTTCGCCGGACTTCTCCCACGCCAAGGTCTTCTTCACGGTTCTCGAAAAGCAAAGGCTGGAAGACGCCCGCGAGGGCCTTCGGCGTGCCGCCGGCTTCCTGCGCTCGCGGCTCGCAAGGCGCATCAAGCTCTACACCACTCCGGAGCTGCGCTTCGAGTACGACGAGTCGGTGGAGAGGGGAGACCGGCTTTCCCGCCTAATCAACAGTGTCACTGGGAAGGCATGATTGACGGTGCCTTGCTCCTCGACAAGCCGGTCGGGGTGAGCTCCAACGCAACGCTGCAACAGGCGAAGAAGCTTGTCGGCGCGACAAAGGCCGGCCATGCCGGCACGCTCGATCCGCTCGCCTCCGGGTTGCTCGTCGCGCTGTTCGGCGAGGCGACCAAGTTCGCCGGGCCGCTACTCGATGCGGACAAGGAGTACCTGGCGACCCTCGAGCTGGGCAGCCGCACCCGTACCGGGGATGCCGAGGGAGAGATCATGGAACGAAAGCCGGTGAACATCACCGCGGCCGCGCTGGCCGCAGTACTCGAGCGCTTCCGCGGCGAAATCGAGCAGGTGCCCCCGATGCACTCTGCGCTCAAGCGCAAGGGCACGCCACTCTACCGGCTGGCGCGCCGGGGCGAGGAAGTCACCCGCGCGGCGCGCCGGGTTCGTATCTCTAGCCTGGACACGGTCAGTCTTGAAGTTCCTCTGCTGCGGATGCGCGTGGGTTGCAGCAAGGGTACCTACATCCGCGTACTCGCTGAAGATATTGGCGCGGCGCTCGGCTGCGGCGCTCATCTCGCAGCCTTGCGGCGCACGGGCTCGGGACGTTTTCGCGTCGAGAACGCGCTGACTCTGGAAGCGCTGGAAGCGCTGCCGATTCACGAGCGCGGGCGTGCTTTGCTCGGGCTGCCCGCGCTTGTGCACGACTTGCCCCGGGCCGAGCTTGGCGCAGCAGAGGAAGCGCGCCTGCGCCAGGGCCAGGCGCTGAAGATCAGCGGGCTCGAGCGAGGGCTATGCGCTGTCGTGCGGCCCGACGGCCGTGTGATCGGGCTCGGCACGGCAGACGGCGACGGCGGGCTGAAGCCGCTGCGGCTCACCCAAACGGCTGAAAAACACTTAAAATCCGCGGCTCATATGAAAAGAGAGTAGAGCAATGGCTTTACAGGTTGTGCAGAAGGAGCGGGTCGTGAAGCAATATCAGCGCTCCGGCAAGGACACCGGCTCACCCGAGGTGCAGATCGCGCTCCTCACCGAGCGCATCAACAGCCTCACCGAGCATTTCAAGACCCACGTTAAGGATTTCCATTCGCGCCGCGGGCTACTGAAGCTGGTGAGCCAGCGCCGCAAGCTGCTCGATTACCTCAAGCGCAAGGACGCGGACAAGTACCGCGGCCTCATCGAGCGGCTGAGCCTCCGCAAATAGACTCCCGGCCAATGCCGTCAAGTCGAGCGCTCATCGCCGCATGAGCGCTTTTTGCTTTCAAGGATTCCCGTGAACCCCATAAAGAAAAGCTTTTCCTACGGAGCCCACCAGGTCACTTTCGAGACCGGCGAAATCGCGCGCCAGGCGCACGGCTCGGTGATCTGCTCGATGGACGACACCGTCGTCCTCGCCACGGTAGTCGCGGCCAAGGAGGCGCGCGCCGGCCAAGACTGGTTTCCGCTAACGGTCGACTACGTGGAGAAGACCTACGCTGCCGGCAAGATCCCGGGCGGCTTCTTCAAGCGCGAGGGCCGGCCCTCGGAGAAGGAGACGCTGACCTCGCGGCTCATCGACCGGCCGATCCGGCCGCTCTTTCCGGACGGCTTCCTGAACGAAGTGCAGGTCGTCGCCACGGTGCTGTCGCTCAACCCGGAGATCGATTCCGACATCCCGGCGATGCTCGCGGTCTCGGCGGCGCTCGAGATCTCCGGCATCCCGTTCAACGGTCCGATCGGCGCCTGCCGCGTCGGCCACGTCGGCGGCGATTACGTGCTCAACCCGACCGCGTCGCAGCTCAAGGAGTCGAAGCTGAACCTCGTCGTCGCCGGCACCGAGCAGGGCGTGATGATGGTTGAGTCCGAGGCACTCGAGCTGCCCGAGGACACGATGCTCGGCGCGGTGATGTACGGCCACCAGCAAATGCAGGGCGCGATCCAGGCGATCCACGAGCTCGCCGAGCAGGCCGGCAAGCCTGCGTGGGACTGGCAGCCGCCGGCGAAGAACGAGGCGCTGATCGGCCGGGTCGCCGAGCTGGTCGAGCAGGACTTCCGCGCCGCGTTCGCCCTTAAGCAGAAGCAGGCGCGCAATACGCGGCTCGCGGAGATCCGCAAGACCGCGCTCGACAAGCTGCTCGCCGAGGACCCTCAGGGAGACGTCAGCGTGGTCAAGGAAACGTTCTTCAACCTCGAGTCGAAGATCGTGCGCAGCCAGATCCTCGACGGCGAGCCGCGCATCGACGGGCGCGATACGCGCACGGTGCGGCCGATCAACGTACGGGTGGGCGTCCTGCCGCGCACTCATGGCTCTGCCTTGTTTACCCGCGGGGAAACCCAGGCGCTCGTCACCGTGACGCTGGGCACTGGCCGCGACGAGCAGATCATTGATGCGCTTTCGGGCGAGTACCGCGAGCGCTTCATGCTCCACTACAACATGCCGCCGTACGCGACCGGCGAGACCGGCCGGGTGGGGCCGCCCAAGCGGCGCGAGATCGGCCACGGGCGTCTCGCCAAGCGCGCGCTGGTCGGCCTGCTGCCGACGCCGGAGGAGTTCGGCTACTCGATCCGCGTCGTGTCCGAGATCACCGAGTCGAACGGCTCTTCGTCAATGGCCTCGGTGTGCGGTGGCAGCCTCGCACTCATGGACGCCGGCGTGCCGGTCAAGGCGCACGTGGCGGGCATCGCCATGGGGCTGATCAAGGACGGCAACCGCTTCGCGGTGCTGTCCGACATCCTCGGCGACGAGGACCACCTCGGCGACATGGACTTCAAAGTGGCGGGCACCGACAAGGGCATTACCGCGCTGCAGATGGACCTGAAGATCGAGTCGATCAACAAGGGCATCATGAAGGTGGCGCTCGACCAGGCGCGTGAAGGGCGGCTGCACATCCTCGAGATCATGAAGCAGGCGATCGAGGGCTCGCGCAGCGAGCTTTCCAGCTACGCGCCGCGCATCCTCAAGATCAAGATCAACCCCGACAAGATCCGCGACGTCATCGGCAAGGGCGGCGTCGTGATCCGCGGCATTCAGGAAGAGACCGGCACCACCATCGAGATCGAGGACGACGGCACGGTATCGATCGCGTGCGTGTCGGCCGAGGGTGGCGAGGCCGCGAAAAAGCGCATCCAGGAGCTCACCGCCGACGTCGAAGTCGGCAAGGTCTACGAGGGCACGGTGCTACGCCTGCTCGACTTCGGTGCCATCGTGCAGCTACTGCCCGGGCGCGACGGCTTGCTGCACATCTCGCAGATCTCGCATGAGCGCGTAAACGCCGTTTCGGATCACCTCAAGGAAGGCCAGCAGGTGAAGGTCAAGGTACTGGAAGCCGACGACAAGGGACGCGTGCGGCTGTCCATGAAAGCCGTGAAGGAACAGGAACAGCCCGCGAACCAGAGCGGATAGCAGTTTTCGCTACTTGGCGACCTGGCGTTCGCGCAGCTCGTCGAGCGTCTTGCAGTCGATGCACAGCGTCGCCGTCGGACGCGCTTCCAGGCGCTTGAGGCCGATCTCCACCCCGCAGCTGTCGCAGTAGCCGTATTCGTTCGCGTCGATGCGCGCGATGGTCTCGTCAATCTTCTTGATCAGCTTTCTCTCGCGATCGCGGTTGCGCAGCTCGAGCGCCATGTCCGATTCCTGGCTTGCGCGGTCGTTGGGATCGGCGAACACCGTGGCCTCGTCCTGCATGGTGTGCACGGTGCGGTCGATCTCCTCCGACAACTCGGCTTTCAGCGACTCGAGGATCTTGCGAAAGTGCGAGCGCTGGCGGGCGTTCATGTACTCCTCGCCCTTCTTCGCTGCGTACGGGGTGAAGCTCTTGCGGGTCAGTTCGACTGGCATTTTCGGCTCAAAAAGCGAAAGCGCTTTTTAGCACTAAAGCCCCCCTGTCGCAAGCGACTTCGATTGCTCTGGGTATGCGCTAAGAGTATCATTTGACGCCTTTTTCGGGGTGTGGCGCAGCCTGGTAGCGCGCTTGCTTTGGGAGCAAGATGTCGGAGGTTCAAATCCTCTCACCCCGACCACGGGACCTGCCCGTAGCTCAACCGGATAGAGCACCAGCCTTCTAAGCTGGGGGTTGTGGGTTCGAGTCCCGCCGGGCAGGCCAGGGCCGGAGCTTTTTGCAAGTTCTTGCAACTGCGGTGACCGTAGCTCAAAGGTAGAGTCCCGGATTGTGATTCCGGTTGTTGTGGGTTCGAGTCCCATCGGTCACCCCACATTCTTCAGGCGCGCGGAGCGCCGCAGCATGCCGACCAGCGGAAGCGCGAGAGACAGGACGACGCAGGCGAGCAGCGCGGCGGCGAGCGGCCGCTCGACGAAGATCTTCAGGCTGCCGAAGGAAAGCAAGAGCGACTGTCGCAGCGAGCTCTCGAGCAGCGGCGCGAGCACGAGCGCGAGCACCAGCGGCGCGCGCGGGAAATCGAGCTTGATCATGAACCAGCCGATGACGCCGAAAACGAGGGCGATCCAGACATTGCTGAAGCCGAGCGTGTTGGCATACGCGCCTACCAGCGAGATCGCCAGGATGCCCGGCGCGAGGTAGGCATAGCGCACCCGCAGCAGCGCCGCGAAAAGCGGCGCGAGCGGCAGGTTGAGAACAAGCAGCACCACATTGCCGATAAACATGCTGGCAATGAGCGCCCAGACCAGCGTCGATTGCTCCGTCATCAGCCCCGGGCCGGGCCGGATGCCGTGAAGGATCAGCGCGGCGAGCAGCACCGCGGTGCTCGCCGAGCCGGGAATGCCGAGCGCGAGCATCGGCACGCAGGCCGCGTGCGAGGCGGCGTTGTTCGCCGATTCGGGCGCGGCCACGCCGTCGATCGCGCCACGCCCGAAGCGCTCCGGCCGCCTGCTGAGGCGCTTCTCGGCGATGTAGGCGAGCATTGAGGCGATCGTCGGTCCGGCGCCGGGCATTACGCCGATGAAGAAGCCGATCAGCGCGCCGCGCAGAATTGCGAGGCGGCTTTCGGCCCAATCCTGTGCGGTGAGCCACATGTCGCGCAGCCGCGTGCGCATCGGCGCGACGTGCTCCGAGCGCTCGAGCGACGCGAGCACCTCAGCGATGCCGAAGATGCCGATCGCCACCGGCAGGAAGTCGATTCCCTCGATCAGGCTTTGCTGCCCGAACACGAGGCGCGGCGTGCCCTGGATCGGGTCGACGCCGACCATGGCGGTCATCAGCCCGAGCAACGCCGCGAGCAGCGCCTTGGTCGGCGAGTCGGCGCCAAGGCTCGCGGCCGCGGTGATGCCGAGGAGCGCCAGCAGAAAATACTCGGGCGCGTTGAACTTGAGGGCAAACTCAGCGAGCGGCGGAGTGACGAATACCACAACGACGACCGCGCCGATGCCGGCGAAAAACGAGCCGATCGCCGCGATGCTCAGGGCCGCGCCGGCTCGCCCCTGGCGCGCCATCTGGTGCCCGTCGATGGTCGTCATTACGCTCGCCGCTTCGCCCGGCACGTTGACGAGCACCGAGGTGAGCGTGCCGCCGTACTGACCACCGTACATGATGCCGGCCAGCATCATGATGGCGGTCACCGGCGGAACGCCGTAGGTGAGCGGCAAAAGCAGCGCCATGCCTGCGGCGGGGCCGATACCGGGCAGGGCGCCAATGATCTGTCCGATCAGGACGCCGATGAAGATGAAAGACAGGTTGAGCGGCGTGAAGCACGTCGCGAACCCCTGCCCGAGGAGCTGTAGCGGTTCCATTCCCTAGAGTCCGAGAGGCCCCCTGGGAAGTGGCACGCCGAGCCAGCCGACGAAAATCGCGTAGATCAGGCCCGCAGTAATCCCTACCGTCGCCACGCTCGGCCAGAACGCCTGGCGCAGGACGAACAGAAGAACAAACGCGACGAGCAGCGCAACGGCAGGCACGAGGCCGACGACGGGCGCGAGCAGGGGCACTGCGACCAGGCCTGCAAAAATCGTCGCCACCCGCACGATGGCCGCACGATCGGGCCTTTGCACCGACGGGCCGCCGCCAGCGCGGCGCGCCTCCGCCAGGCGCAGAACGAAGAGCACCGCGCCCGCGATGGCGAGCCACACCGGCAGGAATGCCGGCCCGGGCGTGGTGTCGTCCCAGAAGCTCAGGCTGCGCGTGTCGAGCGCGATCGCACCCGACAGCGCGAGCATGAGCAACGCCGGGACGACGTCGCTCAGCCGCATCGACCGGCTACTTCTTCGCCAGACCGACGTCTTCCATCAGCGACCTGAACTTCGCCTCTTCGCGTTTGAAGTACTCGCCAGCCTTCTCCAGGCCGTAGAAGTCGCTGCGCTGGAACTTCTCCCTCAGTCCTTCCTGCCAGGTCTTGGTCGCGACCGCCTTGCGGAACTTGTCTTCCCACCAGCGTGCGATCGCCGGATCGGTTCCCGGAGGCGCGGCGACACCCCAGAACTGACCGAAGACGATGTCGTAGCCGAGCTCTTTCGCGGTCGGCACGTCCTTGTACGCCGCCTCCGGGCGGCGCTTTTCGGACAAGATGGCGAGCGGGCGCGCCTTGTTTTCCTTGAACACCGGCAAGCCTTCCTCGAGCGTGGCGAAGGTTGCTTCGACGTTGCCGCCCAGGAACGAGGCAAGCGCCTTGGAGCCGCTCTCATAGGGGATGTAGGTGAGGCGGATGCCGGCGGCCTTCTCGACCTGCGCAGTCGCGAGGTGATCGGTGCCGCCGGACGCTGCGCCGGCGATGCGCAGCTTCTTCGGCTCCTTCTTCGCCGCCTCGACGAAATCCTTGAGGGTACGATAGGGCGAGTTCGGCTGCACGAGGAACACGAGCTCGGACTGGATGAAGCCGGCGATCGGCACCACCTGAGAGACAACCGATGGCGTGCCCTGCATGATCGGCGTCGTAAACACCGGCGACGCGAGGGTTAGAAGTAGGTTCTCGTCCCCCTTTTTGCCAAGGACGTAGTTGTAGGCGTTCGAATGCGATCCGCCCGGCCGGTTCTGTACCACTACTGGTATGGTGACGATCTTCTCCTCGGTCATGATCTTCACGATGTTGCGCATGATTACATCGGGAGTCCCGCCGGGCCCCGAGCCGACCGTGATCTCCACCGGTCCCTTCGGGGCCTTCATCTGCGCGATCGCGCTGGGAGCCAGCGCGATGCTCAACGCTGCCGCAACTACCTTCAGCATCATGATCCTCCTCCTTGTGTGAGCTTCACTGCTGCGCGCGAGCGTACGGGGGTCTCGTCGGACTCGTCAAGCACTTCAGTAGAATCAAGTACTTGGCTATCGCGCCATGCAAGTCGAGCGTGAGATCACATTCAGCGTGCCTGAGGAGGCGGTGCGTCGCGTCGCGCGGCAGGTGCGCCGCGCCGGTCCCTGGCGCCGCCGCATGGTGTCCAACGCGTACTACGACACCGCGAACGAGCGACTGCGGCGCGCTGGCGTCGCGCTGCGACTTCGCCGCGACGGCAAGCGACCGCTGCAGACGCTGAAGGCTGACACCGATGGCGCGGCTTTCGGTTCGCGCGCCGAATGGGAGGTGCCGGCGCCGACCGGCCGGCTCGACCTGGCTGCGTTTCCCCGCGAGGAGATCCTCGCCGCCACCGGGCTCGACGTCGCGCGCCTCGCGCGCCAGCTCCGTCCTTGCTTCGAAACGCGCTTCGCGCGCCGCTCGGCTCCGGTGATCGTCGACGGCGCGACGCGCGCGGAGATCTGCATCGACCGCGGCTACGTCGCGGCCGGCGAGCGGCGTGAGCCGATCAGCGAAGTGGAGCTCGAGCTCAAGGCCGGCAACGCGGCGGCGCTCCTGCGCTATGCCGGTCGCCTTGCGAAGCCGCTCGGGCTTGCGCTCGAGTTCGAGAGCAAAGCCGAGCGCGGCTACCGCCTGGTGGCGGGCGAGACTTTTCCCCCGCCGCGCAAGTGGCGCCATCCGAAGTTCGGCGAGATCGCCACCCCGAGCGAGGCATTCCGGGCGATCTTCGGCGCGGCGCTGACCCAGGCGGGAGCGAACGCGCGCGGCGTGGCCTATGGCCACGACCCCGAGTATCTGCACCAGATGCGGGTCGGCCTGCGGCGGCTGCGCTCCGCGTTGCTCGCCTTCCGCGAGCTCGTGCCGAAAAAGGCGGTGAAGCCCCTTGCCGAGCGGCTGCGCGCCCTGATGCCGGACCTCGGAGCGGCACGCGACTGGGACGTGTTCAGCGAGACCCTGGTGCACTTCGGAACGCAGGAGCCGGAGCGCGCTGCGCTCCTCGCGCCGCTGCTCGCGCGCGCCCGCGCGAAGCGGGCCGCGGCGCGGCGGCGCGCACGCAACGCCGCTGCGTCGCCCAAGCTGCAGGCTTTCCTCCTGCGCGCTCTACGCTGGGTCAGCGACGAACCCTGGAAGGCAAACGCTGAAAAGGCCGACGGTTCGCTCGGCGCATTCGCCGCCGCAGCGCTCGAGCGCCTGCACGGCAGGGCTCTGCGGGAGGCCGAGGACATCGACTGGGTCGATGCCGAGCGGCGCCATCGCCTGCGCATCCGCACGAAGCGCCTGCGTTACGGCTGCGACTTCTTCGCCGCGTCTTTCGCCGGCGCGGCGGCGCGCCCCTACATCAAGCGCTTGGCGGCCCTGCAAGACATTCTGGGAGAGCTCAACGACATCTCGGTGGCGCGGCGCCTGCTAACCGAGCTCGCGCCACGCGGCCGCAGCCGCGAGCTTGCGACCGCCGCCGGGCACGTGCGGCATGCACTCGCTGTGCGCGAACGCATGCTGGTCATGTCGCTCGAACCCGCCTGGGCCGCCTTCGAGAAGCGTCGGCCCTTCTGGAGGGTGCAAGCATGAACACCTGCGGCCGCGGCCAGGCAAAGGGCGTGCGCGGATAGGCGCGCTCAAGCGCTGGTTTGGTGTCTCCCACCTCACAGACGAGCAGGCCGCCCGGCTTCAGAAAACGCGGCGATTCGTCGATGATTCGCGCGACATAGTCGAGGCCCCTCTTTCCTCCCGCAAGCGCGATGCCGGGCTCGTAGCGGTATTCGCGCGGCAGCGTGCGCAAGGACGGCGTACTGACGTACGGCGGGTTGCAAATGATCAGGTCATACCGGCGCCGGATGCTGCCGAAGAGATCGGAGCGGATGAGGCGAATGCGCTTCTCGAATCGGTGCTTGCGAACGTTTTGCGCGGCGACTTCGAGCGCCACGCTTGAGATATCCGAAGCGTCGACGCGAGCGTTCCGAAAGATGCGCGCGGCGAGAATGGCGAGGCAGCCGGACCCGGTGCAAAGATCGAGGATCCGCCGCGGCGCGACGCGCAGGTCGTTCAGCAAGAACGCGATGTGGGAGCGGGGGATGATGACCCGGCGGTCGACATGAAAGGGCACGCCGTGCAGCCACGCTTCATTCAGCAGATAGGCGACGGGGATACGCTCTTTGATCCTTCTCTCCAGCAAGTGATCGACACGCTTCGGGTCGACGTCGGCGTCCAGATCCGCATCGAAGGGAAGCTTCAGACTGCGCAGCACGAGGAACGCGGCCTCGTCGCGGGGATTATCGGTACCGTGGCCGTAATGAAGACGTGCGGCGGCGAGCCGCTTCGCGGTCCGTGCGATCAGGTCCCTTAACTTCAAGGCAGAAGGGCACGCAGAACGTCCAGGTAGATGCGCGGCAGCACCTCGAGCTCGTCGAGCGCGATGTGCTCGTTCAGCTTGTGGATGCTCGCGTTCACCGGACCGAGCTCGATGATCTCGGGGCAGATCTCGATGATGAAGCGCGCGTCCGACGTTCCGCCGGTGGTCGAAAGCTCGGCGGAGCGGCCGGTGTGCCGTTTGCCCGCCGCCATCACCGTCTGAGCGAGCTTGCCGCGCTTGCTGAGGAACGGCTTGGCGCCGTGCGTCCAGGTGATCGCGTAATCCAGGGCGTGCCTTTTCAGGACCGACTCGAGCCTGCTCTTCAGGGACGCTTCGGTGCTTTCGGTCGAGAAGCGGAAGTTGAACTCCACCTCGACCGCGCCGGGGATGACGTTCGCCGCGCCGGTCCCGGCCCGTACGTTCGAAACCTGCCACGTCGTCGGCGGGAAGTCCTCGTTGCCCTTGTCCCACTGCACCTTGGCGAGCTCCGCGAGCGCCGGCGCGAGCTCGTGAACCGGGTTGCGGGCGAGGTGAGGGTACGCCACATGCCCCTGAATGCCGCGCACCACCAGGGTGCCCGAGAGCGAGCCGCGGCGGCCGTTCTTCAGCATGTCGCCGAGCGCATCGACCGAGGTCGGCTCGCCGACGATGCAGTAGTCGATGAGCTCGTTGCGGCCCTTCAGAGCCTGCACCACGCGCACGGTGCCGTCCACCGCCGGCCCTTCCTCGTCCGAGGTGATAAGAAACGCGATCGAGCCCGAGTGCCGGGGTCTTTCGCTGAGAAATGCCTCGGTCGCGACCACGAAGGCGGCGATCGACGATTTCATGTCGGCGGCGCCGCGACCGAAGAGCCTGCCGTCCCGGACGGTCGGCACGAAAGGATCGGAGTGCCACTCGTCGAGCGGGCCGGTGGGGACGACGTCCGTATGGCCCGCGAAGCACACCACCGGGTGTCCGGTGCCGCGGCGCGCCCAGAGGTTCGTGACCTCGCCGAACTTCATCGGCTCGCAGCGGAAGCCGGCGCGCTGCAGCCGCTCGGCGATGACCTCCTGGCAGCCGCCGTCTTCCGGGGTGACCGACCTGCGGGCGATGAGCTCCTTTGCTAGCTCGAGCGCCTCAGGCATTCATATCGATCTTGAAACTCCCGAACGAGGCTCCTTCACCCGAGGAGAGCAGGCCTTCCCTCTTGTCCTTCTTCTCTTCGGCCGGGCTGACGGGGGGCTGCGGGATCGACTGCCCGGTAATCTCGCCGGCAGTCGCCTGATTGATGAGCCACAGCATGTTGGTGGCCGAGTCGGCGTTGGCCATGGCCTCGTCCTGCGTGATCTTGCCGTCCATGAAAAGCTTGAACAGCGACTGCTCGAAGGTCTGCGAGCCCGGCGACATGCTTTTCTCGAGCGCCTCCTTGATCTCGGTGATCTCGCCTTTCTCGATGAGCTCGGCGATGTGGCGCGTGTTGAGCAGCACCTCCACCGCCGGAACGCGGGTTCCGGCCTTCGTGCGCACCAGGCGCAGCGAGATCACCGCGGAAAGCGCCGCTGCCAGGTCGAGCAGCAGCGCGGGCCGGTTTTCCAGCGGGTAGAAGTTGATGATGCGGTTCATCGCGTGGTAGCTGTTGTTCGCGTGCAGCGTGGCGAGGCACAGGTGCCCCGACTGCGCGTACGCGAGGGCCATCCCCATGGTGGGCTTGTCGCGGATCTCCCCGATCAGAATGCAGTCGGGAGCCTGGCGCAGCGCGTTTCTGAGCCCGATCTCGAAGTGCTTGGTATCGGTGCCGATCTCGCGCTGGTTGACGATCGATTTCTTGTTCTGGAAAATGAACTCCACCGGGTCTTCCAGCGTGAGAATGTGCCCCGTGTTGCGCTCGTTGCGGTAATCGAGCATCGCCGCGAGCGAGGTGGACTTGCCCGATCCGGTCGCGCCGACCATCAGGATGAGGCCGCGCTTGCGCATGATGACTTCCTTCAGCACCTCGGGCAGGCCGAGCGTATCGATGGAGGGAATGCTGACGGGAATGTAGCGCACCACCACCGAGGGCGAGCCCTTCTGGCGGAACGCGCTGATGCGGAAGGTGCCCACGCCGGCCAGGTTGTAGGCCGTGTTCAGCTCCATCTCTTCTTCGAATTCGCGGATCTGGCGCTCGTTCAGCACCTCGTAGAGCAGCTGCTCCACCGTCTCGGTTGTCATGGTGGTCTGGTTCACCGGCACGGCAATGCCGTTGATCTTGATGTTGATCGGCGCCCCCACCGAAAGGAAGATGTCCGAGGCTTTCTTGTCGGCCATGACCTGAAACAGCCGCTTCATTGCAGACATCGTGCAGTCCTCCCGAACTTGTTCCCGCTAGTCTAATCCCCCCTGAGCAGCTCGTTCAGGCTGGTCTTGGCGCGGGTCTTGGCATCGACGGTTTTCACAATCACGGCACAGTACAGGCTGTAAGTTCCGTCCGGCGAGGGCAAAGTGCCCGAAACCACGACCGAGCCGGCCGGCACGCGCCCATAAAGGATGCGTCCGCTCGCGCGATCTAGGATACGCGTGCTCTGCCCTAGGTACACGCCCATCGAGAGCACGCTGTTTTCCTCGACGATGACGCCTTCCACCACCTCGGAGCGTGCGCCGATGAAGCAGTTGTCTTCGATGATCACCGGGTTCGCCTGCAGCGGCTCGAGCACGCCTCCGATGCCGACGCCCCCCGAAAGGTGGACATTCTTCCCGATCTGCGCGCACGAGCCGACCGTGGCCCAGGTATCGACCATCGTGCCCTCGTCGACGTAGGCTCCAATGTTCACGAACGACGGCATCAGCACCACGTTCTTCGCGATATGGGCGCCGCGCCGCGCCGCCGCCGGCGGTACGACCCGGAAGCCGCCCAGGGCGAAGTCGAAATTCGTAAACTTGGAGTCGACCTTGTCGTAATACTTGCCCTCGATTACCCGGTTGTCCTGCAGGCGGAAGGAAAGCAGGACCGCCTTCTTGAGCCACTGGTGCGTAATCCACTCGCCACCCACCTTTTCGGCGACGCGCAGCCTTCCGCTATCGAGGCCGGCGATCGCCTCTTCGACCGAGTCACGCAACTCTTGCGTCGGCTTGAGGGAGGCCCGGGCTTCCCAGGCCGCTTCGATGACTTCGCGGGCGTTCATAGGCGGCGCATAAATTGCGCGATGCGTTCCATAGCTTGCACGCACTCCTCGAGAGGCGGCACCAGGGCTATGCGCACGTGGTTCGCACCGGGGTTTTTCCCGTTCACGGCGCGGCCCAGGTAGCTGCCGGGCAGCACGAGCACATTGTATTCATGGTGCAGGCGGCGCACGAAATCGGTGTCCTCGATCGGCGTGGGCAGCCAGACATAGAAGCCGGCGTCCGGTCTGGCCGCGTTTAGCCGGGACAGCACCGCATCGAATTTCTCGGCGTACAGGCGACGGTTTTCGCGCACGTGCTCTTCGTCGCTCCAGGCAGCGACGGACGCTTTTTGCACCGCGAGGCTCATGGCCGAGCCATGGTAGGTGCGATAGAGGAGAAAGCTCTTCAGCAGCCTGGCATCGCCGGCGACGAAGCCCGAGCGCATTCCCGGAGCGTTGGAGCGCTTCGACAGGCTCGAGAAAACCACCAGATTGCGAAAATCCCTGCGGTTCAGGCGGTATGCGGCCTCGAGGGCGCCGAGCGGCGGCTCGTCGAAGTAGATCTCCGAGTAGCACTCGTCGGACGCAATGACGAAGCCGTGCCGCTCGGAAAGCTCGAACAGCGCCTGCCATTCTCCGAGCCTCATCACGCGCCCGCTCGGATTCGCTGGCGAGCACGCATAGACCAGTTGCACCCCGACCCAGCTTTCCGGCTCGCCGTAGACCGGGGTCGCCCCTGCGAGCAGGGCGGCGCCTTCATATATTTGATAGAACGGGTTCGGACAGACGACCTTGCAGCCTCCGATCGGGTTGAGCACGGCCTGGGCAAAAGAAAAAAGCGCCTCGCGCGAGCCGTTCACCGGCAGTACCTGCGTAGCAGGTTCGGGCGCCGGAATGCCGTAGCGCCGCCCGAGCCAGCCCGAAATCGCCGCGCGCAGCTCGGGCGTGCCCGCGGTCGCCGGATAGGTCGCGAGGCCGTCGAGCGCGGCGGCAAGCGAGTCCTTGATCAGGCGCGGGGTAGGGTGCTTCGGCTCGCCGATGGAGAGGTTGATCCCGGCCGGCTTGCCGCCGATCAGCGCGCGCAGCTTCTCGAAGGGGTAGGGGTTAAGTTTCTCGAGAAGCGGATTCACCGCGCCAGCCCTTCTTCCGGTGCTCGGCAATGACACTGGTGTAGATTCCACCGCGCACGTTGAAGCGGGCCTCGAGCTTCATGTAGCGGGGTTTGGTCTCCCGCACCAAGTCGTCGAGGATGCGGTTCGTCACCGCTTCGTGGAACGCGCCTTCGTCGCGGAAGGACCAGATGTAGAGCTTGAGCGATTTCAGCTCGACGCAGAGCCGATCGGGCACGTAGTCGAGCACGAGCGTGGCGAAATCCGGCTGGCCGGTCTTGGGACACAGGCACGTGAACTCCGGGATCTCCATGTGGATCCGGTAGTCGCGCTGCGGCGTAGGATTGACGAAGGTCTCTAGCCGCTTGCTCGGTCGGGAAGGCACGAGAAAAACCGGCGGAGGGAAAACGCGGCGATGTTATCATTTTTCCGTGCGGCTCCATCAAATAAGACTGTCTGGATTCAAGTCCTTCGTTGATCCAACCGCAATCCAAGTGCCGGGCCCGCTCGTGGGCGTGGTCGGGCCGAACGGCTGCGGCAAGTCGAACGTGATCGACGCGGTGCGCTGGGTGCTCGGCGAGAGCCGGGCCTCGGCGCTGCGCGGCGACTCAATGCAGGACGTGATTTTCAACGGCTCGGTGAACCGAAAGCCGCTCGCGCGCGCCTCGGTGGAGCTCATTTTCGACAACTCGCAGGGACGCGCTGCCGGCCAATGGTCGCAGTACGCCGAGATCTCGGTCAAGCGCATTCTGCAACGCGACGGCGAGTCGAGCTACTTCATCAACGGCACGCACGTGCGCCGGCGGGACATCACCGACATGTTCCTCGGCACCGGCCTCGGCCCGCGCGCCTACGCGATCATCGAGCAGGGGATGATCTCGCGCGTGATCGAAGCGAAGCCCGAGGAGCTGCGCGTGTTCCTGGAAGAGGCGGCGGGCATCTCGCGCTACAAGGAGCGCCGCCGCGAGACCGAAAACCGCCTTGCGGACACGCGCGAAAACCTGGCCCGCGCCACCGATATCCGTCTCGAGCTTGGGGTCCAGCTTGAGAAGCTCGAAGCGCAGGCGAAGGTGGCGATGCGCTACAAGGAGTACCAGTCCGATCTGCAGCTCAAGCAGCACCTGCTGTGGTACCTGCGTCGGCGCGACGCCGACGCCGAGCGCGAACGCCACGCCCAGGAGATCGCCAAGGCCACCAACGCCCTGGAATCCGAGATTGCACAGCTCAGGAGCGCGGAATCCCGGGTCGAGAGCGCGCGTGCGGCGCATTACGCTGCAGGCGACGCCATGAATGCCGCTCAGGGGGCACTCTACGCGGCGAATGCCGAGGTAGCGCGCTTCGAGTCGGAACTGCGGCACGCCGAGGAGACGCGCAGCCGGCTGGAGAGCCAGCACACCGAGCGCCGCGCCCAGCTCGCCTCGTGGCGCGAGCAACGCGCCCAGCTGACACACTCGCTGCACGCGTGGGCAACCCGTGTCACGGAAGCGAAACGCCGAGTCCTGGAGACAAAGGACACTCTTGCGGCCCAACTTCTCCTGTTGCCGCAGACGGAGCAGGCGTTCCGCGGCGCGCAGGAGCGGCTCGATTCGGCGCGCAGCGCGCTGTCGCAGGCGGAGAGCCGCCTGCAGCTGGAGCAGGCCAATGGCGCACATCTGGAGCGCGCTCAACAGGCGCTCGCACAGCGCCGCGAGCGGCTCCAGGCGGAGCTCGACACCTTGGCCGAGCCCGAAGCCGGCGCGTTGCAAAGCGTCGGGGCGACGATCGCCGAACTCGAGCAGGGGCTCGAGGCTGCGCAACGCAAGTGCGAGTCGCTGCAGGCCCAGCACGCCGCGGCCGACGAGCTGCGCACCCAGGCTGGCGAGGCCCTCGGCGCTGCGCAGCGCGAGCACGCGGCGGCGCATGCCCAGCTCGATACCTTGCGCCAGATTCAGGCAGCGGCGGAGGACAACGCGCCTCTGCAAGAATGGCTGGAGCGGCATGGGCTCGCCCAGGCGGCGCGCCTCTGGCAAAAGCTGCGCATCGACCACGGCTGGGAAACGGCGGTGGAAGCGGTGCTGCGCGAGCGCCTGCACGCGCTGGAGCTCACGGACTCCACGCGTCTTGCGTCCGCGCTCGCCGACCGTCCGCCGGCGAAAGCGAGCGTCTTCCATCACGGCGGCCGGCCACGGGGTGCCGACGCCGCGGGGCTGCCCCTCACGGCGAAAATCCACGTCAGCGACCCGGCGGTGGCTGGCGCGCTCGCCGACTGGCTCGCTGGCGTAGTCGCCATCGAAGGCATTCCCGACGCGCGCGTGCGCGAGGCATCGCCGAGCGGCGTGGTCCTGGTGAACCGGGAGGGCCATCAGTTTACGCGCCATACCGTGAGCTTCCATGCTCCCGACCCGGAGCATGCCGGCCTGCTCGCGCGACAGGCCGAGATCGAAGAGCTCGAAAAGCGCTGCGCCGAGCTTGCCGTGCGCCTGTCGGCGGCGGAGGCCCGCTCGCGCGAGCATGACGAACAGGGAGCGCTGCGCAGCCAAGCCCTGGAGCAGGCACGGCAGGAAATCACCGCCCGCCAGAAAGCGCTGCACGACGCCCAGATCGAGAACGTCAAGCTCTCGCAGGCGCACGAGCGCTACTGCGAGCGCAGCGCCCAGGTGCGAGCCGAGTTGGAGGAAGTGCGTGGCGAAAGCGAGCGCACGCACCAGACGCTCGGCAGCTCCAACGAGCTCGCGGGACGCGTCGCCGCCGAGATCCAGGAGCTCAAGTCGCAAGCCGAAGCGGCGCGACAGGCGCTCAACGAGGCGGACGGTGCGCTCGCCACGCAGCGGGCCGCCGTGCAGCAGGCCGAGCGCGAGGCCCAGGATGCGCTGTTCGGCGAGCGCGAATGCAACTCCAAGATCGCCGAGATCGACAACGCGGTGCGCGTGATCGACCAGCAAATCGAGCGCGCCGACGTCGAAGTGATCCGGCTGAATGAGGAGCTTGCTTCCGACCCGATCCCTTCGGTGCGCGAAGCGCTGGAAAATGCCGTGGAACTGAGGATTGCGTGCGAGAAGCAGCTCGCCGAAGCGCGCAACGCGGTGGAAGCGGCCGCCGGCGCGCTGCGCGAGCTGGAAGAGGCGAAGCTGCAGGCGGAAACGCGTGCCGTCCCGCTGCGCGAAAAGCTCGGCGAGCTGCGCCTGAAGGAGCAGGCGGCTCGGCTCAATTTCGACCAGTTCGCCACGCAGCTCAGCGAGGCGGGGGCGAACGAGGAGGCTCTCGCCGCGGAGGCCGAGCGCGCGCCGCGTGCGTCTTCGCTGCAGGGAGAGATCACGCGCATCGCCCAGGCGCTCAACGAGCTCGGCGCGGTAAACTTGGCCGCGCTCGAGGAGCTCAGCGCGAGCCGCGAGCGCAAGAGCTTCCTCGACGCGCAGGCCACCGACCTCGAAGAGGCGGTGAAGACGCTCGAAGACGCGATCCGCAAGATCGACCGCGAGAGTCGCGAGCTGCTGCGCGAGACCTTCGATACCGTGAACGGGCACCTCGCGGAGCTCTTCCCCACGCTTTTCGGCGGCGGCGATGCGAAGCTTGTGATGACGGGCGAGGAGATCCTCGACGCCGGCGTGCAGGTGATGGCGCATCCTCCAGGCAAGCGCAATACCAGCATTCATCTGCTCTCGGGCGGCGAGAAAGCGCTCACCGCGATCGCCCTCGTGTTTTCGTTGTTCCAGCTGAATCCCGCGCCGTTCTGCCTGCTCGACGAGGTCGATGCGCCGCTCGACGACTCGAATACCCTGCGCTTCTGCGACCTGGTGAAGCGCATGTCGGCGCAGACGCAGTTTCTGTTCATCAGCCACAACAAGATCTCGATGGAAATGGCCTCGCAGCTCGTCGGCGTCACCATGCCCGAGTCAGGCGTGTCGCGCGTGGTGGCAGTCGACATCGAGGAAGCGCTGCGCATCCGGGAGGAGCTGGCCGCCTGATTCCAGGGCGGCCTGTTTCCCCGTCTCGCGTGTCATGAGCGACCTCGTACTCGGTCTGCTCGTGCTTGGCGCGGTCCTTTTTGCCGCAGTGCTGGTCTATAACCGCCTGCAGGAGCGCTCGGCGCGGCGCGCGATCGAGCGCGCGTTCGACTCGCGTGCCGAGGACATGCTGGCGCACGCGCCGCCGGAGCGGCGGGAGCCCACCCTGGAAAAGGGTCCTGCCCGACCCGTGCCGGATACCCGGGTCGACTACGTGATCGAGCTCAAGCCCACGCGGGCGCTCTCGGCGGCCGCGGTGCAGGAGGGCTGGCTGCAGATCGATCAGCGTTTCGGCCGCCGCGCTTTTCTTGCCAACTCCGACGGCGTCTGGCGCGCCGCGCTCCAGCTTGTCAGCCGCGCCGGCGCGGTGAGCGAAGGAGAATTGATCGAGTTCCGCTCCGCAGTCGAAACCCTCGCCGCACGGCTTGGCGCGAGCGCAGCGGCGCCGGAGACCCGGCCCGCGCTGGAGGCGGCGCGCGAGCTCGACCGCGCGTGCGCGGACGGCGACATCCAGGTGGCGCTGCATGTCGTGGGCGACGGCGTGACCCCGGAGGCGATCGACGGCGACTTCGGCGAGCAACCGTTCCAGGTGGTGCGGCGCGAGAACGGCGTCACGCTCGTCCTCGACGTGGCGCTTACGCGGGACCTCGGTGCGAGTTACGAGGCAATGGCACGCGCCGGACGCAGCCTAGCCGCAGCGCACAACGCGCGGCTCGTCGACGATCGCGGCAATCCGCTCGACGAGCGCGCGATCGCCGCGATCGGCGCGCAATTGGAGACGGTGCGCCAGACCCTGGCAGCGCGCGGCATCGAGACCGGAAGCGCGCTGGCACTGCGTCTGTTTTCATGAATGTCGAAGAAAGAGCACGAAAACTTCGCGCAGCGATCGAGCAGCACAACCGGCTCTACTACGTCGAAGACACGCCCGAGATCACCGACGCCGAGTACGATGCGCTGTTTCGCGAGCTGCAGGCGCTGGAAGCCGAGCATCCGGAGCTGCGCAGCGCAGATTCCCCGACCCAGCGCGTAGGCGGCGCGCCGCTCGCCGAATTCGGCGAGGTGCGGCATCGCACGCCGATGCTTTCGATCAGCAACGCGTTCGAGGAAGAGGACGTGCGCGCCTTCGACCGGCGGGTGTGCCAGGCGCTTGGCACCGAGCGGGTCCAGTACGCGACCGAGCCTAAGCTCGACGGCCTCGCGGTGAGCCTGGTTTACCGCGATGGCGCCTTCGCCCAGGGCGCCACGCGCGGCGACGGCACCACCGGAGAGGACGTTACGGTGAACCTCCGTACGGTTCGCTCCATTCCCCTGGCAACTAAAGCAAAATACCTCGAAGTCCGCGGCGAGGTGCTGATGTACCGGCGCGATTTCGACGCGCTGAACAAGCGTCAGCGCGAGGCCGGGCAGAAAGAGTACGTCAATCCGCGCAACGCAGCGGCCGGGGCGGTGCGCCAGCTGGATTCCCGCATCACCGCGTCGCGGCCGCTGCGCTTTTTCGCCTACGCGATCGCGGCTGCCGAGCGCATCGACTGGCAGACCCAGGCGCAGGCGCTCGAGCGGTTGGAAGCGCTCGGCTTCCCGGTGTGCAAGGAGCGCGCCGTAGTAGAGGGGGCGCCCGGGCTGCTCGAGTACTACCGGCACATCGGAGGCATGCGAGACGAGCTGCCCTATGCGATCGACGGCGTGGTCTACAAGGTGAACCGCCTGGACTGGCAAGAGAGGCTCGGCTTCGTATCGCGCGCGCCGCGGTTCGCGCTTGCGCACAAATATCCAGCCGAGGAGCAGACCACCCAAGTGCTCGGCATCGAGGTTCAGGTCGGGCGCACGGGCGCGCTCACGCCCGTGGCCAAGCTGAAGCCCGTTTTCGTCGGCGGCGTCACGGTCACGAACGCCACCCTGCACAACGAGAGTGAGCTTCGGCGCAAGGACGTGCGCATCGGCGACACCGTGGTGGTCCGGCGCGCGGGCGACGTGATTCCGGAAGTCGTTTCGGTGAAGAAGGAAGCACGTCCGCGCAACGCTCCCTTGTTCCACATGCCGGCGAAATGCCCGGTGTGCGGCTCGGCGGTCGTCAAGAACGAAGACGAGGCCGTGCATCGCTGCAGCGGCGGGCTGTACTGCCCGGCACAGCGCAAGCAGGCGCTGCTCCACTTCGCCAGCCGGCGCGCCATGAACATCGAGGGATTGGGTGAACGGTTGGTGGACCAGCTGGTGGACCGCGGGCTGGTCGGCAACCCGGCGGAGCTGTACAAGCTCACCGCCGAGACGCTTCAATCGCTGGACCGAATGGGGAAGAAGTCGGCGGCCAATCTCCTGCGCGAGCTCGAGCGCTCGCGCAAGACGTCGCTCGAGCGTCTGATCTATGCTCTCGGGATCCGCAACGTCGGCGAGAGCACGGCGCGCGACCTGGCGCGCCATTTCGGCGATCTGGAGCCGCTCGCCAGGGCAGCCGAGGACGAGTTCTTGCACGTCCCGGACGTCGGCCCGATCGTGGCGCGCTCGATCCGGCAGTTCCTCGACGAGCCGCACAACCGGCAGGTAATCGACGAGCTCGTCCGACGCGGGGTCCGCTGGGAGAAAGTCTCCCGCGCGCCGCGACCCGCCGGACAGGTGAAGAGCTTCGTTCTCACCGGGACGCTGTCGGGCATGACCCGCGACGAGGCGCGCGCGGCGATCGAGGCCAAGGGGCACAAGGTGGCCGGCTCGGTGTCCAAGAAGACCGATTACGTCGTTGCGGGGGAGGATGCCGGCGCCAAGCTCGAACGGGCGCGTGCGCTGGGCTTAACGGTGCTCGAGGAAAAGGAATTCATCGAAATGCTGCAGAATCTGTGACCCATGAACCCGAAGCTGAGAAAAGCCGTATTTCCGGTGGCCGGCCTCGGCAGCCGCTTCCTTCCGGTGACCAAGGCGAGCCCGAAGGAAATGCTGCCGATCGTCGACAAGCCGCTCATCCAGTACGCCGTCGAGGAGGCCGCCGCGGCCGGGATCACCGAAATGGTGTTCGTGACCGGGCGCAACAAGCGCGCGATCGAGGACCACTTCGACAAGGCCTACGAGCTCGAGACCGAGCTTGAGCGCAAGAACAAGGGCGTGCTGCTCGACATGGTGCGCTCCGTGCTGCCCGAAGGCGTGCGCTGCATGTACGTCCGCCAGGCCGAGCCGCTCGGCCTCGGCCACGCAGTCCTGTGCGCCCAGCCGATCATCGGTGACGAACCGTTCGGCGTGCTCCTCGCCGACGACCTGATCGACGCGCATCCGCCGGCAATGTGCCGCATGGCCGAAATCTTCGGCGAGACTGGCGCCTCGCTTCTCGGCGTCGAGGAGGTGCCGCGCAGCCAGACGCAGAGCTACGGCATCGTGACGGTGGACAAGATGCAGGGCGACACCGCCCGGATCCACAGCATCGTGGAAAAGCCCAAACCCGCCCAGGCGCCGTCCAATCTCGGCGTCATCGGCCGTTATGTGCTGACGCCCCGGATCTTCGCCATGCTGGCCGACCTGGCGCCGGGCACCGGCGGCGAGCTGCAGCTCACCGACGCCATCTCCGCGCTTCTCGCGCACGAGTCTGTGCTGGCGGTCCGTCTGCCGGGCAAGCGGTACGACTGTGGCTCGAAGCTCGGCTATCTGCAGGCGACGCTCGAGTACGGGCTGCGCCATCCGGAGACCGGCGAGCAGTTCGCGCGCTACCTGAAGCTGCGCCAGGATGCCTGACGCCCGCGCCGCCTGGGCCTTCCTAGAGGACTCCGAGCTCATCGCGAGCGCCGAGGAGGTGCAGTCGGCCGTGCGACGGCTCGCCGACGAGATCGGCGGCGCCCTCGGCGAAAGCTATCCCCTGGTACTCGCCGTGATGGGCGGCGCGGTTGTATTCGCGGGTCAGATTTTGCCGCTGCTTCGCTTCCCGCTCGACTTCGACTATGTGCATGCGTCGCGCTACGGCGCGGCAACGCGCGGCGCGGATGTCGAGTGGCGCGTGCGGCCGCCCGGGCTCGCCAAAGAGCGCATCGTGCTAGTGCTCGACGACATCCTCGATCACGGCGAGACCATGAGCGCGATTCGCAAGGGGCTCACCGAGCTGGGAGCGCGGAGCGTGTACGCAGCTGTGCTGGTCGAGAAAAACCTCCTGATCCGCAAGCCGACGAGCGCCGACTTCGTCGGCCTTCGCATTCCCGACCGCTTCGTGTTCGGCTGCGGCATGGACGCCAGGGGCTTGTGGCGCAATCTCCCGGAGATTCGCGCCATAAGGCAATAGCGGTGCTCGCAATCATCGGCGGCAGCGGACTGACGAAGCTCGCGAGCCTGGAGATCGGACGGCGCAAGGTCGCGCGCACGCCGTACGGCGAACCGTCTGGTCCGGTGACCTTCGGCCGCATCGGGCCGAGCGCGGTGCTGTTTCTCGCGCGCCATGGCTACGGTCACACCATTGCGCCGCACGAAGTGAACTACCGCGCCAACCTCTGGGCACTGAAGCAGGCGGGCGCGGGCGAGGTGGTATCGGTCGCTTCGGTGGGCGGCATCCGCAACGATATCTGGCCCGGAACACTGCTGCTCCCGCACCAGATCATTGATTACACCTGGGGCCGCTCAGCCACGTTCTTCGAAGGCCCCGGATCCCCCGTTAACCACATTGATTTCACCGAGCCTTATTCGAGGCGCCTGCGCATGCGGCTGCTTGAGGCCGCGGTGGGCGCCGGCGAGCGCATCATGGACGGCGGCGTTTACGCCGCGACCCAAGGCCCGCGTCTGGAGACTGCCGCCGAGATCAACCGCTTGGAACGCGATGGCGCCGATGTGGTCGGCATGACCGGGATGCCCGAGGCTGCTCTCGCGCGCGAGATCGGGCTCGAATACGCCGCGATCGCGGTGGTGGCAAACTACGCCGCCGGCCGCGGCGACAGCCAGCGCGCCGTGCCGCTCGAGCGGATCGGGATCGTGCTGGAAGAAGCCATGGGGCGCGTGCGGCGCATCATCGAGAAGCTGTGCGAGCCATGATCCGGCCAGTCCTGCGCATGGGTGACTCGCGGCTTTGGCAGAAATCCCGGCCGGTCGGCGAATTCAATACCGCGGAGCTGAATGAGCTGCTACAGGACATGCGCGACACCATGGCGCACCTGAACGGCGCCGGGCTCGCCGCACCGCAGGTCGGCGTGCCGGTGCGCGTAGTGATCTTCGGGGTCACGGCCAACCCGCGCTACCCGGACATCGAGCCGGTGCCAGACACCGTCCTTATCAACCCGGTACTGACGCCGCTCTCGGGTGAAGAGGAGGAGGGATGGGAAGGTTGCCTGTCGGTCCCCGGAATGCGCGGCTGGGTGCCGCGCTTCGCAAAGCTCCGGTACTCGGGCTACGACGAGCGCGGCAGAAGATTTCAGCGCGACGTTGAAGGCTTCCACGCGCGCGTGGTGCAGCACGAGGTTGATCACCTCGACGGCATTCTTTACCCGATGCGAATCCGCGACCTCACGAAGTTCGGGTTCAATGAGGCGCTGTTTCCGGGCGCCAACCTGCCGCCGGAAGACTAGGCCATGGCCCAGACTGTGTTCAGCAGGCGCGCTCAGAAGGTACGCCTCGACAAGATCCCGACCGATCCGCCCGCCGCGATCACCAAGCAGACCGCGCGCAAGCGCTTCGCGGCGCTCGGCACGGAGCTCTTCGAGTTGCAGGACGGGATGTGGGGCGCCAAGGTAAACAGCGTCCTGGTGGTGCTGCAGGGGCGCGACAGCGCCGGCAAGGACGGGGCCATCAAGCACGTCGCCGGCTGCCTGAACCCGCGCGGCGTGAGCGTGGTCTCGTTCGGCGTTCCGACCGAGGAAGAGCGCGCGCATGACTTCCTGTGGAGGGTTCACCGGCACGCTCCCCGGCTCGGCGAGTTCGCCATCTTCAACCGGTCGCACTACGAGGACGTGCTCGTCGTACGCGTCCACGAACTCGTTCCGCGGTCCCTGTGGAAGGAGCGCTACGACCATATCGCCGACTTCGAGGAGCTGCTGGCCGAGCACGGCACGATCGTGCTCAAGTATTTCCTCCACATCAGCAAGCAGGAGCAAAAGAAGCGCCTGCTCGAACGCGAGAGCGATCCGAAGGCTGCCTGGAAGCTGAACGCGAACGACTGGAAGGAGCGGGAGTACTGGGACGAGTACACCGAGGCCTACGAGGACGCGATCTCGAAAACCGCGGCCCCGCATGCGCCCTGGACAATCGTACCTGCGGACGCCAAGTGGTACCGCAACCTCGTTATCGCGGAATCGGTCGTGGAGGCGCTGCGCGCGCGCCGCGCGGACTGGAAGAAGACCCTCGACGCGATGGCCCGCAAGCGCCGCGCCGAGCTCGCCGGCTACCGCGCGCAGCAGGCGCGCGGCTAGATCTGCAGCTCCTCGAGCAGGTCCTGCTCGAGCTGCAACACCTTCTTCGAGTCGCCAAGCGACTCGCCTGAGATGAGGAAAACGTCCTCCGCGCGGTCGCCGAGCGTGTTGATGCGGGCGGTCTGCAGGTTGATCCGGTTACGGGCCAGAATGCGCGCGACGCCGTAGAGCAGGCCCGGCCGGTCGGCTGCGACGATCGAGAGCACGTGGTAGGCACCGCGCTCGTCGGGGCGCACGTCCACTCGCGGCGAGATCGGGAAATGGCGCACCCGGCGCGACAGGCGCCCGCCGCGCGGCGGGCCCAGGGGAGCGCCGGACTGCACCTCGGCGGCAAGCTCGGTCTCGATCATGGCGATGCGGTCCTGATAGTGCGCGTCGCGCCCTTCGCCCATGACGACGAAGGTATCGAGCGCGTAGCCGTTGCGCGTCGTGTGCACCTTCGCTTCCGCGATGCTGAAGCCGGCGCGCTCGAAGTAACCGCAGATGCGTGCGAACAGGGCCTCGCGGTCACGCGTGTAGACCATGACCTGCAATCCTTCGCCGAAGGGCGCGAGGCGCGCCTTCACCACGGGCTTGTCAGTATCGACCCGGTAATGCAGGTTGCGCGTGTGCCAGGCGATCTCTTGCGCATCGTGGCGCAGGAAGTACGCTGTGTCGACGCTCGCCCAGAGCTTTTCCTTGACGGCGTCCGAAAGCGCATAGAGCCGCAATAGCCTTGCGGCCTCGCCCTGCTTCTCGGCAAGGGCGGCATCGCGCGCAAGCGGCTCGCCGGTGAGCACGCGCCGGGTCGCGCGGAACAGATCCTCGAGAAGCTTGCCTTTCCACGCGTTCCAGACTTTGGGGCTCGTGCCGCGCACGTCGGCCACGGTGAACAGATACAGCGCCACGAGCCGCCGCTCGGTGCGCACCAGATCGGCGAACGCCCGCACCACCTCCGGGTCGTAGACGTCCTGCTTTTGGGCCACATGCGACATGGCGAGGTGGCGCTGGACGAGAAACTCGACGAGTTCGCGATCCTGTTGCGCCAGCCCGTGGTTTCTGGCGAAAGCCCGCGCGTCTCTCGTGCCAAGCTCGGAATGGTCGCCGCCGCGACCCTTGGCGATGTCGTGGTAGAGCGCAGCGACATAAAGGAGCCAGCGGCGCTCGAATCCCGCCATGAGCTCGGTGCACAGAGGGAACTCGTGCGCGAACTCGGGCATGGTGAAGCGCCGCAGGTTGCGCACCACCATCAGGATATGCTGATCCACCGTGTAGACG
Source organism: Burkholderiales bacterium (assembly GCA_035454685.1). Taxonomy (GTDB): domain Bacteria; phylum Pseudomonadota; class Gammaproteobacteria; order Burkholderiales; family SG8-39; genus SCGC-AG-212-J23. The sequence goes on along the minus strand of DATIGN010000127.1, from coordinate 29,738 downwards.
TGGAACAGATCGTGCTGCATCTGCCCGACGATACGGCCGAACTCGGGCAGGTAGCGCCCGAGGATGCCGTACTGGTTCATGCGGCGAAACTCGTGCACGATCCCGCGCGGCTGCTGCAGGATGTGCAAAAACAATAGTCTTGCGATTGAATCCTCTCTGAATTTTCCATTCACCAGGCTGCGTGCCCGCCACAGCGCGCGCAGCGTTCGCGCCGTCATTCCGCGCAGCTCGGGGTGCTGCATCATGAGCAGGAAGCACTCGAGAATCGCGCTTGGCGTGCGCGCGAACGTCCCTTCCTGCCTGATGTGGAGAAGCTCGCTTCTTACCTCGAAGCGCTCGTTCAGCGGGCGCGGCGCGGTGTCGGGCCGCGGCGCAAGCCGCGCCTCGAGATTTTGCAGGAGGATCGTGTTGAGCTGCGTGACGCCCTGCGCAGTCCGGTAGTAGCGCTGCATCATCGCTTCGCTTGCGAGCCGCGCCGGCGTGTCCTCGTAGCCGAGCTGCTTTGCGAGCGCCGTCTGCAGGTCGAATACGAGGCGGTCCTCGCGCCGGCCGGCGAGGTAATGCAGGCGGATCCTGAGATCGTGCAGGTGGCGCTCGAGGCGCGAAAGCTGCCGCGCCTCGTCGCGCTGGATCAGCTTGTGCGCCACAAGGTCCGTCCAGCGGCGGCCCATCCCGCTCGCTCGGGCGATCCACTGGATGATCTGGAGATCGCGCAGTCCCCCGGGTGCCTCCTTCAGGTTGGGTTCGAGCGAATAGGGCGAGTCCTGGTGCTTGGCATGGCGCTGCTCCTGCTCGAGCTTCTTCGCCTTGAAGAACGCGACCGGGTCGAACACAAGCGCCTGCTCGAGCCGGCGGAAAAGCGCGCGGCTGCCGACCAAAAACCGCGACTCGAGCAGCGTGGTGCGGATGGTGACGTCACCGGCCGCCGCCTCGGCGCAACCTTCCACCGTGCGCACGCTGTGCCCAATCTCCAGACCGATGTCCCACAGCCGACCGATCAGGCGCTCGAGCGCTTCGCGCTCGGCTTCGCTCGGATCGGTGCCAAGCAGCACCAGCAGATCGATGTCGGAGCTAGGGAAGAGCTCCCCGCGGCCGTAGCCGCCGGTGGCGACGAGGGCGGCTTCAGTCGCCACTGCGGCCTCGCCCCAGAGGGCCTTTGCGGTGCGGTCTACGAGCTGCGTGTGCTTCGCAAGTAGCGCACGCGGGTTCGGGCGCCGCAGGTAGGCTTCACGCAGCGCCTGCCGCTCGGCTGCCACCTCGGCGCGCAAATCGAACTTCACGGTGGCGCCGGAGTGCCGTTGGACTTGGTCAGGACCTCGTGGCCGGATCCGGTGACGGCGACGGTGTGCTCCCATTGGGCCGAAAGGCTGTGGTCCTTCGTAACTATGGTCCAGCCATCGGCGAGCTCGCGGATCCCCGGCTTGCCGGCATTGATCATCGGCTCGATCGTGAACGTCATGCCGGGCTCGAGCGCCACGCCGACGCCCGGCTTGCCGTAGTGCAGGACCTGCGGCTCTTCGTGGAATCTGCGCCCAATGCCGTGGCCGCAGAACTCGCGCACTACGGAGAAGCCGTGCCTCTCGGCGTGGCTCTGGATCGCGGCGCCGACGTCACCCAGGCGCGCGCCCGGGCGCACCTGCCGGATGCCCAGCCACATGCATTCAAAGGTCACCTCGACCAGGCGCTTCGCCTGGATGCTCGGCTCGCCCACGTAGAACATGCGGCTGCAGTCGCCATGGAAGCCGTCCTTGATGACGGTGATGTCGATGTTCAGGATGTCGCCTGGCTTGAGCACGCGCTCGCCCGGCACGCCGTGGCAGACTTGGTGGTTCACCGAGGTGCAGATCGACTTCGGGAACGGCCGGTAGCCCGGCGGCGCGTAGTTAAGCGGCGCGGGCACGGTTCCCTGCACGTCCACCATGTAGTGGTGGCAAAGGTCGTTCAGCTTCCCGGTGCTCACTCCGGCTCGCACGTGCGGGGTGATGTAATCGAGCACCTCGGAGGCGAGCCGACCGGCGACACGCATGCGCCCCAGCTCTTCCGGGCTCTTCAGGACTACGGCCATCAGACTGATTATGCTATGATTTCGCGCTCAAAATCTTCCCGCAGGCTCGAAAAGGGTCCCGGATGTCCGGGCAGAGCCGCGCGGCAGACCCAACCCTAAGGAGAAGTGAGTGTCGGTGACGATGCGTCAAATGCTGGAAGCCGGGGTCCATTTCGGGCATCAGACCCGGTACTGGAACCCGAAGATGGCGCCGTACATCTTCGGCCACCGCAACAAGATCCACATCATCAACCTGGAAAAGACCCTGGCGCTTTACCAGGAAGCGCTCAAGTTCGCTCGCCAGCTCACGGCGAACCGGGGAACGATCCTGTTCGTCGGCACTAAGCGCCAAGCGCGCGATATCGTGCGCGAGGAAGCGATCCGTTGCCAGATGCCCTTCGTCGACCACCGCTGGCTCGGCGGCATGCTGACCAATTTCAAGACCGTGAAGCAGTCCATCAAGCGGCTCAAGGAGATGGAGGCGATGCAGCAGGACGGCAGTCTCGAGCGGATTTCCAAGAAGGAGGCGCTCGGGCTCACGCGCGAGCTCGCCAAGCTGCAGCGTTCGCTCGGCGGCATCAAGGATCTCGGCGCGCTACCCGATGCGCTCTTTGTGATCGACGTCGGTTACCAGAAAGGCGCGGTCGCCGAGGCGAACAAGCTGGGCGTGCCGGTCATCGGTGTGGTCGACACCAACCATAACCCCGAGGGAATCGGCTACGTCATTCCCGGAAACGACGACTCGAGCCGCGCGATTCGGCTCTATGCCCGCGGCATCGCGGACGCGGTCCTCGAGGGCCGCACCCAGTCCCTGGAGGAGGTCGTCGCCGCCTCGCGCGACGAGTTTGTCGAGGTGGAAGAAGATGAGGCCTCGCAGTAGATTGGTTCGCATGCATATCCGCAAAAGGGGCTTCGGCCCCTTTTTTTCAACCCGAAGGAGCGTGAGGCAATGGCAGAGATCAGCGCCGGCCTGGTGAAGGAGCTGCGCGAACGCACCGGGCTTCCGATGATGGAATGCAAGAAAGCGCTCGCCGAGACCGGCGGCGATCTGAAAAAGGCCGAGGAGCTGCTGCGCATCAAGGGCAGCGCCAAGGCCACCAAGGCAGCCGATCGCATCGCTGCCGAAGGCGTGATCGGCGCCTGGCTGTCGGCCGATGGGAAGGTCGGTTCGCTCGTGGAGTTGAACAGCGAAACCGACTTTGTCGCCAAGAACGATGATTTTATTGGTTTCGCGAAGTCGCTTGCCGAGATCGTGGGGATGCGCAATCCCTCCAGCGTGGGAGAGCTGAACTTGCTCGATCTTCTCGGTAGCAAGGTGGAAGCTCGGCGCCAGGCGCTCATCCAGAAGATCGGCGAGAACATGACCATCCGCCGCTTCAAGCGAATGGAGGCAAAGGGCAAGCTCGCGCTCTACATCCACGCCGGGAGCAGAATCGGGGTTCTGGTCGATTACGAGGGCCCGGAGGACGTCGGCAAGGACGTCGCGATGCATATCGCCTTCGCCAAACCGGCGTATCTCAGCAAGGTCCAGGTCCCTCAGGAGATTGTGCTCGACGAGCGGAGAGTCCAGGAAGCCCGCGCGAAGGAGTCCGGAAAGCCCGCCGACATCATTGCGAAGATCGTTGAGGGCGCGGTCAACAAAGCGCTCAACGAGAAAACGCTGCTCGGACAGCCCTTCGTGCGCGACGACAAGCGGACGGTGGAGAAAATGCTCGTCGCTAAAAAGGCCAAGGTGCACGGCTACGCGTTCTTCGTGGTGGGCGAGGGGATTGAGAAGAAGTCGACCGATTTCGCCGCCGAGGTGATGGCGCAGGCCGGAAAGGCGCATTGACTCCCAAGTACAAACGGGTTCTGCTCAAGCTGTCGGGGGAAGCGCTGATGGGCGAGGACCCGTTCGGCATCAACCGGCAGACGATCGAGACGATCGTGGGCGAGGTGGCGCAGGTGTCGCGCCTCGGCGTGGAGCTCGGCGTGGTGATCGGCGGCGGCAACATTTTTCGCGGCATCGCGCCCGGCGCGGCGGGCATGGACCGGGCGACCGCCGACTACATGGGGATGCTTGCCACCGTGATGAACGCGCTCGCGCTCTCGGACGCGATGCGCCAGGCCGGGATCGCGAGCCGCGTGCAGTCGGCGCTCAATATCGAGCAGGTGGTGGAGCCGTATATCCGGGGCAAGGCGATCCGCTACCTTGAGGAGGGCAAGGTGGTGATCTTCGCGGCGGGGACCGGGAACCCGTTCTTCACCACGGATACCGCTGCGGCGCTGCGTGGCAGCGAGATGGGCGCCGAGATCGTGCTCAAGGGAACGAAAGTCGACGGCGTGTATACCGCCGATCCGAAGCGCGATCCCCGCGCCGAGCGCTACGCAAGAATAAGCTTCGACGAGGCGATCGCGCGCAATCTGCGCGTGATGGATGCCACAGCGCTCACGCTGTGCCGCGACCAGAAGCTGCCGATCGCGGTATTCAGCATCTTCAAGCCCGGCGCACTGCGCCGCGTGGTCCTCGGCGAGGACGAGGGCACGCTGGTTCACGTATGATGGCGGGGAGGTCGCTATGGTGATTGCAGAACTCAAGAAGACGACGGAGCAGAAGATGGACAAGAGCGTCCAGGCGTTCAAAGCCGACCTGGCGAAGGTGCGCACGGGGCGCGCGCATACGGGGCTGCTCGATCACATCACGGTCGACTACTACGGCACGCAGACGCCGCTGAACCAGGTCGCCAAGGTGGTGCTGATCGACGCGCGCACCATCGGCGTCACCCCGTTCGAGAAGAAGATGGCGCAGGCGATCGAGAAAGCGATCCGCGACTCCGACCTCGGCTTGAACCCCGCATCCAGCGGCGAAACCGTGCGCGTGCCGATGCCACCCCTCACCGAGGAGCGGCGCAAGGAACTGATCAAGGTGGTCAAGCACGAGGCCGAGAACGCGCGCGTGGCGGTCCGCAACCTGCGCCGCGACGCCATCCACCAGCTCAAGGAGGCGCTCAAGAAGCACGAGGTCTCGGAGAACGACGAGCGGCGCGCGCTCGAGGAGATGCAGAAGATGACCGACCGGCATGTTGCCGCGATCGACCGGCTGCTGCAGGACAAGGAGAAGGAGCTGCTCGCGGTATGACCCAATCGCCCGGGGAGCCGAGCTCCACCCGTGAAATCCCGAACGCAGCCGAGCTGCCGCGTCACGTCGCCATCATCATGGACGGCAACGGCCGCTGGGCGCAGCGCCGGCGCCTGCCGCGCATCGCCGGCCATCGGCGCGGCGCCGACGCGGTGCGCGCCACGGTGCGCGCCTGCGCCGAGCGCGGCATCGAGTACCTGACGCTGTTCGCCTTCAGCTCGGAGAACTGGCGCCGCCCGGCCGAGGAGGTGGCGCTCCTTATGAAGCTTTTCAAGAGCGCGCTGGAGAACGAAGTCGAGCAGCTCCACGGCAACGGCGTGCGCGTGAAAGTCGTCGGGGACACGCAGCGCTTTGATCCGCAGATCCGGGCGCTGATCGAGCGCGCCGACAAGCTGACCGCGCAAAACCGCCGCCTCACCCTCACCATCGCGGCCAACTACGGCGGCAGGTGGGACATTTTGCAGGCCATGACCCGGCTGCTGAGAGAGAGCTCGCCTTCGCTTGATCGCGTGGACGAAGAGCTCGTCACGCCGTACCTCGCGATGAGCTATGCGCCCGAGCCGGATCTCTTCATCCGCACCGGAGGAGAGCAGCGCATCAGCAACTTCCTGCTGTGGCAGCTCGCATACACCGAGCTGTACTTCACCGACCTGCTGTGGCCGGACTTCGACGCCGCTGCGCTCGACGAGGCCATCGCTTCCTACCGCAGGCGCGAGCGGCGCTTCGGGCGCACGGGCGAGCAGGTGCAGCAATCGAAGCGCGCCGACGTTGCGTGACCTCCTGAGGCGGACCGGCACCGCCGCCGTGCTGCTCGCCGCGCTGGTCGCGGCGCTTTTCCTACTCCCGCGCCCCGGCATCCTCGCGCTTATGGCGCTCGTGGCCGGCGCCGGGGCGCTCGAGTGGGCGCGCCTGTGCGCAATCAACGCGCCGCTTTACGCCGGCGCGGTGGTGCTCGCCTTGTTCGTCGCTTTCTCGCTCGACGTATCGCAGGCGGTGTTCCTGCTCGCCACCGCGTTCTGGCTTTTCGCCGCGCCGGCATGGCTGCGGCTGCGGGTAGAGCCGGAGCACCGGCCCGCGCTGGCGGCTGCCGGGTTTGTCGTGCTCGTGCCGGCCGCGCTCGCGATGGTGGTGCTCGAGCCCGGCGAAGCGCTACTCGTCCTTGCGGTCGCATGGATTGCCGACACGGGCGCGTATTTCGCCGGCACGCGGTGGGGCCGGCGCAAGCTCGCCCCGGCGATCAGTCCAGGCAAGACCTGGGAAGGCGCAGCCGGCGGGCTCATCGGCGCTGCCGCCTACGCTATGATTCTTTCGTTCATTCTCGCAGGGGCTCAGGCGACCCGGATGGCGGCTTTTGTCGGCGCGGCGGCGCTGCTCGTAACGGTAGGCATCGTCGGCGACCTGTTCGAGTCTGCTGCCAAGCGGCAGGCCGGGGTCAAGGACAGCGGAGCGCTGCTGCCCGGGCACGGCGGCGTGCTCGATCGCATCGACAGCGCGACGGCGATCCTTCCCGTGGCGGCCCTGGTCGTGCCCTTCCTGAAGAGCACGCCGTGAATCTCGCCATCTTCGGCGCTACCGGATCCATCGGCGCGAGCACGCTCGACGTAGCCGCACGCCACCCTGATCGCTACCGGGTATTCGCGCTCACTGCTAACGGCTCGACCGCGCAGCTCGCCGAGCTGTGCGCGCGTCACCGGCCGCGCTTTGCCGTGCTGTCGGGAGTCCGGGAAGAGGGCAGCCTTCGGCGCACGTTTGCCGGATTCGGCACCGAGCTTCTGTTCGGCGCCCAGGCGCTCGAGAGGCTGGCGCGGCTTCCCGAAGTCGATACGGTCATGGCTGGCATCGTGGGCGCCGCGGGGCTTGCATCGACTCTCGCCGCAGTGTGCGCAGGCAAGCGCGTGCTGCTCGCGAACAAAGAGGCGCTGGTTATGGCCGGGCCGCTCGTTCTGCGCTCGGCCCGCCAGTCCGGAGCGCAGCTAGTGCCGGTGGACAGCGAGCATAACGCCGTATTTCAGTGCTTCTCGAGGAAGGAGTTCGTCCGAAAGATCGTGCTTACCGCTTCGGGCGGCCCGTTCCGCGCAGCCGCGCCGGAGAGCCTGGCGGGCGTGACGCCGGAGCAGGCATGCGCGCACCCGAACTGGACCATGGGCCGCAAGATCTCGGTGGACTCTGCAACCATGATGAACAAGGGCCTCGAGGTCATCGAGGCACGCTGGTTGTTCGACCTTCCGCCCGAACGCATCGAGGTGCTCATCCATCCGCAGAGCATCGTGCATTCGCTGGTCGAGTACGCCGACGGCTCGGTGATCGCGCAGCTTTCCACTCCCGACATGCGTGTGCCGATCGCGCACGCGCTTGCCTATCCCGAGCGCGTGGAGTCGGGAGCTCAGTCCCTCGATCTCGTTTCGATACGAAATCTGTCATTTGAGAAGCCGGATGCCGCGCGCTTTCCGTGCCTTGCGCTCGCCTATTCCGCCCTGCGCGCCGGCGGCGCAGCACCCGCGGTGCTCAACGCCGCCAACGAGATCGCGGTGGAAGCCTTCCTTGCCGGCCGGCTTGCGTTCACCGGCATCGCCGGGGTCATCGCCGATACGCTCGCAGCGCTCCCCGCAGGACAGGCGCACGAGCTCGCCCAAGTAATGGAAGCCGACGCACGCGCGAGAGAGCTCGCGCGCATGCGAATACTGGCGCGCGCTGCCTGACTTCGGCCCGATGACACTGCTCCACACCATCGTCGCGTTCATCATCGCGCTCGGACTGCTGATCGTCGTGCACGAGTACGGCCACTACATCGTTGCGCGCTGGTGCGGCGTGAAGGTGCTGCGCTTCTCGGTCGGCTTCGGCCGCCCGCTGTTCAGCTGGCGCCGCGGCCGCGATCGCACCGAATGGGTCATCGCCGCCATCCCGTTCGGCGGCTACGTCAAGATGCTCGACGAGCGCGAAGGACCGGTCGACGCGGCCGAGGTGCACCGCGCGTTCAACCGCCAGAGCGTGTGGCGCCGCTTTAGCATCGTGGTCGCCGGGCCGCTCGCCAATTTCCTGTTCGCCATCATGGCCTATGCCGGGCTTTTCATGTACGGGCTGCCGGAAGCGCGTCCCGTGCTTGGTGCGCCGCCCGCCGGCTCGACCGCGGCCTTGGCCGGGCTGCGCTCCGGCGACACCGTGCACGCGGTCGACGGCGAAGCGATCACCACGTGGCAGGAGCTGCGCTGGCGGGTTCTGCAATCTGCGCTGCAGCGGGCCCCGTTGCGCATGGAAGTCGTCAACGAAAAAGGCCATCTGCGCGACGTATTGCTCGATTTGCGCTCGTTTCCGGCGGACGATGTGGAGGCCGACGCGCTCGAGCGCATCGGGTTGCGGCTGTACCGTCCACCACTCGATCCCGTGATTGGCCAGGTGGTGCGCAGCGGAGCGGCGGAGCGTGCCGGCCTCGCGCCCGGCGACCGGGTCGTCCTCGCGGACGGGAAACCCGTGGACTCCTGGGAAGCGCTGGTAGCGGCGGTGCAAGCCAAGCCCGAGCTGCCGCTGAACCTGACGATCGAGCGCGATGGCGCGCAGCAAACCGTCGAGGTCGTGCCGGCCTCGGTCGCAGCGGGCGAGCGGCGCATCGGCCGCATCGGCGCGGCTCCGCAGTTGCCGCCGTCGCACGCCGAGCGGATGCTGATTCGCGTGCAGCACGGGATCGGCGAGAGCTTATGGAAGGCGCTGCTGAAGACCGGCGACATCGCGGTGTTCAGCCTGAAGATGCTCGGCAAGATGCTGCTCGGCGAGGTGTCGTGGAAGCATCTTTCCGGCCCGGTCACGATTGCCGACTTCGCCGGCCAGTCGGCCGCCATGGGCTGGGTCTCGTACCTAACGTTCCTCGCCTTGATCAGCATCAGCCTGGGGGTGCTCAACCTGCTGCCGATTCCGCTGCTCGACGGCGGGCATCTCATGTACTACGCGATTGAAATCGTGAAGGGGAAGCCGGTATCCGAGCGCGCCATGGAGCTCGGGCAGCGCGTTGGCCTTGCGCTGCTGCTTGTCATGATGGCCTTTGCCTTCTACAACGACCTGAATCGCCTCCTGACCGGCTAGATGCTGCGCAACACCGGCGTGATCGCCGCGGTGGTCGCCTTTTGCCTGGCCGTGGCGTCTGCCAGCGCGGCAGCCCAGGAGTTCCAGCCCTTTGTGGTCAAGGATATCCGCGTCGAAGGGCTGCAGCGTACGGAGCCGGGCACCGTCTTTAGCTACCTGCCGGTCAAGGTCGGCGAGACCATGAATACCGAAAAAGCGCGTGCCGCGCTGCGCGCGCTTTACGCCACCGGTTTCTTCCAGGACGTGCGGCTTGAGACGGAAAACGACGTCCTGGTGGTGTTCGTGCAGGAGCGCCCGGCGATCGCTCAGATCGACTTTTCCGGCATGAAGGAGTTCGAGCCCGATAACGTGCGCAAGGTGCTGCGCGAGCTCGGCATGGCGGAGGGCCGCATCTTCGACCGCTCGGTGCTCGACGCCGCGGAGCAGGAGCTGAAGCGTCAGTACCTGTCGCGCGGCATGTATGCCGCGCAAGTGCAGACCACGGTGACGCCGCTCGAGCGCAACCGCGTCGGCATCAATATCGCGGTGACCGAGGGCCCGGTGGCCAAGATCCGCGGCATCAACATCGTCGGTGCGCAGGCCTTTCCCGAGCGCGAGCTGCTCGGGCTGTTCGTCCTGCGCACCCCCGGCTGGCTCACCTGGTACACCCAGCACGACCGCTATTCGCGCGAGCGACTGAGCGCCGATCTCGAGACGCTGCGCTCCTTTTACCTGAATCGCGGCTACCTCGACTTCAGCCTGGAATCGACGCAAGTCCAGATCACGCCCGACCGACGCGACATCCATATCACCGTCAACATCGTGGAAGGTGAAACCTACACCGTATCCGACGTGAGCCTCGCCGGCCAACTGCTCCTGCCGCGCGAAGAGCTGGAGATGCTGATCCAGCTCAAGCCCGGCGATGTATTCTCGCGCGAGAAGCTCGCCGCGAGCACCAAGGCGATCTCCGAGCGCCTAGGCAACGAGGGTTACGCCTTCGCGAACGCGAACGCGATTCCGAACGTCGACAAGGCGAAGCGCACCGTCGCCTTCAGCATCGTGGTGGACCCAGGGCGCCGGGTCTACGTGCGGCGCGTCGACGTCGCCGGCAACAGCAAGACGCGCGACGAAGTGATCCGCCGCGAAATGCGACAGCTTGAGGGCGCTTATTACGACGCGTCCAAAATCCAGCTATCGCGACGGCGCATCGATCGAACCAATTTCTTCAGCGAGGTTACCGTCGAGACCCTCCCGGTCGAGAGCAGCCCCGACCAGGTGGACGTGGTCTATACGGTGAAGGAGAAGGCGACCGGGTCGCTGCTTCTCGGTGTGGGCTTCTCCAGCGTGGAGCGCATCGCACTGTCGGCCTCCATCACGCAGGCGAACGCGTTTGGCACCGGAAAGTACCTGTCGGCCAACATCAACAGCGGCAGCGTGAACCAGGTGTACTCGCTTTCCTACATGGACCCGTACTACACGGTCGACGGGGTGAGCCGCGGCTTCGACGTCTATCGACGCGTCACGGACGCCTCGGACCTCGCGGTCGGCCCGTACAAGACCGACTCGCTCGGCGGCGGCATCAAGTTCGGCTACCCGGTCGCCGAGCAGGTATCGATCGACGTCGGTGCCAACCTGGAATCGGTGGACCTGGAGATCTTCTCAAACAGCCCGCTGTCGTACCTCAACTTCGTGCGCGAGTTCGGCAGCCAGTACACTTACGTATCGGGCACTGCAGGCTGGACGCGCGATGCGCGCGACAGCCTAATCCTCACCACCGCGGGCAGCCTCCAGCGCGCTTCGATCGAGCTCGCAGGAGGCGACCTGCAGTACTACCGGCTTGGCTACCAGCATCAGTGGTATACCCCGCTGTCGCGCACGCTGACCTTGCACCTGCGTGCCGATATCGGCTACGGCGGCGGCTACAACGACAAGCCGTTGCCGTTCTTCAAGAACTATTTCGCTGGCGGCCCCGGCACGGTGCGCGGCTACCGCCCGTTCTCACTGGGTCCGCTCGACGAGCTCGGTAATTCGACCGGCGGCAACCGCAAACTTACCGGCACGGCGGAAATCCTTTTCCCGATGCCGGGCGCCGAACAGGACCGATCGCTGCGCCTCGCCGGGTTCGTGGACGCCGGACAGGTGTACGTGGACAAGATCGAGCTCAGCGAGCTGCGCTCCGCGACGGGAATCGCGCTCTTCTGGTCCTCGCCGATGGGACCGCTGCGCCTGTCCTGGGCGTACCCGCTGAACGCGAAAGACGCGGACCGGAAGCAGCAGTTACAATTCACTTTTGGAACAGGGTTCTAATGAAGAACATCGTCCTCGCGGCGGTTCTCGCGGCGCTGGCGGCACCGGCGGCCGCGCAAACGGCTGGCGCTCCGCCGTCCTCGAGCGGCAAGTTCGGCTTCGTGCATACCGAGCGCATCCTGCGCGACTCGGTCCCCGCGATGCGGGCGCAGAAGAAGATCGAGGCCGAGTTCCAGAAGCGCGACCGCGAGCTCGCCGGGATCGCCGCCGAGTTGAAGCGCATGCAGGCGGAGCTGGACAAGGAAGCCATGACCATGACCGAGAGCCAGCGCCGCACCAAGGAGCGTGAGTTCGGCGAGCTCAACCGCGACTTCCAGAGGAAGCAGCGCGAGTTCCGCGAGGACCTGAACCAGCGCCGAAACGAGGAGCTGGCGCAGGTCGTGGAGCAGGCGAACCGGGTAATCCGGCAGATCGCGGAGCAGGAGAAGTTCGACATCATCTTCCAGGAGATGCCGGCCTACGTCAGCCCGCGCATCGACATCACCGACAAGGTGATCAAGGCGCTGGAAGGCAAGCCGCCCGCCAAATGACCGCATGCCGGGGCCGTTGACGCTCGGGCAGATCGCTTCTCGCCTCGGCGGCCGCGTCGCCGGGGACCCGCAAACCCTGATCCGCCAGGTCGGCTCGCTCGAGCACGCGGGCGCGGGACAGATTGCATTCCTCAATTCCAGGAAATTCGTAGAACGGCTTGCGCAAACGCAAGCCGCCGCCGTCATCGTCGCCCCCAAGAACGAAGGCCTGACCAAGCTGCCGCGCATCGTCGCCGACAATCCCTACGCCTACTTCGCGCGCGTGTCGCAGCTTTTCAATCCCGTCGTGGTGCAGGCGCCGGGCGTGCATCTCTCTGCCGTGGTCTCTTCGAGCGCGAAGCTCGGAAAGGGCGTTTCGGTGGGCGCCGGATGCGTGATCGGCGACGAAGTCGTCATCGGAGAAGACAGCTGCCTGTATCCGCGCGTGGTGATCTACCCGAAGTGCACGCTCGGCAGGCGTGTCGTCGTCCACGCCGGAGTGGTGATCGGAGCGGACGGCTTCGGCATCGCGCACGAGGAGGACCGCTGGGTCAAGATCCCCCAGATCGGCGGCGTACGCATCGGCGACGACGTCGAGATCGGCGCCAACACCACTGTCGACCGCGGGGCACTGGACGACACCGTGATCGAGGAGGGCGTGAAGCTCGACAACCAGGTCCAGGTCGGCCACAACGTGCGCATCGGCGCGCACAGCGCGGTCGCCGGATGCGTCGGCATCGCCGGAAGCGCCCGCATCGGCCGGCACTGCACGATCGGCGGCGCGGCCATGATCCACGGCCACATCACCATTGTCGACCACGTGCATGTGTCCGCCGGCACGCTCATCTCGCGCTCGCTGCTCAAGCCGGGCACCTACACCGGCTTCTATCCGTTCGACGAGCACGCGGCGTGGAAGCGCAATGCCGCGCAACTGCGCCGGCTCGGCAAGCCGAAAAGCAGGGGGAACAAGAATGGCTGAAATGGACATCCAAGAAATCCTCAAGCACCTGCCGCAGCGCTACCCCATGCTGATGATCGACCGGGTGAAGGCGCTCGAGCCAGGCAAGCGCATCGTGGCGATGAAGAACGTTTCGGCGAACGAGCCGTACTTCCAGGGGCACTTCCCGGGCCGGCCGATCATGCCCGGCGTGCTGATCCTCGAGGCGATGGCGCAGGCCGCCGGAGTGCTCGTGTTCAGCGCCGAGAGCGCAGTCCAGCAGAACGAGCGCCTGGTGTATTACTACGTCGGCATCGACAACGCGCGTTTCAAGAAGCCCGTGGTGCCGGGCGACCAGCTCGAGCTCGAGGTCACGATGGAGCGCGCGCTGCGCGGCATTGGCAAGTTCACCTGCGAGGCGCGCGTGGATGGCGTAACGGTCGCAGAAGCGACGATCCTTTGCTCGGTTCGCCCGGTCGATCAGCGATGATTCATCCCACCGCGGTGGTGCATCGCGGAGCAACGCTTGCCTCGGACGTCGAGGTCGGGCCCTATTCCGTCATCGGCGAGCACGTGGAGGTGGGCGAGGGAAGCTGGATCGGGGCGCACGTGATGCTCGACGGCCATACGCGGATCGGACGCCGCAACCGGATCTGGCACTTCTGCTCGATCGGCGCGCCGCCGCAGGACAAGAAATACGCGGGCGAGCCGACCCGGGTGGAGATCGGGGACGACAACACGATTCGCGAGTACGTGACCATCAATCGCGGCACGGCGCTCGATGCCGGGGTCACGCGCGTCGGCAATGAAAACTGGGTGATGGCCTACGTGCACTTCGCGCACGATTGCCAGATCGGTGACAGGGCCATCTTCGCAAACTCGTGCCAGCTTGCCGGCCACGTGACCGTGGGCGACTGGGCGATCTTCGGCGCGACGACCTTGGTGCACCAGTTCGTCCACATCGGCGCCCACGCGTTCACCGGGATGGGGACCTACCTGCCGCAGGACCTGCCGCCGTTCGTCACCGCCGCCGGCAACATGGCGCAGCCTTTCGGCATCAACAAGGAGGGGCTGAAGCGCCGCGGCTTCTCGCCTGAGACCATCGCCGGCCTTAAGCGCGCCTACAAGACGCTTTACCGAAGGGGCCTCGGGCTGGAGGAAGCGCTCGAGGAGCTGAAGGGGCAGGCCGCGACCTGCCCTGAGGTGCAGCAGATCCTCGAGTTCATTTCTCGAAGCAAGCGGGGAATCATCCGGTAGTGGCCGATCTATTGCGCGTCGCCATGGTGGCCGGCGAGGCGTCGGGCGACCAACTCGCCGCGTCGCTCATCGCGGCACTCAAAGCGCGGCGCAGCCCGACCCTGTTTGCGGGCATCGGCGGGCCGCGCATGCAAGCGCAGGGTTTCGACTCGCACTACCCCTTGGAAAAGCTCTCGGTGCGCGGCTATGCCGAGGTCGTGAAACACTACGGCGAGATCATGACGATCCGGCGGCGCCTCACCAGAGCGCTGCTCGCGGAGCACCCGGATGTCTACATCGGCGTCGATGCGTCGGAATTCAACCTCGGCATCGAGCGCAGGCTCAAGGAAGCCGGCATCCCGGCTATCCACTACGTGAGCCCGCAGATATGGGCGTGGCGCGGCTGGCGCGTGCGCCGCATCGCCCGCTCGGTGACGCGCATCCTGGTGATGTTCCCGTTCGAGGCGCCGCTGTACGAGAAGGCGGGCGTGCCGGTGACTTACGTCGGCCATCCGCTCGCCGACGTGATCCCTATCGCCCCGAACAAGCTCGAGGCGCGAGCGGCGCTGCGCCTGCCGGCCGGCAAGCTGATCGTGGCACTGCTTCCCGGCAGCCGGCGCTCCGAGCTCCAGTACATGGCCAAGTCGTTCGTGCTCGCCGCACACCGCTTCCGGCAGGAAGTCGCCGACGTGCACTTCGTCTGCCCCACGGTGACGCGCGACACGCGCGACATGTTCGAGCGCGCGGCGCACGGGCACGACCACACCGATTTGCCGCTCACGCTGCTCTTCGGTCATTCGCACGAGGCGCTCGCCGCCGCCGACCTCGCGCTGGTGGCGAGCGGAACCGCAACCCTCGAAGCGGCGCTGTTCAAGACGCCGATGGTGATTACCTACCGGCAGTCTCCGATAACATGGGCGCTAATGCGCCGGATGTTCTACCTGCCGTACGTCGGCCTGCCGAACGTCCTCGCCGGAGAGAAGCTGGTGCCGGAGCTCCTGCAACACGAGGCGAACCCCGCGGCGCTCGCCGGCGCGTTGCTCAAGCTGCTGCGGGACACGGACGCGCAACGCCGCCAGATCGAGCGCTTCCACGAATTCCATCACCTGCTGCGACAGCGGGCGGCGGAGAAAGCGGCGGACGCCATTCTCGAGGTGTTGAAGAAATGACCCTGGTCTGCGGCGTGGACGAAGCCGGCCGCGGGCCGATCGCCGGCCCGGTCTACGCAGCCGCGGTGATCCTCGATCCCACACGGCGCGTGAACGGCCTCGCCGACTCGAAGACGCTCACACCGGAGCGCCGCGAAGTGCTCGCCGGGCGCATCAAGGAGCGCGCCATCGCGTGGGCGGTCGCGCATGCGAGCGTGGAGGAGATCGACCGCATCAACATCCTGCGCGCATCGCTCCTCGCCATGAGAAGGGCCGTAGAAGGATTGAAAATCACACCCGAGGAGGCGTGGGTCGACGGCAATATGTGCCCGGACCTGCCTTGCGCGGCGCGCGCCATCGTCGACGGCGACGCCACGCACAAGCCCATCTCGGCCGCCTCGATCCTCGCCAAGACGGCGCGCGACGCCGAAATGCGCGCGCTGCACGACCGCTTCCCGCAGTACGGCTTCGACCAGCACAAGGGCTACGCCACCGCCGAGCACCTCGAAGCCGTGGGCCGCCACGGTCCCTGCGAGATCCACCGCAAGAGCTTCTACGCCGTGGGTGTATTTTTCCAAGGCAACCTCTTCGGCGCGACTTGGGAAACGATGGCCGAATCGCTTCGCATCCGCAGCTACCGGCTGTATTGCGAGACGATGAAGCTCGCCAGCATGGCGCGGCAGCTCGCCGACTTCGAATACCGCACGAAGCGCCTCAAGCGGGAGTATGCGGACGTGTTCGCCTCGCGCGACGCGGCCCCGCACGTTGCCCTCGTCCGGGCGCTTCTGCGAGACACGCGCGCTCAACTACGGGCAAAGTAGCCAAGGAACTGCTGGCCGTCGCCGGGCGGGAAGTGGGGATCTCCAACCCCGGGAAGATTCTTTTCCCGAAGCCCAAACACACCAAGCTGGATCTTGTGCGCTACTACCTCGCCGTAGCCGAGGGCGCGCTGCGCGCCGCAGGCGGCCGTCCGAACATGCTGGTGCGCTACCCGGACGGCATCGAGGGTGAGTTCTTCTACCAGAAGCGCGCGCCGAAGAGCCGCCCGCCTTGGATCGAAGTGGTCGAGCTGCGCTTCCCTTCCGGGCGCGCGGCCGAGGAGGTGGTCCCCCGGGACGCCGCAGCGCTCGCCTGGCTCGCGAACCTCGCCTGCCTGGAGCTGCACCCGCACCCAGTGCGCGCCGCCGATCTCGAGCATCCCGACGAGTTGCGCGTGGACCTCGATCCCGTCCCCGGCGTGAAGTGGAACCAGGTTCGCGAAGTGGGTCTCGTTGTCGCGTCGGTCTTGAAAGAACTGAAGCTGGTCGGCTGGCCCAAGACTTCCGGCAAGCGCGGGCTGCACGTCTATGTGCGCATCCATCCGCGCTGGACATTCGACGAAGTACGCCGCGCGGCGCTTGCCCTCGCGCGTGAAGTCGAGCGCCGCGCGCCGCAGCTCGCCACCAGCAAGTGGTGGAAAGAGGAGCGCCACGGCGTGTTCGTCGACTACAACCAGAACGCCAAGGACCGCACCGTGGCTGCGGCGTACTCGGTGCGCCCGACGCCGAACGCCACGGTTTCCGCGCCGCTTTTCTGGGGCGAAATCGCCGACTGCGACCCGGCCGACTTCACTTTGGCCACCATGGTGAGTCGCTTCCGGCAGCTCGGCGACCGGCATGCCGGGATCGACGAGCAGCCGGGGTCCATCGAAGGGCTTCTTGAGCTATTCGAAACGCAAGGGCTCGGCGATGCTCCCTGGCCACCGCATTACAAGAAGCAAGCCTCCGAGCCGCCCCGCGTTCAGCCCTCCAAGCGCAAGCTGCCGGTGCTGGAGATTGCCCGAGCCAAACGTCAGGAAGACGCATTGGCGGGCCTGGAGCGCTGGAAGAAGCGCCACCCCGAGGCTGCGGCGCACCTCGAGCCTGCAGATGTGCTCGTCGACGCCATGCGCGGCCGCTACAGCACTTGGACCCGCATCCGGGTGATCTTGCAGCACGTCCCCGAAGCCCTGCGGCCGCCTCAAGAACCGCTCGACCCGGATGAAAAGATCTTCTCCAGCTCATAGGATTTCGTAACCTCGAGCTGGTCGTAGCGGCACTCGCGCGGCGGCTTGTCCGGGCGCCAGCGCAAGAAGAGCGCAGCGTGGCGGAAGCGGTCACCCTGCATGTGGTCGTACTTCACCTCGCACACGCGTTGCGGGCGCAACGGCTCCCACGACAGGTCCTTCCCGGCGCTCCAGCGGCTCTGTCCGCCGGGCATTCGACTCGATTCGGCTGCGGCGCCGGCCCATTCGCGCCAAGGATGGTCCTGCAACGCATCCTTGCGCAGCGGTGCGAGTTCTTTCGCGAGCGCGCGCCGCATCGCCATAGAGAATGACGACGCCACGCCGACGTGCTGCAGCCGCCCGTTGCCATCGTACAGGCCGAGCAGCAGCGAGCCCACCGCATCCTTCGTGCCCTTGTACCAGCGAAAGCCCGCGACCGCGCAGTCCGCGGTGCGCGCATGCTTCACCTTGATCATGGCGCGCTTGCCCGGCAAATAGGGGGCGGATTCCGGCTTGGCGATCACCCCGTCGAGGCCTGCACCCTCGAAGCGTTTGAGCCACTCCACTGCGACGGCGCGATCGCGCGTCACCGGTGTGAGATACACGGGTGGCTTCACCTTGCCCAATACTTCTTCCAAAGCAACGCGACGCTTCGCCTGCGGCACCGCACGGAAGTCTTTGCGCCAGAAAAGCACATCGAAAGCAACGAAAGATGAGGGTATCTCTTTCGCCAGTTTCGCGACCCGCGACTCGGCCGGATGCAGCCTGAGCTGAAGCGCGTCGAAATCCAAGCCCTTGGCCGTCGCGATTACGATCTCGCCGTCGACCACGCAGTTTTTCGGCAAGCGCTCGAGCAGCGCGTCGTGCAGCTCCGGAAAATATCGGTCGAGCGGCCGCGAGTCGCGGCTCTGGATGTAGACCTCATCGGCGCCACGAAAGACGATCGCCCGGAATCCATCCCACTTCGGCTCGTACAGATAGCCGCCACCCGCCGGCAGCTCGTCCGCGAGCTTCGCTAACATCGGCTCTATCGGAGGGGATATCATCTGCCATCCATCATAGCCAGCGACGTGCCATGAAACCGCTCTCGCGCCGCGCCTTCGTCGGCCTCGCCGCCGCGCTGGCGGCGCCCCGATGGGCTCGCGGCCAGGCCGCCTCGCGCGTCTATCGGCTCGGCTGGCTCAGCGCCATCGACAGCTATAAAGAGCCGTACGGCCTCGCGTTCGTACAGCGCCTGCGCGAGCTCGGCTTTGTGGAAAGCGACAACCTGACGATCGCCTACCGGCACGCCGATGGCAGGATCGAGAAACTGCCGTCGGCCGTAGCCGAGCTTGCCCGCTTTGACCTCGACGTATTCTTTGGCGCCGGGCTGGAAGCGTCGCTCGCCGCATTAAAGCAGGTCGGCGGGGATAAGCCCATCGTCTTCGTCGCGGTGGACTTCGACCCGATCGCCACCGGCCACGTCGTCAACCCCGCGCGGCCCGGCGGCCGGTTGACGGGCATCACCGCGGTGCAGTCGGTGCTGCCCGGCAAGCGCCTTGAGCTAGTGAAGGAGCTCTTGCCGTCGGCGCGAAAGGTGGCAGTGCTGGGCAACGATCAGACCGTCGGCCAGCTCACCGTAACGGCGGAAGCCGCCAAACGGCTGGCGCTGGATTTGCACGTTATTCAGTTCAAGCGCCCGCCATTCGATTACGAAGCTGCCATTGCAGAGGCGGTGAAGGCCAACGCCGATGTGCTCTTCGTCCTCGGATCAGCGCTCTTCGTGCCGGCGCGGCGCCTGATTCCCGAGCTCGCCCTGAAAGCTCGCCTGCCGAGCGTCTTTCACCACGCCCAGTGGGCCGAGGTCGGCGGGCTGATGTCCTATGGCTTCAATTTCCCCCAAATGTGGCGCAGCGCCGCCGACATGGTCGGCAAGATCCTGCGCGGCACCAAGGCGGGGGATATCCCCATGGAGCAGCCCACCACCTACGAGCTCGCGATCAACGCAGCGACCGTCCGAAAGCTCGGCATCCGCATTCCCGAGTCGATCCGGATACGTGTCGACCGCGTCATTGACCATTAGGAGTAGCGCATGTGCCGCAGCATTAAGACGCTGTTCAATTTCAAGCCGCCTGCCACCGAGGAAGAAATCCGAGCGGCATCGCTTCAGTTCGTTCGCAAGATCTCCGGCCACCACAAGCCTTCGTACGCCAATGAGGCCGCTTTCAACGCCGCGGTGGAGCAGGTGAGCGCCGCGGCGCGCAGGCTGCTCGACTCATTGCAGACGAGCGCGGCGCCGCGCGACCGCGAGGTCGAGGCGGCGCGCGCCCGGGCCCGGGCGGCTGAAAGGTTCGGGACGTCCTGAGCCCGGCGTTCCACGTCGTTCCGATCGCCCAGGAGCACATCCGGGGGTTCCGCGCGGTGCTGGACAGCGTCGCCCGCGAACGGCGCTACCTGCTTTTTCTCGAAGCGCCGCCCCCGGATGAGGTGGACAAGTTTGTCCGCCGCAGCATTGCCGAGCGCTATCCGCACTACGTAGCGCTGGTCGCAGAGCAGGTCGTCGGCTGGTGCGATGTCCTGCCGATCGATCGGCCGACGCGTGCGCACAACGCCGTGCTTGGGATCGGCGTACTGGCCGAGGTCCGCGCGCGCGGTATCGGCACCGCGCTGCTACGCGAAGCGCTGAGAGCCGCCCGCGCATTCGGCCTTACGCGCGTCGAGCTCGGCTACCGCGAAGGCAATTCCGGCGTGGCGGCGCTCTACGAGAGATTCGGCTTCGTGCGCGAGGGCGTGCTGCGCAAGGGTGTGCGGCTCGACGGCGCCTACGAAGACCTGATCTGCATGGCGCTGCTCCTTGACTGAAGCGCGCGCCGTCTTCGTCTGCGCGCACGGCGCGGGCGGAGACAAGGACGACCGCGGGATGGTGGCGCTGGCGCAGGCGCTTGGGGGCGCCGGCTTCAAGGTCGTGCGGTTCAACTTTCCGTACCGCGAGCGGGGCTCGAAGCTGCCCGACCCGATGCCGGTGCTGAAGGACTCGATCGCGGCGATCGCCAATCGAGTCCGGGGAGAGAAGAAGCTCGTCATCGGCGGCCGCTCCATGGGCGGCCGGGCGGCGTCGATGCTTGCCGCCGACGGCTTCGAGTGCGGCGGGCTGCTGCTGCTTGCCTATCCGCTGCACCCGGCGGGAAAGCCGGAGAAGCTGCGCGATGCGCATCTCGCGCAGATCCGGATGCCCGTCCTTTGCTTCAACGGCACCCAAGACCCGCTATGCCGGCGCGACCTGATGGAAAAAGCGCTGGAGAAGCTTTCGTGGCAGATGTATTGGCTGGAAGGCGCCACCCATTCGTTCCGGGTGAAAGACCTGAAGGAAGTGACTGAAGTCAGCCGCGCGTGGCTGTCGCGTCTCGCATGACGGCGAGCAGGGCGCGCGCCTCCGCCTGGGGCGAGACGCTCTTGCGCAGCGGCGCAATCTGATTTTTCAGTGTTCGATAATAGGCAGGGTCGGTGGCCGCGCGCCTCACGAGGCGGGCGAGCGCGTGCTCGTCCTCCACGGGAAAATAGCCGGCGTAAAGCGCACCGAGCAGGCCGACGTTGCCGGAGATGCGCGAGGCGAGCACCGGGACGCCGATGCGCAGGGCTTCGCACACCACGTTTGCGCCGCCTTCCATGCGCGAGGTGATGACCATGGCGTGGCTCGACGCGAGCCATTTCAAGGCGCGCGCATGCGGCACGCTGCCGAGCCAGCGGTAACGCGGGTCCTCGCTCTTCGGGACGAGGGCTGGATCGAGGGCCGCTCCCAGGTGGATGACTTGGAGCCGGAAGCTTTGTGGAATGAGCTCAAGAGCCGACAGCATGCGCAGCGGGTCCTTCTCGACGCGCAGATGGCCGATCACGCATACGCGAAAGCCGCCGTTCACCGGCCGCTGACGAAGTCGCGTGGATGAGCTCTGCACCACGACGCGGACTTTCCTGCGCAGACGCGCAGGCAGCTCATCGGCAGCCTTGGGCTGAAGAACGATGAGGCGATGCGCGAGCTCCAGCGATTCGCGCGCGTCGGCCGACTCGTGGATGTCGCGGTACACGTCCGTGCCGGTAAGCGCCACGACCAGCGGCTTGTTTCGCGGAAAACTCCGGATCGAAGCGTGGCTGCGCCCTGCGTGCAGGGCGAGCATCGCATCGCAAGCATCGCCCGACCACTGGACCGAGACGCTGACGCGATGGCCGGCCTGCCGCAGGAAAACCGCCCAGCGCAGCGCGGTATGGCGGTTGCCGTTGCGTGTGCCGGGGCCGGCCGGCGTGACGAGCGCTATTCGCATTCGCTAGACTGGAACGCGTGACGGGCCTTGTCGAGACCCTGAAAGCCGCGCGTGAGCACAGCCGGCGCGTCGCCGACGACCTCGGCGGCGAGCGTGAGTTCGGGCCGATGCTCGCGATCGTCAATCCTCCGCGCTGGGAAGTCGGGCATGTCGGCTGGTTCCAAGAGTACTGGTGCCTGAGGGGCGGCTCGGAAGAGCGCCCGTCGATTCTGCCGAACGCCGATGCCCTCTACAACTCGGCCACCGTGCCGCATGACACGCGCTGGAGCCTGCCGCTGCCGTCTTTCGAAGACACGATTGCATATCGCGACGAGGTCCTGGAGCGGATTCTGGCCGAGCTGGAAAGCCTTGAACCGTACTTCGTCGAGCTCGCCGTGCGGCACGAGCTCATGCACGCCGAGGCGTTCCACTACACCCGCCAGACCTTGGGCTACCCTGCGCCTTTCCCTGAAAAGAAGATTTCTCTCAAAGGAGAAGGCGATCTCGAGTGCGCAGGCGGCGTGTTTCGCCTCGGCGCCAGTCCCGGCGACGGCTTTGCGTTCGACAACGAGAAATGGAGCCACCCCATCGTGCTCCAGCCCTTCCGCATTGCGCGCCGGCCGGTGACTTACGGCGAGTACCGCCGGTTCGCCGAGCCGCCTTGCTCCAGGGACGGGATGGTGCGCCGCTTCGACAAGTGGATCCCGATCCCCGACGACGAGCCGCTGCGGCACGTGAGCTGGCACCAGGCAAACGCTTATTGCGCCTTCGTCGGCAGGCGCCTGCCGAGCGAAGCCGAATGGGAGTACGCGGCGCTGAGAGGCCTGGATAACGTTGGCCATGTCTGGGAATGGACCTCGAGCGCGTTCTTGCCGTACCCCGGCTTCGTGCGCGACCCGTACAAGGAGTACTCCGAGCCCTGGTTCGCCACCCACAAGGCGCTGCGTGGCGCGAGCTTCGCCACGCCCGCCGGCGTATCGCATGCACGCTTCCGTAACTTCTATACGCCCGACCGGGCTGATATTTTCGCCGGCTTTCGCACCTGCGCGCTGTGAGCGTACTCACCTCGCGCGATAACCCAAAGGTCAAGCGCTGGACGAGGCTTGCTGCGGATGCGCGCTATCGCCGAAGCGAGAAGCGCGTGCTGATCGAGGGGCCGCATCTCGTGGCGGCTGCGTTGCAGCGCGGCTGGAAACCCGTCGCGGTGCTTGCGACGGAGGAGGGCGCAGCGGACGCGGAAATCGGCGACTTGATCCGCCGGAGCGGCCTGCGGCCGGTCCTGCTGCCGAAAAGCGTGTTCCGCAGCGTGGTCGACGCCGCAACGCCGCCGGGGCTGGCCGCCGAAATAGCGATTCCAGAGGCGGGCAGGCAGGCGGGCGCGCCTGCGGTTTTTCTCGAAGGCGTACAGGACCCGAGCAACGTGGGCGCGATCGTGCGAAGCGCGGCGGCGTTCGGCGTCGCACGCGTGGTTCTCGACCGCGCTTGCGCGGACCCTTGGTCGCCCAAGTCCCTGCGCGCCGGCATGGGCGGGCATTTCGCGCTTGCCATCGAGGTTGCAGCCAAGCTCGGCAGCGAATTGCAGGCTTTCAAGGGAAGGCTGGTTTGCGCGGTTCCCAGGGGCGGCTTGCCCCTGGGCGAGGCTGACCTGACCGGCGAATTGGGCTGGATCTTCGGCGGCGAAGGAGCCGGGCTGACCGAGGAGGCAGTGCGTACCGCCGCGTTGCGCGTCAGCGTCCCAATGTCGCGCGGGAGCGAGTCGCTCAACGTGGCGGCCGCGGCGGCGATTTGCCTGTACGAGAGCCGCAAGAAAATCGGGCTCTGACCCCGATTTCGGTCAGTAGACCTGGCGCTGGATCCTGAGCTCGCGCAGGATTGTGGTGGCGATTTCCTCGATCGACTTGCTGGTGGAGTTGATCGAGCGGATGCCTTCCCGGCGCATCAGGTTTTCGGCCTCTTGGACCTCGAAGCGGCAGTTGTCGAGCTCCGCATAGCGGCTTCCGGGGCGGCGCTCCTTGCGGATTTCGTGCAGGCGCTCGGAGGCGATGGTGAGGCCGTATAGGCGACTCTTCTCGCCGCGCAGTGCCTCTGGCAGCTTGCCGCGGTGGAAATCCTCGGGGATCAGCGGGTAGTTTGCGGCCTTTACGCCGAATTGCATGGCGAGGTATAGGCTGGTCGGCGTCTTGCCGCTGCGCGACACCCCGATCAGGATCACGTCGGCCAAGCCCAGCTCGCGGTGCGAGGCGCCGTCGTCGTGCGCCATGGCGAAATTGATCGCCTCGATGCGCTGCTGGTACTCCTTTTTGTCCATCGCGCTGTGCGAGCGGCCGATTGTGTGGCTCGACTTAATCCCGAGGCCGGCTTCCAGCGGATCGATGAAGCTCTCGAAGAAATCGATGACCAGCGCGTTCGCCTTGCGCACCACGGCGCGCACGTCGTTGTTGACGAGCGTGGAGAACACGATCGGCTGGCCGCTGTCGGACTCGGCGCTGATGCGCGCAAGGCATTCCTCGGCCTTCTCGGTCGAGTCGACAAAGGGAAAGGTAACCTGGTTGAACTCGACGCCCTCGAACTGGGTCAGCAGGCTGTGTCCGAGCATCTGCGCCGTGATACCCGTGCCGTCGGAAACAAAG
Source organism: Burkholderiales bacterium (assembly GCA_035454685.1). Lineage (GTDB taxonomy): Bacteria > Pseudomonadota > Gammaproteobacteria > Burkholderiales > SG8-39 > SCGC-AG-212-J23. The sequence continues at coordinate 5,459 of DATIGN010000127.1, read as the reverse complement.
AACACGGTGCGGCGCTGCGTCATGACCACTAAAATACGCCAATGCGTGTAGCGTGGCTGAAAGATCTGCGCATGGCCGATCTGGAGCAGGTCGGCGGCAAGAACGCCTCGCTTGGGGAAATGATCGGCGGGCTCGCCACCGCCGGAATCCACGTCCCGGGCGGCTTCGCCACCAGCGCGCAGGCTTTCCGCGAGTTCCTCGGCGAGCTCGCTCCGCGTATCGAGGAGCGGCTGCGCGGGCTCGACCCGAAGGACGTCGATGCTTTGGCGAAATGCGGCGCCGAAGTGCGCTCGTGGATCATGCGACAGCCTTTTCCGCCCGCGCTTGAGGAAGAGATACGCTCAAAGTATCAAGATCTTATTGGAATCACTTCGAGCGAAACCTCGTTCGCCGTGCGCTCTTCTGCCACCGCCGAGGACCTGCCCGAGGCGTCGTTCGCGGGCCAGCAGGAAACTTTCCTGAACATCCGCGGGGCGGACAACGTGCTGGAAGCAATCCGGCAGGTCTACGCCTCGCTCTACAACGACCGCGCGATCTCGTACCGGGCGCACCACGGATTTGACCACGGACAATTGGCACTGTCTGCGGCGGTCCAGCAGATGGTTCGCAGCGACCTGGGCTCGAGCGGGGTCATGTTCACGCTGGACACGGAGTCCGGCTTCCGGGACGTGGTCTTCATCACATCTTCGTATGGGCTGGGCGAGTTGCTCGTCCAGGGGGCGGTGAACCCGGACGAGTTCTACGTGCATAAGCCGATGCTGGAGAAGGGGCGGCCGGCGATCGTGCGCCGCGGTCTGGGTTCGAAACTCCACAAGATGGTGTTCGGGAAGTCGGACAGAGCCGGCAAATCGACCCGGGTGGTGGACGTTGGCGAGGCGCAGCGCAGCGTTTTCTCTCTTAAGGACACAGAAATCCTGGAACTCGCGCGCTACGCCGTTGCGATCGAGAAGCACTACGGCCGGCCGATGGATATCGAATGGGCGAAGGACGGAGCCGACGGCCGCATCTACGTGCTGCAGGCCCGCCCCGAAACGGTCAAGTCACGCACCCACGATGTGGAGGAGCGCTTCGCGCTCAAGGGCAGCTCGCGCGTACTCGTAAGCGGCCGCGCGATCGGACACAAGATCGGCAGCGGCACGGTGAGCATCATCCCGGACGCGTCGCAGATGAGCCGGGTCAAAAAAGGCGACGTGCTTGTTACGGACATGACCGACCCGAACTGGGAGCCGGTCATGAAGCTCGCCGCCGCGATCGTCACTAACCGGGGCGGGCGTACGTGCCACGCTGCGATCATCGCGCGCGAGCTCGGCATCCCGGCGGTCGTCGGTTGCGGCGACGCCACCAGGCGGCTGAAGGACGGGCAAGCCGTGACCGTATCGTGCGCCGACGGCGACACCGGCAGCGTGTTCGAAGGGCTGCTGCCCTTCGAGGTCTCCACGCGCGAGCGTGGCGAGATGCCCCGCATCCCGGTCAAGATCGCGATCAACGTCGGCAACCCGCAGCTCGCCTTCGAATTCGCCCAGCTCCCCAACGCCGGCGTCGGGCTCGCGCGGCTCGAATTCATCATCAACAACGAGATCGGCGTGCATCCCAAGGCCTGCCTGGAGCACGAAAAGCTTCCTCCCGACCTGAAAGCCAAGCTGTTGCAGAAGACCAAAGGCTATGCCGATCCTCGCACTTTCTACCGCGAGAAGCTGGTCGAGGGCGTGGCGACGATCGCTGCGGCGTTCTGGCCGAAGCCGGTGATTGTCCGCCTGTCGGACTTCAAGTCGAACGAATACAAGAAACTCCTCGGGGGCGAGCGCTATGAGCCCGATGAGGAGAACCCGATGCTCGGCTGGCGCGGCGCCTCACGCTACATTGCGCCCGACTTCCGGGAATGCTTCGAGCTCGAATGCACGGCGATGCGCAAGGTACGCGAGGAGCTGGGTCTGACCAACGTCGAGCTGATGGTGCCTTTCGTCCGCACGGTAGGGGAAGCGAAGGAAGTCTTGGCACTCCTGGCGCAACACGGGTTATCACGCGGGAAAAATAACCTGCGCATCGTCATGATGTGCGAACTGCCGTCGAACGCAATCCTGGCCGAGGAGTTCCTCGAACTCTTCGACGGGTTCTCCATCGGCTCGAACGACCTTACGCAACTTACCCTCGGCCTCGATCGCGATTCGGGCCTGGTCGCGGGAAGCTTCGACGAGCGCGACGCGGCGGTGAAGGCGATGCTGGCGATGTCGATCCGCGCCTGCCGCAAGCACGGCAAGTACGTGGGCATCTGCGGCCAGGGGCCTTCCGACCATCCCGATCTCGCGCGCTGGCTGATGGAGCAGGGGATCGACAGCCTCTCGCTGAACCCCGATACGGTGGTGTCGACCTGGATGGCGCTCGCCGAAACGCCCGCCGGGAAGAAGTCAGCGGTGGCGTAGCAGTCGCTGTTTCTCTCGACTCCACTCCCGCTCGCGCTCGGCCGCACGCTTGTCGTGTTTCAGCTTGCCGCGGCCAAGGCCCACTTCGAGCTTGATGCGCCCCTTGCTGTAGTGCAGGTTGAGCGGAACCAGCGTGTAGCCACGCTGCTCCACCTTGCCGATCAGGCGCCGGATCTCCTCGGCGCGCAGCAGCAGCTTGCGCGTGCGCGTGGGGTCGGGCGTGAAGTGCGTCGATACCGTCGGCAGCGGGCTGATAGTGGCACCGATCAGGAAAAACTCCGCGCCGCGCACCATGACGTAGGCCTCGCCGATTGTCGCGCGCCCGCCGCGGATCGCCTTCACCTCCCAACCCTCGAGCGCGAGCCCCGCCTCGTAGCGCTCTTCGATGAAGTAATCGTGAAAAGCTTTCCGATTCTCAACGATGGACATGGTCTTGCATGAGGCAAATCGCCCGGTCCGCGATTGTCGAGCATTCCGCGGCCGAGATGTACGCGCTGGTCGAGGACATCGAGGCCTATCCGGCATTCCTTCCATGGTGCACGGCGGCGGTGGTGCACGAGCGCAGGCCGGGCACGACGAAGGCTACGCTAACGGTCGGCGCCGGGCGCCTGCGCCATTCCTTCACCACGCAGAACGACATTCGGCCCGGCGAGGCCATCGACATGCACCTGGTGGAAGGACCGTTCCGCCGCTTTGCGGGGCGATGGCGCTTCGCGCCGCTCGCACCGCACGCCTGCCGCATCGAGTTCTCGCTGAGCTACGAGTTCTCGAGCCGAGCGCTCGGGCGGCTACTCGCGCCGATCTTCCACGGCATCGCCGATTCGACGGTGGAAGCTTTCGTGCGCCGCGCCGCGCAGGTCTATGAAAATTGAGGTGGTCTACGCGCTCCCGAGGTGCGCGCGCACGGTGCGGCTCGAGCTGCCCGCGGGCGCCACGCTGCGCGACGCGCTCAAGTCGTGCGGCTTCGAAGTCGATCTCGAAAAGCAGGCTGTCGGCGTCTTTGGCAAGCGCGGGCGGCTCGACCATCCGCTCGCCGAAGGCGACCGGGTCGAGATCTACCGCCCGCTCGCTCTCGACCCGAAGGAAGCGCGCCGGCGCCGCGCTAAGGGCAGGCGCTGATCACTTGCACCACTGCTGAACGCTTTCGCGCGCTTTGGCCGTTTCCTGCGCGATCTGCGCGTCGTCCAGGTAGTAGCGCTCGCCCTTCGAGTCGACGCGCGCGATGCGCTGGCCGCTTTCCATCGTGCGCAGCACGTCCTGCGCCCGTGCGCAGTTCTCGCGCTTGATCTGCGCATCCTGCTCGGCCTTCGCTTGCATCTCGCGCTCCTTTTGTGTGTCTTCTTGCCGCTTGGGAGTGGCGGCCTTTGCGGCGTCCTTCTTCATCTCCGGCGCGGGTGTCGCAGCGCCCGGCGGGGGCGCCCTGAGCGGCGTTGCCTGCACACCCGCGGGCGGCAAGTCGCCGTAACGCACCCTTCCCATTTCGTCGACCCATTTGTATTGCTGCGCAAATGCATTGCTGGCAACTGCGGCGACCACGAGCGCGAGGAAAGCTCTTTTCATGGGGAGAGTATAATGCTGCTTTGAGCGCAGAAAACATGCGGGTGACACAGAAGGCGCTGACCTTCGACGATGTTCTCCTACTTCCCGCCCACTCGCGCGTCCTTCCGCGTGACGTATCTCTCAAAACCCGCCTGACGCGAAAGCTGCAGCTCAACCTGCCGCTCGTTTCTGCGGCAATGGACACGGTGACCGAGGCGCGCCTCGCGATCGCTATGGCGCAGGAAGGCGGCATCGGAATAATTCACAAGAACCTGCCGCCGCGCGCGCAGGCCGCCGAGGTCGCCAAAGTGAAGCGCTTCGAGTCGGGCGTACTGCGCGATCCGATGACGATTCCGCCCGACATGCCGGTGCGCGAGGTGATCGCGCTTCAGCGCGAGCGCAAGATCTCGGGCTTTCCGGTCGTGAACAACGGCACGGTGGTGGGCATCGTCACCAACCGCGACCTGCGCTTCGAGACGCGGCTCGACCAGCCGGTGCAGGCGATCATGACGCCGCAGGAGAAATTGGTCACGGTGCGCGAAGGCACAACCCGGCAGGAGGCGATGCAGCTCATGCACCGGCACCGGCTCGAGCGCGTGCTCGTGGTCGGCGACAAGTTCCAGCTGAAGGGCCTCATCACCGTGCAGGACATTCTGAAGGAGAGCGAGCACCCCGACGCGTCCAAGGACGCGCATGGAAAGCTGCGCGTTGGCGCCGCGGTCGGCGTAGGCGAAGGCACCGAGGAGCGCGTTGCCGCGCTGGTGGAGGCGGGCGCCGACCTGCTCGTGGTCGACACTGCGCATGGCCATGCCCAGGGCGTGCTCGACCGCGTCGCCTGGATCAAGGAGAACTTTCAGGTGGAGGTCGTCGGCGGCAACGTCGGAACCGCGGAGGGCGCGCGAGCGCTCGCCGACCACGGCGCCGACGGCGTCAAGGTCGGCATCGGGCCGGGCTCGATCTGCACCACGCGCATCGTCGCCGGCGTAGGTGTGCCGCAGATCACCGCGATCCAGAACGTCGCCTCGGCTCTCAAGGACGTGCCGTTGATCGCCGATGGCGGCGTGCGTTATTCCGGCGACGTCGCCAAGGCCATCGCCGCCGGCGCGCACTGCGTGATGCTCGGCTCGCTCTTCGCCGGCACCGACGAATCGCCGGGCGAGATCGAGCTCTACCAGGGCCGCTCCTACAAGGCCTACCGCGGCATGGGATCGCTCGGCGCCATGCAGAAAGGCGCCGCCGACCGCTACTTCCAGGATTCGGAGATGAACATCGACAAGCTTGTCCCCGAGGGCGTCGAGGGCCGCGTGCCCTACAAGGGCAGCGCGATCTGGGTGATCCAGCAGCTCGCCGGCGGCCTGCGCGCCAGCATGGGCTACACCGGCTGCGAAACGATCGACGAGTTTCGCACCCGCACCCAGTTCGTCGAGATCACCCCAGCGGGAATCCGCGAGTCGCACGTCCACGATGTGCAGATCGTCAAAGAGGCGCCGAACTACCGGG
>DATIGN010000126.1:0-26902 GCA_035454685.1 Burkholderiales bacterium | reverse complement strand
CGGCACCACCAACTCCTGCGTCGCGATCATGGAGGGCGGCAAGCCCAAGGTGATCGAGAACTCCGAAGGCTCCCGCACCACCCCGTCGGTGGTGGCCTACACCGAGGAGGGCGAGATCCTGGTCGGCGCGCCGGCCAAGCGGCAGGCGGTCACCAACGCCAGGAACACCATCTATGCGGTGAAGCGCCTGATCGGGCGGCGCTTCGAGGACAAGGAGACCCAGAAGGACATCAAGCTGATGCCCTTCAAGATCGTGCGCGCCGATAACGGCGACGCCTGGGTCGAGGTGCGCGGCAAAAAGATCGCGCCCCAGCAGGTGTCCGCCGAAGTGCTGCGCAAGATGAAGAAAACCGCCGAAGATTACCTCGGCGAGGAAGTGAAGGAAGCGGTCATCACCGTCCCCGCCTACTTCAACGACTCGCAGCGCCAGGCGACCAAGGACGCCGGCCGCATCGCGGGCCTGGACGTCAAGCGCATCATCAACGAGCCGACCGCGGCCGCGCTCGCGTTCGGCCTCGACAAGCAGATGAAGAAGGACGCGAAGATCGCGGTCTACGACCTCGGCGGCGGCACGTTCGACATCTCGATCATCGAGATCGCCGACGTGGAAGGCGAGAAGCAGTTCGAAGTGCTTTCGACCAACGGCGACACGTTCCTGGGCGGCGAGGACTTCGACCAGCGCCTGATCGACTACATCGTCACGGAGTTCAAGAAGGAGCAAGGCGTCGATCTTTCGAAGGACGTGCTCGCGCTGCAGCGGCTGAAGGAGTCGGCCGAGAAGGCGAAGATCGAGCTCTCGTCCTCGCAGCAGACCGAAATCAACCTGCCCTATGTCACGGCGGACCAGAGCGGGCCGAAGCACCTCAACATGAAGATCACCCGCGCCAAATTCGAGTCGCTGGTCGACGATCTGATCGAGAGGACCATCGAGCCCTGCCGCATCGCGATCAAGGACGCGGGCGTCAAGGTGACCGACATCGCCGACGTGATCCTGGTCGGCGGCCAGACGCGCATGCCGAAAGTGATCGACAAGGTGCGCGAGTTCTTCGGCAAGGAGCCGAGGAAGGACGTCAACCCCGATGAGGCGGTGGCGATCGGCGCCGCGATCCAGGCCGGCGTGCTGAAGGGCGACGTCAAGGACGTGCTGCTGCTCGATGTCACACCGCTTTCGCTCGGCATCGAGACCCTCGGCGGCGTGATGACCAAGCTCATCCAGAAGAACACCACCATCCCGACCAAGGCGACGCAAGTGTTCTCGACCGCGGATGACAACCAGACCGCGGTGACGATCCACGTCCTGCAGGGCGAGCGCGACATGGCTTCGGGCAACAAGTCGCTGGGCCAGTTCAACCTCACCGACATCCCGCCGGCGCCGCGCGGGATGCCCCAGATCGAGGTGACGTTCGACATCGACGCGAACGGCATCCTGCACGTCTCGGCGAAGGACAAGGCGACCGGCAAGGAGAACAAGATCAAGATCCAGGCGAGCTCCGGCCTCACCGAGGCCGAGATCCAGCGCATGGTGAAGGACGCCGAAGCGCACGCCGAGGAGGACCGGAAGACACTCGAGCTGGTCAACGCCCGCAACCAGGCCGAGGCGCTGGTACACTCGGTCAGGAAGTCCGTCAAGGACTACGGCGACAAGCTTGATGCGGGCGAGAAAGAGAAGATCGAGGCCGCGATCAAGGAAACTGAATCTGTTTTGAAATCAGAAAGCAAAGCAGAGATCGAGGCGAAAGCCCAGGCGCTCGCGCAGGCCGCGCAGACGCTCGGCCAGAAGATGTACGCCGAACAACAGAAAGCGGCGGCCGGAGCCGCCGCAGGCGGCGAAAGCGCGGCGGGTCAGGAGTCGGCGAAGAAGGACGAGAATGTCGTCGACGCGGAGTTCACCGAGGTCAAGGACAAGAAGACGGGCAGTTGATTGTCTGAGCAGGAAACGCGCAGCGGGCCGCGGTAGCACGACGCGGCCCGTTTGCTATCGGACGGGAGCATGGCGAAGCGGGACTACTACGAAGTGCTCGGAATCAACCGGGATGCCTCGGAGGAGGAGATCAAGAAGGCGTACCGCAAGCACGCCATGAAGTGGCATCCGGACCGCAACCCGGACCACCCGAAGGCCGAGGAGCACTTCAAGGAGTGTAAGGAGGCCTACGAGGTTCTGGCAGATGCGAACAAGCGCGCGGCCTACGACCAGTTCGGGCACGCCGGCGTGGATCCGCATGCCGCCGGGCCCGGCCCGGGCTTCGGCGATATCTTCAGCGACATCTTCAGCGACATTTTTGGCGGCGGCCGTGCCGGCCGCTCGACCGTCTTCCGCGGCGCCGACCTGCGCTACAACATGGAGCTTACGCTCGAGCAGGTGGCGCACGGCTTCGAGACCAAGATCCGCATCCCTGCGGCGGCGGTGTGCGACAGCTGTAAGGGCAGTGGCGCGCGTGCGGGCACGCAGCCGTCCACCTGCCCGGCCTGCCGCGGCGCCGGCCAGGTGCGGGTTTCGCAGGGCCCTTTCTCCATCGCCCAAACGTGCCCGCGTTGCCACGGCAGCGGCAGCATCATCCCGAACCCGTGCGGCACGTGCGGCGGAACTGGACGCGTCAAGCTGCAGAAGACCCTCGCGGTGAAGATCCCGGCCGGAGTCGACGAGGGCGACCGCGTGCGACTGTCAGGCGAAGGCGAGCCCGGCGTCAACGGCGGCCCGCCGGGCGACCTCTACGTCCAGGTGCACCTTAAGCCGCACCCGGTGTTCCAGCGCGACCACGACGACCTGCACTGCGAGATGCCGATCTCCATCACGACCGCGGCGCTCGGCGGCGACATCTCGATCCCGACGCTGGACGGCTCAGCCAAGATCCGCGTTCCGGCCGAGACCCAGAGCGGCAAGACCTTCCGCCTGAAGGGCAAGGGCATCCGGGGCGTGCGCAGCCAGTTTCCCGGCGACCTCTTCTGCCACGTGGTAGTCGAGACGCCGGTCAGCCTCACCGAGCGCCAGCGTCAGCTCCTGCGCGAGTTCGAAGCGATCAGCTCCGAGGACAGCGCGCGCCACAACCCGCGCGCCAAGGGCTGGTTCGACAAGGTCAAGGAGTTCTTCGAAGGCTGAAGAATCGGGGTCAGAGCGGTCAGAGCCCGATTTCCCTTAACTGCCTAAATCGCTTGTTATCTGAAAATCGAGTTTTTCAACAGAGTCGACCCGCAGCGGACCATTCCACGCGTCGACTCTTCGAATGCGCGTCACTGCGCTTTCGGCGGTTCTGGAAGCTGCTCCAGAAGCACATCTATGATCTGAAGCATGAGTCCTTCGGGGATCGGTTCTTTGCCCAGGACGTAGCACCTAAGAATATCCTCGCTCAAGTTCAGTTCGGACGCTAGTTTGCGTATGCCGCCGACTTGGGCCGCCGTGCGCGCCAAAACCCGCCGTGCACTGTCCGCCTTCACGGGCATCTCCCACGCCGGCGCAATCAGGCAGAGCTGATCTCGATACGCCGGGGCTTCGCGTGTTCGGCTTTCGGAATGCGCAGCTTGAGCACCCCCTGCTTGAGGTCAGCTGTCAGCTTGGCCGTATCGAATTCCCGCGAGAGGGCGAATACCCGCCGATACCGAGACCGCGCCACTTCCACGTGCGTAGCCTCCATTTCCTTGGGCATTTCGAGAGTAATCTTCCCATCGATAAAGAGGTTCTCTGCGTCTACGTGCAGGTCAAGGTTTTCCTTGGCGACACCCGGAAGATCTGCGTAAAGCGTGATGCCGCCTTCATCCTCGAGTACATCTACCGGAGGCAGGAGAAACGGCTCCTCGCCGGGGGCTTCTTGCTTCCGCATGACTACGTTTTTCTCATCCATGACAGTTGCCTCACTTGATATCAATTCGACGCGGCAGCGCCGATTCCTGGCGTTTGATGCTCACGTGCAGGACCCCATCACGGTAGGTGGCGCGTACCTCGTTAGGGTCGAGATCGTCCGTGAGCGAGATCACGCGATGAAACCGGCCGGCAAACCGCTCGCTCATATGGACGCTGGCCCGCTCATCGTCCGTGGGCAAGTCCGAATTGCGCTCACCCGAGATACTGAGAACCCCTCGTTCGAGCTGTACTTCGATCTTCTTCGGGTCGAGACCCGGCGCAAACCCATAGATCTCTGCTGAATGGGCAGTACTGGCCACGTTGAGTGCCGGGAAACCGCCCCGGGCAAACCCGCGAATGCTTGGTGAAAGCTCAAGCGCTTGGTGCATCTGGCGCTGGAGGCGTTCCATCTCTGCCAACAGGTCGCGGGGAAACAAAGAAAATTCCATGCGCTGTTCCTCCAGTGAAAAGGTTGCTGCCCCTAAGATGGGTGCGCCCAAGGAATTTCAAGGCCTTGAAAAACGCCAAACGAGACATTAGTTACGTCAGCTTGGCCGTTTAGTACGCTTGAAGGAAATATCCGCCAAGGCCTATTGTGTTGAAAGACCCTTCTGAACGCTCGGCCTTGGCCGATGTCCCAGTGGCAACAAGAACGACGGGGGAACGTCGGCATGATGGGCCAACAAGCAGGCAACCAAGAGCGGCTCTTCTACAGCTTTAATCTCGAAGATTTAATCTCGAAGAGTATGTCGCCGCGGATCATCTGCTGCGGGGAATAGACAGGTTTCTGGATCCAAGTGCGCTGCGCCAACGGCTTGCGCCCTTCTACAGTCCCACAGGGCGTCCGTCGGCACTAGGAAATCGGGCTCTACCGCGATTTCCCGAATTGTTCAGCCTGGTTTGACACCCGCCTTCTGCACCACCCGCTTGTAGCGCTCGGCGTCGGCTTTGATGCGGGCGAGGAACTCCTGCTGCGACATCCCGACCGCCTCGCCGCCGGCGCTCTCGATGAAGCGCTTCTGCACGTCGGGCAGCTTCAGCGTCTCGCGTACTTCCTTGTTCAGGCGATCCACGATCGGCTGAGGCGTGCCCTTCGGTGCGAACAGACCCACCCAGATGGAGGCGTCCAGGTCCGGAATGCCCGCGTCGCGCGGCGTCGCCCAGGAAGGATCGAGCGGCGATTTCTTCGCGGTGGTGATGCCGATCACCTTGCCGCGCCCGGACTTGATGTGCGGGATCGCGCCCGGCGCGGCCATCACGCCGAAGTGCACGTCGCCTGCAGCCACCGCCGCGGCGGCGGGCGCGCCGCCCTTGTAAGGCACGTGCACCAGCTCGATCCCCGCCGCCTGCGCCAGCCATTCACCCGCAAGATGATTGATGCTGCCGTTGCCCGCCGAGCCGTAAGTGATCGAGCCGGGTTTCGCCTTGGCTTGCGCGACTAGCTCCTGGAAGGTGTTGAACGGCGCCTTAGCGGTGGCGAGGTAGAGCATCGGCGCATCGCTCACCATGGTGATCGCCACGAAGTCGCGCTCGAGGTCGTAGGGCACGTTGTCGAAGAGCGCCGGATTCACGGCGAACTCCCCGGTGTGCGCCATCAGCAGCGTATAGCCGTCCGGCGCGCTCTTCGCAGCCGCGGTCGTGGCGATGAAGCCGTTGCCGCCCGGACGGTTCTCGATCACGAATTGCCAGTTGAGCCGCTGCTGCATGGCTTGCCCGAGCACGCGCGCCGTAGTGTCGACCGCGCCGCCGGGCGCGAACGGCACGAGCATGCGAATAGGTTTATTCGGATAGTCCTGGGCCTGCACCGCAAACCCCAGGAAAGCAAATACAAGAACCAGGAACCTCATGCGCTCCTCCGTCTTCTTGCGGCGAGCTTAACCGCCTCGATGATTTCCGGGTAGGCCCCGCAGCGGCACAGGTTTCCGGAAAGGTAATGCTTGATGGTGTCGTCGTCGGGGTCGGGATGCTCGTCGAGAAGCTGGCGCGTCATCAGCACGAATCCCGGCGTGCAGAAGCCGCACTGGAACGCGCTCGCCTCGACGAACGCCTGTTGGACCGCATCCGGGTCGGAGCCGTTCTCAATGGTTTGAACATCACCCTGATCGGCTAGGGTGGCTAAATACAAACACCCTGAAACCGCCCGGCCGTTCACGAGCACGGTGCAGCAGCCGCACATGCCCTGCCCGCAGCTCTCGCGCGCGCCGTACAGGCCGAAATTCTCCTGCAGCACCTCCACCAGGTTTTCGTGCGGCGCAATCTGCGCCGACACCGCCTGGCCGTTCAGCCGGAAGCGGATCTCTTTTCTCACTGCAGTTTCTCCCAGATCGCCTCCGCGCTCAGCGGAAGCGAGGTGAGTCGTACCCCCACCGCGTCGTGAATGGCATTCGCGATCGCGGGCGAGACGCCAAAGGTGCCGGTCTCGCCCACGCCTTTGGCACCGTACGGGCCGGTACGCTGCTCGGCCGTGACGGCCTCGTTCAGGATTTCCTCCGGAAGGTCCAGCAGTCCCGGAATCTTGTATTCAGCGAAGGAGGCGTTGCGCAGCTGCCCCTGCGCGTCGAAGTGCATCTTCTCGAACAGCGTAAAGCCGAGCTGCATGATCGCCGCGCCCGAGAGCTGGGTCTCGACGATCTTCGGGTTGATCGGCGTGCCGACGTCGGCGACGTTGACGAGGCGCGTGATTCGCACCTGCCCGGTCTCGGTGTCCACCTCGACCTCGGCTCCGCTCGCGCCGACCATCCAGAATGGCGTCGCGTTGTCGGTGAGGCCGTTCGCATCGGGGGACTTGTAGCTCGGGATGTAGCTTCCCGAGCCCACCACGTTCCCTGCCTGCATGCCGTACTTCTTCTTGAAGACGTCGGTGATCGGGCAATCGGCGGCGAGGCCCAGCTCGTTTCTCAGGCTTTTCATTTTTTGCAGAACCTCTTCGGCCGCCAGCTTCACCGCGTTGCCCATGTGGAAGAGCGAGCGCGAGCCGAGCGTCGCCATGTCGTAGGGCGTGACATCGGTGTCGGAATGCACCACGGTGATCGATTCCGCCGCCATGTTGAGGACTTCGCCGGCGATCTGTGCCATCGCGGTGTCGGAGCCCTGCCCCATGTCCGCGGTGCTGCAGTACACGATGCAGCTCCCGTCGGCGTTCACCGTCACCATCGCGAAGGAGGTCGTGGGCGAGACGCACGCCTTGAACCCGATCGCAATGCCCCGGCCCTTCTTCACTTTTCCCGTGCCGCGGTCGAGGGGTGTCCCCCAGTCGAGAAGCGAGGCGGTTCGCTCCAGGACCTTCTCGATTGCCGCATCGCGCATCAACGTGCCGGTCGCCTGCGGTCGGCCATCGCGCAGAAGGTTCTTGCGGCGGAACTCGACGGCGTCTATGCCGAGCTCGCGCGCCATCATGTCGGTGTGGCTTTCATACGCCCACACGAGCTGCGGGATGCCGAAGCCGCGCAGCGCTCCGGCGGGCACCAGGTTTGTGTACAGCGCGTAGGAGTCGATCGAAACATTCTCGATGTCGTACGGCCCCGGCGCAGTGAAGCCTGATTTCTGCGTCACGCGCGGGCCGATGTCGGCGTACGCTCCGCCGTTCCACCATACCTCGCACTCGCGCGCCACGATGCGTCCATCCCGGTCCACCCCGCTCTTGATGCGGAACGTGCTCGCGTGCTTGGTGATGGTGAAAAACTGCTCCTCCATCGTGAGGGAGACCTTGACCGGCCGTTTTGTCAGCAGGCTGAGAACGGCAACCAAAGCTTCCAACTTGATATAAAGCTTGGCGCCGAAGCCGCCGCCCAGGAACGGCACGCGCACGCGGATGCGGTTCTCCGGCCAGCCGAGCAGGCGCGCGATCTCGATACGCACGAACGACGGGCTTTGGGATGCAGTGTGGATGGTGAGCGAGCTGTCGGACGACTCCGCCACCGAGACGAGCGGCTCGAGCGGGGTATGCATCACTTGCTGCGTGTGAAAGCGATGCTCGAAGACGCGATGTGCGCTTTTCATCACCCCGCTCGCGTTGCCGCGACGCAAATGAAAATCCAAGGCGACGTTGGTGTTCGCACGGCCCTTGAGATGCTTGAGATCGGGGAACGTGCCGGCGGGCTTCAGCGCATCGTGGACGATCGCCTTCGAAGTCATGGCCTCGACTTCGTCGTAGACGGCGGGCAGCTCCTCATATTCTGCGGCGATGAGATGTACTGCTTCTTCGGCGACGTGGGGGTCGGAGGCGAGCACCACGGCGACCGGCTCGCCAACATAGCGCACCTTGTCGAGCGCGAGGATTGGTTGGTCGTGGAAGGCAGGGCCGTAATACGGCTCCGGTATGACGCTCTTGACCTCTTCAGCTGTTACTACCCTGTAAACACCGGCGAGTGCCTGCGCGGCGGCAACGTCGACGCGCTTGATGCGCCCGTGCGCCACGGTGCTGCGGAAGATCTTGCCGTAGAGCATTCCCGGCAGGCGCAGGTTGTGCACGTACTCGGCGCGGCCGGTGACCTTGAGCCACGACTCCAGCCGCGGCACCGAGCGCCCGACCTGCGGCGTCTCAGTGGACTGCGCTGCGCGCTTCATGCATCGCCCGCCGCAGATAAACCCGCAGCAGATGGCGCTTGTAATCCGCCGAGCCGTGCGGGTCGCCTTCGATCTTCAGGCCGCCGATGGCAGCTTCATCCGGGATGCGGGTCGGGCGCTCGGTTGCCGCCGATACGAAAATGCGCGTCTCGTCGCCGAGCACCACCGCCACGCCGACCGCCGGCCAGTCGTCAGCCGAGCGCGTGGTGCACTTCAGGTACGCGGCGCGGCGTTTCCCCATCGCCGGAACCTCTATCCCTGTAATCAACTCGCCGCGCTGAAGTGTGTTTTCGAGGTACCCGGCGTATAGGTCTTCGACCGCGATCGCCCGTTTCCCTTTCTTTCCTTCCAGAAAGACCTTGGCGCCGAGCGCGGCGAGGAGCGGCGGAAGATCCATGTGAGGGTCCGCATGCGCGAGCGCACCGCCCACCGTGGCGACGTTACGCACGCGCACGTTGGAGAGCATCCTTAGTGCACGGACGATCACCGGCCAGCTCGTTCTCACCTCGGGGGAGCGCTCGAGGGCGCTGAGGGTGGTCAGCGCGCCTATGTGCAAGCCGTTTCGGGTTTCAATTCGATTCAAACCGAGTCTTCCAAGGCTCACCAAGCGTTTCGGCCGCAGCACGCCGGCCTTCATCATGAGCATCAGCGCCGTGCCGCCGGCGAACGGCCGCGCGCCTTCGTCGTCGAGGAGCGACAGAGCTTCGCCGAGACTGGCCGGCTGAAGGAATTCGAAAGGTGTCAGAGTCCGGCGCGCGCTATCGCGAGGGAACGGCGACGTGTAGAGCGCGATTCTTCCAGTACATGCCGTGCAGGCGCCGCTGCGCGGCGTCCAGGGCGACGATGTCGCCCCCCTCGAGCTCCAGCATCACGGCTGGACGCGAGCCGTCGCCGGGGTGGCGCACTATGTTGGTGATCGTGAACTTGGTGTACTTCTTCAACAGCTCCCGCAGCTCGTCATCCGTAGTCTGCGGGTCGAGGTTGCCAATCCAGAGTTTCATACCGTGAAGTCTAGCAATACCTTAGTAGGGTGGTTCGGGCAATACCGAAGTAATACACTTTGAGCAGGATCAAATCTTCCGCCGCAGGACGCGGCACGATTGAGCGTTACCCCCGGGGGCTCCCATGAAACCAGAACCTTCCAGCGTGTTTGCCTATTGGATCGATGCCTGGCAACGCTCCATCCTGACGCTCGACGTCCTGCGCGAGCGCGGCAACGAATACCTCGAGCACGAGAAGCTCGGCAGCCCGCCGGTGCTGGTGTTCGAGCATGAGGTCGTGCTCGACGGGCGCAGCCTCGAGAAGCCGGCGAACTACGCCCTAGTGCGCATCAAGCCGCCCAAGGGCTACCCGCCGACCAATTCCGCGATGCGCCCTTTCGTGGTGATCGACCCGCGCGCCGGGCACGGCCCGGGAATCGGCGGCTTCAAGATGGACAGCGAGCTCGGCATCGCGCTCAAGTTCGGCCATCCCTGCTACTTCGTCATGTTCTACCCGCAGCCGCTGCCGGGGCAGACGATCGAGTCCGTGTGCTCGGCCGAGATCCAGTTCATGCGCAAGGTGCAGGAGCTGCACCCTGACCCGGACAGCAAGGCCTTCGTGATCGGCAACTGCCAGGGCGGCTGGGCGCTGATGATGCTCGCCTCGCTAGCACCGGATCTCGTCGGACCGATCCTGCTCGCTGGCTCACCGATCTCCTATTGGGCGGGTGTCGGCGGCATTAACCCGATGCGCTACAGCGGCGGGCTGCTCGGCGGCACCTGGCTCGCCTCGCTCATGGGCGACCTCGGCGCGGGCAAGTTCGACGGCGCGTATCTCGTCAACAACTTCGAGAATCTGAATCCCTCGAACACCTACTGGGCCAAGCTCTACAACCTGTACTCCAAGGTCGACACCGAACGCAGCCGCTTTCTCGAGTTCGAGAGATGGTGGGGCGGCCACTACCTCCTCAACAAGGAGGAGATGGAGTGGATCGCGCAGAACCTCTTCGTCGGCAACAAGCTCGCCGCGGGCGAGGTCGAGTCTTTCGATGGCAAGCACCGCGTCGACATTCGCAACATCCGCTCGCCGATCATGGTGTTCGCCTCCTGGGGCGACAACATCACCCCGCCGCAGCAGGCGCTCAACTGGATCCCGGACCTGTACCGCAGCGTCGAGGAGATCCGCCTCAACAACCAGACCATCGTCTACTGCTTGCACGAGAAGATCGGGCACCTCGGCATCTTCGTGTCGGCGAGTGTCGCGAAGAAAGAAACCCACGAGCTCGCAAGCGCGCTCGAGCTGATCGACACCCTCCCGCCCGGCCTGTACGAGGCGGTGATCACCGACACCCACCCCGAGATGCCCGGGCTGGAACTCGTCCAGGGCCGTTATCTCATCCAGTTCCAGCCGCGCACGATCGACGACATCCTGAAGCTCGACGACGGCCGCGGCGACGAGCGCGCGTTCGAGGTGGTGAACCGCGTGTCGCAGATCAACCAGGGCCTGTACGACACGTTCCTCTCGCCAGTAGTGAAGGCGTTTTCGAACGAGGCGGCCGCGCGCATGACGCGCGACCTCAACCCGGCGCGCATGGAGCGCTGGGCGTTTTCCGACCTCAATCCCTGGATGTGGTGGGTGAAATCCGCGGCCGAATGGGTGCGGGCGAACCGCCAGCCGGTCGCGCCCGAGAACCCGCTCGTGCAGGTGGAGAAGAAAGTATCGGCGCAGATCGAGGGGGCGCTCGACCGCTACCGCGATGCGCGCGATGCCGCGTCCGAGCGCCTGTTCAAGGCGCTGTACGAATCGCCCTGGCTCTCCAGCGCGGTCGGCATCCAGCCCGGCAGCCGCAGCCAGCGCGGCGCGCGCGCCCCGACCTGGGAGCGCGAGGCGCTGAAGCGCCTGAAGCTCCAAGAAATCGAAACTTGGGTCGACACCGGCACACTGGTCGACGCGTGGGCGAGGCTACTGCTCTACCTCGGGCGCGAAGACCAGATCGCCGACGAGCGGCCGTTCAACCTGCTGAGGAAGATGCTCGAGGAGACCAAGCCGGAGAACATTCCCTCGCTTGCGGCCCTCAAGGCGGCCCTGAAGCGCCAAGCTTTCGTGCTTGCGCTGCACGAGGAGCGTGCGATCGCCGCCCTGCCCGCTCTCGCGCCCGACATTCAAGTGCGTCGCCGGGGCTACGAAGCAGCGCGGAAGATTATTCGCGCACGCGGTGAGCTCACCCCGCACCAGGTCGAGCGTCTGCGGCGCGTCGCCAAGATCCTTGACCTGGAGCAGCCGGCGCAGGAGCTCAAATCCGCATGAGCCATCAGCACGAGAAGTACCAGCGACTCATCGACGCCGCCAAGGCGCTGCCGCCGGTGGCGACGGCGATCGTCCACCCTTGCGATGAAAGCTCGCTTTCCGGCGCGGTCGACGCCGCCAAGCTCGGCCTGATCCGGCCGATCCTGGTCGGGCCGAAGGTGAAGATCCAGGCCGTGGCAGCCAAGCTCAAGCTTGATATCGCTGGCTATGAGATCGTGGACGCGCCGCACAGTCACGGCGCGGCGGCGAAGGCTGTGGAGCTGGTGCGCAACGGCAAGGCCGAGGCGCTGATGAAGGGATCGCTGCATACCGACGAGCTGATGGCGGAGGTCGTCAAGCGCGACACGGGATTGCGCACCGCGCGGCGCATCAGCCACTGCTTCGTAATGGACGTGCCCTCCTACGAGTATGCGCTCATCATCTCGGATGCCGCGGTCAACATCGCGCCGACTCTCAAGGATAAGGTCGACATCGTGCAGAACGCGATCGACCTTGCGCACGCGCTGCGGCAGCCGGACGTCCGCGTGGCGATTCTCTCGGCGATGGAAACGGTCAACCCCGACGTGCCGTCAACCATCGAGGCCGCTGCGCTGTGCAAGATGGCTGACCGCGGCCAGATCACCGGCGGCATCCTCGATGGGCCGCTCGCGCTCGACAACGCGATCAACCTCGAGGCCGCCGGGATCAAGAAGATCAAGTCGCCGGTCGCGGGGCGCGCCAACGTGCTGATCGTGCCGGATCTCGAGGCGGGCAACATGCTTGCGAAGAGCCTCTCCTTCCTCGCGAAGGCTGACTCGGCGGGCATCGTGCTCGGCGCCAAGGTTCCGATCATGCTGACCAGCCGCGCCGACTCGGTGATGGCGCGGCTCGCGTCATGCGCGGTGGCGTCGCTCGTAGTGCAGCAGCGGCGCGACATCGCCGCCAAGGCGATCGCGGCATGAACGACGCGATCCTGGTCCTCAACGCAGGATCCTCGAGCATCAAGTTCTCCGCCTTCGCGGAGCGGCGTGACGGTCTCACCCCCGTCGCCGGCGGTCAGATGGCGGCAATCCACACGGAGCCGAAGTTCGTCGCGCGCGACGCGACAGGCAAGCAGCTCGCCGAGAAGCGCTGGCCGGCGCAGGCGAAGCTCGGGCACGAGGGCGCGCTCGCGCACATCGTCGATTGGCTGAAAAGTACTCACGGCTCCGACTACAGCCTAGCCGCGGTCGGGCACCGCGTAGTGCACGGCGGCGCCGATTACGCCGCGCCGGTCCGCGTCGATGCCGCAGTACTGGCGAAGCTTGAGCGCTACGTGCCGCTCGCCCCGCTGCATCAGCCGCACAACCTGGCGCCGATTCGCGCGCTTCTTGAGCGTTCGCCGGAGCTGCCGCAAGTCGCCTGCTTCGACACCGCGATGCATCGCTCCAATCCGCCGGTAGCGCAGATCTTCGCGCTCCCCGCAGAGCTTACTGAAGCGGGCGTGCGCCGCTACGGCTTCCACGGTCTTTCGTACGAGTACGTCGCCTCGGTCCTGCCGCAGATCGACGCGAACGCCGCGCGCGGCCGCACCGTGGTGCTGCACCTCGGCAACGGCGCGAGCATGTGTGCGCTGCAGGCCGGGCGAAGCGTCGCTAGCACGATGGGCTTTACCGCGGTGGACGGGCTGTCGATGGGCACGCGCTGCGGCGCGATCGATCCCGGCGTCATGCTCTATCTCATGGACGAGCGTGGCATGGACGCGCGCGCGCTCGAAAAGCTCGTTTACCAGCAGTCCGGCCTGCTCGGAGTTTCCGGCGTCTCGAGCGACATGCGCGTGCTGCTCGAATCCGCCGAGCCGCGCGCCAAGCTGGCGGTGGACCTCTTCGTCTACCGCATCGGGCGCGAGCTCGGCTCGCTCGCCGCCGCCCTCGGCGGACTCGACGCAATCGTCTTTACCGCCGGCATCGGCGAAAACGCCCCGCAGATCCGCGAGCGCGTCTGCCGCCAGGCCGCCTGGCTCGGCGTCGAGCTCGACGCTCAGGCGAACGCAAAGCACGGCCCGCGCATCTCGAGCGCCTCCAGCCGAGTCGCGGCATGGGTCATTCCGACCAACGAGGAATTGATGATCGCGCGCCACACGCGCGAGGTTCTAAGCAATGCCAAGCTCCACGCCCCAACCGCATAACCCCATTCTCGCGGGCAAGAAAGCCCTCGTCGTCGGGATTGCCAACGAGTATTCGATCGCATACGGCTGCGCCAGCGCGTTTCGCAGCGTCGGCGCCGAGGTCGCAATCACGTATCTCAACGAGAAGGCGAAGCCCTATGTCGAGCCCCTCGCACGCAAGCTCGAAGCGCCGATCTTCCTGCCGCTCGACGTCGAGCGCGCGGGAGAGCTGGAAGCGCTCTTCGAAGCGCTGCGCACGCGCTGGGGCCGGCTCGACATCCTCCTGCACTCGATCGCGTTCGCACCCAAGGCCGACCTCCAAGGCGGGCTGATCGACTGCTCCGCCGAAGGCTTCAAGCGCGCGATGGACGTCTCGTGCCATTCGTTCATCCGCATGGCGAAGCTCGCCGCGCCGCTTATGACCGACGGCGGCACGATCTTCGCCATGAGCTACCACGGCGCGGAGAAGGTGGTGGCCAACTACAACGTCATGGGCCCGGTCAAGGCCGCGCTCGAGGCTTCGTGCCGCTACCTCGCCTATGAGCTCGGCGAAAAACGGATCCGCGTTCACCCGATCTCGCCGGGGCCGCTCAAGACGCGCGCCGCCTCGGGGCTCAAGGACTTCGACCTGCTCCTCAATGAAGCGGCGAGCCGTGCGCCGATCGGCGAGCTCGTGGATATCGACGACGTCGGCTACACCTGCGCCTACCTCGCGACGCCCTATGCGCGGCGCCTCACCGGACAGACCATCTACGTCGACGGCGGCGTGAACATCATGGGTTAGCTAGGCGCGGCGCCACGTAGTCTTGCCGCCCTTATCCTCGAGCACGATGCCCTTCTCGAGGAGCTCTTTCCGAATTCGGTCGGCCGCCGCATAGTCCTTGCGGCTGCGCGCCGCCTTGCGCTCGGCGATCTTTTCCTCGATCCACTGCTCGGTTCTGCCCTGAAGAAAAGCGACCGGATCGCGTTGCAGGAGGCCCAGGACACCGCCGAGGGCCTTCAGCTGTCCCGCGAGTCGCTTCTCCCCGCTGTTGATTCGATTGGCGAGCTCGAAAAGAACCGCGACCGCCTCGGGCGTGCCGAAGTCGTCGTCCATCGCCTCCTGGAAGCGCTTCGCGTACGTTTCCGCCCAATCAATGCGCTGGTCTTGGGCTCCCGAATCCTTGAGGGCCGTATAGAGGCGGGTCAACGCGGCCTTGGCTTCCTCGAGATGCTGGTCGGTGTAGTTAAGCGGGCTGCGGTAATGCGCGCGCAAGATGAAGAAGCGCACCACTTCCGGGTCGTACTTGGCCAGGATCTCCCGCACGGTGAAGAAGTTGCCGAGCGACTTGGACATCTTCTCCTCGTCGACCCGCACGAAGGCGTTGTGCATCCAGTAGTTCACGAACTTCGCGCCGCTCGCGCCCTCGGACTGCGCGATCTCGTTCTCGTGGTGCGGGAACTGCAGGTCCTCGCCGCCGCCGTGGATGTCGAAGTGCTCGCCGAGGAGCTTGGAGCTCATCGCAGAGCATTCGATGTGCCAGCCCGGCCGGCCCTCGCCCCAGGACGAGGGCCACTTCGGCTCCTCGGGCTTGGCGCGTTTCCATAGCACGAAGTCGAGCGGGTCCTGCTTCGACTCGTCGACTTCCACGCGCTCACCCGCGCGCAATTCATCCAGCGACTTGCCGGAGAGCTTGCCGTAGCCGGGGAAGCGCCGCACGGCGAAATTCACGTCGCCGCTCGACGAGCAGTAGGCGAGCTGGTTTCTCTCCAGGATCTGAATCATTTCCTTCATTTCCTCTACGTACTGCGTCGCGCGCGGCTCGTGATCGGGCTTCTCGACACCGAGCGCAGCGGCATCCTCGTCCATCGCGCCGATAAAGCGCGCGGTAAGCAGGTCGATCGGCTCTCGGTTCTCATGCGCGCGCCGGATGATCTTGTCGTCGATGTCGGTGATGTTGCGCACGTAGATGACGCGGTAGCCACTAGCGCGCAGCCAGCGCCGCACCATGTCGAACACGACCAGGACCCGCGCATGACCGAGGTGGCAGTAGTCGTAAACGGTCATCCCGCAGACGTACATGCGGACTTCGCCCGGCCGCAGGGGAATGAATTCCTGCTTCGCTCTGCCGAGGGAGTTGAAGATCTTCAGGATTGGTCTAGAATGCCGATGCTTATCGTAGGGCCTTGAAAATATTAGCACATTAGTCGGTTTCGCCGCCCGGCATGGAAGGCGCGCAGCGGAACACCATTGACGAAGGAGCCGGATGAACCTCAAACACCTTTTCATCCTTTCCACTGCGGCGGTGGCGCCCGGGGCGCTCGCCGCCGACCCGCAGGTCGACGTGCGCACGAGCGCCGGCACCATCCGCCTGGAGCTCTATCCCGCCAAGGCGCCCAAGTCGGTCGAGAATTTCCTGCAGTACGTGCGCGACGGGCACTACAACGGCACGGTGTTCCACCGCGTGATCGACGGCTTCATGATCCAGGGGGGCGGCTTCGACAAGTCCTACAACCAGAAGCCGACGCGCAAGCCGATCGAGAACGAGGCGAAGAACGGGCTGAAGAACGACGTCGGCACCATCTCCATGGCCCGCACCAGCGTGCCGCACTCCGCCACCGCGCAGTTCTTCATCAACGTCAAGAACAACGACTTCCTGAATTATCCGGGCCAGGACGGCTGGGGTTACGCCGTGTTCGGCAAGGTGGTCGAGGGGCTCGACGTGGTGATGAAAATCGCCAAGACGCAGGTTGGCCCCGGCAAAGGCGGCGAGCACACGCCGCGCGAGGCCGTCGTCATCGAGTCGATGACGCTGGTCGAGCCCAAGAAGAAATAGTGCCCTCGCTCTTCGTCTCCGACCTGCACCTCACCGAGGAGCGGCCGGAGGCGAACGAGCGCTTCATCTCGTTCGTCGAAGGCAAAGCTCGGGACGCCGAGGCGCTTTACATTCTCGGCGACTTCTTCGAGTACTGGGTCGGCGACGACGACCTCGGCGATCCCTTCAACGCCGTGATCGCGGGCCTGCTCGCCAACCTCACGCGAAGCGGCGTGCGGCTGTATTTCCTGCACGGCAACCGGGATTTCCTGATCGGCGAGCGCTTCTGCGCCGCCACGGGGGCGCGAGCGCTACCCGACCCTTCCGTCCATGAAGTCGAGGGCGTGAAAACGTTGCTCGTACACGGTGATACGCTGTGCACCGACGACTTGGAGTACCAGGCGTGGCGGCGCCGCGCGCGCGACCCAGCGTTCCAGGCCGAGTTCCTTGCGAAGCCGCTCGCCGAGCGGCGGCAAGCCGTGCTCGAGATGCGAGAAAAAAGCCGCCTGGTAGTGCAGGGAAAGACCCCCCAAATCATGGACGTCAACGAGGATGCGGTGCGCGAGGCGATGCGCAGCCACGGCGTGCGCCGCCTGATGCACGGTCACACCCACCGGCCGGGGCACCACGTGCTCGAAGTGGACGGCGAGCGCTGCGAGCGATGGGTACTGCCTGACTGGTACGGGCGCGGCGGCTATATCGAGGTGAACCGACGCGGCCCCCGTCTGATGCGCTTCTGAACGGGTATGCGCGGAACCTGAACCGCGCTGTCACGGCAAGGTGGCGCGCTGGTCCGAAAGCGGCAGAACCAAACTGAACGTGCTGCCCTCGCCGGGACGGCTGCGCAGCGTAAGCCGGCCGCCGAGCAGGCGCGTGAGTTCGCGGCTAATCGATAGCCCGAGCCCGGTGCCGCCGTACAGCCGGCTGGTCGAGCCGTCGGCCTGACGGAACGCTTCGAAGATCAGCTCCTGCTTATCGGGTGCGATGCCGATGCCGGTATCGCTGACCGCAAACGCGACCTGCCCCGGCCCGTGCGGCGCGATGAGCAGCGCGACGCTGCCGCGGGCCGTGAACTTGAACGCGTTGGCGAGCAGGTTCTTCAACACCTGCTTCAGGCGCGCGGCGTCGGTGCGCAGGATGGGCGGCAGTGCCGGGTCGAGCGTGATGGAGAAATCCAGGCCCTTGTCCTGCGCCACCTGGCGGAACGTGCGCTCGAGCTCGTCGCGCAGGTCGCTGAAGGCCGCCGGCGCAATGTTCAGCGCGCTCACCGCGCCCGACTCGATCTTAGCGAGATCCAGGAGGTCGTTGATCAGCGTGAGCAGGTCCAGGCCGGAGGCGTGGATCGTCTGCGCGAACTTGACCTGCTTCGCGTCAAGCCTGCCGCCCGGGTTGTCGGCGAGGAGGCGCGCGAGGATAAGCAGGCTGTTGAGCGGCGTGCGCAGCTCGTGCGACATGTTGGCGAGGAACTGCGACTTCGCCTCGTTCGCTCTCTCGGCGGCAAGCTTCGCCTCCTCGAGCTCGGCGGTGCGCCGTCGGACGCGCGATTCGAGCTCCAGCATGGCGCGGTCGAGCTGGCTCAGCGCGACGCTCAGTACCAGGCCGGTGAACACCAGCGTCGCGGCGAACAGCGGCAGCAGCGCAAACGAGTCCCGCGGCATCGACCAAAGCGCCACCGCGCATACCGCCGCGATGGCCGTCGTGACTTCGCGCTGCCCGAAACGAAACGCGGCCCAGACGATCAACGGCACGATGAGAAAGCTCGGCGCGATGCCGCTGCTGAACACGAAGTGCGCTGCGACGAGCAGCACCAGCGCGAAGAACGCCGCTTCGAGCAGCCGGCGCGGCGGCCATTCCTGCGTGCCGGGCGAAGACCAGCCGAGCAGGAGCGGCGCGAACACGAGCACGCCGCAGGCGTCGCCCTGCCACCAGGTCGACCAGTTGCCCGCCAGTTCGTCGAGCGGTATGCCGTAGAGCGCGCCAAGTGGAATCAGCGCGAACGTGGGCGCGATTGTGCTGCCAAGCGCGGCGAGCGCCACGAACTTGACGACATCCTCGATCGCGTCGAAACGCAGCGGCACGCCGATGTACCGGCGCACCAGCGCGGCGAGCGCCAAGCTTTGCAGGGTGCTACCGGTAGCGATCAGGGCGGAAGCGAACAGCGCGCCGTCCACCGTGAAGTTGGCGGCGACGCTGCCGAGCCAGATCGCAGGCCAGAGCCGCGCCCCCGCCAGAAGCAGCGCGGCGAGGGCGATCCCCGAGGGGGGCCAGATCGCCGTGGCGTAGCCCGGGGGAATCGCCGCCAGCAGCGAGAGCTTCGCCGCGCCGAAGTATGCGGCGGCGAGAAGCGCGAGCTGCGCGGCGTAGGCTATTCCGCCTCCAGTCCTCGCTGCAGGTCGACCTTTAGATCGGCCACGGCCTCGAGGCCGACGGCGAGCCGCACCAGTCCCTCGCCGATACCCGCGGCCGCGCGCGCCTCGGGAGAGATGCGCCCGTGCGTCGTGCTGGCAGGATGCACGATGGTGGTCTTGACGTCGCCGAGATTGGCAGTGACCGAGACGAGCCGCGTCGAATCGATGAGCCGCCACGCCGCGGCGCGGCCGCCTTTCACCTCGAAGGACAACACCGCGCCCGCAGCGCGCTGCTGGCGCTTCGCGAGCTCGTGCTGCGGGTGCGATGGCAGCCCGGGGTAGAACACTTTGCTCACCTCTTGCCTGGCCTCGAGCCACCGCGCGAGCTCCAGCGCCGCAGCCGATTGCGCGAGCATGCGCAGCTCGAGCGTCTCGAGCCCTTTGAGCACGACCCAGGCGTTGAAAGGCGACAGCGTCGGCCCGGCGGTGCGCAGAAAAGCGGTCATCGGCGCGCCCACCAGCGCTTTCGAGCCGGCCACCGCGCCCGCGATAACCCTGCCCTGCCCGTCGAGATATTTGGTCGCGGAATGGATCACGATATCGGCGCCCAGCGCGAGCGGCCGCTGCAGCGCCGGGGTGCAGAACACGTTGTCCACGGCAAGCAGCGCGCCGGCTTTCTTCGCGATTGCCGACAGCGCCGCGATATCCGAGACCTCGGTCAGCGGGTTGGAGGGCGTTTCCAGGAAGAACAATCTCGTGTTGCCCCGGACCGCGCGCTGCCATTCCTCCGCCTTCGTGGGAGAGACGTAGGTGGTCTCGACCCCGAAGCGCGAGAGGACGTTGTTGAAAAGCTGGATCGTGGCGCCGAACACCGCGTTCGAGCAGACCACGTGGTCGCCGCTTCTGAGGTGGGTCATGGCGGTGGTCAGGATCGCCGACATCCCCGATGCCGTCGCCACACAGCTTTCGGCGCCTTCCAACGCGGCGAGCCGGTCCTGCAGCATCGCGACGGTGGGGTTGGTGTAGCGCGTGTACACCATGCCCTCGTCCTCGCCCGCGAAGCGGGCCGCCGCCTGCCGCGCATTCTTGAAGACGAAGCTCGAAGTGAGGAAAAGCGCCTCGGAATGCTCCTGGAACTCGGTACGCGCCTGTCCGGCGCGTACGCCCTTGGTTGCCAGCTCGTAGTCTTTGGACATAAAAAAACCCGGGCCTCGAGTGCAGCGGACCGGGTTCTCCTCGGCACGCTTTAGCTGGATTTGTTACGCGCCCGCAAGCTGTGGCCCTTCAAATCGGCGCGGCGGGAGCACTATATCAGGCGGCCAAATTCAGGTCCAGCTGAGGCGCCTCGTCCTCGCCCGAGTCGCGCTTGGCATCGCGCCGGCTCTCGATTGAGCGCAGGTAGTCGGTGGTGATGTCCCCCGTGATGTAGTGGCCGTCGAAACAAGAGGTCTCGAAGCTTGTGAGCCTCGGATTGCAGCGCCGCACCGCGTCCTTGAGCGCGTCGAGATCCTGGTAGATGAGCGCGTCGGCGCCGATCTCGCGCGCCACCTCCTCCTCGCTGCGGTGCGCCGCGATCAGCTCGGCGCGCGTGGGCATGTCGATGCCGTACACATTCGGATAGCGCACCGGCGGCGCGGCCGACGCGAAGAACACCTTGCGAGCGCCCGACTCGCGCGCCATCTGCACGATCTCGCGGCTGGTGGTGCCGCGCACGATCGAGTCGTCGACCAGAAGCACGTTCTTGCCGGCGAATTCCATGGCCATCGGGTTCAGCTTCTGGCGTACCGAGCGGGTGCGCACCGCCTGGCCCGGCATGATGAAGGTGCGGCCTATGTAGCGGTTCTTGACGAAGCCTTCGCGGTACGGGACACCGAGCCCGGCGGCGAGCTGGAGCGCCGAGGGACGGCTCGAGTCCGGGATTGGAATCACCACGTCGACCTGGAGCTGGCGGTACTGGCGCCCAATCTTGGCAGCGAGCGCCTCCCCCATGTTCAAGCGCGACTCGTAGACCGAAGCGCCGTCGATCAGCGAATCGGGGCGCGCGAGGTAGACGTACTCGAAGATGCACGGGTTGAGGCTCGCGTGCGGCGCGCATGGCTGGCTGAAGAAGTGCCCATCCTCGTCGATGAAAACCGCTTCCCCCGGGCCTATGTCCCGTAGCACGCGGAATCCCAGCGCGTCCACGGCGACCGACTCGGAGGCGACCATGTACTCGGTTCCGCCGTGCGTCTCGTTGTACCCGATCACCGCGGGCCGGATCCCGAACGGATCGCGGAACGCGAGCACGCCATAGCCTGCGATCATTGCCACCACGGCATACGCGCCGCGCACGCGCCGGTGCACGTTGGCCACGGCGGTAAAGATGGTTTGCGGATCGAGGTGCAGCTTGACCGACGCCTGCTCGAGCTCGTGCGCGAGCACATTCACCAGCACCTCCGAGTCCGAGCCGGTGTTGATATGCCGCAAGTCGGTGCGGAACATCTCGTCCTTGAGGCGCTCGGCGTTCGTCAGGTTGCCGTTGTGGCCGAGCACGATGCCGAAGGGCGAGTTGACATAGAAAGGCTGCGCCTCGGCGGAGCTGAAAGCCGACCCCGCCGTCGGATAGCGGCAATGCGCAATCCCGATGTTCCCCGACAGCGAGCGCATGTTGCGCGTGCGGAACACGTCGCGCACCATCCCCGGCGCCTTGTGCATGTGGAAGGAATTGCGCTCCGCCGTGACGATCCCGGCGGCGTCCTGGCCGCGGTGCTGGAGAAGGAGCAGCCCGTCGTAGAGCAGCTGGTTGACAGGCGAACGAGCGACGATTCCGAGGATCCCGCACATGGGAGTCTGCGTCCCGGGTGTGGTTAAGGGCTAATTATATTTCAAGCGATTAGCGAATGCGGGCGGCAGCCAGGGCTTGAGCTGAATCACCGTCTGGGCAAGCGAGTAGCCGATCGCGGACTCCTTCCAGCCTGCGGAACGCGGCAGCGACGTCAGGCCGGCGACCATGGTGAGCGCGATCACGATCACCAGCCCGCGCAGCAGGCCGAACAGCGCGCCGAGCCAGCGGTCCAGGCTATGCAACACCGAGACTTTCACGAACTTTGTCACGAGCGCCGAGAGCAGTGTGGTGAGGACCAGCGTCCCGACGAAGACTGCGACGAACGCCGCGACCACGCGAAGCTCTGGCCGCATGTTCGCCGGGAAGCTTTCGGCGAGCGGCGCAGCTAGCAGGTTGGCGGCGATGAACGCCATGATCCAGCCGGCGAGTGAAAGCGTCTCATGCACCAGCCCGCGCCACGCGCCCCATGCGATCGAGACGACCAGGATCGCGATCACCGTGTAGTCGAGCCAGGTCATCCCGATTTTGAGCCGATCGCGCCGGGCGCAAAGCCGAGCGCCTTCAGCTGCTCTCGCGCTTGCTCGGCGGCTTCGCGGGTCGCAAACGGACCGGCGCGCACGCGCGTAAGATTGTTGTGGACCAGCTCGGTGTAGTACGGCATCTTCGCCGACTGAAGCTTGGCGATCACGCCCTGCGGGTTGGCGAACGCGCCGACCTGGACCACGTATTCTTCCTTTGCGGCCGTCTGGGATTTCGTCGCGGGTAGCTTCGGCGCGAACGGCGTCTCGTCCTCGGCCGGAATGCGTACGCTCAGCGTCGAGCCGGTACCGCGCGGCTCGGGGTCGAACACCATCGGTAGCACGATCACCGCGGCCAGCACCAGCGCCACTGCGCCGACCAGCCGCCTGCGTCCTCTGCGTTTCAGCGTCTCGACGTCTTGTTGTTCTTTAGCCATGCGAGCACTTCGCCCACAGTGAGGAACGAACCGAACACGACGATCTTATCACCCTCCTCCGCGCGCTCGAGCGCGGATGCGAACGCGGTTGCCGGCGAAGGATGCTTTTCATCGCTTCGGCCAAGGATCTTCTCCAGCTCATCGGCGCTCGCGCCGCGAGGCCCGGGAAGCGAGGCGAAATGCCAGCGGGTCACACGCGCGGCCAGCACGCTCAGCACGCCGTCGATGTCCTTGTCGCGCAGCATGCCGCACACTGCGATCGTTTCCGGCGCAAAGCCGGAAGCGTCGAGGTTGGCCGCGAGCACCCTGGCCGCCTCCACGTTGTGCGCGACATCGAGGATCACCCGCGGGCTGCCCGGAAGCACCTGGAAGCGCCCGGGTAACACCACCTCAGCCAGGCCGCGGCGCACTTCCTGCATCGCGAGCGGCAGCGCAAGCGCATCGAGCGCGCACAGCGCCGCGGCCGCGTTGCGCAACTGGATTGCGCCGCGCAGCGCGGGGGGCGCGAGACCTGCGCGCCTGACCTTCGGCCCCCAGTAGTTCCAATGGGTCTGCTCGGCGGTGAAGCCGAAGTCCTTGCCGAGAAAAAGCTTGTCCCCCGCCGCCTGGAGCACCGATGCCGGCGGGTCGGGCTCGGCGATCACGGCCGGCCGGCGGCTGCGAAAAATGCCCGCCTTCTCGCGCCCGATCGACTCGCGATCCGGCCCGAGATAGTCGACGTGGTCGATGCCGACGCTCGTCAGGACCGCGCAGTCGGCGTCGAGAACGTTGACCGCGTCGAGCCGCCCGCCAAGGCCGACTTCCAGGATTGCGGTTTCAACCTTGTTCTCCGCGAACACCCACAATGCGGCCAGCGTGCCAAACTCGAAATACGTGAGCGGCACCGCGCGACGCGCCTTTTCGACGACGGCGAAGCTTTCCGCGAGCAGCGCGTCTCCCGCCTCCGCGCCAGCGAATCGCACGCGCTCGTTGTAGCGCTCGAGGTGCGGGGAGGTATAGAGCCCGGTGCGGTAGCCTCCGGCGCGCAGAATGGACTCGAGGATGGCGCACGTGGAGCCCTTGCCGTTGGTGCCGCCAACCGTGATCACCGGGCATTGCAGCCGTGTGTCCATTCGGGACCACACTGCGTGGACTCGGTCCAGGCCGAGCGCGATCGCCTGCGGGTGCTGGCGCTCGATGTGGCGCAGCCAGTCTTCTAGGGTCTTCACGCGACGCTCTTGCGGTGGATGGCGCGCACGGTGTCGATGGTGTCGGCTTCTTCCGGTCGCTTGTCGGGACGATAGCCCTTGACGCGCGCAAATCGCAGCGCCAGGCCGCCTGGGTACTGCGGGCTTTCCTGCACGTCGTTGAACGCGATTTCGACCACCAGCTCGGGGCGCACGTACAGCGTCCACTCATCTCGACGCACTTCGCGCGCAAGGAACTCGCGCGTCTGCCATTCGAGCGTCTCGTCAGTCAAGCCCTTGAACGTCTTTCCGAGCATCACAAAGCCGCCGCTCGCAGGGTCACGCGCACCGAGATGCAGGTTGGAAAGCCAGCCGCGCCGCCGCCCGCTGCCCCATTCCGCCGCAAGGACGACGAGGTCGAGCGTATGCGCGTTCTTGATCTTCAGCCAGCCCGAGCCCCGTCGGCCCGATTCGTAGGTCGCGCCGAGCGCTTTGGCCATGACGCCTTCGTGCCCGTGCGCGAGCGCGTCGTCGTAGAACGCCTGCGCTGCCTCAAGCTCGCCGGTCACAAGCGAAGGCGTGACGAACGCCAGGGGCAGCGCCTGGCGCAGGATGTCGTGGCGCTCCCCTGCGGCGCGGTCGACCAGGGCTTCGCCGTCGTGCAGCAGCACGTCGAAAAAGAAAACGGAAAGGGGCAGCTCGCTGCGCAGCGCGTCGACTTCAAGCTTGCGCCCGAAGCGCCGCATGGTGACCTGGAAAGGATGCGGGCGGCCGTCCCGGCGCAGCGCGATCGCCTCGCCGTCGAGGATCACGGATTGTGCATTTGATGCGCTCACTGCGGCAGCTATCTCCGGCACCCGGGCGGTAACGTCATTCAGGTTGCGGGTAAAGACGCGCACGTCGCTCCCGGACTTGTGCACCTGGATGCGCGCCCCGTCGAGCTTCCATTCGAGCAGCGCCGTGCCGAGCTCGCCGAGCGCGGCGGCAAGATCCGCGGCGGGCTGCGCGAGCATCGGCAGCACCGGCTGCATCAGGCGCACGGAGAACTGCGCGAGCGCCCCGCGCCCGCCGGCAAGCGCGGCGCGCGCGACCGGTGCCATGGCGCCGGCGAAGGTCGCCGCGCGCCGCACCTCGGCCGCGGGCAGGTTGGCCGCAGCGGCGATCGCCTCCAGCATCACCCCCTCCAGCGCGCCCTGGCGCAGCTCGCCGGCGATCAGCCGAAGGAGGAAATCCTGCTCCCGCGCCGTGGCTTTCTCGACCAGGCTTCTCAATTCGGCCTGGCGCAGCGAAGCGGCGCCCCTGCCTTTCACGAGCTTCAGCCGCTCGAACGCGGAATCGACGTCACGCACGGAAAGCCCAGCCGCAGGTGCGGCGTTGCCGACGGCGGACTTCAAGGCGGCATAGCCGAGGGCGAGCTTACCCTGGCGAATCTCGCCGCTCAGATAAGGCAGCGCGATCTCCACCTCGCCGGGCTCGAGTACGCGCAGGCACTCTGCGAGCAGGCGCGTCTTTTCAAGCCGGCTCGCGGTCGCCGCCACTGCGGCGGACACGCGCGCCACCTCGGCCAGCAGGGTCACGCTACCGTTTCGGCGGGCAGCCCTTGCAGCAACGAGAGCACGGCGTGCAGCTTGTCGCGCAGCTGGCGCCGGTCGACGATCATGTCGATCGCGCCTTTTTCGAGCAGGAACTCCGCCCGTTGGAACCCTTCGGGCAGCTTCTGGCGCACGGTCTGCTCGATTACGCGCGGGCCGGCGAAACCGATGAGCGCCTTCGGCTCGGCGATCACCACGTCGCCGATCATGGCGAAGCTCGCCGACACGCCCCCCATCGTCGGGTCGGAAAGGACCGACACGAACGGCAGTCCGCGCTCGGCAAGGTCGGTGAGCGCGGCGGTGGTCTTGGCCATCTGGACGAGCGACAGCGCGCCCTCCTGCATGCGTGCACCGCCCGAGGCGGTGACGCAGACGAACGGGACCTTTTGCTCGATCGCGACGCGCACGCCGCGCACGAAGCGCTCGCCGACCACCGAGCCCATCGAGCCGCCCATGAAGTCGAACTCGAACGCGGCGCACACCACGCCGAGCGCCTTGATCGAGCCCTGCATCACCACCAGCGCGTCGCCCTCGGCGGTCTCTTCCTGCGCCTCGCTCAGGCGCTCGGTGTAGCGCCTGGAGTCCTTGAACTTGAGCGGGTCGACCGGCAGCACTTCCGAGCCGATCTCGAAGCGCCCGTCCGGGTCGAGCAGCGCATCCAGGCGCGGGCGCGCGCCGAGACGCTCATGGTGGCCGCATTTGGGGCAGACGTTCAGGTTCTTCTCGAGGTCAGTGCTGTAGAGCACCGCGTCGCATGCCGCGCACTTGGTCCACAGGCCCTCGGGGACGGTCTTGCGCGCGCCGGGACCGGTGCGCTGGATCTTCGGCGGCAGCAGCTTCTGTAACCAGCTCATGCGTCGAGAGCCTCCCTGATCGGCTTCAGAAACGCTTTGACTCGTGAGACGGCTTGGTCCGCGGGGCCCGCTTCGATTTCCTGAATGATGCGGCTGCCGATGACGACCGCATCGGCGGCCTGGGCCACCTTGCGCGCCGATTCCGCGTCGCGGATGCCGAAGCCCACGCCGATGGGCAGCTTGGTCGCGGCGCGAATTTTCGGAATGCGGACCGC
Organism: Burkholderiales bacterium; assembly: GCA_035454685.1. GTDB lineage: Bacteria > Pseudomonadota > Gammaproteobacteria > Burkholderiales > SG8-39 > SCGC-AG-212-J23. The sequence continues at coordinate 339 of DATIGN010000126.1, read as the reverse complement.
GACGTCGCCGAGATCGATGTGTGACGCGCCGGTGATGCCCCGCAGAGAAACGTAGTACAGGTAGCCGCTGCCCACGCGAGCCACGCGCTCGATCCGCTTGTCGGTCGAGGTCGGCGCCAGCAGGAAGACCGGGTCGATGCCGTGCTTCTTCGCCGCCGCGGCGAATTGCTCGCATTCCTCGGGCGGGTAGTCCACCACGATCACCCCGTCGATGTCGGCAGCCTTCGCGGCGGCGATGAATTTCTCCACTCCCATGGCTTCGATCGGATTGGCGTACCCCATCAGCACGACCGGGGTTGTCTTGTCTTCTTGCCGGAAATGGACCACGAGATCGAGAAC
>DATIGN010000125.1:0-49763 GCA_035454685.1 Burkholderiales bacterium | reverse complement strand
CGAGCTTCTGGGCCACAGTAGTGCCGACCTTGGGATCGGCCTGGTCGTCCTCGGCGACCAGCGTGAACTTGACCTGCTTGCCGTCGATCGTGATCTTGGCTTCGTTCGCCTCGTCGATCGCGAGGCGAGCGCCGTTCTCGTTGTCCTTGCCGAGGTGCGCGATGCCGCCGGTGAGCGGCGCGACGTGGCCGATCCTGACTTCGGCTCCGCCGCCGCTTTGCTGGCCGCAGCCGACCGATACGAGAGCAGCGGCGACCGCCGCGGCAATGACAGTAATGCCAACTTGAAGATTTTTCATGAGTTCTCCCGGGGGTTCGTGCTGAGGGTATTCGTGCGGGGCAATATCATACCTCTTACTTCTGCGAGAGAATCCACTTCACCAGCGCGTTTACGTCGGCGTCGGGAACCGCGCTGTTCGGCGGCATCGGTACGTTGCCCCACACCCCCTGGCTGCCGTTCTTGACCTTTGCCGCCAGCTTCTTCGGCGCTTCCTTGTCCGCGCGGTACTTGGCCGCCACATCCTTGTAGGACGGCCCGACCATCTTCTTGTCCACGGTGTGGCAGGCAAGACAGGCGTGCTTCTTCGCCAGTTCCTCGCTGGCCGCGGCGGGGAAGGCGGCTGCCGCAAGCGCCGCAAGCGCAATACATGTCCCTGCAAGCTTCATGTCTTCTCCTTAAGGACTTGTCTCAAGTGTATTAGATCGTTACTTGGCTCCAGGCAGCTAACGCCCTGGCACAACCATCCGTTGACCTCGCCCGCGCGCGCTGGCTTGTCGAGAAGCGGCGGCACGCCCGGGACACCGTCGGGGATGGCGAGCAGCAGCGTGTCGGGCATGTATTCGCGCGCGAGTTGCGCCTTCCACGCCTCCACGGCATCCGGCCTGCCGCGCAGGACAAGGGTCTTCGGCTGCGCGAGGTGCTGGTCCAGGGCGATCGCCATCATGGCGTATCCGCCGGGGTGCTCGCGCATGGCCGGATAGAAGAGCTCGAGCGTACGCTCGGCCGCGGCCGCGTAGCGCGCCTCGCCCGTGAGCGCATGCAGCCGGTCAAGGACCCACGCGGCCACTGCGTTGCCCGAGGGCGTTGCGTGATCGTGGCCAGGCTTCGGCCGATGGATCAATCGCTCGTGCTCCCGCGCGGTGAAGTAGAAGCCGCCCTCGGCGCGGTCCTCGAACTGATCGAGAAGCACCTCGGCCAGCTCGACGGCAAAGTTGAGCTCATCAACCGAGAACCGCTCCTGCAGGAACTCGAGAAGCGCGGCGATCAGGAGGGCATAGTCGTCGAGATAAGCGTTGAGATGCGCCCGGCCGTCCTTGTAGGTCGCGGCGAGCCGGCGGTTACCCCACATCGTCGAGCGAATGAACCTGAGCGCGCGACGTGCAGACTCAATCCAGGTCGGGTTGCCGAACACGCGTCCGGCGTGCGCCATGCCGCTGATGGCGAGCGCGTTCCAGGAAACGAGTACTTTCTCGTCGCGGCCGGGGCGCACGCGCTTCTCGCGCGCAGAAAAGAGCTTTTGCTTGGCGGTCCCCAGAGCTGGACTTTCAAGCCTTTTCGCCACGTGAAGATGCCAATGCCGGTTCTCGAAGTTGGGGGAATCGTCGAGGCCGTAGCGCGGCGCGAACGCCGCGTATTCCTCGTCGCTGAGGAGCCGCTGCACTTCGTCGGTGCTCCAGACGTAGAACTTGCCTTCTTCGTGCTCGCTGTCGGCGTCGAGCGAGGAGTAGTAGCCGCCTTCGGGCGACTGCATTTCCCGCATCAACCAGCCGGCGGTGGCGGCGGCGCACTGCGCGTAGCGCTGCTCGCCGTTCACAAGCCAGGCATCGGCAAGCAGGCCGAGCAAGGGGCCGTTGTCGTAGAGCATCTTCTCGAAGTGCGGGATCCTCCACCCGGCATCGACGCTGTAACGGTAGAACCCGCCGCCGAGCTGATCGTATATGCCGCCTTCGCACATGTGGCTGAGCGTCGTCAGTGCGATTTCGGTCTCACCCTTGCGCAGGCAAAGCTCCAAGTCGGTGGGGTGCGGAAATTTCGGCGCCGCGCCGAAGCCGCCGAAGCGCACATCGAAATTTGCCTTCAGCATTTCGAGCAAGCTCCTCACTGGCTCGCCGTCGAGCTCGTTACGCTGAGCGGCGCGCTGCGGAAGGGTGCGCGCGAGCGCGTTCAGCACCTCGGCGTTCTGCGCCGCGATTTCGGCGCGCTTCTCGCGCCAGAGTGCCGCGACGCGCTCACAGAGATCGGCGAACCCGGGCAGGCCGTAGCGTGGCTCCTTCGGGAAGTACGTGCCGCCGAAGAACGGCGTTCCGTCGGGCGCCAAGTACATGGTGAGCGGCCAGCCGCCGGTGCGCCGGGCGAGCATCTGGTGCGCAGTCTGGTAGATCTGGTCGAGGTCGGGCCGCTCCTCGCGGTCCACCTTCACGTTGACGAAGTGCCGGTTCATCACCTCGGCGACGCCGGGGTCCTCGAAACTCTCGTGCGCCATGACGTGGCACCAGTGGCATGCCGAGTAACCGATCGAGAGCAGGATCGGCTTGTCCTCGGCGCGTGCGCGCTCCAGCGCCTCGGGTCCCCAGGGATACCAGTGGACTGGGTTTGCTGCGTGCTGCCGCAGGTAGGGCGAAGTCTCGCCCTGAAGTCTGTTCACTCCACGCGGTTCACTTCGCCGGGCGCGTAAACGGGAAGACCTTGGTGAAGCCCAGGATATCGGTGAGGAGCAGCACCAGGAATACGATGAGGACGGCACCGAGGATGCCCACCCCACCCGAAGGCAACTCGCCGATGCGCGCGGCAAGCTCCGCCGCTTCTTCGTCGGTGAGCGCGGCGACGCGGGCCTTGACCTCGGCCGCGCCTACGCCAAAGGCTTGGAGCTGCGCCTGCGCATCGGCTCGATCCAGGATCTGCGCGATACGTTCCCGGTCCGGGCCGAGAGCGCTCTCGGTGCTCAGCATCGCGGCGCGCGCCGGAAGCGGCACGACGAGCGTAATGGCGAGCAAGACTGCAATGAAGCGGCGGAACTGAGCGATCATGACGTCTCCCTTCTTGGTTGGCTCTTGGTCGATGAAAAGCTTAGCACTTGAGGTATTGCATTTCTGGTTCGGGGAAGGCGCCGAGTACGGAAAGCGGCATAAGCGCTGGTTCGAAAAGAACAACGTCTTCGACGCCGAGATTACGGAGCGCTTCGGTTCCTTGCACGAGGAGATGCTTGCGGAAAAGCACCGGGACTGGCTGGAAGAGCCACGCCGCTGCCTCGCGCGCATCATCGTGCTCGATCAGTTTCCGCGCCACATCCATCGCGGGACTGCCCGCGCCTTTTCCAGCGACGCGCTCGCCCTCGAGGCCGCGAAGCACTTCGTCGGCAAGGGCTGGGACCGCGAATTGTTGGCGGTAGAGCGCATGTTCGCCTACCTGCCGTTCGAGCACAGCGAATCACTCGAGGACCAGGAACGGGCGTGCACGCTCTGTGAACCGCTGCTTGCTTTCCCAGAGGTCGCCGACACCTATCGCTACGCCCTCGCGCACCGCGACATCATCCGCCGGTTCGGGCGCTTCCCGCATCGCAATGCGGCTCTCGGGCGCGCCAGCACCCGCGAAGAGATCGAGTTCCTGAACGAACCTGGGTCGAGCTTCTAGCCGTCTGTTATCGCGCCCCGCGAAGCGGTGGACACGAGCTTCATGTACTTCGCCAGTAATCCCCGCGTGTAGCGCGGCCTGGGCTGTTTCCATTTCTTGCGGCGCGCGGCGAGCTCCTTGGGCGAAACGTTAAGCTGCAGCAAGCGCTTCTTGGCGTCGATGGTGATGGAGTCGCGTTCCTTGACGAGGGCGATCGTGCCGCCGACGTAGGCCTCGGGTGCGACATGACCGACGACCATTCCCCAAGTGCCGCCGGAGAATCGCCCATCCGTCAGAAGGCCGACCGATTCGCCCAATCCCTGCCCTATAAGCGCCGAAGTGGGCGCTAACATTTCCTGCATTCCCGGTCCGCCTTTGGGCCCTTCATAGCGAATCACGATTACATCGCCTGGCTTGATCCGCCTGGCGAGGATGGCTTTCAGCGCCGCCGGCTCCGAATCGAACACACGCGCCGGGCCGGTGATCGACGCGCTCTTCAGGCCGGTGATCTTCGCCACGCAGCCTTCCGTCGCGAGGTTGCCCTTGAGGATGGCGAGATGGCCCTCGGGGTAGAGCGGCTTGGACCACTGGCGGATCACTTCCTGGTCGGCGCGCGGCTGCGAAGGCACGTCCTTCAGCATTTCGCGCATAGTCTTGCCGTGGATCGTCATGCACTCGCCGTGCAGGACGCCGTTCTCGAGCAGGATCTTCAGCACCTGCGGTACGCCGCCGGCGCGGTGGAAATCCACCGCCACGAAGCGCCCGGAGGGCTTCAAGTCGCAGAGCACCGGCACTTTGCGGCGCACGCGCTCAAAGTCATCAATGGTCCATTTGACCCCAGCCGCCGCCGCGATCGCTAGGTAGTGCAGTATCGCGTTGGTCGAGCCGCCGGTCGCCATGACGAGGGCGACCGCGTTCTCGATCGACTTGCGCGTAATGATGTCGCGCGGCTTGAGGTCGTTTCTCACCGCCTCCATCAGCACGCGCGCCGACTCGGCGGCGGAGTCCGCCTTCTCGGGGTCGGGCGAAGCCATTTGCGAGGAGCCGAGCAGGCTCATGCCGAGCGCTTCGAACGACGATGACATGGTGTTGGCCGTGTACTGCCCTCCGCAAGCGCCGACCGTAGGGCAGGCGTTTTTCTCGATGCCGACGAAGTCCTCCTCACTCATCTTGCCCGCGGTGAAGCTGCCCACGGCCTCGAACGGGCTCACGATGGTGAGGGTCTGCCCCTTCCACTTGCCCGGCTTGATCGTGCCGGCATAGACGAAGATCCCCGGCACGTTGACGCGCGCCATGGCCATCATGGCTCCAGGCATGTTCTTGTCGCAGCCGCCGACGCAAAGCACCCCGTCCATCAGTTGCCCGTTCACCGCGGTCTCGATCGCGTCGGCGATCACCTCGCGCGACACGAGCGAGTACTTCATGCCCTCGGTGCCCATGCCGATCCCGTCGGTGACGGTCGGGAAGCCGAAGGTCTGCGGCTTCGCGCCCGCCTGCTCCAGCGCCTGCACCGCGCGCTCGACGAGGGGAGAGATGCCGGCGTTGCACGGGTTCATGGTCGAGTGGCCGTTCGCCACGCCGACGATCGGCTTTTCGAAGTCGCCGTCGCCGAAGCCGACCGCGCGCAGCATCGCGCGATTGGGGGAGCGCGCCACCCCCTGGGTAATGAGCCGACTGCGCCGGTTATAGGCCATTTAGAGTAAATTTTAGCGTGCTTACCCACCCGAACATCGACCCGATCGCCTTCTCGATCGGGCCGCTCGCGGTTCGCTGGTACGGGCTCATGTATCTCGCCGGCTTCGCCATCGGCTGGTGGCTGGGCGCAAGGCGAATCGCGAAGGGGCAGGCACCGATCACCCGCGCGCAGCTCGACGATCTCCTCTTTCTAATCGTGCTCGGCGTCATCCTCGGCGGGCGCCTGGGCTATGTGCTCTTCTACAAGCCCGGCTACTACGCTTCGCATCCGCTCGAAATCTTTGCCATCTGGCAGGGTGGCATGTCCTTCCACGGCGGGTTGCTCGGCGTAATGTTTGCCATGGTGTTCGCCGCGCGCCGCTACGGCGTCGACTACGTGCGGCTGATGGACTTCCTCGCGCCGCTGACTCCGTTGGGGTTCGCCGCCGGAAGGCTCGGCAACTTCATCAACGCCGAGCTGCCCGGCCGGGTGACCGATCTGCCGTGGGCAATGGTGTTCCCGGGCACCGACGGCGCGCCGCGGCATCCATCGCAGCTCTACCAGTTCGCGCTGGAGGGCGTGGCGCTTTTCGTGTTCCTGTGGTGGTTCTCCTCCAAGCCGCGACCGCGTGGCCAGGTGTCCGCGATGTTCCTGCTCGGCTACGGGGCGCTGCGCTTCGTCGCCGAGTTCGCCCGCGAGCCCGATTCCTTCATCGGCTACCTGGCGCTCGGGCTGACCATGGGGCAGTGGCTGTGCCTCGCGATGATCGCGGCGGGCGCCGCGCTCCTCGCATGGAGTCGGCGCTAGATCCGGTCCTGGGGGCGGTGCTGCCGGTCTTCGGGCTGGTGGGGTGCGGCTATCTCGCCGGCCGCTTCCACATCGTCACCCAGGCCTCGAGCCAGGCGCTGAACCAGTTCGTTTACGCGTTCGCGCTTCCCGCCATGCTTTTCGTGGCCGTGTACCGCGGCTCGCTCGACGAGATCCTCAGCGGGGCGTTTCTGCTCGCGGTCGTGGCCGCTACGTTGGGCACCGCGGCCGTCGGATTCTTCATTTCAAGTCTGTCCGGCGCTCCGCCCGCAGAAAGCACGATGCGCGGCCTGAACGCGTCCTTCGCCAATACCGGCTACCTGGGTATTCCACTCGCCACCGTGGCCTACGGCGAGGCCGCCGCGCTGCCGGCAGCGCTCGCCACCGTGGCGACCAACTTCGTCTCTTTCGCCCTGGCGATCGTGTGCCTCGAGCTCTTCGTCAACCCGCGCCCCGGCGCGCTACGGCGCGCGCTGCGAGGGGTAATCATGAGCCCGCTGATATGGCCGATCGCTTTGGCGATCGCTCTAGTCGCCCTGGAAGTGAAAATTCCGCTGCCGCTCGAGCGGCTCGCTACGCTGCTCGCCGCGGCGGCCGGGCCGTGCGCGCTTTTCGCCATCGGACTGTTCGTTTCCCAGTTGTCGATCCGTGCCGGCGCGGTGGCGAGCTGGCAGACCTGCGTGCTAAAGCTCGTGCTGCACCCGCTGCTGATGGCGCTGCTCGTTCTTGTCGTGCTGAACATTGACCCCTTGTGGGCCAAGATCGCCGTCGTGGGCGCCGCGCTTCCGCTCGGCGCCACCGCGTTCGTGCTCGCCCAGCGCTACCAGTTGCTTGAAGCCGAGACTTCGACCGGCGCGGTGGTTTCCACCGCGGCTTCGCTTCTTACGGTGTCGGTTGTGATGGCGCTTCTCGGCTAGTCCAGCGCCTGCTCGAGCAAGCGCGCGACGTGCACTGCCTGCCGGCCGGCGCCGTCGGCGATCTGATGGCGACAGCTCGTGCCGTCTGCAACCAGCAAGGTTTCTCTTGCAGCGTTCCTGATGGAAGGCAGAAGCGAGAGTTCCGCCATCTTCATTGAAATGTCGTAGTGCTCGGCCTCGTAGCCGAAGCTCCCCGCCATGCCGCAACAGCTCGTCTGCACCGTGGAGACCTTGAGACCCGGCACCATCCCGAGCACTTTCTCTACCGCCGGCATGACGTCGAACGCCTTCTGGTGGCAGTGGCCGTGGAGCAGCACTTCCTGCTTCAGCTCCTTGAACTTCAGCTTGCCGGGGTTCGCAGCGAGAAATTCCTCGAAGAGGTATGAGCCTTTCGCCAGCTCATCGCCGACGAGGACGGGGAACTCATCACGCAGGGAAAAGAGGCACGACGGCTCCAAGCCGACGATCGGTACCCCCTCTTGCGCGTACGGCGCGAGTGCCTCGATCATCTTGCCTGCCTCGCGCTTCGCCTCATCGACCAACCCGACCGACAGGAACGTTCGCCCGCAGCACAGGCCCTTCGGCGCGTACACCTGGCGACCGCTTGTTTCCAGCACCTTTACGGCCGCGCGCGCGTTTTCAGGCTCGAAGTAGCGGTTGAAGGTATCGACAAACAAGACCAGGTCGGCGTCCGGATTGCCCTCCTCGACGAAAAAATCGGTGCGCCACTTCGGCAGATTTCGCTTCCCGGAGAATCCGAGAGAGCTTCTCGTTAACGAAGAGAAGAGATTTGATACCGGCGCTAAGCGCGCAGCAAAAGGCGCAAAGCGCGGCAGGTAACCGATGGCCTTGTCGCGCGCGCTCCAGCCGCGCCTTGCCTTGTAGTGTGCGAGGTACTCGATCTTCATCCGCGCCATGTCGACGCCCGTCGGGCATTCGCGCTTGCAGCCTTTGCAGGAGACGCACAGGTCGAGCGCGTCCTTCGCTTCCTCCAAGGCCAGTTGATTTGAAAGCGCCAGCCGCAGCGTATTCGCGCGACCTCGAGTGAGATGCACTTCGTCCATCGTCGCGCGGTACGACGGGCACATGGTGCCCGCGTCGAACTTGCGACAGTGGCCGTTGTTGTTGCACATCTCCACCGCTTTGTCGTAGCCGCCCCATTCGCTCCAGTTGAGAACGGTCGGCGGAAGCGTGGTCGCGTAGCCGGGTTTGAAGCGGAAGAGGCTCCGGTCGTCCATGCGCGACGGGTTTACGATCTTGCCCGGGTTCATCAAGCCCCGAGGGTCGAGCCAGGCCTTGATCTCGGCGAGCGCCGCAGTGAGCCGAGGGCCGAAGAAAGGCGCGATCCACTCGGAGCGCACGAGGCCGTCGCCGTGCTCCCCGGAGTAGGCGCCCTTGTACTCCTTCACCATGGCGCAGGCTTCCTCCGCGATGGCGCGCATCTTCTCGGCGCCGTCGCGGCGCATGTCGAGCACCGGCCGCACATGCAGCGTGCCGACCGAAGCGTGCGCGTACCACGTGCCTCGCGTGCCGTGCTTCTCGAACACCCGCGTGAGACGGTCGGTGTACTCGGCGAGATGCTCGAGCGGCACCGCGCAGTCCTCGATGAAGGACACCGGCTTGCCGTCGCCTTTCATCGACATCATGATGTTCAGGCCGGCCTTGCGCACCTCCCACACCGCGCGTTGCACATTGGCCTCGGTGATCTCCACCACGCTGCCCGGCAGGCCGAGGTCCGCCATGAGCTGCACCAGGTCCTTCAGCCGGCCGACGCGCTCGTCGGCGAACTCGACGAGCAGGATCGCGTCCGGATCGCCCTTAATGAAGGCGTTTACGGTCTTCTCGAAGGCCGGGTTCTCGCGCGCGAGCCCGATCATCGTGCGGTCGACGAGCTCTACGGCTGTTGGCTCGAGCTTGACGATGTGCCGCGTGAGATCCATCGCGGCGTAGAACTTCGGGAAATGGCACACGCCGAGCGAGCGCTTCGCCGGCAGCTGCGAAAGTTTGAGCTGGATGCGCTCGGAGTACGCAAGGGTGCCCTCCGAGCCGACGAGAAGATGCGCCGCGTTCGCGTGCGGCGGCCCGAGGTGATCGAGGTTGTAGCCGGCGACTTTGCGCAGGACCTTCGGGAAGCGCAACTCGATTTCCCTCTTCTCCTGCTCATAGAGCGCTCTTAGCCTTCCTATGAACTGCAGGTAATCCGCCGGACCGCTGGGATTACTCATGTCGGCGAACCGCCAGCGGCTGCCTGTGGCGGTCACCGCCTCGATCGCGAGCACGTTGTGGACCATGTTGCCGTACTCGATCGAGCGCGAGCCGCAGGAGTTGTTGCCCGTCATGCCGCCGAGCGTGGCCTGGGCACTCGTCGAAACGTCCACCGGGAACCACAGGCCGTGCTTGCGCAGCGCGGCATTGAGGTGGTCGAGCACCACGCCGGGTTGCACGACCGCATGCGATTCTCCGATTTCGAGTATCTTGTTCAAGTACTTCGTGTGGTCGATGACGAGAGCCGCACCGACCGCCTGGCCGCATTGCGAGCTGCCCGCGCCGCGCGGGAGGATGGGCACGCCGTTCTCAACCGCGATCGCGATCGCTGCGCGCGCGGCTTCTTCGCTGCGCGGCACAACGACCCCGATCGGCTCGACCTGATAAATTGAGGCATCGGTCGAGTACCGAGCGCGGCTCGCAGCGTCGAACATCACCTCGGCGTCGATCTCCTTGCGCAAGCGGGCCGCCAAGGGAGAATGATTTCCACTGACAAAACTGACCGGAGTCAAGGGTGCGTTCATGCAGGCCGTGGTTAGAATAACCCAATGACTCGACGCGCCGGCCGCCACTTCCTGCAGATCCCCGGACCGACGAACGTGCCCGATCGCGTGCTGCGCGCGATCGACTTCCCGACCATCGATCATCGGGGGCCTGAGTTTGCGACGCTCGGCAAGGAAGTGCTTGCCGGGATGAAGCGAGTTTTCAGGACCACGCAAGGCGAGGTGGTGATCTATCCCGCCTCGGGAACCGGCGCCTGGGAGGCGGCGCTCGTAAACACGCTCTCGCCGGGCGACCGCGTGCTCATGGTCGAAACCGGCCATTTCGCTACGCTCTGGCAGAAAATGGCAGCGAAGCTCGGGCTGGAAGTCGACTTCCTGCCCGGCGACTGGCGCCACGGCGCGGATCCCGAGGCGATCGAGAAGCGGTTGCGCGCCGACAGCGGGAAGACGCTGAAGGCGTTGTGCGTCGTGCACAACGAAACTTCGACGGGCGTTGCTTCGCGCATTGCGGACGTGAGGCAAGCGCTGGACGCTGCAAAGCATCCGGCGCTTTTCATGGTCGACACGATCTCGTCGCTCGCCTCGATAGACTATCGACACGACGAATGGGGCGTAGACGTCACCGTCGCCGGCTCGCAGAAGGGGTTGATGCTGCCGCCGGGTCTTTCATTCAACTGCGTCTCGCCTGCAGCGCTCGCTGCCTCCAAGTCGGCGAAACTCGCGCGAAGCTACTGGGCCTGGGACGAGATGATCGCCAACGGCAAGAGCGGCTACTTCCCGTACACGCCTGGCACCAATCTGCTCTACGGTCTGCGCGAGGCGCTGAAGATGCTGCTCGATGAAGAGGGGCTCGAAGCAGTATTCGCGCGCCACCAGCGCCACGCCGAGGCGACGCGCCGCGCGGTGCGCGCCTGGGGCCTTGAAATCTTTGCGCTCGACCCGCGCGAGTACTCCGCCTCGCTTACCGGCGTGCTGATGCCCGCCGGGCACGACGCCGACCGCGTGCGCAAGGTAATCCTGGAAGCCTTCGATCTCTCGCTTGGCACCGGGCTCACCAAGCTCGGCGGCAAGATGTTCCGCATCGGCCACCTGGGCGACTTTAACGACCTCATGCTGATGGGCACGCTCGCCGGGGTGGAAATGGGCCTCAGGCTCGCCGGCGTGCCCGTGAAGAAGGAAGGCGTGCAAGCGGCAATGGAGTATCTCGCCGGCTGCGCGCAGGCCCCGGCCCGCAAAGTCGCGTAGGGAAAATGCCGGGCCCGCTCGCCGGCGTGAAGGTTCTCGAGCTTGCCCAGATCATGGCGGGCCCGACCTGCGGCATCATGCTCGCCGACCTCGGCGCCGACGTCATCAAGGTCGAGCGCATTCCTGGCGGCGACGATACGCGGCACATGGACCGGCCCTCGGTGCGCGGCGAGTCGGCGTCCTTCATGGCGATGAACCGCAACAAGCGCGGCATCGCGCTCAACCTCAAGCTACCGGCGGCGCAGGAGGCGCTCAAGCGCATGGCCGCGCGCGCGGACGTCCTCACCGAGAACTACCGCAAGGGCACGATGGACAAGCTCGGCCTGGGGTACGAGACACTCAAGAAAGTAAATCCGGGACTGATCTACTGCTCGATCTCCGGCTACGGGCGTACCGGACCGTACGCCGACAAGGGCGGCTATGATCTCATCGCCCAGGGAATGTCCGGCCTAATGTCGGTCACCGGCGAGCCCGGCCGCGCGCCGGCGAAGTCGGGCGGCCCGGTGTGCGACATCAACGCCGGGCTTCTCGGCGCGCTCGGCGTGGTTTCGGCGTACGTGCACCGCCTGAAGACCGGGGAAGGCCAGCTCGTCGACACTTCCCTCTTCGAGGCAGGTATCCAGCAGATGTACTGGCAGGCGGCGATCTACTTCGCGACCGGCGAGCCGCCCGGCCCGACCGGCTCAGCCCATATCCTCTCGGCGCCTTACCAGGCGTTCCGCGCCACCGACGGCTGGCTCACGATCGGCGGCGCGAACCAGGGGAATTGGGAGCGCCTGGTACGCGTCCTGAATGCGCCTGAACTGCTCGAAGACGCGCGCTTCGCAAGCAACGCCGAACGCATGAAGAATCTCGACGCCCTCACAGAATCGTTGAGTGCAAGGATTTCGCGTTGGAGAAAAGGTGAGTTGATCCAGGCGCTCGACGCCGCCGGTGTTCCGTGCGGCCCGATCAACTCTATTGCCGACGTGGCCGCCGACCCGCAGGCGCTCGCGCGCGAGATGGTGGTCGAGCTCGAGCATCCGCGCGCCGGCCGAACGCGTGCGCTCGGATTGCCGGTCAAGCTTTCCCGCACGCCGGGCAAGGTGACACGGCCGGCGCCGACCTTCGGCCAGCACACCCGCGAGGTGCTCGCGGAATTCGGGTTCTCGGCCGCGGAGATCGAAACCCTTTACGCGGCAAAGGCTGTAGCTTAGAGCCATGGCGACCCTGCTCGAGGTCCGCAATCTGCGCACTACCTTCATGACGGCAGCGGGACTCGTGCGTGCGGTCGACGGCGTGTCCTGGGACGTCGCCGAAGGCGAGACCGTGGCGCTGGTGGGCGAGTCGGGCTGCGGCAAGTCGGTTTCGGCGCTCAGCATCATGCGCCTGGTGGCCGAGCCCGCCGGCCGCATCGAGGCGGGCGAGATCCTCTACAAGGGGCGCGACCTCCTCAAGCTCTCCGAGGCCGAGATGCGGCACGTGCGCGGGCGCGAGATCGCGATGGTGTTCCAGGAGCCGATGACCTCGCTCAACCCGGTGCTGACGATCGGCCGCCAGCTCACCGAGGGGCTCGAGATCCACATGAGCATGGCCCCGGCGCAGGCGCGCGCGCGCGCGGTCGAGCTCCTCGGCATGGTGGGTATTCCGGACCCCGAGCGCCGGCTCGCCCAGTATCCGCATCACTTCAGCGGCGGCATGCGCCAGCGCATGATGATCGCCATGGCGCTCGCCTGCAACCCGTCGCTGATCCTCGCCGACGAGCCGACCACCGCGCTCGACGTCACGATCCAGGCGCAGATCCTGGAGCTGATGCGCGACCTCGCGCGCCGGCTGGGCGTGGCGATGCTCATCATCACGCACAACCTCGGCGTGGTAGCGCGCTATGCCGACCGCGTGAACGTGATGTACGCCGGGCGCATCATCGAGCAGGCGGCCGCGCGCGAGATCTACGCCAACCCGCGCCATCCGTACACGCTCGGCCTGCTGCGCTCGGTGCCCCGCCTCGACGAGCCGCGGCGCGCGCGGCTCGACCCGATCCAGGGGCAGCCGCCCGATCTCACCCGGCTGCCGCCGGGTTGCGCCTTTGCGCCGCGCTGCGCTTACCGCGTCGAGCGCTGCGGCGAGGCGCCGCCGCTTGTGGACGTGGTGCCCGGGCACACCTCGGCGTGCTGGGAGGCGATGCGACTCGTGCAGGAGCGAGCGGCCGAGGTTGCCCAATGAGCGAGGTGCTCCTCCAGGTCGAGAACCTGGTCAAGCATTTTCCGGTGGGCGGCGGAATGTTCTCGCGTCCGACCGGCGCAGTGCGCGCAATCGACGGGGTGAGCTTCACGCTCAATCGCGGCGAGACGCTCGGTCTCGTCGGGGAGTCGGGCTGCGGCAAGACCACCACCGGGCGCTGCATCCTGCAGCTCGAGCGACCCACGAGCGGCCGCATCGTGTTCGAGGGCGTCGATCTCGCCTCGCTCGGCGAGGCCGAGCTGCGAAAGGTGCGCCGCCGGGTCCAGGTGATCTTCCAGGATCCCTACTCGTCGCTGAACCCACGCATGACCATCGGCCAGATCCTTGCCGAGCCACTCAAGGTCCACGGCATCGTGCGCGACCCGTCGGCGCGCCAGGCGCGCGTGAAGGAGCTCTGCGAGCAGGTGGGGCTGCTTCCGCAGCACGCGCGGCGCTACCCCCACCAGCTCTCCGGCGGCCAGCGCCAGCGCGTGGGCATCGCGCGCGCGCTGGCGATGGAGCCCTCGCTCATCATCTGCGACGAGCCGGTGTCGGCGCTCGATGTCTCGATCCAAGCGCAGATCATCAACTTGCTGGAGGACCTGCAGCATCGCCTGGGCCTGACCTACCTCTTCATCGCCCACGACCTCTCGGTGGTGCGCCATATCTCGGACCGCGTGGCGGTGATGTACCTCGGCAAGATCGTCGAGCTCGCCGACCGCACCGCGCTCTACGAAGAGCCGCTGCATCCCTACACGCGCGCTTTGCTCTCCGCCGTGCCGATTCCCGACCCCGCGGTCGAAGCGGCGCGGGAGCGCACCGTGCTGCGCGGCGAGGTGCCCAGCCCGCTAAACCCACCCCCGGGGTGCGTGTTCCACCCGCGCTGCCCGATCGCGATCGGTCGCTGCAGTGCAGAAGTGCCCGCGCTGCGCGAGATACGGCGTGCGCACACAAGCGCCTGCCATCTCGCCTGACGGCGTTAAGCCTCGCTTAAGTTTTCCCATAGCAACGTTGCTGCGTCGCTGCAGCGCAGAAACGCTTGACACGCGGTTGCTGTCCCCCTTCTACTAGCCGGGCCCAACAAGACCCTGCTCGAAGGGGCAAACTGCTATCTGGAATGGAGGAGGCTTACTGATGAAATTCGTGCATTGGCTCGCCCTATTGGCAGGCGCGCTGCTGCTTGCGCCTGCGCAGGCACAGCGCAACGGTGGTGAACTCGTATTTCCCGTGCCGTCGGAGCCGCCGTCCTACGACGGGCACCGCGAGGAAACGTTCGGCCTGATCCACCCGATCGCTCCGTTCTACAACACGCTGCTGCGGGTGGACCCAAATGACAGGAGCGGCACCAAGCCCTATCCTTCGGTCGCCGAGAGCTGGACGGTGTCCTCGGACGGCAAGACCTACACCTTCAAGATCCGCCGCGGGGTCAAGTTCCACGACGGCTCCGAGCTCACCTCGCGCGACGTGAAGGCGTCCTACGACAAGATCATCTTCCCGCCGCCCGGCGTCGGCTCCACGCGCAAGGGGCAGTACGCGGACGTGGCCGCGGTCGAGGCGCCGGACCCGACGACGGTCGTGTTCCGGCTGAAGGAGCCATCGGGCTCGTTCATCTCGTCGCTGCTGTCGCCATACAACTTCCTCTACAAGGCGGACATCTTGGCGAAGGAGCCGAACTGGTACGAGAAGAACATCATGGGCACCGGGCCCTTCACTTTCGTCGAGCACGTCAAGGGCTCGCACGTGGTCGGCAAGAAGAACCCCAACTACTGGGACAAGGGCAAGCCCTACCTCGACGGCTTCCGCGCCATCTTCATGAGCTCCTCGTCGGCGCAGGTCGCCGCGGTGCGCGGCGAGCGCGCGCACATCCAGTTCCGCGGCTTTACGCCCAAGGACCGCGACACGCTCAAGGAAGCGCTCGGCAACAAGATCACGGTGCAGGAGTCGCCGTGGGATTGCATCCTGCTAGTGGCGATCAACCACGAGAAGAAGCCCTTCGATGACAAGCGTGTGCGCAGGGCGCTGACGCTCGCGCTCGACCGCCATGGCGGCTCCAAGGCGCTGTCGCAGATCGCGATCGTCAAGGAAGTGGCCGGCGTGCAGGTGCCGGGAACGCCTTTCGCGACACCGTCGGAGGAGCTGAACAAGCTCGCCGGCTACTGGACCGACGCCGAGAAGTCGCGCGCCGAGGCGCGCCGGCTGCTGAAGGAAGCCGGCGTCCCCGAGGGCTTCCAGTTCACGTTCAAGAACCGCGGCATCCCGATGCCGTACGAGCCGCTGGGCGTTTGGATGATCGACCAGTGGCGCCGCGTCGGCCTGAACGTCAAGCAGGAGGTGATCGAGGCGGCCGCGTACTTCGGCGTCATCCGCAAGGGCGACTTCGAGGCGGCCATGGACTTCCAGTGCGGCTACATCGTCGAGCCCGACCTCGACATGTACAAGTTCCTCTCGACCGACCGCAACCCCGCGAACTACGGGCGCTACAAGGACCCGGTGCTCGACCAGCTCTACGACCAGCAGAGCCGCGAGACGAACGTCGAGAAGCGCAAGCAGATCGTGCGCCAGTTCGAGAAGCGGCTGCTCGACGAGGAGGCGCACTACCTGATGACGCTGCAGTGGCACCGCATCATCCCGCACTCGTCGAAGGTGAAAGGTTGGACGATCACGCCGAGCCACTACCTCAACAACACGCTCGACACGGTCTGGCTGTCCGAGTGAGGCGATAGCGGAGATGGGCGCCTACATCCTCAAGCGGCTGTTGGCGATGATTCCAACGCTGCTTGGGGTTGCGGTGCTCATCTTCATCCTGTTGCGCGTCGTTCCCGGCGACGTGGTCGAGGCCCGCTTCCTGACACAAGGAAGCCAGTTCCAGTCGCAGGAGCTGATGGACATCGAGCGCAAGAAGCTCGGCCTCGACCAGCCCCTGTGGAAGCAGTTCACCACCTGGATGGCGGGGCTCGCGCGGCTGGACTTCGGCCTCTCGATGTGGACCGGCTCGCCGATCACCGAGGAGATCAAGCTGCGCTTCGCGCTTTCGCTGCAGCTTGCGATCATGGCGAGCACCATCGCCACGCTGCTCGCGATTCCGCTCGGCATCCTGGCCGCAGTCAAGCAGGACACCTGGGTCGACTACGCGGTGCGCGTGTTCTCGATCGCCGGGCTCGCCACGCCTTCGTTCTGGCTCGGCATCCTGATGATTCTGACAATGCTCATCGTCTTCAAGTGGATTCCGCCGATGGTGTTTACGCCCTTCTGGGTGGATCCGTGGCAGAACCTGCTGCAGCTCATCTGGCCGGCGCTCGCGGTGGGCTACCGCTATTCCGCCGTGGGCACGCGCATGATGCGCTCGGCGATGCTCGAGGTGCTGCGTGAAGATTACATCCGCACCGCGCGCGCGAAGGGCTTGTGGCTGAAGCTGATCCTCTCGCGCCACGCCGTCAAGAACGCGATCCTGCCGGTGCTCACCATCATCAGCCTGGAGTTCGCGTTCCTCCTCGGCGGCCTGGTGGTGACCGAGCAGGTTTTCAACCTGAACGGGCTGGGAATGCTGTTCGTCGAGGCCATCGCGCGGCGCGACTACACGCTCACGCAAGCCCTGGTGATGCTGGTCGCGACGGTCTTCCTGCTGGTCAACTTCGTGGTCGATATCGCCTATGCCTGGCTCGATCCCCGCATCCGCTACCGCTGAGGAACTGGCCCGGCTGGACGCGCAGCGCGCGGGCTGGTTCGGCGTGGCCGTGGATTTCACCCGTCGGCGCCCGCTCGGTGCGATCGGCGCCGCGATCATCCTGCTCATGGTGGTGATGGCGGCGACCGCCGGCCTGATCGCCCCGTACAACCCGCTCGAGAACGACTACGCGGCGATGCTGTCGGCGCCGAGCGCCGAGCACTGGCTCGGCACCGATGCGCACGGCCGCGACGTGCTCACGCGCATCATCTACGGCTCGCGCACAGCGCTGCTGGTCGGGCTGGGAGCGTCCCTTCTGGGAGCGACGTTCGGCTCGCTGATCGGGGTGGCGAGCGCGTACTTCGGCGGCCGCGTGGACCTGATCGTGCAGCGGATCATGGACGTGTTCTTCGCTTTCCCGGTCATTATCCTCGCGCTCGCCGTGGTGGCGGTGCTCGGAACCGGCCCCGAGAACGTAATCCTCGCTATCGCTGCGCCCATGGTGCCGCGTTGCGCCCGCGTGGTGCGCGCCAGCGCGCTCGCGGTGCGCGAGATGCCATACGTCGACGCCGCGCGCGCCGGGGGCTACGGTCACGGGCGCATCATCCTGCGCCACATGCTGCCCAACGTGATGGCGCCGATCCTGATCATGGCAACCGCGTTTCTCGGCGAGGCGATCCTGCTCGAGGCCTCGCTTTCGTTCCTCGGCCTGGGCGTGCAGGAGCCGACCGCAGCCTGGGGGCTCATGCTGCGCGGCGCGGCGGTCGAGTTCGCCGAGAGCGCTCCGTGGATGGCGATCTTCCCGGGGCTTGCCATCAGCCTGGGCGTATTCGGCTTCAACCTCTTCGGCGACTCGCTGCGCGACGCGCTCGATCCGCGCCTGCGCACGCAATAAGATCCTTTTCTTTTTTTGACGAACCCGAGGAGCAGATGAAGAGCTATACCGCATTTTTTTCGCGCGTCGCCGCCGCGTGCGCGCTTACGACTGCTGCCGCAGGCGTCGGCGCGCAGAACTGGCCGACCAAACCGATGATCTTCCTGAACCCGTTCCCGGCTGGCGGCGGCACTGACACGTTCGCGCGGCCGATCGCCGCGAAGCTTTCCCAGCAGCTCGGCCAGCAGGCCCTCGTCGAGAACCAGGGCGGCGCCGGCGGAACCGTGGGCGGGGCGAACGCCGCCAAGCGCGCGCCCGACGGCTACAACTGGTTTTTCGGCGCGGTGCACCACACGATTGCCGAGAGCCTGTACGCCCGGCTGCCCTACAGCCTCGAGCGCGACTTTGAGCCCGTCACGGTCGCAGCGTTCGTGCCCAACGTCGTAGTCGTGCACCCCAAGCACAAGGACAAGTTCAAGACGCTCAAGGATCTGATCGACTACGCCAAAGCCAACCCCGACAAGCTCAACTACGGCTCGGCGGGTAGCGGCACTACGCATCACCTTTCGGTGGAGCTTTTCAAGACGATGACCGGCACGAAGCTGGTGCACGTGCCGTACAAGGGCGCAGGACCGCTGATGATCGACCTGCTCGCCGGCCAGGTCGATCTCGCATTCGACGGCATGGGCACTTCGTCGGCACAGGTCAAAGCCGGCAAGCTCATCCCGCTCGCCATTACCAGCGCGAAGCGCAATCCGGTCCTGCCGAATGTGCCGACGGTACAGGAAGCCGGGGTTCCGGGCTACGAGGTGCGTACCTGGTACGCGGTGTGGGCGATCAAAGGCACGCCGCCGGCGATCAAGGAGCGCATGTACAAAGAGATCGTCACCGCGATGAACCATCCCGATCTCAAGCGGATCTGGGCCGAGCAGGGCGCCGATCCCGGCGGCATGCCGCCGGCGGAGATGGAGAAGCTCGTGAAGAGCGAGATCACGAAGTGGGCGAAGGTCGTCAAAGACGCCGGCGCCCGGGTTGACAACTAGACAATTCCCTCCGAGCGCAGCAGAGCAATATCGGAAACATCCTTTCCCAGAATATCCCTTAGCACTTCGTCGGTGTGCTGCCCCAGCGTCGGGGGCGGCACGCCGTGCTCGACTGGTGTTTGCGAGAAGCGCATCGGGCTTCTGACGAGCGATACCCCTCCGGCGCTCGGATGCGGCAGCTCCATCCTCAGCCCGCGCGCGAGCGCCTGCGGCTCGCTGAAGACCTGCGAAAGGTCGTTGATCGGCCCGCACGGCACCCCTGCTGCTTCGAGGCGTGCGATCCATTCTTTGGTGGGCCTTTTCAAGAAAACCTCGTTAAGCAGCCGGGTCAGCTCGACCCGGTTCTCCACGCGCTTGCCGTTGCTGGCGAAGCGAGCGTCATCGGCAAGCGCCAGGCAGCCAGCGACCTCGCAGAATTTACGGAACAGTTTGTCATTACCGCAGGCGAGAATGAGGCTTCCGTCGGCGGTGCGGAAAACCTGGTAGGGAGCGATGTTGGGGTGGTCGTTGCCCAGGCGCCCGGGAGGCTTGCCTGTCGCCAGGTAATTCCCCCCCTGGTTCGCGAGCACCGCGACGAGTGAATCGAACAGCGCCAGATCGAGATGCTGGCCGACGCCGGTGTTCGCGCGGTGCGCGAGCGCGGCGCAGACTGCGATGCTCGCGTACATCCCGGTAATCAGGTCGGCGATCGGAATGCCGGCCTTCTGCGGCCCTCCCCCGGGACGGTCGTCGCGCTCGCCCGTAACGCTCATCAGCCCGCCCATTCCCTGGATCATGAAGTCGTACCCCGGCCGCTCGCGCCAAGGACCCGTATGCCCGAAGCCAGTCACCGAGCAGTAGATAAGGCCGGGGTTCACCTCGCGCAGCTGTGAGTAGCCAAGGCCGTAGCGGTCGAGGTCGCCGAACTTGAAATTCTCGAGCAATACATCGCATTTCGCCGCCAGCTCTCGCGCGATCGCCTGGCCGCGCGGATGCGCGAGGTCGAGCGTCAGCGATTTCTTGCCTCGGTTGGCACAGGCGAAGTACGCCGATTCTGAGGTGTCGCAACCCTGCGCGTCTTTGAGCCAGGGCGGACCGAACGCGCGCGAATCGTCGCCTTTCTTGGGGCGCTCGAGCTTGATGACCTCCGCGCCCAGGTCGGCCAGGTTCTGCGCGGCCCAGGGGCCCGCCAGCACGCGCGTCAGGTCAAGAACGCGAACTCCTTCCAGGGGCCCCGGCATCGGGCCGCAGTCTACTTGACCGTGATGTTGTTGTGCAGGCTACGCACGCCGTTCACGACCGCGGGCAAGCCGGCACGCTCAGCCTCGCGTCGCGCGCTATGACGCGAGTCGCACCTCAGCGACGCAGAAGGTGCTCGGCGAGCTCCGCGAACCCCGCGCCGCAGGCCGCGCCCGTCACGTACTTTGGCGCGTCGGAGAGGTGCGATTCGAACCGCCGGACGTTTGCAACCCCGACCGAGTTTTCGAAAAAGCCGAACATCGACGAGTCGTTGGGCGAATCGCCGGCGAACACCACCTGGCGGTTCGCGACGCTGAGGTCCATCGCGAAGCGCTCGGCGAAAAGCCGCCGCGTCATGGCGAGCTTGTCGTAATCGCCGAACCAGCCGTTGACATGGATCGAGCTCACCTTGGCGGTAAGGCCCGCCTCGTGCATCAGCTCCGCGATGCGGCTCGCCGCCTCGAGCGGCAGCGGCGGCACGTCCTCGCAGTAATCGATCGCGAGATCGGTCTCCCGGTAAGGCTGGTCGGAAGCCAGCGCGCAACCCGGTACGGCGGCGATGATGTGCGCAGCGATGGCATCCAAGCGTGCGCGCTTCTTTGCCCGGCTTTGCGGATCGTCGCAGAAGCGCTTGTGCAGGCGGTTGCCGCTGTAGGCGAAGTAGAAGGCGCCGTTCTCGCCCACGACGGCATCCACCGGCCACATCCGCGCGATGTGGTCGCACCATCCGGCCGGACGCCCGGTGACCGGCACGACCCGAAGTCCGCCGAGCTGCAAACACTCGAGCGCGCCGTAAGCTCGCGCGGTAAGCCGGCCTTGCGTGCTCAAGGTATCGTCGATATCGACGAGCACCGCGCGCACGCCTCGTGCGTCGAGCTCCGCGAGCGGTCTCATCGGCCGACGACCCGCGCGACGCGAGCGCATTGCGCCTCCGTCATGTGCAGGCCGCACTTGGTGCGCCGCCAGAGAACGTCCTCAGCCGAGCGCGCCCACTCCCGCTCCATGAAATACGCCACCTCGCGCTCGGTAAGTCCCGCGCCAAAGTCCTCTCCAAGCCGCCCGTCGCCAAGGACCTGGGCCGCGGTCGTCCCGTGGCGCCTGAACACCCCTTGCAACACCTGCGGCGGCACATGGGGGTAGTGTTCCGCCAGCTCGCGCTTTGCCGCATCTCGGCTCTCGAAATCGCTGCCCGGAAGCGGGACCTGCGCCGTCCAGGGCGGCTTGAGCGCCGGGAAGCATGGCGCGAGCTTCTCGAGTGCTTGCTCCGCAAGCCGCCGGTATGTGGTGATCTTGCCGCCGAACACTGAAAGCACGGGCGCTTGCCCTGCGCCGTCGTCCACCCGCAACGTATAGTCACGAGTGATGGCTGAAGGGTCGGCCGAGCCGTCGTCGTAAAGCGGCCGCACACCGGCGTAGCTCCACAGCGCCTCCGAAGGCGCAGGAGGACGTGCGAGATAGCGCCCGAGCGCATGGCACAGGTAGTCAGCCTCTGCCTCGCTCGCGGTTGGCGCTCCCGGGTCGCCGTCGTAGTCGACGTCAGTGGTGCCGACCAGCGTGAACCGATCCTCGAACGGAATCATGAAGATGACGCGTCCGTCGTCATTCTGCAGTATGAAAGCGTGCTCGCCTTCGTAGAGGCGCGGCAGCACGATATGGCTGCCTTTCACCAGCCGCACCGCGTCGCGCGTCGGCTGTGCGAGATTATGGTTCAGCACTGCCTTGACCCACGGGCCCGCTGCATTGACTAGTGCGCGTGCCTGCACCACTTCTCCGCTGGAGAGCTCCGCATTCCAGGCATCGCCGCGACGCTTAGCCGAAATGAGCTCGGTTCGCGTCAGAATGCGCGCTCCGCGCTGCGCAGCATCCAGCGCGTTCGCCACGACCAAGCGTGCGTCGTCTACACGGCAATCCGAGAACACGAAGCCATGCCTGAGCTCCGGGCGCAGCGCAGACGAATAGGGCGGACGGTCGAGCCGCACCGCTTGCGATCCGGGCAGCAGCGAGCGGCGCGCCAGATGGTCGTACAGGAAAAGGCCGACGCGGATCATCCAGCGCGGGCGGAGCCCGGGAAGGTGCGGCGCGACGAAGCGCGTCGGCCAGGTGAGGTGCCCGGCGATGCGCAGCAGGATCTCCCGCTCGGCGAGCGCTTCGGCGACCAAACGGAACTCGAACTGCTCGAGATAGCGCAAGCCGCCGTGGATCAGCTTCGACGATGCGGACGACGTGGCGCCAGCGAGATCGGCCTTCTCGACCAGTATCACGGACAGGCCGCGGCCAGCGGCGTCGCGCGCGATGCCAGCGCCGTTGATGCCTCCGCCGATCACGAGCAGGTCGTGCTTCATGCGAGCGGGAAGCGCACGCCCACCGCGACGCCGTCGCCGCTCCCGAGGTTGGACGCGGCGATCGTTCCGTCGTGGAACTGGGCGATAAGGCGCGCCACGTAGAGCCCCAGACCGAGATGCGGGGTCGCAGCGCCGGGCGCGTCGCGCATCGAGATCATTGACTCGAAAAGCTGCGTTCGCATCCTATCGGGCAAAAGCGGCCCCTTGTTCGACACGGTAAGCGAGCCCGCGCCATCGCTCTGCTCCAGGGTGACGCGCACCGGCGCGCCGGGATGGCTGAAGTCCACCGCGTTCTCGACCAGCTTGTCGAGGAGCTGCGCCGCAAGGTCGGGTGAGCCTTGCACCTCGAGGCGGCCCGGCGGCAGCTCCAGTACAAAAGCCGAGTGCGGGTACGCCAGGCGGTAGCCTTCGACGCAGCCGCGCACGACCGCTGAGAGGTCGTAGCGGGTACGCTCGACGCCGCTCAGGCTCTGCTCAAGGCGCGATGCCTCCGTCATGCGCTCCAGAATCCGCCCCAGGCGAGCGAGCCCCTGCTCGGCGCGCTCGATGTATCGGGCGGAGTCTTCGCCGGAGAGCTTCAGATTCTCAAGCGACGAGCGCACTACTGCGATCGGCGTGCGCAGCTCGTGCGACAAACGCCCGGCCATCGACTCGAGGTAGGCATGGTGCTCGGCGAGGCGCTCGAGCACCTCGGAGAAGCTGCGCGAAAGGTCGCCGATCTCGTCGCCCGCGTTGGAACCGGTAGTGAGGCGCGTGATTCGCCCGCGCGCGTCGATCGCCGACTCCGCCTCGTCGCGCAGGCGCCGGATGCGCATCGAGAGCCGCGTGGCGAAAGCCATAAGCAAAACCGCTGCGCCCGCGAAGGCAGCCAGCGTCAGCAGCAGCAGCCGCTCGAGCGCGGCGCTCTTCACCGACATCACCGGATTGGTCGTTTCCTCGGTCACGACGGCGCCCGCGACCTCGTCGCCGCTCCAGATCGGATGCGCGGCCGATATCACGACCGCTCGCCCGTCACGCGTGTGGCGCGCACGCGTCGCCGGGGTGCCTTGCAGCGCCGCCGCGACGTCCCAACCCGTGGCGAGCACGTCTTCCACCTGGCCCTCGGCAAAGTCTTCGGTCGGCCGGGGGATAAGCCAGCCGAAGGAAAAGGTCACCAGGGGTTGCCACCAGGGTGCTTCCAAGGCGACTTCGGTCGCCCGCCGCAGGCTCCCGGCCGCGGCGATGACCTGGTAGCGTCCGTCCACCACCCAGATCCGGGAGGAGGCGCGCTGCAGGCCGAGCAAGATGGCGTCAACTTCGTCGTCGCGCCCGGAGGCGCTCGCGAGCAGCTGCGGACGCTCGTGCAGTGCCGTCGCGACCGCGCGCGCCACGGCAAGGAGCGACTGCTCCTGCTCCTGCAGCAGAAAGCGCTCGACTTCGTTTACGTACAGGATTCCGGCGAGCGGCAGCGCGGCCAGGGCAAGCAGCACCAGCGCGAGCTTGACCCGCAGGCTGAAGCGCAGCCGCGTCATGCCTGCCAGCGATATCCCATGCCGTATACCGTGTCGATGGCGTCGAACGCTGGGTCGACGGCGATGAATTTTCTGCGGATGCGTTTGACGTGAGAAGTGATCGTGCCGTCGTCGACCACCAGGTTCGCCTCGCGCATCAGCTGCTCGCGGGTCTTGACGTGCTCGGGGAACTTGGCGAGCGCATGCACCATCCAGAACTCGGTGAGCGTCAGCGGCACCGCCACGCCGCGCCACGTAACCGTGAAGCGTTTGAGGTCGATGGCGAGCGCGCCGCGCTCCAGTCGCTCCGGAGCCGTCTCAGGATCGGCGGAGAGCTCGGCGCGGCGGAACAGTGCGGCGATGCGCGCAAGCAGGTGAGGCAGGCTCACGTCCTTGGTCAGGTAATCGTCGGCGCCGAGGCGCAACCCGGCAACCGCATCAAAGTCGCTGTCGCGCGCAGTGAGGAAGATGATGGGCAGCGCGGCGGACAGGGCGCGCAACTCGCGGCAAAGTGCGAACCCGCCGTCGACGTCGGCGCCGAGCCCGATGTCGATGAGGGCAAGATCGGGCAGCCGGGTCTTCATGGCGGCAAACGCCTCGGCGCGACCCGCGTACGCGGCGACCTCGAAACCGTGCTTGCGTAGCGCCTCCGCGTAGTTCGCGCGGATGGCCGGTTCATCCTCGACGATGGCGATGCGGCGCGACATGGCGGCGACTATAGCGCGAACACGATGCGCGCCGGCCGACGCCCGCGGTTTGCCAGAATTATTCGCCGCTTTGTCCGCGTCTCGACTCCATGGGCGAGGCTTCTTTGCTTTCAATGGCTGCCATAACGCCGACGCCATGGACATCGAACAACAACCCAAACCTGCCTTGCCGCTGCTCGCGCTGCTTGCGCTTGCCTCAGCGCTCGGCATCGCTGTGGCAGTGGCCCTGGCCGCAGTGGCCATACTGCTCGCGGCGCCGGCCTACGCGGACGAGGGCAGCCTGCTCCTTGAGCGGGGCGCGGGCTTGGCGAAAGCGCGTTTGCTGTTCACGCAAAGCGAGTCGGAAGAAGAAGGCCACCTGCGGCTCGCCGAGGCCTACCACAACCCGTTTGATGAGCCGGTCTCCGGCGTCTATCTCTTCCGCCTACCGCAGAACGCGGTGCTCGAGCGCTTGAGCTTCACGCGGGGCATCGGCGCACCCGAGCCGGCGCTGCTCACGCTCAGGCACGGCGCGCGCGTAGTCGAGCGCACGGCGCCTATCGGGGCGGGCGAAACGCTGCGCGTCGAGCTAGAGTACCGCGCGCGCGCGCCGCGGCGGCGGGTTCTGGCTAGGTGCTGCTACCCTTCTTCAGCTGCTCGAGCTTGAGCACCTTGACCTTGGGCTCGGCAGTTGTTCCATCTTCGCGGGCTTCATCGCGGCTGCGCACCTGCTGGCGGCGCGCTTTCTCGAAAGTCTTGCGCACGTCGGTGTCAAAGCTCGGGCGGTAGCGAAACTCGGAGTCGAAGATGTGTTTCATGCAGCCTCTCCTGCGCGGGGACCGCGATTGTTCCAGCAGCCCGCGCGCCGCCGTTGCGGCCGCAATTTAGTCCCTCTGGACTATCTCTTGCGCATCTTGCGGATCGCCGCCAGCTGCGCCGCAAGCATCGATACCTCGCTCTCGACCGCCGCGATTTCCTGCCTGTCGCGTGCCGTGCGCCGCGCCTCCTCGGCCTTCTGCAGCGCCTCGTTGGCCTTGGCCTCGTCGAGGTCATGCCCGCGGATGGCGGTGTCGGCAAGCACCGTGATCAGCTTTGGCTGCACCTCGAGAATCCCACCTGCGACGAAGATGAGCTCCTCCTCGCCCCCGCCCGCCGGCTTGATGCGCACCGCGCCGGGCCTGATGCGCGTAATGAGCGGAGTGTGGCGCGGATAGATGCCGAGCTCGCCGGCTTCGCCCGGCAGCACCACGAACTCCGCCTCGCCCGAGAAGATAGATTCTTCCGCGCTGACGACGTCGATGTGGATGGTGTTTGCCAGGCTGAGCTCTTACTTCTTAGTGGCAGCAGCGTTTGGGGCTGCAGCAGGCTTCTCCTTCGCCGCAGCCGATTGCGCCGTTGGCGAAGGCTCCTGGAGTGACTTCGCCTTCTCGAAAGCCTCCTCGATCGGCCCGACCATATAGAAAGCCTGCTCGGGCAGCGCGTCGCACTCGCCGTTCACGATCATCTTGAAGCCTTTGATCGTTTCGGCAAGCGGCACGTACTTGCCCGGGGTGCCGGTGAAGTTCTGCGCCACGGTGAACGGCTGCGACAGGAAGCGCTGGATCTTGCGCGCGCGCGCCACCGCGAGCTTGTCCTCGGGGGAGAGCTCGTCCATCCCGAGGATCGCGATGATGTCGCGCAGCTCCTTGTAGCGCTGCAGCACCGCCTGCACGCCGCGCGTCGTCGTGTAATGCTCCTCGCCGATGACGTTGGGGTCCACCTGACGCGAGGTGGAATCGAGAGGGTCTACCGAGGGGTAGATGCCGAGCGAAGCGATATCGCGCGACAGCACGACGGTGGCGTCGAGGTGTGCGAAGGTGGTCGCGGGCGAAGGGTCGGTTAGGTCGTCGGCCGGTACGTAGATCGCCTGTACCGAGGTGATGGAGCCGACCTTGGTGGAGACGATGCGCTCCTGCAGCCGTCCCATTTCCTCGGCGAGCGTGGGCTGGTAGCCGACCGCGGACGGCATGCGCCCGAGGAGCGCCGAGACTTCCACCCCGGCGAGCGTGTAGCGGTAAATGTTGTCGACGAAGAACAGGATGTCGCGCCCTTCGTCGCGGAACTTCTCCGCCATCGTGAGGCCGGTCAGGCCGACGCGCAGGCGGTTGCCGGGCGGCTCGTTCATCTGGCCGAACACCATCGCCACCTTCGACTCGGGCAGATTGTCGAGTTTGATCACTTCCGCCTCGATCATCTCGTGGTAGAAGTCGTTGCCCTCGCGTGTGCGCTCGCCGACACCGGCGAACACGGACTGCCCGCCGTGCTTGGTGGCGATGTTGTTGATGAGCTCGAGCATGGTCACCGTCTTGCCGACCCCGGCGCCGCCGAAGAGACCGATCTTTCCGCCCTTGGCGAACGGGCAGATCAGGTCGATCACCTTGATGCCGGTCTCGAGCAGCTCCATCGACGGCGAGAGCTCGTCGAACTTGGGAGCGGTCTGGTGGATAGCGCGCAGCTCGTCGGACTTGATCGGCCCCTTCTCGTCGATCGGGCGCCCGAGCACATCCATGATGCGACCGAGCGTGCCCGGGCCTACCGGAACCGTGATCGGTTGGCCGGTGGACTTCACCTTCATGCCGCGGCGCAGGCCATCGGAGGAGCCGAGCGCGATGCAGCGCACCACCCCGTCGCCGAGCTGCTGCTCGACCTCGAAGGTGAGCCCTTTCTCGACCAGCGTGTTGTCGCCGCTCTCTTCCAGGACGAGAGCGTCGTAGATATGCGGCATGTGCTCGCGCGGAAACTCGATGTCGATCACCGCGCCGACGGATTGAACGATGGTTCCTTGTGCCTGTGCCATGGGTGTTTCCGCTAAACGGCGGCAGCGCCGCCGACGATTTCAGAAAGCTCCTTGGTGATCCCCGCCTGCCGGTTCTTGTTGTAGATCAGCGTCAGCTCGTCAATCAGGTCGCCCGCGTTGTCGGAAGCGGCTTTCATCGCCACCATGCGCGCCGACTGCTCGGAAGCCATGTTCTCGGCCACTGCCTGGAAGATGAGTGCCTCGATGTAGCGCGTCAGGACCTGATCGAGCACGGCGCGCGCTTCGGGCTCGTAGATGTAGTCCCAGACCGTTTCGGGCGCGCCGAGCCTCTCCCCGGAGAGCGGGAGCAGCTGCTCGATCACCGGCTCTTGCTTCATGGTGTTGATAAAGCGGTTGTAGGCGAGCATAAGGCGGTCGAACCGGTTCGAGGTGTAGCCGTCGAGCATCACTTTTACCGCGCCGATCAGCTTCTCCATCTGAGGACGGTCTCCGAGCTGGACCGCCTGCGAGATGATCTTGGCGCCGAGGCGCTGCATAAAGCCCAGGCCCCTGTTGCCGAGCGTGCAGACCTCGATCTCCTCGCCTTCGGCCTGCCACTGCTTGTATTGCGCGAGAACCATGCGCAGCAGGTTGGTGTTGAGCGCCCCGCACAGGCCCTTGTCGGTGGTGATGATAATGATGCCGACCCGCTTCACCGTGTCGCGGTCGAGCAGGAACGGATGGCGGTATTCCGGGTTGGCGTGCGAGATATGCGCCGCGACGTTGCGGATCTTCTCGCCGTAGGGGCGGGCGTGGCGCATTCGGTCCTGCGCCTTCCTCATTTTCGACGCCGCCACCATCTCCATTGCCTTGGTGATCTTGCGCGTGTTCTGCACGCTGCGGATCTTGAGGCGGATTTCCTTAGTGCCCGGCATCAGAAGCTACCGTTCTTTTTCCAGTCCTTGATCGCCTCGTGCAGCGCCTTCTCATCGTCGGCGGACAGGTCTTTCTTGTCTTCCATGGTCTTCACCAGCGCGGCGTACTTCTCTTTGATGTAATCGCGCATCGACTTCTCGGCAGCCAGGGCTTTCTTGACCTCGATGTCGTCGAAGTAGCCGTTGTTCACCGCGAAGAGCGTGAGCGCCATTTCCCAGACCTGCAGCGGCTGGTATTGCGGCTGCTTCATCAGCTCGGTGACCAGCCGCCCGCGCTCTAGCTGCTTGCGGGTCGCCTCATCCAGGTCGCTCGCGAACTGCGCGAACGCCGCCAGCTCACGATATTGAGCGAGGGCGAGGCGCACGCCCCCGCCGGTGTCGCGCCGCTTCATGATCTTGGTCTGCGCCGCGCCGCCGACGCGCGACACCGAGATGCCGGCGTTGATGGCGGGGCGGATGCCAGCGTTGAAGAGATCGGTTTCGAGGAAGATCTGTCCGTCGGTAATCGAAATGACGTTCGTCGGCACGAACGCCGTGACGTCGCCCGCCTGGGTCTCGATCACGGGCAGCGCGGTGAGCGAGCCGGTCTTGCCCTTAACCGCGCCCTTGGTGAACTTCTCGACGTACTCGGCGTTGACGCGCGCCGCGCGCTCGAGCAGGCGCGAGTGGAGATAGAACACGTCGCCCGGGTACGCTTCGCGTCCCGGCGGCCGCCGCAAGAGCAGTGACACCTGCCGATACGCCCACGCCTGCTTGGTCAAGTCGTCGTAGATGATGAGCGCGTCCTGCCCGCGGTCGCGGAAGTACTCGCCCATGGTGCAGCCCGAGTACGGCGCGATGTATTGCATCGCGGCCGACTCCGACGCCGATGCCGCCACCACGATGGTGTAGGCCATGGCGCCGTGCTCTTCCAGCTTGCGTACCACGTTCGCGATGGTGGACGCCTTCTGCCCGATGGCGACGTAGACGCAGAAAAGCTCCTTGCCCTTCTGGTTGATCATCGTGTCGACCGCAACCGCCGTCTTTCCGGTCTGGCGGTCGCCGATGATGAGCTCGCGCTGGCCGCGGCCGATCGGCACCATGGAATCGATGGCCTTCAGTCCGGTCTGCACCGGCTGCGACACCGACTGGCGCGCGATCACGCCCGGCGCCACCTTCTCGATCACGTCGGTCATCTTGGCATTGATCGGCCCTTTGCCGTCGATCGGCTGGCCGAGCGAATTCACCACGCGACCGAGGAGCCCGGGACCGACCGGCACGGACAGGATCTTGCCCGTGGTCTTCACCGTGTCGCCCTCGGTGATGTGTGTGTACTCGCCGAGAATCACCGCGCCGACCGAGTCGCGCTCGAGGTTGAGCGCGAGGCCGAACGTGTTCTTCGGGAATTCCAGCATCTCGCCCTGCATCACGTCGGACAAGCCGTGGATGCGGCAGATGCCGTCGGTGACCGACACCACCGTGCCCTGCGTGCGCATGCGCGCGCCGGCGTCCAGGTTCTGGATGCGGCTCTTGATGAGTTCGGAAATTTCGGAGGGATTGAGTTGCATCGAAAAGCTCCTAAGCTTTCAGCGCGGTCTCGAGCGCGCCAAGCTGAGCGCGCGCCGAGCCGTCGATCACCTTGTCGCCGAGGACGATCCGCACTCCGGCGATGAGGCCCTTGTCAAGCTGAACCTTTATCCTGACCTTGCGCCCGGTCTTCTTCTCCAGGCGCTGCGCCAAGTCCGCGAGCTGAGCGTCGGAAAGCTCGAACGCCGCATGCACCTCGGCCTCGAGCACGCCTTCGTGCTCGTTCTTGAGCGCCTCGAGCTGAGCGCGAATTTCAGGCAGCAGGCCGAGCCGGCCGTTTTCGGCGAGCACGCGCACGAAGTTCTCGGCGTCCCCGGTGAGCCGGCCCGAGAGGATCGAGATGAACAGGCCCGCAACCTGGGCCTCGGTCAGGTTGGGGTCGGAAGCCGCGGCGCGCACGCGGTCGGCGGCGGCGACAAGCGCGAGCGCGGCGAGCATCTCGGACCACTTGGCGAGCGTGCCGGTTTCCACGGCGAGGTTGAACGCCGCTACGGCGTAAGGACGCGCGACCGTGCTGTGTTCGGCCATTAAAGCTGCCGCTTCAGCGACTCGAGCAGCTCGCCGTGCGCTTTGGCGTCGACTTCGCGTCGCAGGATCTTTTCGGCGCCGGCGACGGCGAGCGAAGCCACGTGGTCGCGCAGCTGCTCGCGCGCGCGCGTCATCTCCTGTTCGATCTCGGCCTTGGCCGCCGCCTTTTCGCGGTTGCCTTCCTCCTTGGCCGCGTTCTTCGCTTCCTCGATCAGCTGCGCCCCGCGCTTCTCCGCGTGCGACAGGAGCTCGGCGGCGCGATCGCGGGCGTTGCGAATCTCCTCTTCGGAGCGCTGGCTGGCAAGCTCGAGCGAGCGCTTTCCCTCGTCGGCCGCCGCGAGCCCGTCGGCGATCGTCTTCTGCCGCGCCTCGATCGCGCGCTGCATGTACGGCCACACCACCTTCACCGTAAACCAGATGAACAGTGCGAAGGTGACCGCCTGCGCGATCAGAGTGATATTGATGTTCATGTTCCGTCTTTCTGCAGAACGGAGTGCTCTCTAGCGGAACTCGGGGAGGATCAGCGGGTTGGCGAAAGCGAACATCATCGCGAGGCCCACGCCGATGATGAACGAGGCGTCGATCAGGCCGAGCAGCAGGAACACCTTCGCCTGCAGAGAGTTGGTGAGTTCCGGCTGGCGCGCCGCCGCCTCGAGGAAGCGGCTGCACATGATGCCCACGCCGATACAGGCGCCGGCAGCGCCGACGCCGATCATGAGGCCGATGCCAATGCCGGTGTAGGCCTGGACCATCGCCAGAAGCTGCAGTTTTTCCATCGGTATTTGTCCTTTCCTGAGCGATTGAATGTTGGATGACGGTCAGTGATGCTCGTGCGCGAGCGCGATGTAGACGACGGTGAGCATCATGAAGATGTAGGCCTGCAGCACGACAATGAGGATGTGGAAGATCGCCCAGCCGAGCGCCAGCGGCACCGCGAAGATGGCGCCGACCAGGCCGGTCGCCGCCCACAGCCACAGAAGCAGGAAGATGATCTCGCCCGCGTACATGTTGCCGAAAAGCCGCAGCGAGTGCGACAGCGGCTTTGAAATGTATTCGATGAGGTTGAAGAGGATATTGAACAGCACGAGAAAAGGCGCGGCCGCCCACGGTTTTACCCCGAACGGTGTGCAGGTGAGCTCGTGGATCCAGCCGCCCAGGCCCTTGACCGCAATGGCGAAGAAGATCATGAGTAGCCACACCGACAGCGCGAGCGCAAACGTGGTATTCACGTCGGCCGTGGGCACGAACCGCCATTCGTGCAGGCCGACGGCGCCCAGAATCTTCGCCATGATGTCCACCGGCAGAAAATCCATGGCATTCATCAGCAGAACCCAGATGAAGACCGTGAGCGCGGCAGGAGCGACGAAGCGGTTGCGGTCGTCGTGATGGAAAACGCCCTTGACCTGATCGTCGATGAACTCGAAGGCGAGCTCGACGAACGCCTGGCGCTTATTCGGCACGCCCGAGGTCGCTCCGCGCACCACCCACCAGATGAAGCCGATACCCACGATACCGACGAGGAGCGCCGTCACCAGCGAGTCCACATGCAGTGTCCAGAAACCGCCGTCCCCCACCGGCTTGGTGAAGAACGTGAGGTGGTGCTGGATGTATTCCGTCGGGGTAAGCGCCTTGCCTGCGGCCATCTGAATGCGTCAGTACTCGCGAACGAAGAACGCCATCGCAAAAATGAGCATGGTGACCACGAACGAGCCAATGACGACGACCACAATCACGTCGGCGTAGTTCGCAAACACCAGCCACAGCAGAAGAACGACCAGGCCGATTTTCACGGCTTCGGCGCGCAGCGCCCCGGCCAAGATCCCCCCTGCCGAATTCCCGCTACCCCTCGCAGCGATCGATGCGGCCGCCAAGCCGGCGATGATGCTGACGAGACCCCCGGCGGCCGCGGAAACCGCGCCGTGGATGCCGATGAACGCCGCTCCAGCGAGCGTCATCGCCAGCGTGGCTGCTGCCTGCCACGCGATCACGGTGCGGATCGGCTTGCTCAGCTGGCGAAGCATGGCGTTCGATTTCTTCGCAGCGAGCAAAGCCGCGAAAGTATATCCGAACTCCGCGCTCACCGGAGCTTCTTCACGAGCCCGTCGAGGTGATCAAGGCTCGAGTAGTGCACCACGAGCTTGCCACTGCCCTTCTTGCCTGCGCGGATTTCCACTGTCGTGCCGAGCCGTTCGGAGATCTCCTCCTCTAGCCGCGCGAGGTCGCGGTCGACGCGCTTGCGTTGGACCGCCGGCCCCTGCAGCAGCGCATTCACTAACGCCTCGGTCTCGCGCACCGAGAGCCCCTTTGCCGCGACACGCTTGCCGGCCTCGATCTGGCGCGCGCCGTCAAGCGCGAGAAGCGCGCGCGCGTGCCCCATCTCAAGAGCGCCTTCCATCAGCATCTCCTGCACCGGCCGCGCGAGCTTCAGGAGCCGCAGCAGATTAGTGGTGGCGCTGCGCGAACGTCCGACCGCGTCGGCGGCCTGTTCATGGGTCATCCTGAACTCGTCGACCAGGCGCTGGATGCCGGCGGCTTCCTCCATGGGATTAAGGTTCTCGCGCTGGATGTTCTCAATGAGCGACATCGCGAGCGCGGCTTCGTCGGCCACTTCCCTCACGAGCGCGGGCACTTCATCGAGTCCAGCCATTTGTGCCGCGCGCCAGCGCCGCTCGCCGGCAATCAGCTCATAGCGGTCGCGATCTACCGGCCGCACGAGCAGCGGCTGTATCAGCCCCTGCGAACGGATCGACGCTGCGAGCTCGGCGAGCGCCTGTTGGTCCATCTTGGTCCGCGGCTGGTAGCGCCCAGGCCGAATGCGTGCGACCGGCAGCGTGAGCAGCGCATCGCGCGGTCCGGCTTCCGTAGCGCTGCCGAGAAGCGCGTCCAGACCGCGTCCGAGACCTTTTGCCTTCATGAGTAAGCCATCTCCCGTTCAAGCATCTCGCCCGCGAGCGCCATATACGCTTGGGCGCCCTTCGAGCTCGGATCCCACAGAACCGCCGGCACGCCATAGCTCGGGGCTTCGGCAAGGCGCACATTGCGCGGTACGAGCGTGCGGAACACCTTGTCGCCGAAGTGCGCCTCCAGCTCCCTCGATACTTGCTGGGACAGCGTATTACGCGGGTCGTACATGGTTCGTAGCAGCCCCGCGATGTCGAGCGCCGGATTGAGGTTGGCACGCACGCGCTTGATCGTCCCCACGAGATCGGAAAGACCTTCGAGCGCGTAGTACTCGCACTGCATCGGGATCAGAACGCGGTGGGCCGCAGCAAGCGCGTTCACCGTAAGCAGGCTAAGCGAAGGCGGGCAGTCGATGAGGATGTAGTCATAGTCGGCGGCGACCCGTTCAAGCGCTGCCTTGAGCCGCGTCTCGCGCGCAGGCAGCTCCACCAGCTCTACTTCCGCGCCGGCAAGCTCGCGATTCGCGGGTACGAGGTCGTAGCCGCCGCGCTCGGCGCGCACGCGGATGCCCGAGAGCTCCCCCAAGCCGAGGAGCGCGTGATAGACCGTGCGCGCCAGCGTTCGCTTGTCGATTCCGCTGCCCATGGTGGCGTTGCCTTGCGGGTCCACGTCGACGAGGAGCACGCGCCGTCCCGCCTGCGCAAGCGCCGCGGCGAGGTTCACGGTCGTCGTCGTCTTGCCGACGCCGCCCTTCTGGTTCACTACGGCAAGGACGCGGGGCATAGGACCAAGTGACGCTGCGCCTCGAGAAGGGGTACGCGCAGCCGAATCAGCGAGCAGTCCGCCGGCTGGTCCTGCGGTGCAGCTCCTTTCATGGCGGCGAGCACTCCGCGAGGCGATACCAAGTGCCGGCACGCTGCGATGAAATCGCTGAGCGCGGCGAACGCCCTCGAGATCACCAGGTCGAAAAGCGGCTGCGGGTGCCACGCCTCGACCCGCCCCTCGTGCACGTCGATGTTCTCGAGCCGCAGCTCGATTGCCGCCTGGCGCAGAAAGGCCGCTTTCTTCTGGCTCGCCTCGGCGAGGGTCACCTGCCAGCCTGGGCGCGCGATCGCGAGCGGAATTCCCGGCAGCCCTGCTCCCGAACCCGCGTCCGCGAGCCTCGCCTGCGCCGCGGCAAGCGGCAGATGCGCGAGCACTGACAAGGAATCGAGTAAGTGATGCGGCACCATGGCAACGGGATCGCGTATTGCCGTCAGGTTGTACGTGCGGTTCCACTTCGCAAGCAGCGCAACATAGTCAAGCAACCGCTCGCGCGCTCCCCCGGGTAGCTCGAGCGCCATTTCCCCAAGGCCGCGGTCGAGCGCGGCGTGCGGCGTCATGCCCTTTTCTTGTCTCGCCCCCGAAAGCCCCGCTTCAAATGCACGAGCAACAACGAGATTGCCGCTGGCGTCACACCGGAAATGCGCGCCGCCTGGCCCACTGTCTCGGGGCGATGGTGGTTCAGCTTCTGCTGCACTTCGGCGGATAGTCCGCGGATTTCCCGGTAATCCATATCGAGCGGCAGGGGACGTGACTCGAGGTCTGCGCGCCGCGCAACCTCCTCGCGCTGGCGCTCGATATAGCCCTCGTACTTGGCCTGGATCTCGATCTGCTCTGCGACCGCCGGGTCATCTACGGGGTCAGTCACAATGTCGTGATAATGGACCTCTGGGCGCCGTAACAACTCGTAAAACCGTACTTTATCTAGATAGCTAGCGCTCACATATAAGCGCTTCAACCGCGCGGTCTCGTTCCCGATGGCGTCGCGCTTTCGGTTGAAGACATCCCAGCGGGTGTCCGATACAAGGCCAAGCCTGCGGCCGACATCCGTCAGCCGAAGGTCGGCGTTGTCTTCGCGCAGCATGAGCCTATATTCGGCGCGGCTGGTGAACATGCGGTAGGGCTCCGAAACACCACGCGTTACCAAGTCGTCCACCAGAACGCCCAGGTAAGCCTCGTCGCGCTTCGGGCACCACGGTTCGCGCTCCAAGGTACGCAGGCCGGCATTCAATCCTGCGAGCAAGCCCTGGGCCGCAGCCTCCTCGTAACCGGTTGTCCCGTTGATCTGCCCCGCTAAATAAAGCCCGGCGACAGTCTTTGTTTCTAGCGAGCTCTTCAGGTTGCGCGGGTCGAAGTAGTCGTACTCGATGGCGTAACCCGGGCGCGTGATGTGGGCGCGCTCCAGACCTCGGATCGAGTGCACGAGCTCCATCTGCACGTCGAACGGTAGACTGGTCGAGATTCCATTCGGATAGATCTCGTTCGTGGTAAGGCCTTCCGGCTCGAGGAAGATCTGGTGGCTGGTCTTGCCCGCGAAGCGATGTACCTTGTCCTCGATCGACGGGCAGTATCGCGGGCCGACGCCCTGGATCACTCCGGTGAACATTGGGGAGCGATCCAAGCCGGCCCGGATAATCTCGTGGGTTCGCGTACTCGTGTGCGTGATCCAGCACGGCAACTGCCGAGGATGCATCTCCCTTCGGCCGAGGAACGAGAACACTGGCTCGGGGACGTCTCCCCGCTGCTGCTCCAGGAGGTGGAAATCAATGGTGCGGGCGTCAAGGCGCGGTGGCGTTCCGGTCTTGAGCCGCCCGACTGGGAGCTTCATTTCCCGGAGCTTCGCTGCAAGCGTGACCGTCGCGGGGTCGCCGGCCCGGCCGGCCTGGTAGTTGCGCAGGCCGATGTGGATCAGTCCGGAGAGGAAAGTGCCGGTGGTGAGGACAACCGCTCGGGCGTCAAACCTGAGCCCCAACTGGGTGACCACACCTGCCGCCCGCTCGCCCTGAAGAACGATATCGTCGACGCCCTGCTGGAAAATCCAAAGGTTGGGCTGGTTTTCGAGCCGGCGGCGTATCGCTTGGCGATAAAGCACGCGGTCAGCCTGCGCTCTCGTGGCGCGAACCGCGTGACCTTTGGAGGCATTCAGCCTGCGAAACTGGATGCCAGCCTCGTCGGTGGCCAGAGCCATCGCCCCGTCCAGGGCGTCGATTTCCTTCACGAGGTGGCCTTTGCCAATGCCGCCGATGGAGGGGTTGCACGACATCTGACCCAAGGTCTCGATACTGTGCGTGAGGAGCAGCGTACGACACCCCAAGCGCGCAGCTGCTAGCGCGGCCTCGGTGCCGGCATGCCCGCCGCCGACAACGACCACTTCAAACTCCCGGGGGAACATGGGGAGCGAATTTTACGCGATGGTTCCACGTGAAACCACTTTGGACGGGGAGCGTTCCACGTGGAACAATATTTTGCTGCATTGCAGCATCGGACTTCGATTTCATTCGGCCGCTATAGGGCGCTTTTCTTCGTGCCGTCCGCACGAACCTGGCGGGTGGACGCGCGCACGACAGCGGGAATGCCCTCACCGCGTACGCGATTGGCTGCAGGCGGCGTGATGCTGGACAACTGCCCGCCGGGCGGCGGCGCTCGGCACGGGAGCGATGGCCGCGCTCGCCGCGGCAATTGGTGCGCGGTTTCTGCTAGGCCGCTAGCTTTTCGTGCATATGGCCGCGCCGAGCCTCAAGCGCCGGCGGCAGCCGCGCGCCCAACTTGGCGAAGAGCTCGTCGTGCGAGCGCAGCTCGTCCTTCCACGCCGCCGCATCGATACGAGTGAGTTCGGCGAAGCGGGCAGCGGTCATCTTTTCGAGGCCATGCCAGTTGAGATCTTCGTAACGCGGCATGACGCCGAGAGCAGTCTCAGCGCCCTGCCCGCCGCCCTGGCAGCGCTCCACGATCCACGCAAGCACGCGCATGTTCTCGCTAAAGCCAGGCCACAAAAACTTCCCGCTCGCATCGCGCCTGAACCAGTTGACGCGAAAGATCTTCGGGGGGTGCTTCACCGCCCGTCCCATCTTCAGCCAGTGGGCGAAATAGTCGCCCATGTTGTATCCGCAGAAAGCGAGCATGGCCATCGGGTCGCGGCGCACGACGCCCACCTTGCCGGTAATCGCGGCTGTCGTTTCCGAGCCGAGCGTTGCCGCCATATAAACGCCCTCTTCCCAGCTCGGCGCCTCGACGACAAGCGGTACGGTGGTGGAGCGGCGGCCGCCGAAGATGAAGGCGGAGATGGGCACGCCGGCGGGGTCCTCCCAGGCCGGATCCATCGAGGGGCATTGCGCCGCCGACACCGTGAAGCGCGCGTTGGGATGCGCCGCGAATCGGCCCTGCCTGCCGTCTTCCCGTGTCCACGGCTTGCCCTGCCAGTCAGTCAGGTGGGCCGGCAGCTCTTCCGTCATTCCCTCCCACCAAACGTCGCCTTCGGGCGTAAGCGCAACATTGGTGAAAATCACGTTCGAATGCAGCATTTTCATCGCATTCGGATTCGTCTGGTGCGACGTTCCGGGCGCGACGCCAAACAGCCCGTACTCCGGGTTGATGGCGCGCAAACGGCCGTCGGCAGCGGGCTTTATCCAGGCGATGTCCTCGCCGACCGTGGTCACCTTCCAGCCGGCGAACCCGGCCGGCGGAATGAGCATGGCGAGATTGGTCTTGCCGCACGCCGAGGGGAAGGCTGCAGCGACATAGGTTTTCTTACCCGAGGGCGCCTGGATTCCCAGGATCAGCATGTGTTCGGCAAGCCAGCCTTCGTCGCGGGCCATCACCGAAGCGATGCGCAGCGCAAGGCATTTCTTGCCGAGGAGTGCGTTGCCGCCATAGCCCGATCCGTACGACCAAATCTCGCGCGCTTCGGGAAAGTGCACTATCCATTTTTCCTTCTCATTGGATGGCCAGGCGACGTCTTTCTGTTCCGGCGCAAGCGGCACCCCCACCGAGTGCACGCAGGGGACGAAAGCGCCCTCCTCGCCGAGCCACTCGGCCACCTCGCGCCCCATGCGCGTCATCATGCGCATGTTGACCGCCACGTACGCCGAGTCCGAGATCTCGACACCGACCTGTGCGATCGGCGACCCGATAGGCCCCATCGAGAACGGCATCACA
This sequence comes from Burkholderiales bacterium, assembly GCA_035454685.1. GTDB lineage: Bacteria > Pseudomonadota > Gammaproteobacteria > Burkholderiales > SG8-39 > SCGC-AG-212-J23. The sequence goes on along the minus strand of DATIGN010000125.1, from coordinate 11,543 downwards.
TACATCGTGCGCCCGCGCATGCAGCCGTCGAAAAGGCGGTTCAGCGTCGCGCGCATCTCGCGTGGCTCTACCCAGTTGTTCGTCGGGCCGGCGTCTTCCTTCCTTTCGCTGCAGATGAACGTCCGATCCTCCATGCGCGCAACGTCGCTCGGATGCGAGCGCGCAAGGTAGGAGTTCGGTCTCAGCTCGGGGTTCAGACGTATGAATGTGCCGCTCGCGACCAGCTCGCCGCACAGCCGGTCATATTCGGCGTCCGAGCCGTCGCACCACGCGATGCGCTCCGGCTTCGCCAGGCGCGCCACCTCCGATACCCATTGCCGCAGGGCACGATGACGCACCCACGACGGTGCGCTTGCGGACGGGCTGGGGGTGGTACCGGGAGCATTCATCGCTTGCTCACTCCAGAAAGGCAAACGGCCCAGCGCAGGCTGGGCCGGCTCGCACCGAGAGTACTGTGCGCTGGCGATTTTAGCACCGGGCCGAGAGTCGCCGTGCTGGGTCCGTTCAGCTTAGGTACGGAATAAACCAGTGTAAACAAAATCTTATCTCACTCAAAACCACAACCGGAGAGCCCGCGCAAAGCGAAATATTGGTCGGTTGTCACGATCAGAACAACCGCCCGGCTGGATTAATCCAGCGGTCGCGCGCCGGCCTCATTTACCGATGCAGAACCGCGCGAAGATCTCGCCGAGCAGGTCGTCGGCGCTGAATTCTCCGGTGATCGAGCCGAGCGCGGCGTGAGCGAGGCGCAGCTCCTCCGCGAAAAACTCCCAGCGGCGACTCTCCTGCGCGGCGGCATCAAGATGGCCGCGCGCGCGCGCGAGCGCCCTGAGGTGGCGCTCGCGCGCGAGGAATACCGATTCGCCGGTGTCGGACCAGCCCGCTGCGTGCAGGATCGCTTGACGCAGCCGCTCGAGCCCCTCGCCGGTCTTTGCCGATACCCTGACCGCAGCTCCCGGGACGGCGAACCCGGGGGCGAGATCAACCTTGTTGTACACGTCGACGCGCGCAGCGCCGGGCGGCAGGTGCGCAAGCGGCGTGGTATCTCCGCCGGCCTCGTAGACAGCCAGTACAACATCCGCTTGCTCGAGCTCGCGCCGAGTGCGCTCCACTCCTAGCTGCTCCACCACATCGGAGGTCACGCGTAGGCCCGCGGTGTCGACCAAAACCAGAGGAACGCCGGCGATCTGCACCGGTTCGCGCAAGGAGTCGCGGGTGGTCCCGGGAATCGAAGTCACAATGGCACGTTCTTGGCCCGCCAGCCGGTTGAGCAGGCTCGACTTGCCGACGTTCGGGCGCCCGGCGAGCACGACGTGGATTCCGCTGCGCAGCAGGCTTCCTTGGCGGCTCTTCGCCATCACGTTTTCGAGCGTGGAGCGCACCCCCGCGAGTCGTGCGCCGGCGTCCTCGCGGTGCAACGCATCGACTTCTTCCTCGGGGAAGTCGAGCATCGCCTCGGTAAGCGCCCGCAGCTCGGTGAGCTGCAATTGCAGGGCCCCCAGCGCTGCGGAAAACTCGCCGGAGAGCGAGCGCAATGCCGAACGTGCGGCTTCGCGGCTCGCGGCGTCGATTAGGTCGGCGACCGCCTCGGCCTGAGCAAGGTCGAGCTTTCCTTCTAGAAAGGCGCGGCGCGTGAACTCGCCTGGGTCAGCGAGGCGCGCGCCCACGTCCACGCACGCCGCGAGCAAAGCGTGCATTACCACGGGGCCGCCATGACCCTGCAACTCGAGCACTGGCTCACCGGTATAAGAGTGCGGCTCCGGAAAATACAGCGCGATGCCCTCGTCGAGCGCCTCGCCGCGCGCGTCCCGGAAAATTGCATGGGTCGCATGCCGCGGTGCGGGCAGACGGCCGAGAATGCTTCTCGCGATCGCCGGAGCGCGCGGACCTGAAAGCCGCACCACCCCGATGCCGCCGCGACCTGCAGGGGTGGCGATCGCGGCAATGGTGTCGCGGGTCAATTCATCGCTTGGCATGGGCAGGCTTGTCGCGGTCGAACATGCGCTGGATCTGCCATTGCTGGGCGATGGAGAGGATGTTGTTGACCAGCCAGTAGAGCACGAGGCCGGCCGGGAAGAAAAAGAAGAAGATGCTGAAGACGAACGGCATGATCTGCATTACCCGAGCCTGCACCGGATCGGGCGGCACGGGATTCATCCGCGTCTGCAGTACCATGGTCGCCGTCATCAGGATGGGCAGGACGTAGTATGGGTCGAGCGCGGACAGGTCCTTGATCCACAGCATGAACGGCGCGTGGCGTAGCTCGATTGCCGCAAGCAGGACCCAGTACAGCGCGATGAACACCGGAATCTGCACCAGGATCGGGAAGCAGCCCCCGAGAGGGTTGATCTTCTCGGTCTTGTAGAGCTCCATCATCGCCTGGTTCATCTTCTGCCGGTCGTGCGCGTACATCTCGCGCAGCTTCTGCAGCCGCGGCGTGATCAGCTTCATCTTCGCCATCGACTTATAGCTGGCGGCGGAGAGGGGAAAGAACACGAGCTTGATAAGCACCGTGAGCAGGATGATCGCGATACCCCAGTTGCCCGACAGCGCGTAAAACTTCTCCAGAAGCCAGAACAGCGGCCAGGCGATGATCGCAAGCCAGCCGTAATCCACTACCAGGTCGAGGCCCGGTGCGGCCGCTTGCAGGCGGCGCTGTTCCTGCGGTCCCACATAGAGCGGCACGTTGACCGCCGCGCTTCCGCTCGGCGCCACGCTCACCGGCACCATCGCCCGGGCGGCGTAAATGCCATCGGGGCGCTTTTCCGCTGCGTAGTCGCGCTGCAAGCCATGCGGAGGCAGCCAAGCGGAGACAAAATAATGCTGCACAAACGCAAGCCAGCCGTTGGTTGCCTGCTTAACGTAATCGGCCTTGCCCTTGTCGAGGTCCGACAGATGGATCTTCTCGAACTTGCGCTCGTCGGTGTACACGGCGAAGCCAATGAAGCTCTGCGCGCCGAAAGTCTCGGCGACCGTAGTCGTGTTCGTTTCCGTCTTGCCGTCGTGCGTGAGTTGGAAGTACGCGTAGGCGGCCACCGGCGCGGCACCGGGATTGCGCACGTCCAGCACCACGTCGACGACATAGCTGCTCCGCTTGAAGGTGTAACTCTTGCGCACTTCGAGCCCGTCCTTCCCAGTGGCGGCGAGCTGTACCGCCACCTCGTCGCGGCCTGGGGCGAGCGCGCGCTCTCCCGGCTCGACGCGCCACAGCGTGCGGTGGTTAGGTCCGCCTTCGCCGGCGAGGCCGCTTTGCGCTTCGTACTGACGCTCGGAGCCCAGTAGGACGAGGTTCTTGGAAAGGTCCTTGGAGTCCTTGTGGCGCACAAGCTCCACACGCTTCAGCGTCCCTCCGAGCGTGTCGATCTCGGCCACGACGAGGTCCGTGCTCACGCGTATGACCTCGCCCTTTGCCGCTTCGGCGCCGGGAACAGCAGGCGAGGGTTTGGCGGCTGGCGGCGGCGCCGGCTGGGCCGGCGCGGGTACGCCCGGCTGCTCCGTCGGCGCGGTGGGTGGCGGCTTCGGGCGCTTCTCCTTCTCCCATGCTTCCCAAAGCATGAGAAGCGAGAAGCTGAAGATCACGAGGAGAATCAGCCTTTGCGTATCCATAGCCTACGGGACGGGATCGTGACCGCCGGAATGCCAGGTGCCGCAGCGGCATACGCGCCGCGCTGCGAGCCAGCCGCCGCGCCAGAACCCGTGTCGCAGCAACGCTTCCTCTGCGTAGCATGAGCAGCTCGGGTAGAAACGGCACGCTGACGGGAGCAAAGGCCGGATGCACCAGCGATAAGCGAGCAGCAGGAAGCACAGCGCGCGCACCGTCATTAGATGAGCCTGCCAAAAAGCTCGCGCAGGCGGACGATCATCTGCGCGGAAGGATTTACACCATAAGGCGGGCGCACCAGCACATCAATAGGGCCGAGCCGCTCCTGCTCCAGGCGGAAAGCCTCGCGGATGCAACGCTTGATGCGATTACGCTCGACGGCGCGCGGCGCGTGCCTGCGCGAGATCAGGAGGCCAAGCCGCGCCGCTCCGCTGTCGCGTCGCCCCACATACATGGTGTAGCCGTCCAGGTTGCGCCGCGCGCCGTGTCGCAGCAGCCGTTCGAAGTCGGCCTTCTGCTTCAGCCGGCGTGCGGCATCCAGCCCGAAGCGCTTGCCGGCCGCGGCTACAGCCCGAGCCGGCGCCGGCCGCGAGCGCGCCGGTTACGCAGCACTTTGCGGCCGCCGGCAGTGCGGCTGCGCACGAGAAAACCATGGCGCCGTGCGCGCCGAGTCTTGGAAGGTTGGTAAGTCCGCTTCGTCGCCATCTGCCGGTCCGAAAAAGGGCGGTATTAGAGCGCGCGCGCGCGCGCATTGTCAATTCGTCTGTGGATATGGCATGCCTAAGAAGGTAAAATTCCGATTCGCTTTCGGCCCAACGAAAAGATGCATAACCTCTGGGATGCCTGCCTGCGGCGCCTCGAGCAGGAGCTCCCCGCGCAACAGTTCAACACGTGGATCCGGCCGCTTGCGCCGGAAACGGCCCAGGCGGCCGACACGTTGGTCCTGGCGGCACCGAATCGGTTCGTGCTGGAGCTGGTGCGCGAGCGCTTCGCCGCGCGCATCGAGCGTCTGGCATCCGAGGCGAGCGGGCGCGACCTAGGCTTGCGCCTCGTTCTGGCGCGCATGGCGGAGCCTGCGGCGCCGCAACCCGTCCCGCGTGCCGCCGAGACGCCGTCGATTCTTGAGCGCGCCAGGCTCAATCCGGCGTTCTCGTTCGACAGCTTCGTCACCGGAAAGGCGAACCAGCTTGCGCGCGCCGCCGCGCTCCAGGTCGCGGAAAATCCCGGGGTTTCCTATAACCCGCTTTTCGTCTATGGCGGCGTGGGACTCGGCAAGACGCACCTGGTGCAGGCGATCGGCAACCAGCTCGCCGACCAGCGGCCGCAGGCGCGGATCCGCTACATCCACGCCGAGCAGTACGTCACCGACGTGGTGCGGGCTTACCAGCAGAAGTCGTTCGACGAGTTCAAGCGCTATTACCACTCGCTCGACCTTCTGCTGATCGACGATATCCAGTTCTTCTCCAACAAGGGACGGACTCAGGAAGAGTTCTTTTACGCCTTCAACGCGCTGGTGGAGGCACACAAGCAGATCGTGATTACCTGCGATACCTACCCCAAGGAGATCGCCGGCATGGAGGAGCGGCTGATCTCGCGCTTCGGCTGGGGTCTTACCGTAGCGATCGAGCCGCCGGAGCTCGAGATGCGCGTGGCAATCGTGCTGAAGAAGGCTGAGGCCGAGTCGGTCGCGCTGTCCGAGGACATCGCTTTCTTCATCGCCAAGCACCTGCGCTCCAACGTGCGCGAGCTCGAGGGCGCGCTGAAGAAAGTGCTCGCGTTCGCGCGCTTTTCCGGGCGCGAGCTTTCGCTCGAGCTGGCGAAGGAAGCCCTGCAGGACATCCTGAATGTCGCTAGCCGCCAGGTCAGCGTCGAAGGCATCCAGAAGACCGTCGCGGAGTATTTCAAGATCAAGATTTCCGACATGCACTCCAAGAAGCGCAGCCGCAACGTGGCGCGCCCGCGCCAGGTCGCCATGGCGCTCGCGAAGGACCTCACCCAGATGAGCTTGCCGGAAATCGGAGAGGCGTTCGGCAACCGCGACCATACCACCGTGCTGCACGCCTGCCGCACTATTGCCAGCCTGCGCAAGAACGATACCGCTCTCAATCGCGACTATGTGGTACTCGAACAGGTGCTGAAAGGCTAAGGAAAAGTTGGGGGCGGATTGTGCGTAACCAAGGCGATCGTCGCTTGAGCGCGAACGATCCACACTGGCGCGCGCCCCGTCCACAGCTTTTACAGCGCTCGAACGGACCCGTAAAACGCGTCTGGGCAAGGACTTGCATACTTATCCCGCGATCGCCCTGGCTCTATTAGCTATTACTAAGGTAAATAACAATGAATCTTGCAAAAGCAAAGCGCGACGAGTTCCTGGGACCGCTTTCGGCCGTATGCGGGATCATCGAGCGGCGCCATACGCTGCCGATCCTTTCCAATGTACTAATCGAGCGCAGCGGCGACGCGCTTGCCTTTCTTGCCACTGATATTGAGATCCAGATCGCGGCGCGGAGCGGTATCGGCGCGCCTCCCGAGGCGCGTGCGGTGACCGTGGGCGCCCGCAAGCTGCTCGACATCCTGCGTGCGCTGCCCGAGAACGCCGAGGTCGCCCTTACGCACCAGGATAAACGGCTCGTGGTGAAAGCCGGCAAGAGCCGCTTCAGCCTGCAAACGCTCGCGGCGGAGGACTTTCCGCGGCTTGCCAAGCCCGCCGGCGAGTCGGCCAAGTTCGAACTCGAACAGCGCTCGCTGCACCGGATGCTCTCGCTCGTGCAATACGCCATGGCGCAGCAGGATATCCGTTACTACCTGAACGGCTTGTTGCTGGTCGTGGAAAACGGAAGCCTGAGGTTGGTCGCGACCGACGGGCACCGTCTCGCCTACGCAGAGATAAAGCTCGGCGCTCAGCTGCCGCGCCAGGAAGTAATCGTGCCGCGCAAAACGGTGCTCGAACTGGGCAAGCTGCTCGCCGATAGCGATGCGCCGGTGAAGATCGATATCGCGGCGACACAAGCCTCGTTCAGCTTCGGCGCGATCGAACTCGTTTCCAAGCTGATCGACGGCAAGTTTCCGGACTACACCCGCGTGATCCCTGCAGGTCACAAGAACCGGCTGCATACGGCGCGCGAGCCGCTACGCCAAGCGCTACAGCGTGCCGCCATCCTGTCCAACGAAAAGTTCCGCGGCGTGCGCTGGGTTCTCGGCGACGGCTCACTGAAGATCGTCTCGTCCAACGCCGAGCAGGAAGAGGCGCACGAGGAGCTCGACGTGAAGTACTCGGGCGATGCGCTCGACATCGGTTTCAATGTCAACTACCTCCTGGACGTGTTGAACAACGTTTCGGGTGACGACATCGAGTGCGCTTTCGGCGACGCAGCATCCAGCGCGCTGATCACGTACGGCTCGGAAAAGGACTTCAAGTACGTTGTCATGCCGATGAGGATCTGAGGCGAGCGCATGTCTGAGCAAAAGCCGAACGGCGACAGCGACTACGGCTCCGACGCCATCAAGGTCCTGAAGGGCCTGGAGGCGGTGCGCAAGCGCCCAGGGATGTACATCGGCGACACCTCGGACGGGACCGGCCTGCACCACATGGTGTTCGAGGTGGTCGACAACGCGGTGGACGAAGCGCTCGCGGGGTTTTGCGACGAGATCGTGGCCACTATTCACACCGACAATTCGGTTTCGGTGCTTGATAACGGCCGCGGCATCCCGACGGGCGTCAAGGACGATGACACGCTAAAACGCTCGGCTGCCGAGATTGTGATGACCGAGCTGCACGCCGGCGGCAAGTTCGACTCCAACAGCTACAAGGTTTCCGGCGGCTTGCACGGCGTCGGGGTCTCGGTGGTGAACGCGTTGTCGGAATGGCTGCGGCTCACGATCTGGCGCGAAGGCCGGGTGCACCAGATCGAATTCCGCAACGGGGTGGCGGTCGCACCACTTGCGGCGACTGGCGCGACGGAGCGGCGAGGCACCGAGGTGCATTTTCTCGCTTCGAAGGAGACCTTCGGCAACGTCGATTATCACTATGACATCCTGGCGCGCCGGCTGCGCGAGCTCTCGTTCCTCAACAACGGCGTGAAGATCGTGCTCATCGACCAGCGCGCGGGCAAGGAGGAAAACTTTGCTTTCTCCGGCGGCGTGAAGGGATTCGTCGAGTACATGAACCGCGCGAAGAACGTGCTGCACCCCAACGTGTTTCTAGGCCACGGGGTCAAGGACGGCATCACGGTCGAGGTGGCGATGCAGTGGAACGACTCCTACCAGGAGAACGTTCAGTGCTTCACCAACAACATCCCGCAAAAGGACGGTGGCGCCCACCTCACCGGCCTGCGTGCCGCGATGACCAGGGTGTTGAACAAGTACATCGAGGAGCACGAGATCGCCAAGAAGGCCAAGGTCGAGACCACCGGCGACGATATGCGCGAAGGCCTCGCGTGCGTGCTATCGGTCAAAGTGCCGGAGCCGAAGTTCTCCTCGCAGACCAAGGAGAAGTTGGTGTCCTCCGAGGTGCGGCCGGTCGTCGAGGAGATCGTGGCCGAGCGGCTGCGCGAATTTCTCGATGAGCGCCCGCACGACGCGCGCACGATTACCGTCAAGATTGTCGAGGCCGCGGCCGCGCGCGAGGCCGCACGCAAAGCGCGCGAGATGACCCGCCGCAAAGGCGTGCTCGACTCGATGGGGATGCCCGGCAAGCTCGCCGACTGCCAAGAGCGCGACCCGGCCAAGTCCGAGCTCTATCTCGTCGAGGGCGACTCTGCCGGCGGCTCGGCCAAGCAAGGACGCGATCGCAAGTTCCAGGCGATCCTGCCGCTCAAGGGCAAGATTCTCAACGTCGAGCGCGCGCGCTTCGAAAAGCTCCTATCCTCGGCCGAGATCGCGACGCTGATCACCGCGCTCGGCTGCGGCATTGGCGCCGAGGAGTACAACCCGGACAAGCTCCGCTATCACCGGATCATTGTGATGACGGACGCCGACGTCGACGGCTCGCACATCCGCACGCTGCTGCTCACGTTCTTCTACCGGCAGATGCGCGAGCTCGTAGAGCGCGGCCACATCTACATTGCGCAGCCGCCGCTCTACAAAGCGAGGCTTGGCAAGGAGGAGCGCTACCTCAAGGATGAGCACGAGCTCAATGCCTTCATGCTGCGCCAGGCGCTTGTTGACGCCGCGCTGCACCCGGGGGCCGGGCGCGACCCGATCGGCGGCGACACGCTCGCCGAGCTCGCCAAGTCGTACCTGCTCGCCGAGGCCGTGATGGAACGTGTATCACGCTTGGTCGACCGGGAGGTGCTTCAGGCGATGCTGGGCGGCGTGCAGATGGATCTCTCGCGCCGGGATACCGCGGAAGCGTCCGCCGAGGCGCTGGAGGCCGTGATCGGCGGCGAAGGGTTTGCGGTGGCGCCGCACTTCGACCAGAAGACCGAGCGCTACCAGGTGAAAGTCGAGCGCACCCGGCACGGCAATGTGCGCATGAGCACCATCGATACGGAATTCGTACACTCCGGCGACTACGCGCAGATCCGCCAGACCGCGGAGATGCTGCGCGGGCTGATCGGACCTGGTGCGAGCGTGCAGCGCGGCGAGAAGCGGCAGCCGGTCCGCGACTTCCCTCAGGCGATGAAGTGGCTCCTTGGGGAAGTCGAGAAAGCGATGACCCTGCAGCGCTACAAGGGACTGGGGGAAATGAACCCGGCGCAGCTGTGGGAGACCACGATGGACCCGGCCACACGCAGGCTGCTCAAGGTTCAGATCGAGGATGGTATCGCTGCCGACGAGATTTTCACCAAGCTGATGGGCGACGAAGTCGAGCCGCGCCGCGCCTTCATCGAATCTAACGCGCTCGGCGTTCGGAACCTCGACGTGTAGCCTTCTCATCGGCTGCCTTTTCTTTCGGCGCCCGCGGCTGGAACTCGAAACCGATCTTTCCGTCGGGCTGCTTTACCAAGAAAGCCTTGAACCGGCGGCCTTTCTTGGAGACGAAGCCGGTGAGAAGATCGGTGCGGCCCGTGTCGAGCAGCTTCTGCATCTGCAAGCGCTCGATTGGCTGCTGCAGGATCATGCGGCCGGAGCGGAAGTCGCAGCTGCGCTCCCGACCGATTGCCTTCTCGCAGACGTACGCCACCCCATGCTCGAACACGCGCGCGCCGCATTTCGGACAGCTGCCGAGTGGCTCCTGGCCGCTGAAGTCGACCTCATCCTCCTCGGCCGCCGTGCCCTGGCCAAAATCAAACTCTAGACGCAGATCGTCGGTGAGCCGGATGCCGGCGCTGAAGGGCCGGCCCTGCTTGCTGCGGAAGCCGTTGAGAGGGCCGACGAAGCGCTTCGAGAAGAGTTCCGCCAGCTCCTCCGGCGTCCACTCGCGTCCCGAAACGACGCGCCAGAGAGAGAAATCGCACTTCTGGCACTGCACCTTGCGGTAGTTTTCCTGCACCACGCCTCCGCACTTCGGGCACGGCGCGGGTACGGTGGCGTACACGACGTCAGGTATCTCGCCGTGCTTGATGGTGCTCACCACATTCCTCACCAGGTCGCGGATCCGGTGCATGAACTCTTCTCGCGTCAGCTTCCCGGCCTCGATCAGCTTCAGCTTGTGCTCCCATTCGCCCGTGAGCTCCGGGGAGCCCAGCTCGAGGATGTGCAGCATGTGCAGCGCGAACATCAGGGAGAAGGCCTTGGGCGTGGGCACGAGCTCGCGGCCCTCGCGGTGCATGTAGTCTTCGCGAATCAGGCCCTCGATAGTCGCGGCCCGGGTCGCTGGCGTACCCAGCCCCTTCGCTTCCATCGCCGCGCGTAGCTCGTCGTCCTCGACCAGCTTGCCAGCACCTTCCATCGCCGAGAGCAAAGTGGCTTCGGTATAGCGCGCGGGCGGCCTGGTCTCGCCGGCGTGCGCGGCAATCTCGCGCACCGAGACTTTCTCGCCGTCGGCGATTGGCGGCAGGTTCTCGCCGTCCTCGCCGCCGGCACGTCCATAAACCGCCAGCCAACCCGGCACCTGCAACACCTTGCCCTCGGTCTTGAAGTGATGCTCCCCAACCAGGGTGACGCGCGTGGTCTGCAGGTACTCGGCGGCGGGATAGAAAACGGCGAGGAAGCGCCGCGCCACCATGTCATAGAGCTTCTGCTCCGCCTCGTTCAAATTGCGCGGCGTCTGCGGCGTCGGGATGATGGCAAAGTGGTCGGAGATCTTGCTGTCATCGAAGACTCGCTTGTTCGGCTTCACCCAGCCGTGCTTCAGAATATGCTTTGCGAACGTCGCGAACTCGCGCGCATCACCTAGCGTCTCAAGCGTTCGCTTCACCGTACCGAGATAGTCCTCGGGCAGCGCACGCGCGTCGGTGCGCGGATAGGTGAGGACCTTGTGACGCTCGTAAAGGGCTTGCGCAAGCGCGAGCGTCATGCGGGCCGGGAACCCGAAGCGCGCGTTCGCTTCGCGCTGCAGGCTAGTGAGGTCGTAAAGAAGCGGCGAGAGCTGCGTCGAAGGCCTGGTTTCCTCCGACGCAATGCCCGTCTTGCCGCGACAGGCCGCGACGATGGCGTCGGCTTCTTGCGAGCTCCATAGCCGCTCGGGCTTGCGCTCGCCATCGTCGTCCTTCTTGAACTTGGGATCGAACCAGCGCGCGGGGTACTCGCCCGCTTCGGCAGTAAAGCGGGCGTGGACTTCCCAGTAGGCGCGCGGCGTGAAGGCGCGGATCCGCTCCTCGCGCTCGACCAGGATGGCGAGCGTCGGCGTCTGCACGCGGCCGACCGTCGTAAGGTAGAAGCCGCCTTCCTTGGAATTGAATGCGGTCATCGCCCGCGTGCCGTTGATGCCGACCAGCCAGTCGGCCTCCGAGCGGCTTTTCGCCGCGTCCGCCAGCGGCAGCATTTCCTTGTCCGCGCGCAGCTTGGAAAAGCCCTCGCGGATCGACTGCTGGGTCATTGATTGCAGCCATAGGCGCTC
>DATIGN010000124.1:0-40701 GCA_035454685.1 Burkholderiales bacterium | reverse complement strand
CATCGCCCCGCGCAGCGTCTGCGTGCCGATGACGTCGCCGCAATGGATCACCGCCTGCGCGCCCTGCTCTGCGCCAGCGCGCACCGCGCTGGCCAGCGGATCGGCGCGGTCGTGGCTGTCGGAGACGATACAGACCTTCATGCGATGCCGATACTAGCGCGGCCGGCGGCCGCACGCCGAAGCCGGAAAGGATCAGGAAGCGCGGTCGAGCAACGACTTGAGAGCGAGGCGCTCCTCAAAGATCTCGCGCGCGGTGCGGAAGCCCAGGCGCCGCAGGATCGGAACGGGCGGGCACCACCCCTGGAGCGCGTGCTGCATGAGGAACAGGCAGACCGCCGCCGGCAGCAGCAGAAAACGGCGATCCACGAACGCGCCGAGGGCCACGCCGGCCAGCGCGATACCGGCCGCGTTGGCCTCGATGGCGCGCTCGATGTCCCATTCATGATCGAGTTCCTCGAGGCGGCGCGCAATCGCCTCGGGCGCCGCGTTGCGGTAGCGGCCGAGGTTGGCGAGTGTTTGCCGGCGAATCCGCTCGTTGACGTCCGGCGCAGTGTTGCGCGGGACGCGATCGAACGTGGCGGGCAGCATGCCGTGGGCGCAGCAAGAGCCGTGCCGCAGAATTAAGATACGAAAGCGCATGGACATCCGGGCCTGTCTCTTCGACGTCTTTGGTACCGTGGTTGACTGGCGCACGAGCGTGCACCGAGACCTCGCCGCCTTTGCCGAGGAGAAAGGACTCCGCGGCGTCGATTGGCTCGAGTTCGCGGTCGAATGGCGCAGGCTTTACCAACCCTCAATGGAAGAAGTGCGCTCGGGAAGGCGCCCCTTCACGATTCTCGACGCTCTGCATCGCGAGAGTCTGGACAGGCTTGTCGCGCGCTACGGCATCAAGGGGCTCTCGGAGGCCGACCTCGACCATATCAACCGAGCCTGGCACCGGCTGGACCCATGGCCCGACGCGGTCGAAGGACTGAAGCGCCTCAAGGCGCGATTCATCATCGCGCCTTGCTCGAACGGCAACATCGCGCTGATGGTGAACCTCGCGAAGCGCGCCGGGCTGCCGTGGGACTGCATCCTCGGCGCCGAAACCGCGCGCGCCTACAAGCCGATGCCCGATGCCTATCTCAATTCATGCCGTCAGCTCGGCCTATCGCCCGCGTCGGTCGTGATGGTCGCCGCGCACAACAACGACCTCAAGGCGGCAAAAGCGCAAGGAATGAAGACGGCATTCGTCGCGCGGCCGACCGAGCACGGCCCCGGGCAAACCACTGACCTCGAGCCCGACATGGCTTGCGTCGATGTGGCGGCGCGCGACTTTGTCGATCTTGCGCTCAAACTCGGCGCGTGAGCGAGCTTAACGACCCGCGCGTGCTGTTCGCGGCCGAGCGCACGCTGCTCGCCTGGACCCGAACCGCGTCGGGCCTCATGGCGCTCGGCTTCTTCATCGACCGTGCCGCGCTCATGACCGATGCCGCGAAGAGCGGCCGGGGCCTCGCCGCCGCCGTCGGCGTCGCTTTCCTGCTGCTCGGCGTGCTTCTGAACATCGTGTCGGTCGTGCAGTACCGCCGCGGCGTCGCGTCGCTCGGCCCTGCGGAGATCCCGGCGCGATACTGGCCGAACCTGGCCGTCTTCACCAGCCTCGCGGTCGCGGCGCTGGGGCTGCTTCTGATCGTTTACCTGATGCTCGCGCGTTAGGGCCGGCTGCGCGTGTTCAAAATGTGCCGCGGAAGGCGTCGTGACCCGGCACGTACGTCATATTCGTGATGCCGTGGTTGCGGTTGACGAGCGGCCGGTTGAACAGGCGGTGCTTCATGCTGCGCGTCTCGTGCTCGATCTGGAAAAGCCTGCGCTGGTCGCGCGGGTCGACGATCCACTGGAAGCGCCACTCGTCGGCGTCCGTTTCCATCGTGATCAGCTCCCGCTCCTTCAGCCAGTGGTACGGGCTGCCGAAGTCGGCGATGTAGATCTGGATGTGGTGGTTGTCGTACTCCGGCAGCGGCTGCTCCGTTTCGGTGAAGTGAAGATATTGGCTCTTGCCAATGCTGACGGTGGCGCGGCTCTGTTCCATCCTCGAAGGTGCTTTCATCACTTCGCGGTAAAACCGCGCGATTCCGTCGGCGGTCCCCTGTGGAACGTCGAAGTCCACGTACACCAGGCCGAGCTCTATGTGGCCGAATTGCGGCGACGGCGCGTGGCAGCGAACGCGGTTGCCCCACGGGCAGGTCGCTTCGACGACGTCGCCCTTTTTCTGGAAGGAGAATTTGTTCGGAATTTCGGGCGCGACGCGCTTCATCTCGCTCTTGGCGAACTCGAGCCGCCAGAGGAGATCCTCAAGACTCGGCACCACGAAGCCCACGGTGCCGCGCAGCACTTCGGTGCGCGGCGGGACGGCGCGGCTCGGCAGGTGCACTTGCGTGCGGCCGAAGTTCACCCACATGTTCTCCAGGCCCATGAACAGATACGGGTCGCGCGTGCCGCCCAGGCCGACGACGTAGAACAGCGTCGCCAGGCGCTGGTCGGGGATGCACACGTTGAAGTGCTCGAGGTGGACGATGTTTCCCACCGCGTGGGCGTCGCGATCGAACTGCTTGACCTTTTCCGGGGCGTTCATGGCGCTAGTGTATTCCCCACACTCGCTTTGCGAAATCGGGGTAGTCCGGCGCGATCCCCTTGGCCACCGGCCCGCGCAGCAGGGCGAGCTCGTCGGCCGACGGAGCCGGAGTCAGGGGAATGCTCTCAGGGACGTCGTAATCGAATCCCGTTTCCGCGCGGATATCACCTGGCTCGTGCACGCTTTCCAGGCGAAAGCGGCGCTTCTCCTTCTGCCAGGAAAAGAGCGCCTTGCCCGTAAGTAGCGCGGCCGGATCGCCGCGCGCGGAGATGAACTCGACCCGCGGCACGAGGACGCGCGGCGAGTGTTCCTCGCGGAAGAGGATCGTCCGCTTTACCACCGAATACATGAAAGCCGAGCCGAAAGACCCGGGAAAACGCCGGCCTTCGGCGCGCACCAGGTTGATGTTCGCTTGACCGTCGATCTGCGCGCCGCCGAGGAAGAAGACATCGATCCGCCCCTGTCCCGCGAGGTCGAAGAGCTCGCGCGAGCCTTCGCTGAAGGGGTTGCCTTTCCTCTTGTGAAGCATCGACACCCGCATCCCGGGGTGCTTCTGCCTATGAAGAAAAACTCCGGTTGCGGGGATGGGCGAAGCTGCGCCGACGGCGACGTGCCGAGCGTCGCCAATGAGCCGTGCAATTACGCTGGCGAGTAGCTCTTCGCGGGAATGCAAACGAACTCGTCGAGATAGCGCTGAAAGCCTTCCCGAGTACGGGCGGCGCGCGCGTAGTGCGCAAGATGCGCGTCGTCAATGTCGTAGACGCCGGCAATCCCGAGCGGCCAGGCGCCGCGCGCTGCCGGCGCGAGCGCGCTCACGTACGCCGCGGAAATCACACCGGGAGCGAGCAGCTCGTCCTCGAGCATGTCGCCGCTCTTCATTTCTTCATAGGTCACAAGACACGCCTTGGACGCGTGAGCGATCGTCGCGAGCTCGCGCCTGCGCCCGACCCACACGTTCCCGGCCTCGTCCGCCCAGCGCGCGTGGAACAGCGCGATGTCGGGGTGTATGGCACGCACGAACAAGATGGGATCTTCACTCCCCGAAAAGGGATTGGGCAAGACTTTCCAATCCTCGCGTCCGCGAAGGAGGTCGCTGCCCAGAACACCGCGCAGAGGCATGAAGGGAACGCCCTTCTCGCTTGCCTGCAGCGCGGTGTGCACGGCCGGACACGTGGCATCGCGCACGACGATCTCGCCCTTTTCCACCGCTTCGCTGAAGCGCGGCGCAAGCCCCGCTTCCCCGAGCGAGACCGCGCTCGACTCCACTTCGGCTACGCAGCCCGCGCCGATGAGCATGTCGGCACACAGACCCAGGACCGGCACGCCGAGCAAGCGCAGGTTCTTCGATCTTCTTCTTATTAAAGCCCTAACTACTGCCATCGCAGGCATGGAGTAGTCCGGCGGCAGGGCGACCCGCGCGCCGTCCGCGATCAGCGCCGCAAGCTCGCTAGCCGCTGTGCGGGAATCCGGCCGCATCGTTGAGCGCGGCGATCGCCTGCGCGGTGTGGCCTTGCAGCTCTTTCGTCGAGCGCAGCTGCTCCTTGCCGCAGCCGGTGCACCTGTAGACCGGCATGTCGAGCTCGGCCTTGAACGCGGGCGCCCCCTGGTAGGCGAGCTCGAGCGGGAACGACTGGCGCCTCTCGGACTTCGACTCGAGCTCCTTGCCGCAGCCACACGTGTACTTCTTGAAGACCATCCCTTTCGCTTCACCTGCCGCAAGCGCGCCGCCGCGGCTCTTGAGCTCTTGAATGAGCCACAGCATGAAGTCGCGGTCGATCGGCGCCGCGTGGCCTTTGGCGCACTTCGCGGCCGGCATGCCGGTTACCGTGAGCTTCAGCGGCGCGTCTTCCGCGCTCACGCGGTCGAGCGTTCTCATTTCCACGGCGTTGCTGCAGCGAGGGCAGTGCTTTACCAAGTGCCTCCTCCAGTTATGCGGTTCCTCCCACCGTCAAACCTTCGATCTTGAGCGTCGGCTGTCCGACCCCGACCGGCACGCTTTGGCCCTCCTTGCCGCAGGTGCCGATGCCCGGATCGAGCTCGAGGTCGCGCCCGATCATGGTAACGCGGGTCAGGACGTCCGGGCCGTTTCCGATCAATGTCGCGCCTTTCACGGGGTGCGTGACCTTGCCGTTTTCTATGAGATAGGCCTCGGCGGCCGAGAACACGAACTTGCCGCTCGTAATATCGACCTGGCCGCCACCGAAATTGGTCGCGTAGATTCCCTTCGGAACGCTGGCGATGATTTCGGCCGGGTCGTGCGGGCCGGCCAGCATGTAGGTGTTGGTCATGCGCGGCAACGTGACGTGCGCGAACGATTCGCGGCGTGCGTTGCCCGTGAGCGGCATGCCGAGCAGGCGCGCATTCAGGCTATCCTGCATGTAGCCGCGCAGCACGCCGTCCTCGATCAGCACGGTGCGCTGCGTGGGCGTGCCTTCGTCGTCGACGCTGAGCGAGCCGCGCCGGCCGGGAAGCGTGCCGTCGTCGATCACGGTGACGCCGCGCGAGGCCACCCGCTGGCCGAGGCGCCCGCAGAATGCAGAGCTGCCCTTGCGGTTGAAGTCGCCTTCGAGGCCGTGGCCCACCGCCTCGTGCAGCAGCACCCCCGGCCAGCCGGGGCCGAGCACCACGGTCATCGTGCCGGCGGGGGCGGGGCGCGCCTCGAGATTGACGAGCGCCTGCGAAACCGCCTGGCGCGCGTAGCGGTCCAGCACTTCGTCGGTGAAGTGGGAGTAGTCCGTGCGTCCGCCGCCCCCGGCGCTTCCGCTCTCGCGCCTGCCGTTCGCTTCAGCGATCACCTGGACTGAGAGCCGCACGAGCGGCCGTACGTCGGCCGAGACCGCGCCGTCGGCGCGCGCGATCAGCACGACCTCGTACTCCCCGCCTAGGCTCGCGATCACCTGAGTGACCCGCGGGTCGAGCGCGCGACATTTGCGCTCCAGTTTTTCCAACAGAGTTACTTTTTCTTGAGAATCCAGAGAGGCAATCGGGTCGACGTCGCGGTAGAGCGGCACCGGGCTGCGCCGCGCCGCAGCCTTGAATCTTCTCGCCTGTCCGGTCGCGGCGATGGCGCGCGTAGCCTTCGCCGCGTCCTGCAGCGCGTTGAAGCTGATCTCGTCCGAGTAGGCGAACGCGGTTTTCTCGCCCGAGATGGCGCGTACGCCAACGCCCTGCTCGATGTTGAAGCTGCCCGACTTGACGATCCCCTCCTCCAGGCTCCAGCCCTCGAAGCGCGAGTACTGGAAGTAAAGGTCGGCATAGTCGACCTTGTGCGCAGCAAGCGTGCCGAACACGCGCTCGAGCTTCTGCGCCCCCAGCTCGAACGGCGCGAGCAGCGTGGTTTCGGCGGTTCGCA
The DNA here is from genome assembly GCA_035454685.1 of Burkholderiales bacterium. Taxonomy (GTDB): domain Bacteria; phylum Pseudomonadota; class Gammaproteobacteria; order Burkholderiales; family SG8-39; genus SCGC-AG-212-J23. The sequence goes on along the minus strand of DATIGN010000124.1, from coordinate 34,738 downwards.
GTGCCTGCGCAGTCAACTGAGCCTCCTTCTTACGTCCTTGATGCGTTCGCTGTCTATCTCGGCAAGCACCACGCCCTCGCCTTCCTCGCGCATGGCGAGAACCTCACCCCAGGGGTCGACGATCATGCTGTGGCCCCAGGTGCGCCGGCCGCTCGCGTGGCTGCCGCCCTGCGCCGGGGCGACCACGTAGGCTTTGTTCTCGATGGCGCGCGCCCTGAGCAGCGTTTCCCAGTGAGCCGCGCCGGTCGGCACGGTGAAGGCGGAGGGCACGAACATGAGGTCGAATTCCCCCAGCCCGCGATAGAGCTCGGGGAAGCGCACATCGTAGCAAACCGAAAGTGCAAGCCGCCCGAACGGGCTGCCGACGGCGACCGCCCGATCGCCCGGCTCGAGCGTGCGGGCCTCGTCGTAGCGCTCGTTTTCGCCTTCGAAATGAAAGAGGTGCATCTTGTCGTAGCGCGCGACCCGCCGGCCCGTCTCGTCGTAGACCAGGCAGGCGCCGCGGATGCGCATCTCGTCGCCGCTCGAGATCGGGGCAGTCCCGCCAACAATCCAGATCCCGTTCTTTCTTGCGGCATGGGACAGGAACTGCTGGATCGGTCCGCTGCCATCGGGTTCACGCGCTGCGAGCTTGTCGCGCTCGTGGCGGCCGATCATGTAGAAGTTTTCGGGTAGCGCGGCGAGCCGGGCGCCCGCCGCCGCCGCGGCCGAAATGAGCCGATCCGCGGCCGCGAGGTTCGGCTCGACCTCCGGCACCGATACCATCTGAATCGCGGCAATGCGGGCGCGCGCCATCAGTTGGACAACTGCTCGGTGATCGGCGGCGGCAGGATCTTGTCGACTTTCGGGTCGCTCCAGGTACCGGTGACCAGGTAGTCGTATGCGAAGATCTGGCTGAGCGGGTTCTTCAGGATTCGCTGCGCGATTGCCGCGGCGACCCCCGCGACCGGGTTGACGATGCCGATGCCCAGCGCCGCGCTATCGGTCAGGTTCGGCAACACGCGTACGCGCAGATCCTGCGTCTCTTGCGCGAGGTTTACCGCGCCGGTCATCTCCACCTCCGCCGCCGGGCCGCGCATGCGGAACTCCTTCAGCTTGAGCACGCCGCTATCGAGCTGCGCGCTCGACGCGATGCGGTCGAACTGGAATCCCTTGGAGAAGACGTCGCGGAAGTCGAGCGAGACGCGCCGCGGCAAGGCCTGCAGGCTGATCAGGCCGATGAGCTTGCCCAGGCCCGGCTCGATCTCCAGAAACTGCCCGTCCTCCGCGTGCATCTGCACGTGGCCGCTGAGGGTAGCGAAGTCGAGCGTGGCCGGGTCGCCCTGCCACGCGAGCGAGCCCTGCATGCGTGCGCGGCCGCCCTTGACGGTGTCCGCCTGACCGACGCGGGCGAGAAAGCCGCCGGCGTCGCCGGAGTCGAGGTCGAACTGGATCGCGGTGCGCGAGGGCGCCGCGTACCAGATGCCGGAGCCCGTGACCGAGGCGTCCGTGTTCGACATTGTCGCGCGCTCGACGCGCCAGTCGTCGCCCGCGCGACTCGCCACAAGCTCGACGCGCCCGAGGCGCTTGCTGCGGAAGGTGAACTCCTCGGCCACCAGATTGAGCGCCGGCAACTCGCTCGGGCGCGTCGCGGGCCGCGGCGGTCCGGGCGACAGATGAGCGGGCGTATCGTCGGGGATCGTGAAGCGATCTAGCCGCGCAATCACCCTCGGCTGAGGGCGCGCACGATACGAGACGTCGCCGGCAAGCTCGTCGGCGCTTACGTTTGCCGACCAGCCGGCGGCTTCGGCGCTTGCGCGCAGCGCCACCTTGGTGAGCCGCCTGCCGAATGCGTCGAGGACACCGAACTTGAGCTCGAGCGCGATGGGTGGAGAAGAAGCGGGTTGAGAATCGGGCTGCGAATCGCCTCCGCCTTCGCCCGAGAGCAGCGGCAGCCATCGGTCGAGGTCGAACGAGGGAAGCGAGCCGTACACCAGAGTCCCCGGACGCTCGGGCAGACGGATCGGCTGATCGCGCTCGGGTCCGAGCCACACCGCGGTGCGCTGTATCACCATGGCGCCGTCCTGACGGCGGCGCTGCACCTCGGCCTGCGCCAGCGTGCCGAGCCAGATCGAAACGCGGTCGCGCTCGCCGCGCGCGGCGGGATTCACCTCGACGCGCAGCGGTAGCGGGTCGGCGGTGCGCTTCGCAAGTGGCGCCGGAAGCGCGCTTTCCAGCCCGCGCAGCGGCGACTCGAAGCTGATGCGCGCGCCGCCCTCTTGCTCGCGTACGGTGACGAGGTAGCCAAAGCTGCCCGAAAGGTGCTTGCGCAGCGGATGATCGAAGAGGGCTCGCGTGGCTTCGAACGAAGCGTCGCCGCGCGCGAGTATTTCGACCTCCCGGCCGGCGCGCGTGCCGCCCGAGATCGCCACCGCGCCGCCAAGCAGTCGGCCGCGTGCTTCGTGCAAGGTGAAGCCCGAGTCGGTGAAGGTGACGCGGCCCGATGCCGACTCGATCGGCGGCAGCCACGGCACCACCGTGACCTCGTTGCCCGCGAAATCGATCTCGCCCATCACCTGCGTCTTCGGTAGCTCGGCAAGCGGGATATCGACCTTCAGGCGCAGCTTCGCCCGCCCGTCCGCCCTGAGCTCGGCAAAGCCCTCGCCCACGCTAGAGCGCAACGGCGAGGACCGCACGAATCGAAGGAAATCGCCGCTCGGACCGTCGGCCTGCCCGCTCACGCGCACGTGGCGCTCGGGGCCACGCAGGCTGGGAATCGCGACGTGCACGTTCGAGAGTTGTGCGCCGAGGATCGAGCCGCTGCGCCCGACAATTTCGACACGGTCGCGTTCGAAGTTGAGGTCGCCGACGATGTTGTCGATGCGCGGCCACCCCTCCGCGTAGTCGAGCACGCCCTTTTGGACCCGCGCGGTGACCTGGAATTGCCCCTTCGCCGGATCGACGAAAGGGAAATCGCGCAGGTCGCCACGGATACGCACGCGCACGTCGCTCGCCTCGCCGGCGAGAATGCCGCGCGTAAGCCAGTTGCGCGGCGCCTCGGGCAGGACGATCGGCAGGTAGCGCCCGACCTGCCGTCCGTCGGCGCGGTTAAGGACTCCCGACAGATCGATGGTGCCCGGCCCTGCACCTTGGCGAGCGTAGGTGCCGTAGACATTTCCGCTCGCGTGCTCGTTGGCGAAGGTGATGGATGCGATGCGCACTGCGACGCCGCCGTCGCGGCCGCGCTCCCACTCGATCTGGCCCGCGAGCGAGTCGAGCGGGATGTTGGGGTCTGGGAATATGCGTGGCAGCTCGAGCGCGGCCTTGCGCGAGGCGAGCGCGAGGCTGCCGCGCTCGTCGGTCGCCTCGAGGGTCCCGCTCAGCCCGGAGAAGCCAGGGACGGCGCCCGTCGCACGCAGCGCGAGATCGGCGAAGCGCATGCGCAAGCCGAGCTTGGCCGGAGCGTCGAACGGCCCGCTCCATTCGAGGCGCGTCTCTTCCAGCCGTCCGCGCGGCGCAAAGTCCTCGATCGCCTCGGAAAGCTGCGGTGGCAGCGGCAGCGAGCCTACGACGTGGTGCAGCGCGTCGAGCTCGATAACGCTCGCCGCGACCGCGCCGCCAGCCTGCGGGCGCCAGACGATCCGGAAGTCTGTCTTCGGAACTTCGGGCCCGTTCTCAATGACGAGCGTGAGGCCGCGGCCCGAGAGCTCGACCCCGTCAGGAAGCGCGCGCCCCTGCACGCGGCCTTGCACGGAAGCTAGCTCGAGCGGCGAAAGCTCGTCGGCGAGGCTCATGTGCAAGCCGGCAAGCGCGACATCGGCGCTGAGCGCGGCGAGCTTGCCAGCCTCGACGGTGGCCCAGACGCGCAGCGCGCCCTGGCCCTCGCGCACGTTGAAAGGATAATCGACCCAGGCACGCCATACGGCGAGGTCGGTATCGCCGATCTCGAGAAACACGCGCCCGCTGAAGGCCGCCGCCTCCAGGTCTGTCCCTTGCAGCCGGGCGCGCACCTCGACGGTGCTGCCGAGCTCCGCCGGAGTGTGCGCCTTCAGGCCGAGCAAGTGCGTGCCGCGCCCGTTCACGAGCCGGATCTCGAGGCGGGACAATGCAAGCGGCGGCGCGCCGCGCAGCTCGTCGAGCCACTCGATCTCGGCGCCGCGGATCGCAATCTCCTCCTGCGCCAGCAGCCAGGCCCCGAATCCGCCGCTGCCCCCGTCGCCGGAAATCTTCAGGCCGGCAATGTAAAGATCCCCGGCGGAGTCGCGCCGCATGGAAAGCCGCGGGCTTTCTATCACCACGCTGTGCAGCACGAGCTGGCCGCGCGCGAGCGAGCGCCAGGCCACCACGTTCTCGATCGACGGCAACACGAGCGCTTCGCGCCCCTGCGCGTCATAGATGCGCACATCAGAGAGCGCGATGTGCGGCCGCAGGCCGAACCACCGCGCCTGGATCGCACCGACGCGTACCGGCAGCCCGAGCCCGCGCGACATGGCGGCGACGATGTCCTGGCGGTAACGTTCGATGTCGGGCAGCACCCAGAAGCGCACTGCCAGCACCAGCACCGCAAGCGCGAAAAAGCCCGCCCACGCGAGCACTTCGGCTGCCCGCAGCAGTCGCTTCATGGTGGAATTCACGTCCAGACGGCCATTCTAAACTGCCAATGCCGCATTCCATCCCGCCAACCGGGCCGAAACTCGCGCTGTCGCGCTTCGCGCAGCGGCTGCTTGCCGCGCGGCCTGAGCTTGGCGCCGAGCTCGCCGACCCGCAGCCTTTCAGGCGCGCAGAAATGCTTAACGCGCTGGAGGGCCGCGCGGATGACGAGCTCGCGCGCGGGCTGCGCCGGCTGCGCAACCGCGTGCTCCTGCGCGTGATGGCGCGCGACCTGTCCGGACGCGCCGGGCTGGAGGAAGTCTGCGGGACCATGACCGACCTGGCCGAGGTCGCGATCGAGAGCGTGCTTGGCGAAGATGATCTGATCGTGATCGGCATGGGCAAGCTCGGCGGGCGCGAGCTCAATGTGTCGTCGGACGTGGACCTCGTCTTCCTTTACCGCGGAAGCGCCGAAGCGCAGGAGCGCTACGAGCGCGCCGGGCGCAGGCTTATCCGGCTGCTCTCGGAGCCGACCGCGGACGGCTTCGTGTTCCGCGTCGACATGCGGCTGCGGCCCTACGGCGACTCCGGCCCGCTCACCTGCAATTTCGAGGCGCTCGAGCAGTACTTCATTACCCAGGGCCGCGAATGGGAGCGCTATGCCTGGCTCAAGGCCCGGCCGCTCACCGTGCCCGGCGGCGCCGGCGCGATGCGCGAGCTCGACGCGATCGTGCGGCCGTTCGTATTTCGCAAATACCTGGACTACGGCACGCTCGGCGCGCTGCGCGCGCTGCACGCCGAGGTGCGCCGCGACGTCGAGCGGCGCGAGCTCGCCGAGCACGTCAAGCTCGGGCCGGGCGGTATCCGCGAGATCGAGTTCATCGTCCAGGCGCTGCAGCTCGTGCGGGGCGGCCGCGACCCGGAGCTTCGGGTACGGCCAACGCTGGCGGCCCTCAAGGCGCTGTCCGAGAAGAATCTTCTTCCGCTCCAGGCAGCGCGCGAGCTGGGCGACGCCTATGTCTTCCTGCGCCGCCTGGAGCACCGGCTGCAGTACCTCGACGACGCGCAGCGACACGACCTGCCGCAGGACGCAAAGGACCGCGCGCGCGTTGCCGCGATGTGCGGGTTCACCTCCTGGGATGTTTTCTACGCTCAGTGGCGGGCGATCCGCGAATCTGTGTCGCGGCATTTTCTCGACGTGTTCGCAGAGCCGGGCGCAGCGCCGGAGCCCTGGCCGCCGCATCCGCGGCTCGCCGCGCTGCGCGCGAGCCAGCGCTATGCCGCGTTGCCGGAGGAATCGCGCCGCCGGCTCGAGCGCCTGGTGCCGGCACTCGCGCACGCAGCGCAGGCGACGCCGGATCCCGAGGCCACGCTCGTACGCGGCGTCGACCTCGTCGAGGCGATCGCGAGTCGCGCCGCGTACCTGGCGCTGCTCGCTGAGCATCCGGAAGCGCTGGAGCGCGTGGCGCGCATGATCGCCTCGTCGAGCTGGGCTGCCGAATACGTCACGCGCCATCCGCTGCTCCTCGACGAGCTGCTGGATGACCGGCTGCTCTACGCGCCGCCCGACTGGATTTCCTTCTCGAGCAGCCTGAAGCGGCAGCTTGCGGCCGCACACGACGACACCGAGCAGCGCATGAACATCCTGCGCGAGATGCACCAGGCGCAGGTGTTTCGCCTGCTCGCGCAGGATCTCGCCGGGCTGCTCACGGTGGAGAAGCTCGCCGATCAGCTCTCGGCGCTCGCCGACCTCATGCTTCAGGCCTGCATCGACGAGGTGTGGCACGACCTGCGCGGCCGGCACCGCGAGGCGCCACGCTTCGCGGTGATCGGCTATGGCAAGCTCGGCGGCAAGGAGCTCGGCTACGCCTCCGATCTCGACATCATCTTTCTGTACGACGATGATGACGAGCGTGCGCCCGAAGTCTATGCGCGCCTCGCCCAGCGACTGAACACCTGGGTGAGCAGCCGCACCTCGTCCGGGATTCTCTTTGAGACCGACCTGGAGCTCAGGCCGAGCGGCGCCTCGGGGCTGCTCGTCTCCTCGATTGCGGCCTTCGAGCGCTACCAGAACGAAAGCGCGTGGGTATGGGAGCACCAGGCGCTCACCCGCGCGCGCTATTGCGCGGGAGACGCGGACGTGGGTGACAAGTTCGAAGCCATCCGGCAGCGGATTCTCACCCGACAGCGGGATCCGAAGCCGCTGAAGGCGGAAATTCTTGCAATGAGAGACAAGCTGCATGCGGCGCACCCGAATACCTCGGGGCTATTCGACGTCAAGCACGACGCGGGCGGCATGATCGACATCGAATTCGCGGTGCAGTTTCTCGTCCTGGGCTTCTCGAGCGAATTCCCTTCCCTGACCGGCAACCTCGGCAACATCGCGCTGCTGAGCATGGCGGCGGACCACGGCCTGGTCCCCGCCGAGCCCGCGGAGCGCTGCCGAAACGCATACCGCGAGTTCCGGCGCATCCAGCACAGCTTGCGGCTGAACGGCGCGCGCTATGCGCGCGTGCCGCGCGAGCGAGTGGCGGCCGAGACCGCGGCGGTCAGGATGTTGTGGCAGGCGGTGTTCGGCCGTGGCGCCAATCCTTGAGCTCCGGCGAGTCGGTGTCGAGCTCGCCGCGCTCGAGCTTGCGCCGCGCCGCCGCCGCAAGCCTGGAGTAGCTCCTGCGGTAGCGCTCGAACTGCTGGTCGTCGATATGCTCAAGGTCGAGCAGCGCGTTGTGCGCGCCCTGCGTGGCGCGGATCAGCTCGTCCAGCTTGAGCTGGATCGCCTCGGTATCCCGGTTCTGGGTGTTCTGGATGATGAACACCATGAGGAAGGTGATGATCGTCGTCGCGGTGTTGACCACGAGCTGCCAGGTGTCGCTGTAGCCGAAGACCGGCCCGGACAGCGCCCAAAGAACGATCGATGCCACCGCGATAAAGAAAGTCGCCGGCCGCCCGGCAAGCATCGCGAGCCTGCGCGCAAGATAAGAAAACCTGAATTTGTTCATTCATCACTCCGGAAGGTAATGCCGCCGTAGAATGCGCGGCGCGTCGAGCCCTCGTCGCCCGAGTCGGTCATGACGCCCTCATCGCCGCTTTCGACCACCAGGGGGCGCTAGAGCGCATCGCGGGGATTGCGGTACGTCAGCGGCCCGTCGACTTCCGAAGCGAAGCGGGCGAGCGCGCCGAGGAGCGCGTCGCGCCGCAGCCGGTATAGGACGCGCTGCCCCTGGCGCTCGCCCGCGATCAGACCGGCGCGCTGCAGCACCGATAAGTGGCGCGAGATCGCGGGACGGCTCATGCGAAAGCGGTGGGCGAGATCGGCCGTCGACAGCGCCGTCTGCGACAGGAACGCAATGATCTGCCGCCGCGGCAGCGAGGCGAGCGCGTAGAACACGCGCTGGGGATGGACCGTCGAACTATTAACGTGCATGTTAATAGTATGGCGTATTGCGTGGCGCTGTGATTACAATCGGCACACTTCCGGGAGAATCTCACGATGTCCAAGGGAAAAGCCGCGATCAAGGCGGCCGCGGCGGCGCTGTCGATGGCCGACCGCGACGGCTGGATCTGGCACGACGGAAAGCTGGTCGATTGGCGCTCGGCCACCACTCACGTGCTCACGCATTCGCTGCATTACGGTCTCGCCGTGTTCGAGGGAGTGCGCGCGTACAAGACCGAGATCGGCACCGCGATCTTCAGGCTGAAGGAGCACACCGACCGCCTGTTCGCCTCGGCGCACATCTACATGATGAAGATTCCCTACACGCGCGAGCGCCTGATGCAGGCGCAGGTCGAGGTCGTGCGCGCGAACGGCCACGACGCCTGCTACATCCGGCCGATCGCGTTCTACGGCTCGGAGAAGATGGGCGTGTCGCCGGTGGGCGCCAAGGTTCACGTCGCAATCGCGGCGTGGCCGTGGGGCGCGTATCTCGGCCCCGAGGCGCTCTCCAAGGGCATCCGCGTCAAGACCTCCTCCTACGCGCGCCACCACATCAACGTCACCATGGCGCGGGCCAAGATGTCGGGCACGTATCCGAACTCGGTGCTCGCTACGCTCGAGGCCACGATGCACGGCTACGACGAGGGCCTGCTGCTCGATGTCGACGGCTTCGTCGCCGAAGGCGCGGGCGAGAATATCTTCATCGTGAAGGACGGGGTGCTTTGGGAGCCCGAACTCACCTCCGCGCTGACCGGGATCACGCGCTCCTCGGTGATCGAGCTCGCCGCCGAGCTCGGCTACGCGGTGCGCGCAAAGCGGCTGACGCGCGACGACATCTACATCGCCGACGAGGCCTTTTTCACCGGCACAGCCGCGGAAGTGACGCCGATCCGCGAGCTCGACGGCCGCACCATCGGCGAGGGCAAAGCCGGGCCGGTGACCAAGGCGATTCAGAAGGCCTTTTTCGACGTCGTGGCGGGCAAAGACAGAAAGCGCCGCAAATGGCTGACCCCCGTCAAGTAGACGTCACCGAAAAGGACCTCCCGCTGCACTGCCCGACCCCGGGCACGCCGTTGTGGGCGCTGCATCCGCGCGTGTTCCTCGACGTCGCGAAGGAAGGGGAAACGCTCTGCCCTTACTGCGGCACCAAGTACGTCTATAAAGGCGCGCCGGTAAAGGGACACTAGGCTTGCAGCGCACTCTCGTCATCGCGCCGAACTGGATTGGGGACGCGCTGATGGCGCAGCCGTTGCTTACGCGGCTGAAGCAATCGGGAGCGGCGGTCGACGTGCTCGCGCCCGAATGGGTGGCGCCAGTCGTACGGCGCATGCCCGAGGTGGTCGAGGTCATCGCCACGCCCTTGAGGCACGGCGCGCTTCAGCTTGGCGAACGCTGGCGGCTCGGCCGCGATCTCAAGCGCCGCGGCTACGACGCCGCCTATGTGCTGCCGAACACCTGGAAATCCGCGCTCGTACCGTTCCTTGCCGGGATCCCGAAGCGCATCGGCTACGTCGGCGAAATGCGCTATGGGCTTTTGAACTGCCTTCACAAGTCGGTTAACGCGGCAATGCCCGGGCATTACGCGCGGCTCGCCGGGGGAGCGGAAACTGCACCGGCACCGCCCCGGTTGAGCGTCTCGGAGAGGGAAGTCCATGAAACATGCCGACGCTTTGGAATCGAAGGCGAGTACAAGGTGCTCTGTCCCGGCGCCGAGTACGGCCCGGCCAAGCGCTGGCCCTATTTCAAGGACCTCGCCGCAAGGCTCGGGAGCGCGGCAGTTCTGCTCGGCTCCAGAAACGACGCGCCGGCCGCTGCCGGCATTCCGGGGAAGAACCTCATCGGCAAGACCAGTCTCGACGAAGCGATCCGGCTCATCGCCGGGGCTGCCACGGTGGTGAGCAACGACTCGGGGCTCATGCACGTCGCCGCGGCGCTCGGGCGGCCGCAGGTGGCGCTGTTCGGCTCGTCCAGCCCCGAGCATACTCCGCCCGCCTCGCCCAGAGCGCGCGTGCTATGGCTCAAGCTGGAATGCAGCCCATGCTTCGAACGAGAGTGCCCGCTCGGTCATTTTCGTTGTATGAAGGAGATTACCGTCGAGCAGGTGCTCGCAGCCATGGACCACGCTTGAGCGGAAAGATTTTCCCGACCGCACAGGACGCGGAGAACGCGTTCTACGAGGCGCTCGAGCGCTGCGACCTCGAGGGCATGATGGCCGTCTGGGCCGAGGACGAAGACATCGTCTGCGTGCACCCGGCCGGCGGCCGCCTTTGCGGGCAAGACGAGGTGCGTGAGAGCTGGGCGCGCATCTTCGCCGCGGGGCCGCGCGCGCGCGTGACGATCGAGCAGCAGGTGGCACTCACCGGCATGATGCTCGCGGTCCACAGCGTGTTCGAGCGCTTCGTCATCCCGCAGGTCAAGCCGGAAGCGCAGCCGGCGCCGATCATAGCGACGAATGTTTATCTGCGCACTCCCGCCGGCTGGCGCATGATCGTGCACCATGCCTCGCCCGCGCCGGCGCAGGGGCAGAACGCCCCGCGAGACGCCGGACCGAAAATCCTGCACTAGATGTTTTCCTCGCCGTGGTGGCTGCCGGGCGGCCATCTGCAGACCCTCTATCCCTCACTGCGCCCGCCGCCGCGCGTGCCGTTGGCACGCAGCCGCTGGCAAACGCCCGACGGCGACTTTGTCGACGTCGACTTCGCCGGGGACGCAGGCGCAGAGCGGTGCCTGGCGCTTTTCCACGGTCTCGAGGGCTGCTCGGACAGCCACTACGCGCGCGCGATCGCCGCTCATGCCACGTCCCGGAAATGGCGTGTCGCCATGCCGCACTGGCGCGGGTGCTCCGGCGAGCCGAATCTCAAGGCGCGGGCGTACCACTCCGGCGACAGCGACGAAGTGGATTGGCTGATCGACAGAATCCAGCCCGAGTCGGCGATCGGCATTTCGCTCGGCGGCAACGCGCTCCTCAAATGGCTGGGCGAGCGAGGCGAGGCGGCGAAGGCGCGCATGCGCCGCGCCGCGGCGGTGTCGGCGCCGATCGACCTGCCGGCGGCGGGTGCGGCGCTCGACCGCGGCCTCAACCGGCTCATCTATACGCGCTATTTCCTCGCCACGCTGAGGCCCAAGTCACTTGCGAAGCTCGAGCGCTTTCCCGGCCTTTACGACGCCGCCCGGGTGCGCGCGGCGCGCCGCTTCCGCGACTTCGACAGCGCCGTGACCGCGCCGCTGCACGGGTTCCGCGACGCCGACCACTATTGGAGCGAGGCGGCAAGCGGGCCGTGGCTCGAGCACATCCGCGTGCCGACGCTTCTCCTCAACGCCCGCAACGACCCCTTCCTCCCGGAGCATGCGCTCGTCGCCGCCGCGCGAAAGGCCGCGCCATGCGTGGTGCTAGAATTTCCGCGCACCGGAGGCCACGCCGGATTCGTTTCCGGCCCGTTCCCGGGCCATCACCGCTGGCTTGCGGAGCGCCTTCTCGAGTTCCTCGAACAGTGACCCCGCCCGCAGAGATTTTCCGTGCATACGACATCCGCGGCGTCGTCGGGCGCACGCTCACCATCCCGCTCACGCGCGAGATCGGGCGCGCGCTCGGCACGCTAGCGCGAGAGCGCGGCCCGGCCACCTTCGCGGTGTGCCGCGACGGTCGGCTTTCGGGTCCGGAGTTGTCCAATGCGCTGATGGAAGGCCTGACCGCTGCCGGCGCCGACGCGATCGACATCGGCATGGGCCCGACGCCGCTCGCCTACTTCGCCGCTCATCATCTGGGCTGCGGCAGCTGCGTCGCAGTAAGCGGCAGCCACAATCCGCCGGAGTACAACGGGCTGAAGATCGTCATCGGCGGCGATGCGCTCTACGGCGAGGACATCCAGCGGATAAGACACCTGATTGAAAAGCAGGATTTCGCCACAGGCAGCGGCAAGCGCAGCCAGGCCGAAGTGCTCGATGCGTACGTCGAGCGCATCGCTGGCGACGTAAAGCTCGCGCGCAAGTTCCACGTTGCGGTCGATTGCGGCAACGGCGTCGCCGGCATGCTCGCGCCACGACTGTACCGGCGGCTGGGATGCGATGTCACCGAGCTCTTCTGCGAGGTGGATGGCCGCTTTCCGAACCATCACCCGGACCCGGCGCAGCCAAAGAACCTTGTGGATCTCATCAATACCCTGAAAACAGGAAAAGCAGAGTTGGGCCTCGCGTTCGACGGTGACGGCGACCGGCTCGGGGTGGTGACGAAGGATGGCGAAATCATCTACGCGGACCGGCAGCTCATGCTGCTCGCGAAGGACGTGCTGAGCCGCAACCCCGGCGCCGAGATCATCTACGACGTGAAGAGCACGCGCCTGCTGCCGCGCTACATCGAGCGTCACGGCGGCAGGCCGACCATCTGGAAGACCGGGCATTCGCTCATCAAGGCGAAGCTGAAGGAAAGCGGCGCGCTGCTCGCCGGCGAGATGTCAGGCCACACTTTCTTCAAAGAACGCTGGTACGGCTTCGATGATGCGTTGTATGGCGGTGCTCGCCTGCTGGAAGTGCTGTCCAAGGAAAAAGACGCCAATCAGGTTCTGAAGAACCTTCCCAACGCCCCTTCCACCCCAGAGCTGCACTGGGCGTTGGAGGAAGGTGAACCGCACGCGCTCGTGGCGAAACTGCAAGCCGCGAAGTCCTTCCCCGGCGCCGAGCGCGTCGTCACCATCGACGGCGTGCGCGTGGAGTATGCTGACGGCTTCGGGCTGGCACGCGCCTCCAACACCACGCCGACCATCGTGATGCGCTTCGAAGCCGATAACCCTGTTGCGCTGGAGCGCATCAAGCGCGACTTCCGCGCGGCGCTGCAGCCGCTGAAACCCAATGCGCCTCTTCCTTATTAGTGTTCTATTGGCAATGAGCTCCACGAGCGCCGGAGCGTGTCCCAAGCTTCTCGATCGAACCATGGACACGATCCTGGAGAAGCCTCAATCGCTTTGCGAGTACGCCGGCAGGGTGGTGCTGGTGGTGAACACCGCGAGCCAGTGTGGCTATACGCCCCAGTACGAAGGGCTCGAGGCGCTCTACCGCAAGTACCGCGACCGCGGGCTCGTAGTGCTCGGTTTCCCTTCGAATGATTTCGGCGGCCAGGAGCCCGGTTCCAACAAGGAGATCGCCGCGTTCTGCGTCAACCAGTACGCGATCGACTTCCCGGTGTTCGCCAAGACGGAACTCAAGCGTAACCCGCTCTACGCTGACCTCGCACGCGCGACCGGCGCTGTGCCGCGCTGGAACTTCCACAAGTACCTCATCGACCGCAGCGGTCAGCAGGTGCTGAGCTTCGACACCCGGGTCGCCCCGAGCGACTCCAAGCTGGTCGAGGCGGTGGAAAAGATGCTTTCCCGCTAGAACTACCTGGAAGCCTGCTGGTCCAGGAACGCGTTGCCACGCTCGACTGCGTGGTTGAGCGCCTCGATCGGCGACTTGCCGCGCAGCCAGGTGTACTCGAGCTCTTCGTCGATGATGGTGCGCAGCTTCGGGAACTGCGCGAGGCGCAGGCTCTTCCAGTTCGGTGTGCCGCGCACCATGAGCTGGCGAACCGCGATCTCCCGTCCCGGATCGGCGGCATAGAACCCCGCCTTGCGCGTGAGATCGTACGCGCCGGCCGTGAACGGAACGAGGCCCGTCTTCTGGTGCCATTCCGCCTGCACCTGCGGACGCGCGAAGAAGGCGAGAAACCCGGCCACGCCGGCATAGTCGGCGGCGGGCCGGCCGCTCATCACCCAGAGTGCCGTGCCGCTTGGCAGCGTGTGCAGCGGCGCGCCGTCGAAGTCGTCGTAGTAGGGGAATTGCGCGATGCCGAGATCGAACGCGGTGCGGCTGCGCAACTCGTCATAGTCAGCCGATGATGCGGCGAGAAGCGCGCACTCGCCGGCAAGAAAGCGTGCCTCGGCCTCGCCGCGCTTGCCGTAGTGGGTGAAGTACCCGGATTTTTGCCACGTGGCGAGCGTCGACACCCAGCGCACGGCGAGCCGGTTGTTGAACATCAGGCGGTCGGTGGCGAACGGCTGGTTGTGCCAGGCTGCCATGTTCTCGAGCAGCGTCGATGCCGGCGAGGCCATGGTGAGGCCACATTCGCTTCCCGAGCCGACCAGTGCGGCGAGTGTCGGCACCATGTCGTACCACGTCGCGGGCGGCTTCGCCGGGTCGAGCCTGGCGAAGCGGAAGGCGTCGCGGTTGTAGTAGAGCACTGGCGTCGCGCGCCCGATGGGCAGCGCGATCAGCCGTCCCTCTGCGTCGAGCAGCTCTTCCGGCGCGGCGAGCGCCGGCTCAGGGCGCACCCTGGCGCCGGCCCCGGCCATCACCTGCCACAGCGGCCGCGCCACGTCTTTCTGCTCGACAAGAAAGGCGCCGGCAAGCTCGGATGCCTGCACGATGTGCGGGGCGCGGGCGGCGAAGTTCCTGGTGCTGCGCGCCGTCACCGCCTCGATCGCGGCCTCGTCGAAGGCGCCCTTGTAAGTTGGCACAACGCGATGCTGCTTCTGCGACGCGTTAAAGCGCGCGACGATGCGCTCGAACTCGGCGCCGCGTGCGCCGTCCATCGAATGCCAAACCCGGATTTCCGCGGCGCGGCATGGGACCGCGAGCAGCGCCAATATCAACAGCGCGATGCGCAACATGCGGTGGCGAGTATATAGTTTAAAGCCCCGTCGACGTAGCATGGCTGCTATCCACCAGCGCAGCGCGGCGCAGCTCGCGCAAGCGTATTCGCTCGGCGAGCTCTCGCCGCTCGAGGTCGCGCGCGCAAGCCTCGAGCGCATCGAAAGCTGGGAGCCGCGCATCAATGCCATATACCGGCTGCATCGAAACGCGGCGCTCGAGCAGGCGCGCGCGGCCGAGGCCCGCTGGCGCCAGCGCCGGCCGCTCTCACCGATCGACGGCGTACCGGTCACCATCAAGGAGAACATCTACACACAGGGCGACCCGGCGCCGATCGGCACGCTGGCCAATGCCAACGCGCCGGTGCAAGAGGCCGACGCGCCCGCCGCAGCGCGCGTGCGCGAGTCGGGTTGCGTGATCCTGGGTAAGACCACCATGCCGGATTTCGGCATGCTCTCGTCCGGGCTTTCCAGCCTGCACGGCGTGACGCGCAACCCATGGCGCCTAGACCGCAACCCGTCGGGCTCGAGCTCCGGCGCAGGCGCCGCGGCGGCGGCCGGTTACGCGCCGCTGCACCTCGGCACCGACATCGGCGGCTCGGTACGCCTGCCGGCCACGCATTGCGGAATTTTCGCGCTCAAGCCTTCGCTCGGCCGGGTCCCGGTGAATCCGCCCTACATGGGGCGCGTCGCCGGCCCGATGACGCGCACCGTGCAGGACGCCGCGCTACTCATGAATGTGCTCTCGCGCCCGGACGCGCGCGATTTCATGAGCCTCCCAGCCGAGAAGATTGATTTCACCGGCCTCGATCAGCTCGAGCCGAAACGTCTGCGCATAGGGCTGCTTGCCGACATGGGAGTCGGCCTGCCGGTGCATTCGCAAGTGCGCGCCGCGTGCGAAGCCGTCGCGGCTGCGCTCGCCGGCGCGGGCTGCGCGGTGCAGCCTCTACCCTCTTTCCTCACCGAGGCGATGCTCGACGGTATGTGCCGCTTCTTCGAGGCGCGCTCGTACAATGATCTGATGCAGCTTGCGCCGGCCAGGCGCGCGGAAGTACTGCCGTTCGTCGCGGAATGGTGCAGCTGGCGCGCGGCGCAGTTCTCGGGCCGCGACGTAATGCAGGCGTATACGCTCGTAATGGCGATGCGCGAGGCCGCGGTAGCTGCGACCCAGCCGTTCGACTTCGTCATTTCGCCGACCTCGCCGATCCTTCCGTACGAGGCCGAGCTCCCAGCGCCGGGCAACGATCCGCGCAACGCGCTGCCGCACATCGCCTTTAGCGTGCCCTACAACATGTCCGAGCAGCCGGCGGCCTCGATCAACTGGAGCTACAGCGACGATGGACTGCCGATCGGCGTGCAGATCATCGGCAAGCGCTTCGACGACGTTGGCGTCTTAAAGCTGTCGAACCTCGTCGAAAAGCTGAGGCCCCGGCAGCACCCCTGGCCGGAACCGCAGCCCTAGCGCGGCCTGCGCAGCCGGGGATTGAGCCGGTCGATGTCCGCCTGAACCTGGTCGCGACTGCGCTCGTAGACAATCTCGCGGCCCATGATCTTTCCGGCATAGGCCATGCCGTTGCGCGTCGGCGTGAGCGTGCACTTCACGTTATGCACGCCCTCGCCCAGGACCACCTCGATCGCCTCGGCGCGCTTGCTGAAGACAGCGACCTCGATGAGCTGGCCGGTCTGCGTATTTCGCACCCGGATCTTCTCGGGACTCATGCGTGCACCGGCCCCATTGGCCGCAGGCGCACACCCTTGCGCAGCCTGGTCCACCTGAACTCGGCCGGGTCCGCGAGCGCGGGTCCCGGGGACTTGACGACGAGCACCTCTTTCGCGATCGGCTCGAAATCGGCGCGGAAGTGCACCGAACTTTTGAGCGCAACGATGCGCGAGCGCCGCGGCTCGATCCCGAGCGTACGGAACATCTCCTGGTCCGCGGCCTGGCACTTGCGCGAGGCGAGCACCACGCGCACGCCCGGCGCTGCGCGGCTGCGAAGGAGCGCCATGGGCCCGAGCGTCATGCGAAAGCCCCTGAACATCGGCCCGGTGCAGGTAAAGCGCCCGTCGCCGAGGCGCTCCACCGTGAACTCGCCGGCGAGCGGCGCGTCTGCTGGAATGCACGAAAGCCCGCCGAGTGTGAATGCCGCGGTATTGCCCTGCCCCACCTCGTGCGCGCGCCGCGCCGAGCCCGGATCGATGAGCATGCCAAGCACCGCATCCTGCGCATTCTGCTCAATCAAGGTTTTCAATAGACCGGTGGTGTCGCCATTGCCACCCGCGCCCGGATTGTCCTGCGTATCGGCAAGCACGACCGGCGCGCCGAGTTCGCCGCGGTTTCTCGCTCGCCGCACCGCGTCCGACGCGTCGTGCAGCTCCATGGCGAAATCCTTTTCGGCGTCGGCTACCGCGTCGCGCAGCCGTTCCACCACGGCCTCTGCGCCGTAGCCGAACACCGCCATGCCGCAGTCGGCGAAATCGGCCATCGGGAAGCCGGGGGTGAAAGAGAGCACCGCCCCGGTCTTCTCTTCGAGGCGGGAGAGCTCCGCATAGATACCCTTGCACGGCTCGATGGACGAGCACTGCGACGGAATGCCGGTCAGGTAGTCGAGCTGATGGAACCTGCCCTGCGGGCGCTCGCCGGCGCGCAGCATCCGGTCGAGGAGGCGCGCGGCGCGCGCGCCCGTTTCGGCCATATCGACATGCGGATAAGTGCGGTAGGCAACAAGCGCATCGGCGCGCTCGAACATCGCGCGCGTTACGTTGGCGTGCAGATCGAGGCTCGCGACGACCGGGACTCGCGGGCCGACCGCCTCGCGCACACGGCGCAGGATCTCCCCCTCGCCGTCGTCGTAAGTCTCGACCACCATGGCGCCGTGCAGGTCGAGACAGACGCCGTCGACGGGAAGGGCTTGCTTCAATCTCGACACAAGCTCGGTAGTAATCCTTTCAAACGCCTCCGAGGTCACGTGCGCAGACGGGCTCGCCGCGCCCCAGGCAGTGCCGACCATGCTGTGGCCGAGCGCGCGTAGCGCCTGGATGGCACCGGCCGCGGGAATGTTCGCGCCCTCGACCGCACCGAAGATGGGCTCGCCGTACTGCACGCCGGGCCAGCCGCCGCCTGCCTCAAACGCGGAGTAATCGGCCTTGGAAGGCGCGAACGTGTTGGTCTCGTGCTGGAAGCCGCCGATTGCGATGCGCGCCATGAACCTGCTAACCTCGTTTCTCCCTTAGAGGAGGAGGATTCTCGCATGCGTTATCGCATTGTCGCCGTCCTCGGATCGCTCGTTCTTTTTTCGCTTCCGGTTTTATCGCTGCATGCGCAGGACAAGGTGCTCCGCGTCGTGCCGCACTCCAATCTGAACATCCTCGATCCGATCTGGACCACGCAGTACATGGCGCGTAACCACGGCTACATGGTCTACGACACGCTCTTCGGCACCGACGAGAAGAGCCGGATCCAGCCGCAGATGGTCGACAAATGGACCGTGAGCAAAGACCAGAAGGAGTGGAGCTTCACGCTGCGCGCCGGGCTTGAGTTTCACGACGGCAAGCCGGTCACAGGCGAGGACGTGATCGCATCGCTCTCGCGCTGGGGCAAGCGGGACGCGATGGGCCAGAAGCTCATGACGTTCGTCGAACGCATGGATTCCCCCAAACCCGACACGTTCCGCATGTTCCTGCGCGAGCCCTGCGGCTTCGTGCTGGAAGCGCTCGGCAAGCCCTCATCCAACGTACCGTTCATCATGCCCAAGCGCGTCGCCGACACGCCCGCGGACAAACAGATCACCGAGGCGATCGGCAGCGGGCCCTACATCTTCAAGACCGACGAATTCAAGCCCGGCGACAGAGCTGTCTATCTGAAAAACAACAAATATGTTCCGCGGAAGGAAGCTCCGTCCGGCACCGCGGGCGGCAAGCACGTCTACGTCGAGCGTGTGGAATGGAACCTGGCGCTGCGCGACGCGCAGTCGCAGGTTAACGCGCTTGCGAACGGCGAGGTCGACGTGCTGGAGCGCCCCGCCTTCGAAAGCTACGAGCAGCTGAGGAAAGCGCCCGGGGTCGAGCTCGTCACCAAGGATCCGCTCGGCTTCCAGTACATGTGCCGCTTCAACCACCTGCATTCGCCGTTCAACAATGCCAAGGTGAGACAGGCGGCGCTCGCCGCGCTGCCCCAGGAGCCGTTCCTTCGCGCCCAGGTCGGAGACAAGGATCTCTATCGGCCTTGCGCCTCGATGTTCACCTGCGGCACGCCCTATGGAAGCACGAAGGGCAGCGAGATCCAGTCGAAGTCCAACATGAAGAAGGCGCAGGAGCTCGTGAAGGCCTCGGGCTACGACGGCACCCCGGTGGTGATCATCAAGCCCACCGACCTTGCCTCGATCCAGAAGCTGCCCGACGTCGCGGCCCAGCTTCTGCGCCAAGCCGGTTTCAAGGTCGACCTGCAGGCGATGGACTGGAACACCGTGGTGAGCCGGCGCGCGAAGAAGGAGCCGCCGGCGCAAGGGGGCTGGAACATCTTCTGCACCGCGTGGGTCGCGCCCGACATCTGGAACCCGCTCACCAACGCCGCGGTCGGCGCAGCGGGCGAGAAGTCGTGGTTCGGCTGGCCGAGCGACGAGCAGTTGGAGAAGCTGCGTGACGACTTTGCGCGCGCTACCGACGAAGGCAAGAAGAAGGCGCTCGCCGAGGCGATTCAGGCGCGCGCGTTCGAGATCGGCACGCACGCCCCGCTCGGCGAATACGTCAACCCGCTCGCCGCACGCAAGAACGTGAGCGGCTGGGTTATCGGCCCGGGCGACATCTACTGGAACGTCAAGAAGAACTGATCTGACTGGTTAAGTTCATCGCGCGGCGGCTGGCAGCGACCGTTCCGGTCCTGCTGGTCGTCGCGGTCTTCGTCTTCCTGCTCCTGCGTCTGACGCCGGGCGACCCCGCGGCGATCATGGCGGGCGACGCCGCGAGCGCGGAGCAAATCGAGCAAATTCGCGCCGGGCTCGGGCTGGACCAGCCGATCGTGGTGCAGTTCGGAATCTGGCTCGGCAAAGTCCTTTCCGGCGACCTCGGGGAGTCGTTCTATTTCCGCATCAAGGTCGCGACGCTCATCGGCCAGCGTCTCGAGCCCACATTCGCGCTTGCCACGTTGACGATTGTTCTTGCAGTGATCGTTGCGGTACCCCTGGGAGCGATCGCCGCATGGCGCTTCGGCGGCTGGTTCGACCGCGCGCTGATGGGTTTCTCGGTGCTCGGTTTCTCGATCCCTGTGTTCGTGCTTGCCTACCTGCTGATCTGGCTCGTATCGCTCAAGCTCGGGTGGCTGCCGGTGCAGGGCTATGTGCGGATGTCCGACGGCTTCTTCCTTTTCTTGCGGCACCTGATCCTGCCGGCGATCACGCTTTCGGTGATCTACATCGCGCTGATCGCGCGCGTCACGCGCGCATCGGTGCTCGAGGCGCTCGGCGAGGACTACATCCGCACCGCGCGCGCCAAGGGGCTGCCCGAGCTGCGCGTGCTGGTGCGCCACGCGCTCGCCAATTCCGCGGTGCCGATCGCGACCGTGATCGGCATCGGCATCGCGATCCTGATCGGCGGCGTAGTGGTGACCGAGTCGGTCTACGCCATCCCCGGCCTTGGACGCCTCACCGTGGACGCAGTGCTGGCGCGTGACTTCCCCACCATCCAGGGGGTGATCCTCTTTTTCTCCCTCATATATGTATTGGTGAATCTGCTTATCGACCTCTCCTACGTGTTTCTCGACCCCAGGATCCGTTACTGATGCTGCTCAAGAACTGGTCGGTGCGCATCGGCGGGTCCGTATTGGTCTTGTTGATCGGCATTGCAGTCCTCGCTCCCTGGCTCGGTACGGTCGACCCGACCTTGTTCGACGCGGCGAGCCGCGATCTCAAGCCGGGCGCCGCGGGCGAGATCATGACGCTCGAGGGGGAAGTCAAGCGGCACACTTTTCTTATGGGATCCGACTCCTTCGGCCGGGATGTCTACAGCCGCGTGCTCTACGGCACGCGTGTGTCGCTGGTCGTCGGCATCGCCTCGGCGCTGCTCGCGGTGGCTTTCGGCGTGCTGTGCGGCCTCGTCGCGGGATACCTGCGCTGGCTCGACGGCCTGCTGATGCGCGTGATGGATGGCATCATGGCGATCCCGGCCATCCTGATCGCGATTGCCGTAGTGGCGCTGTGGCGCGCAAGCCTGCCCACGGTGATCATCGCCATCGCGATCCCGGAGATCCCGCGCGTCACGCGCCTCGTGCGCGCGCTCGTGCTGTCAATCCGGGAGGAGCCCTACGTCGAGGCGGCCATCGCCCTGGGCACCCCGACGCGCAAGATCATGTTCGGCCATATCCTTCCGAACACGCTCGCGCCGCTTCTCGTGCAGGGGACATACGTTTGCGCGTTCTCCATCCTGCTCGAGGCGATTCTGTCCTTTCTCGGCGTGGGCCTCCCGCCCGACATCCCGACTTGGGGAAACATCATGGCGGAAGGCCGCGTGCAGTTCGTCGCTTACCCGCACAATGTCTTCTTCCCCGGCATCTTCCTCGCGCTCACGGTGCTCGCGGTGAACATCCTCGGCGACGGCTTGCGCGACACGCTCGACCCGAAGATGGCGAAGCGCGTATGAACGTGCTCGAAGTCCGCAACCTGACCATCAAGCTGCCCCAGGGAGGGGACCGTCCTGAGGCAGTCAGCGGGGTCTCGTTCGAGGTGCAGAAGCGGGAAATCCTGTGCCTGGTCGGAGAGTCCGGCTCGGGCAAGAGCGTGATCGCACAGGCGATCATGGGATTGCTGCCGAAGACGCTTCCCGTCGCCCAGGGCACCATCTCGCTCGAGGGCGAGAACCTGCTCGCTGCGCCGGCCAGCCGGCTGCGCGCGCTTCGCGGCGCACGCATGTCGATGGTCTTCCAAGAACCGATGACCGCGCTCAACCCGGTCATGCGCTGCGGGACTCAAATCGATGAAGTGCTGAGCCATCATACGAACGACTCAGCGGCCATCCGCCTCCAAAAAACTGTAAGCCTGCTCCGCGAGGTCGCGCTGCCCGACCCCGGGCGCATCCTCGCCTCGTACCCGCACCAGCTTTCCGGGGGGCAGCGCCAGCGCATCATGATCGCGATGGCGCTCGCGCTCGAGCCGGCGCTGCTCATTGCCGACGAGCCGACCACGGCGCTCGACGTCACGACGCAGGCGCAGATTCTGAAGCTGCTCTCCGAATTGCAGCAAAGCCACGGCATGGGGGTGCTCTTCATCACGCATGATTTCGGCGTGGTGGCGGAGATTGCCCACCGCGTTGCCGTGCTGCGCGAAGGCCGGCTGGTGGAGCTCGGAGCCAAGCTCGAGGTGCTGCAACAGCCGCGCCACGAGTACACGAAGATGCTGATCCGCTCCGTTCCAACACTGGAGCCGCACGAGCGACCGGCGGACAACTCCGCCCCAGTCGTGCTGGAAACGAGGGATCTTTCCAAGACCTACGTCGACCGCGGCTGGCTCGGCGCTCGGCGCGAAGTCCACGCGGCAAGCGGAGTAAGCATCGAGCTGCGCAAGGGCCAGACGCTCGGCATCGTCGGCGAGTCGGGCTCGGGCAAGTCCACGGTGGCGCGCTGCGTGCTTCGGCTGGTGGAGCCGTCGGCGGGCGAGATCCGGCTCGGCGGCCGGGACATTGCATCCCTCGGCACGCGCGCGCTGAGGCCGCTTCGCTCCAAGGTGCAAATCGTGTTCCAGGATCCCTACCGCTCGCTCAACCCGCGACGCAGCGTCGGCGAGGCGATCATCGAGGGACCGCTCAACTACGGAGTGCCGCGCGCGCGGGCGCTCGAGCGCGCGCGGCGCCTGCTCGAGCTCGTGCGCATGGACCCGGGGACGCTCGAGCGCTATCCGCACCAGTTCAGCGGCGGGCAACGCCAGCGCATCTGCATTGCGCGCGCCCTGGCGCTCGAGCCGGACCTCCTCGTGGCCGACGAGCCGGTGTCGGCGCTCGATGTTTCCGTGCAGGCGCAGGTGCTTGCCCTGCTCGCGGAGATTCGCTCGCGCCTCGAGCTGACGATGCTCTTCATCACGCACGACCTTCGCGTGGCCGCCCAGGTGTGCGATCAGGTCGCGGTCATGCAGCAAGGACGGGTTGTGGAGTACGGGCCGGCGCGCGAAGTGTTCCTTGAGCCACGCCATGAATACACGCGCGCGCTCTTCGCCGCAGCACCGGGGCGGGGATTCGCCTTTGGCGGCTAAACTAGGAGCATGGATAAGCTCGACGCCGCCGCCATAGCTCTGCCGGGCGCAGAGGCGCGGGTGGTCAAGCGCTGCACCTCGACCAACGATCTGCTGCTGAAAGAACAGATCGGCGAGAGGCCGGTGCTGTTGGCCGCTGAGGAGCAGACCGCTGGACGCGGGCGGCGCGGGCGGCGCTGGCACAGCACGCCCGCGGCCGGCATTACGTTCTCGCTCGGCCGGCGCGTGCGCCGGCCAGCGCGCGAGCTCGCCGCAATCTCGCTCGTTGCCGGGGTCGCGGTGGCGCGCGCGCTGCATGCCCTCGGCGTCGGCGCGGTCCGGCTGAAGTGGCCGAACGACCTGGTCGTCGACGGCGCGAAGCTCGGCGGCATTCTGGTCGAGACGCGCGGAGCGAGTCATGTCGTGATCGGAATCGGCCTCAACCACCGCCGCACACGCGGGCTCGAGGCAAAGCTACGGCGCAAGCTGGCTTTCATTGAAGAGCTGGCGCCCGTGTCGCGCAACCGGGTGATCCATGCTGCCGGCGTGGCGTTGCTCGACATGCTGGAACGCTTCGACGCGCAGGGACTCGATGCGCTGCGCGCCGACTGGGAAGCGATGGACGCGTACCCGGGCCAGCGCCTGCGCGTGCGCCTGGCCGATGGCCGTACCATAAGCGGCATCGCCGCCGGCCTTGGAGAAGGCGGATCTTTACGAATTCGCACCAAGCGCGGCATGCAAGCTGTAACGAGCGGGCGCGTGGTCTCGGCGAGGCCCGCATGATCCTTGCGATCGACGCGGGAAACTCACGCGTAAAGTGGGGCTGGCACGACGGCACGGACTGGACGAGCATCGCCACCGTGTCGCTCATTGAGTTCGCGGCGTCGAGCGACCACGTCAACCCGTTCTCTGTGACGCACGCGGACCCGGAGCGCATCATCATTTCCAACGTCGCCGGCGACGGCGCGCATCACCTGCTGGTGAACTGGACCAGCGTGTTCGAAGTCGAGCCGCTGTGGTTGCGCGCCGAGGCCGAGCGTTGCGGCGTGCGCAATCTGTACGAGCGTCCCGAGCAGCTCGGCCCCGACCGCTGGGCCGCACTCATAGCGGCGCGCGCGTTGCACCCGTCGGGGCCGGCGCTGATCGTGAACGCCGGCACCGCCACTACCGTTGACATGCTGTCCGGCGACGGGCGGTTCCTCGGGGGCTCCATCCTGCCGGGGGTCGAGCTGATGCGCTTCGTGCTCCACGAGCACACCGGAAGGCTTCCCCTCGACAACGGCGAATACAGCGATACCCCGCGCAAAACGAGCGACGCCATCGAGAGCGGCTGCCGCCACGCCCAAGCAGGCGCGGTGGAGCGGATGTACCGCGTGCTGCGCGACATCGAGCTGAACCCGCTCTGCATAGTCGCCGGCGGCGCCGGTCGCGGGCTGGTCGACCAGCTGTCCATGCCACGACGCTATGTCGAGAACCTGGTGCTCGACGGGCTGGTGCACGTTGCTGTCAGCGAGCGGGCGGTGGCCAAGTGAGGATGCTGTTCTTCGCGCTCGCACTCGCCAACTTGGCGTTTTTCGCCTGGTGGCGCTATGGCTCGCCGGCGGACGCGGCCGACCCCGCGCCGCTGATGCGCCAGATCGCGCCGGAAAAGCTGAAGGTGCTTCGCCCCGCCGAGCTTCCCCCGCCCAAGGCCGCGAAGAGCGAGAAGCTCGGGCCTTCTTCAGCCAGTACGGGAAGGTGCATCGAATGGGGCGGCTTCACGCTCGCCGATGTCGCGCGCGCCGAGTCGGCGCTCGAGCCGCTGGCGCTCGGACCGCGCCTGACCCAACGGCGCACCTGGGAGCCCACCTCCTGGTGGGTCTTTATCCCATCGCAGGGCAGCCGGCAAAACGCGCTCAAGAAGGTGGCCGAGATCAAGGAGCTCGGCGTCCGGGATTACTTCGTCGTGCAGGAGGAAGGCGAGCACCGCTGGGCTGTCTCGCTGGGGATATACCGCAGCGAGGACGCGGCTCAGGTCCGTCTCTCAAGGCTGCGCAACCAGGGCCTGACCGATGCCCGCGTGGCCGCGCGCGACAACGTCGTTGCGAAGGTCTGGCTGCAGGTCAGCAGCATCGACGCGTCGCTGCAGGCGCGGCTCAACGTCCTCGCGCGCCAGATCGAAGGCAGCGAACTGAAAGACTGTCCCTAGCCGATCGGCAAAGCGCCGCCGGGCACGTGCTTCGCCACCATCCGCAGAAGCCGGTCGGCGCGCACCGGCTTGGTGAGATAGCCCACCGCGCCGAGCTCCTTGCCGCGCTCGTCGCCTTTTTCGTCGGAAGTGAGAAATATCACCGGAATGCGCGGCAGCGTGCTATCGCCCTTCAAAGCGGCGACGAACTCGAAGCCGTCCATGTGGGGCATGTTAACGTCGCAGATGATGAGGTCGGGCGGGCTGCGCAGCACCACATAGCCGGCAGCGATTGCATCGTGAGCGAGGTGCACTCCGTAACCGGCCGCCGCCAGGTGCATTCGCAACAGTTCGCGGATGCTTTCGTCGTCGTCGACGACGAGAATTGTGGCGGCCATGAACAACCGTGGATTATGGAGAGAGCGTTTTCCTTAAGGCACGGGAGATCCCGCGCCTTATTTCTTTCGCAGGCGCTGGCGCGGGGCGCCGGGCGCGTAGGGGCCAAACGGCGCCGGTTCTGCCTCTGCCGCGGCTGACTCCGTGACGGGCGCTTTCGGCTCTTCCTGCGCCCGCGCCGGAAGCACGCCGGTCTTCGGATAACCGGCGCTGTCCAGCATCCGGTGGTAAGTCCGGTCCTCGAACCCTTGCTGCACACTACTGCCGACCACGAGAGATGGCACCGCGCCGCCCCCCGCAGTCGTCTTCAGATCTTCGAATGCCTTGTCGTCGACGACACTCACTTCCTCAAACGGGATACCGCGCGAGTTTAGGAGTCCGCGTGCAGTGCTGCAGGGCTCGCAACCGGGCGCCGAATACAGCTTTACTGGCGCATTCTTGCGTGCGAGCTGCAGCGCGTACGGCTCGCCCGACCCGACTTGTGGCACGACGGCCAGCTGCTGCATCTCCAGGTTCTTCGCGCCTGACGTCGGCGGCGTATCGCCGATATGCAGCTTGCCTCGTTCGTCGATCCAGCGGTACATCTGAGCGGACGCGGTGAACGCGGCGCAGGCGAGGCCGGCGGCAAGGAGCGTGCGAGCATAGATCATGCGGGGCACCTTTGCTTTTCTATTTATTCTTCTCCGCAGGAACGACCTTCAGGTCGCCGCGGCCCTCGAACGGCTTACCGCCTTTGGTGCCGGTCACGGTGCCGATCGTGTCCTGCCAGGTGAACCCGCTCTTCTCGTTATCGAAGTGGCACACGCGGTCGAGCCGGCCGTCGCCGTTGAAATCCTTTCCAGCTTTAAGGCACCGCACGAAGCTTGCCTCGCTGCCCGTGCGCCCGAACCTGAGGCTCGACTCATCCACTTCGAACGGGTCGAAGCCGGTGTCGGCGTTCGACAGCAGCGCTACGGGAACCTCGCCTTTCGCCTTGGGGTTGATCGGAGGGCGCTGTTTGCTCCCCGGCTTGATCTCGAGGTGGACCTGCTCGGTCGTTGTCGTTGGCGTCAACCCTGAGACGATGAGCGTATAGGAGCCGCTGCTATGCGCGCGCATGATAAACGTGCCAGCGAGAACGTTGTAGTAGGCTGGCTCTGCGGTAACTACGACCCTCCAGACGCCCGTCTTGTCCAGGGTGAACTGAAGGCTCGCGTCCAGCGTCTCCGTGTATCCCGATACCGGAGCGGATCCCGGATCCGCGGGGTCTGTGTACGTGCTCATCAGCCGCATGACGCCATCCGGATCGAACAAGTGGAGGACGGTATCTAGACCGCCCGTTGCGGCGTCGATGTCGACGGTGATGACGTCGTCCTTCCGACCTTCGAACGAATAGAAGTCGAAGTCGGGCGAGAGCGTGCTTGCGTTCTGGATCGTGCCAGAGATAGTAACCGCTCCCCCGGGGCCAACTTCAAGCGTCTGCGGCTGGTTGAAGTTGTTGTTGGGTTCAACTTCCTGCGCCGCCAGCGCAGTCCCGCTCGGTCCGATGGCTGCCAACGCCATGGCGACCAGCGTGCGCCGAATGGTTTGCTGCTTGCTCATTTGGGCACTCCTCTCTTCATCCACTAACCCGCTACCGGCCGCCGGCTGTTCCCCGGCGCCCCCCTGCGTGCGTAGTCATTAAGCCGCCGCACCCGCCGGCGTGTCGATGACGAACTCCGCAGGGGTTCAGGACGCACCGGCCGCCTGTCCCTGCCAACACGCCGCCTGTCGGTCGTTCAGCGGCAACCGGTGACGGAGTTCACGCGTTGTTGGTGCGCGTCAACAAACGTCAGAAGCCAGGAGAGGAATTTTTTGGTGCTGGTGGCCCGACTCGAACGGGCGACCTACTGATTACGAATCAGTTGCTCTACCAGCTGAGCTACACCAGCATCACCGAGGGAATCGAAGAGCGCGCATTATAGCGCCGCCGCGTCGGCGACCGCCCGCATCGTGACCGACTTCACATGTGCGACGCCGCGCAATGCCGTTCGTCCACAAATCCAGCCGCCGGTCGCCGCACGTTGTCGGTCCTCGTGGCGTGTCCGTACGATCACCACGGTAAAGGAGGCAGCATGCGGGTGGCAAGGGGCTTCACGCTCATCGAGCTGATGATCACGGTCGCCATCGTAGGAATCCTGGCCTCGATTGCGTACCCGTCGTATCAGAACCATGTCCGTAAAGGTGCGCGCGCCAGCGCGCAGGCGGCGATGCTGCAGATCGCAGACCGCCAGTCCCAGTACCTGCTCGATGCGCGGAACTTTGCCGTCGGTCCTGGCGCGCTCGCTGCGCTCAACGTCACCGTGCCCACGGATGTGACAGTGAAATATACGGTCACGGTGAAGGCTGCCGACGGCACCGATACGCCAAGCACGCCGCCGAGCTACACGATCCGGGCGACGCCAGTCAGCGGCGGCCAGCAGGCCCAGGACGGCGAGCTCACCCTTACGCACACGGGCGCGAAAACGCGCGCCGGCAACCCCGGATGGTGACGCGGCGCGCCCCCGGCTTCACGCTGCCGGAAATCCTGATCGTCATCACGGTTCTCGTGGTGCTGCTGGGGGTCGGAATGCCGAGCTTCGGCGATTTCGTGCGCAATCAGCGCCTAAAAACGGCGAGCTTCGACCTCTATTCCACGCTCGTCCACGCGCGCAGCGAAGCTATTACGCGCAACGCAAGCGTCACCGTCGCGCCGGTCAGCTCGGCCTGGACGAACGGCTGGACAGTGACCGACGCGGGCGGAACCGTAATTCGAACGGCCAGCGCGGTGTCCAATGTCAACATCACCGGGCCAGTCAATATCGTATTTCGCGGCAGCGGGCGGCTGAACGCTGCAAGCATGCCGACGTTCCAGCTCACGGCGACCGGCAGCGGGATTACGAGCCGCTGCATCACCATCGACCTGAGCGGCCGGCCCACGACGAAGGCCACCACATGTTCATAGCTTCCAACCGGCGGAGCGCAGAGGGCGTCACGATGCTCGAGGTGCTGGTGGCGATCTTCATCCTGACCCTCGGTCTGCTCGGTACTGCCGCCATGCAATCCCAGATGCAGGCCACCCAGGTCGAGGCCTATCAACGCGCGCAGGCCATCGTGCTGCTGCAGGACATGGTCGACCGCGTGAACTCGAACCGCAAGAATGTAAGCGCGTACGTAACAGGGTCGCCTCTCGGCACAAGCTCGCAGGACTGCAGCGCGCTGACCGCGGTGGCCGACAAGGACAAGTGCGAGTGGAACAATGCGCTGTTCGGCGCCGCCGAGCTCAAAGGCACCGAAACGCTTGGCGCAATGATCGGAGCGCGCGGCTGCATTACCAATCCCGTGACGACCATGCCGCGCGAGGTCGTCGTCGCCGTCGCCTGGCAGGGTTTGCGCCCGACCGTCGTTCCAGGCGGAACGAACTGCGGGCAGAACCTTTACGGCACGGACGACCGGCTGCGGCGCACGATGATCGCTCGCGTCATGATCGGCTGTCTGCAGAACGATCCCGTCACCGGAATATGCGTAACGCCATGACGCCGCGCCGCCGCCAGTTCGGTCTGTCGCTCATCGAGCTCATGGTCTCGGTGACTCTCGGATTATTGATCCTCTCAGGCGTACTGGTCGTGTTCGTGAATACGAGCGCAGCACGTAATGAGGTCGAACGCACCAGCCGCCAGATCGAAAATGGCCGCTACGCCTCCGAGCTTCTGACCGAGGACCTGCGCCTGGCAGGGTTCTACGGCGAGCTCAATGTGGCGGGGGTCCCCGTGCCGGGTGCGTTGCCGGGCGATCCGTGCTCGCTCACGCCGGGCGACTGGCGTGCATGGATACCGATTCATCTTCAGGGGTACGACGACGCTGGCTTCGTCTCGCCCAACTGCACGCTGCCGAATCTCCGGGCCAATACCGACGTTCTCGTAATACGCCGTGCGCGCGCATGTGCCGCCGGCGCGCCGGGCTGCGACGCGGTGGCGGGCGGCAAACCGTACATGCAGGTGTCGCTTTGCGCCGCCCAGGTGACGCCCAACTACAAGCTCGGCCTGGAAGGGTCGGAAACCTTCGACATGCAAAAGCGCACCTGCCTGACCACCGCGCTCGCGAACAAGCGTGAATACCTGGTACGGATCTATTTCATCGCCAACGACAACGGCGCCGGCCAGAACGTGCCGACCCTGAAGCGCCTCGAGCTCACCGGCTCCGGCTGGTCCATTGCGCCGCTGGTGGAAGGGATCGAGGAGTTGCAGCTGCACTACGGCCTGGACAGCAACGGTGACGGCATGCCGGACGCGTACGTGGCGAATCCCAACGATTACCCGAGCGGCAGCTGCAGCGGCGCCTGCCCGCGCGACAACTGGTTGAACGTGGTGACGGTGCAGTTCCACCTGCTCGCCCGCAACCTCGAGGTCTCTCCGGGTTTCACCAACAGCAAGCGCTACATCCTCGGCCAGGACGCCGCCGGCAACGATATCGAGCGCACGCCGAGCGACGGCTTTCGCAGGCACGTCTATAGCGGCCTCGTCAGGGTCGCGAATTCCGCCGGCAGAAGGGACACGCCATGACTTCCGGAAACCGCAAGCAACGCGGCACCACGCTCATCATCGCGCTCATCATGCTGGTGCTGCTTACGCTTTTTGCCGTGAGTTCCTTCAACACGGCAAACACGAACCTGAAAGTGGTCGGCAACATGCAGCAGAGAAGCGAAGCGCTGAACGCAGCTCAGCAAGCGATCGAAAGCGTGATCAGCACGCCGCTATTCATCGCCAACCCGGCCAACGCCGTCCTTAGTCCTTGCGGGAGTGCGAACACGTTGTGTGCCGACGTCACCGGCGACGGGGCGGCGGATTTCACTACCACGCTAATCGGGCCGGACTACCCGGCGGCACCGCATCAGCCGACCTGCGTGAGCGTGCGCGCGATCAAGAACCAGGAATTGAACTTCACCAATCAGGAGGATCTGGGTTGCGCCGCGGGCCAGCAATCAAACCTCGCCGGGGTCGCCGGCGCGATGACTGGCGATTCGCTTTGCGCGAACACCGTCTGGGAGGTTCGGGCGCGGACCGTGAGCAGCATGAGCCCGGCCGAAGTCATCGTTACGCAGGGTGTCGGCGTGCGAGTCAGCTCGGACCAGGCCGGCACATCGTGTTAGGAGCATTCGCATGAGAAAGAACACTTTTGCGTTAGAAGCAGCGCTCGTGGCTGCGCTTGCGGGGCCGGTGAGTCTAGCCCACGCGGAAGACATCGACCTTTTCGTCAGCGGCGCCTCGTCGACCCTCACCAATAACCCCAACGTTCTGATCATCATCGATAACAGCGCGAACTGGAGCGGAGAGAACCAGCACTGGGTCGGCGCGGGCGGCCAATCTCCTTTCAAGCAAGGCCAGTCCGAGCTACGGGCGCTGCGGACCGTCGTCCAGGAGGCCACCGACAACGTGAATATCGGGCTGATGCTCTTTCGCGGCGCCGAGCTGGATCCGCCGGCCGGCGTAGATGGGAGCTATGTGCGCTACGCCATGCGCACGATGGACAATACCAACAAGACGAATCTCGCCAACCTGATCGGCGATGCGAGCTGCGTCGATGGCACTGGCGCGAACGGCACACCTAGGTGCATGTTCAAGAACTTCGACTCTCCCGTAGAAAAGACTGCTACGGCCGACCTGGACTACGGCGCCGCCATGTTCGAGACCTTCAAGTACTTCGGCGGCTGCACCAGTCCCGCCTTTGCACAAAGCGGCGTTTGCAAGACGAGCCCGCTGGGACGCAACCACTTCGGCAAGGCGCGGCATTCCGGGGATATCCCGCTATCGAGCGCGGCAGCGTCGCTTTACGACCAGGCGGCTTACACCGATGCCACGCGCACCACGTACATTCCGCCGGCCGGCACGGCCAACAGCTGCGCGAAGAACTACGTCATCCTGATCGGCAACGGCTTCCCGAAGGACGACATTGCCGGTTCCCCGCTCTCCAATGTCGAAGGCAGCACCACCCAGCTGTCCATGCCGCAATTCACCACCACCAGCGGCACGGTGACGACGACCATCGGCCAGCGGTGCGGGAGCGGCGGCAACGTAAACTCGGCGTTGAGCGCCTGTACGAGCTCGATACCCCAGAGCCTGAAAGACGCGAATCCTGCCGACAGCTGGGCCTGCGTGTCGCCCGAGCTCCCCGATACCGGTGATGTTGCCTGCCCTGGCAACAACAACCGCCTGTTCAATATCCAAGCCACGAAAACGGTGTTCACAGTCGCGGCGACCGGCACATCGGCGGTGCCGCCGGCCAACAAGGCGCGGATGGGCGACGAGTGGGCGCGCTATCTGTTCACCACCGACGTCAGCGACGCCCCTGGCTTTCAGAACGTGCAGGTCTACACCATCGATGTGTTCAAGGACCAGCAGGACCAGGATCAGTCCGCGCTCCTCTTCAGCATGGCGAAGTACGGCGGCGGGCGCTACTTCCAGGCGACGACCGAGGAGGCGATCCTCAGCGCGCTGCGCCAGATCATGATCGAGATCCAGTCGGTCAACACCGTATTCGCCTCGGCCAGCCTGCCGATCAACGCCACCAACCGCTCGCAAAACGAGAACCAGGTTTTTATCGGCATGTTCCGGCCCGACCCGGGCGCGCGGCCCCGCTGGTACGGCAACCTGAAGCGCTACCAGATCGCCAAGTTCGGGCAGGATTTCAAGCTCGCCGACGCGAGCAGTCCGCCGCAGGAGGCGGTATCGGTCGCAACGGGATTCATCCAGCCGTGCGCCGTCAGCTTCTGGACCACGGACACGACGGCCTTGGACAACTCGACCGCGCCTGCGACCGACATCTCCTACTGGAACTTCTCTTCGACCGCCGGATCGCATCTCGGCACCTGCACGACCTCGACCACGAGCCTGTTCTCGGACCAGCCCGATGGTCCGCAGGTCGAGAAAGGCGCGGCCGCGCAGGTCGTCCGGCTGGGTAACCTGGCGACCACGACTCCGGATTTCTTTGAGCACCGCACCGTCTACACCTGCCGCAATAACAGCGGAGTGTCGTGCAACGTCTCGCCGACGGCAATGCATAACTTCGACACCACGAACCTCAGCGCGGCGGCGGTCGGTGCCTTCAGTTCCATCGAGCGTGACAGCATCGTCAACTTCACGCGAGGGCTGGACATCTGGGACGACAACTCGCGCCTGACGAACACCGATGTGCGGCCGAGCGTCCACGGCGACGTGGCGCACTCGCGGCCGCTTCCGGTCAACTATGGCTCCACCACAGGCGTAGTGCTGTACTACGGCGCGAACGACGGCGCCTTCCGCGCCGTTTCCGGCAACACCGGCAAGGAGCTGTGGTCGTTCATCGCGCCCGAGCACCATGGCAGGCTCAAACGTCTCTACGAGAACAGCATCTTCGGCACCGGCCTGATCAGCTATCCGCCGACGCCCGCGCCTGGCTCGCAGCCGAAGGATTACTTCTTCGACGGCTCGGCGGGACTTTTCCAGAATGCCGACGATAGCCGCGTCTGGATCTACCCGTCCATGCGCCGCGGTGGCCGCATGCTCTACGCCTTCGACGCGACCATCCCGACGGCGCCGTTGATGAAATGGCGCGTCGGCTGTACCAACTCCGCCCTCAGCGACACGGCGAGCTGCATCAACTCGGCCGGCGCAGCATCGAGCGAGTTCGCGCAGATGGGGCAGACATGGTCGACACCTACGGTTGCCCGCATCAAGGGCTTTTCTAGCGACCCAAACCGCCCGGCCGTCATCGTCGGCGGCGGCTACGATACCTGCGAGGATCAGGACGCGAAGCCGAATACCGCCTGCACGGCCCCCGGCTATACGCGCCGCGGAAATCGCGTATACGTCATCGATAGCGACACCGGCAGCCGCCTGGCGTCGTTCACGACCGATGGCAGCGTGCCTGCGGACATCACCGTCATCGACCGCGATTCCGACGGCATGGTGGACCATGCCTATGCCGCCGACACGACGGGCGGGGTCTACCGCATCGACTTCGTCGACCCGGGAACGCTCGCCCCGCGCTCGCCGTCGTCGTGGACGATTACCAAGATCGGCCAGACCAACGCTCTCGATGCGCGCAAGTTCCTGTTTTCGCCGGCAGCGCTGCCGACAGCCGCCAAGGTCTATCTCTCGGTCGCCTCGGGAGACCGCGAACGGCCTCTCATCACCAACTATCCTTACCCTGTCGTCGCTGGCGCGGGTGTGCTGAACCGCGCCTACATGCTGGTCGACTCATTCGCGACCACCGGCCTGCCGGTGAACCTGGACGATACGACCGTGATGGAAGATTTCAGCTCGGGGTCGACCTGCACGACGCCTTCGGCGGAGGCGCTCGGCAAGAAAGGCTGGTTCATCAACCTGAATGCCGCGAGCACCACCGACCCGAACACGAACGTCGGCGAGCAGGGGGTTACGTCCACCACCATCTTCGCCGGATTGGTATTTTTCAGCACCAACCGTCCAGTGCCGACGCCAATCGGGGCGTGCGCGCAAAACCTCGGCGAGGCGCGCGGCTATGCGCTCAATGTGCTGAACGCATCCGGCGCAGCCGACACGTTGAACATCTGCGGCGGCGCACGCTCCAACACGTTCGTGGGCGGCGGTCTGCCGCCTTCGCCGGTGACGGGCACCGTACCGGTCGACGGCCAACCGGTGACGGTCATGATCGGCGGCGTGCAACGCGGCGGCGGCGTGAGCACTTCGATCGGGGCGCAGCGAGTAGCGCCGACGATCACGCAGCGCCGCGCGCGGCTTTACTGGTACAACGACACGGACAAATAGCGGTAGACCGTTGCCCTAACGCTGCCGCACGAGCTCTCGCGGCAGCGTGAACACCACGTTCTCGGTGATACCGTCGAGTTGCTGCACGTCCGCGGCGCCGAGCTCCTTCAGGCGCGCGATCAGCTCGTCGACCAGCACCTGAGGCGCCGACGCCCCGGCGGTCACCCCGACGCGACGCTTGCCGGCGATCCATTCAGGCTGCAGATCCGCCGCGCGATCCACCATGTAGGCCTGCGCGCCCATGTTCTCGGCCACCTCGCGCAGCCGGTTCGAGTTCGAGCTGTTCGGCGACCCGACCACGATGACGACCTCGCAGCGCGGCGCCATCCACTTCACGGCGTCCTGCCGGTTCTGCGTGGCGTAACAGATGTCGTCCTTTTTCGGGCCGCGGATCGCCGGAAAACGCGCCTTGAGCGCCGTCACGATGACGCGGGCATCGTCGATCGAAAGCGTGGTCTGCGTGACGTAGGCGATTTTGTCGGGCGTGCCGATTTCGAGCTTCGCGACATCGTCCACGGTCTCGATGAGGTGCATGCCGCGCACCGCCTGCCCCATCGTGCCCT
>DATIGN010000123.1:0-18801 GCA_035454685.1 Burkholderiales bacterium | reverse complement strand
CAGCATGTAGGTAACGTCGAACGACCAGATGGTCGGCGCGGCGAAGGCGTACCGCGCGACGACCTCGTAGACCACGGCTGCGACCAGCGGCACCATGAGCCAGGCGATCACCACGCCGCAAAGCTGGGCGAAGCGGTCGATTGCGCGGACCATCGGCGCCAGGAGCTGCCCGGACATGGCGCCGAGCCTAGAAGCGGCAGACTTAAGCCAGCTTTAAGCGCACCTTAAGGATTTGCCCCGCATGCTGTGTTCAAGCGGGCACCGTGTCGCGCGGACATCGTGTGGTCTCCTGGTTGGGGAAACGAGAGTTTCCTGTTCACATGAACGGCTGCACGGCCGCCCGCCCATCGGTTTGCGAATTGATCGGCATGCGGGCATCATGGCCGGCGTGCGTGCATCGATCGTCTTTGCCGCCATCCTGCTGGCGGCCTGCCACGGGCCGCCCAAGCGCGACGTCTTCATCCCTCCGTACGCCGAGAAGGGCTGCTGGGCGCAGTTCTACGAGCTGGCCGATTTCGGTGCGCCGATGCACCAGGTCGAGGGTCCCATTTACGTGGAGGCCATTCCCGGCTCGATCGTCCTGGTCCCCGATCTGGAGCAAATCCTCCCGCAGCCGCTTTTCGAAGAGGCGCGCAGCCTGATCGTCGGCCCGAATGCCAAGGTTGTTGGCTATTCGGAAACGCTCTTCCGCGGCACACCGACGGTACTGGATCGGGGAACCCGGGTGCCCGATGCCGCGTCGGTCGGATACCCCCAGCGCTTCTTCTCACTTACGCTGGAATGCAAAGCGTGATCGGTGGCCTCTAGAAGAGGAGCACTCCGATCACAGCGGTCGCCGCCGCCCCCGTATCGCCCACCGGTCCCCGGCGAACCGCTCCAGCCGGTGAGCGAAAACCTACCCGGCACTAGGTAGCGCCGAGCGCGTGCCGGCCACGGTGTCGGTGACCGCGTTCACGATCTCGCCGGTACCGCGCACCGTCCCGATGATCGATCGCTTGACCATTTCTCCGAGCCCTTGTGGCTGCTGGTCCTTGGTGACCTCCAAAGGGCATCGGCGCGCACGCGGTGTTGTGGTGGGCCGGCGCGGCGCCCGGTCAACGCGGCGATCGCGCAGTTCACGGCATACGCTGCCGCCCGACTGGGGAGTGCTGCGCGCACAGTGGGAGTATGCGCATTTCGTGCGCGCCGTGCTGCAGTTCGCCGCGCTCGCTGCGCTCGTGCTCTCGGTGTTGGCCGAGACCCGGCGGCACGCGCTTTCCCCGTTTTCCTAAGCCGGCTCAGGCGCGCGCTTCAACTCGTCGCGCGTGCCATAGCACGCGCGCCGCGGCGGTGGCTTCACTCCTGGCGGAGATGCGCAGCGGCGCCCGCATTGCGGGCAAGCCGCAGCATGGTGCGCAGCTTGTCGAAGAAGATCAGGGAGCCGGACACTTGCGCGGCGTGATGCCCTTCTCCCTCGCGTACTGCATCGCCGAGTCGGCGTACCTCTGCCGCACGAGCTTGCGGTCCTCGGGCATCGGCGCCATCCAGCCGGTGATCGTCTGCCAGCGCACGCCGTCCCAGCGCATGAAACGCACCACTCCCGACCCCTCGTGGTCGGCGCAGCTCGTCTTGAGCGGCGGCATGAAGCCCTCGGCACCCAGTTGCTTCAGGCGCTTGGCGTCGATGTTCAGGTGCTCGAGCGCCCACTGCACTTGCTCGCCGGTAACCGGCTTGCTTTTTCCGAAGCGCTCCTGCGCGACGCGCACCGCTTCCGCGGTGATGATGCCGAAGACAACGCCGCGGTTGTAGTACACCGAACCGACGCGCGAGGCATCATTCATCTCGCCGCCACCGTCGGCGTAGACGTGCTTGCGGATCTCGCGGATCACCGGGTAATCCGCGCCCGCGACGTTGAAACCCGCGGCTATGTAGCCCTCGGCCGCGTTGCCGGCGGGCAGCACGTCCTCCTCCGCGCCTGACCACCAAACGCCCACGATCCGGTTGCGTGGATAGCCGATGCGCGCTGCCGCCTTGAGCGCGGTCGGATTCATCACACCCCAGCCCCAGAGAATCACCCAGTCGGGGCGGATCTGCCGCACTTGCAGCCACTGCGATTGCTGCTCGTTGCCCGGATGCGGCACGGGAATGGTGCTCAAGGCGTATCCATATTTGCCGGCAAGCTCGGTGAGTACCGGTATCGGCTCCTTGCCGTACGCCGAGTCGTGGTACAGGAGCACGATCTTCTTTCCTTTCAGCGACTGCATGGGGTTTGCCTTCCCCCCGCCCACCTGCTCGCCGACGTAGCGCACGATAGCTGCCGCTTGGTCCCAGTAAGTGGTGATGAGCGGAAACACGTACGGAAACACGCGTCCGTCGGCGGCGTCGGCGCGGCCGTAGCCGATCGAGACGACGGGGATCTTGTCCGCCGTGGCGCGCTCGATCAGCGAGTAGGTGATGCCGGTCGAAAGTGGATGGATCAGCGTCGCGCCGGTGGGCCCCTGGCGCTTCGAGCGCTCGTAGCACTCGACCCCGCGCGCGTTGTTGTACTCGGTCTCGCACTTCTGCCAGGTGAACCTGACGCCGTTGATCCCACCGTCGCGCAGGTTCAACATCTCGAGGTAGTCGAGCATGCCGCCGGAGATGCCCGAGCCGCCGGCAGCATAGGGCCCGACCCAGTAGAAGTTCGCCGGTACGAATTGCTCCCTGGGGGGAGCCGAGTGCGCCGCCGCGACAGTGCACAGCACCAGGGTTGAAAGAAGGATCCGCAGTCTCATGGCATTCACGCGAATGGGAGAAAAGGGTGAACCCGCAAGGCTTAAGCGCGCCTTAAACATGGAGCGACCTATACTCGTGCCATGCGAGTCCTCGTAGTCGAAGACGACCCGATGATCGGCCGTGCAGTGGCCGATGGACTGCAAGGTGAAGGCCATGCCGTGGATCTGGTGCGCGACGGCGCCGCCGCGGAACTCGCGCTGCTCCACGGCCCCTACGACCTCGCGGTGCTTGACCTCGGCTTGCCGCGCAAGGACGGCTTCGAAGTACTGAAGAGCCTGCGGCACGCGCGTGTCGATGTGCCGGTGCTGATCATCACTGCGCGCGACGCGGTGGCCGACCGCATCGCCGGCCTCGACCACGGCGCCGACGACTACCTGGTGAAGCCCTTCGACCTTGACGAGTTCCTCGCACGCGCGCGCGCCGTCGTGCGCCGGCGCGCTGGCCGCGTTTCGCCAGAGATCGCCTATGGCGCGCTGACGCTCGACCCGGTGAAGCGCGCGGTGACCTTCCGCGGCGCACGCGTGGAGCTTTCCGCGCGCGAATTCGCGGTGCTCGAAGCGCTGATGCGCGAGCCCGGCGCGGTCATCTCACGAACCAAGCTCGAGGACAGCGTGTACGGCTGGGGAGAGGAAATCGGCTCGAACTCGGTCGAAGTGCACCTGCACCACTTGCGGCGCAAGCTCGACCCGGCACTCATCCGCAACGTGCGCGGCGTTGGCTACCGCGTCGCCCGCGTCGATTGAAATCCATCCGGCGCCAGCTTGTGGTCTGGATTACCGGGGCGCTTGCCCTCGGCATCGCCGCAGTCGCGTTCGCCACATATCACGCGGCGCTGCAGCAGATCGGCTCGTTGTTCGACGCCGCACTCACGCAGATCGCGCAAGCGGTGCACCTGCGTGAGGACTGGGCCGAAGCCGGCAACGTGCGCATCGCGCAGGAAGAGGTAGCGTTCGCCGTGCGCGCGTACGACGACGGCGGCCGGGTGTTCTTCGAGAGCGGCCTGCCCTCGCTGCCGCCGGATGCGCCAAAGACGCTCGACCCCGGATTCAGTGTGGTCGATACCCCCGACGGGCCATGGCGCGTCTATACCCATGTCAGTCCCGAGGGCGTCATCCAGGTTGCCCAGGCGGAAGCCGTGCGCGATGCGCTGGCGCGCGAGCTGTCGCTGCGCATGCTGCTGCCAGAGCTGCTCTTCGTCCCGGTGCTGGCGCTGCTGGTCGCCTGGATCCTGAAGCGGGCGCTTGCGCCGCTCGACCAGACCTCAGTGCGCGTGCGCGAGCGCAACGCGGCGCGGCTGGACCCGCTGCCGACGGAAGGCGTGCCGAAGGAGCTCGCCCCGCTCGTCGAGCAGGTGAACGCGCTGCTCGGCCGGCTCGCCGCGTCGCTCGAGGCCGAACGGCGTTTCGTCGCAGACGCCGCGCACGAGCTGCGCTCGCCGGTCGCGGCGCTCGCGCTCCAGATCCAGCTCGCCGAGCGCGCTCCGACCGAGGCGGCGCGCGCCGCCGCGCTCGCGGAGCTCAAGAAGGGTGTCGCACGCGCGGGCCGGCTGGTGCAGCAGCTCCTGGACCTTGCGCGCCTGGAGCCCGGAATCCCATCCGAGGTGCCGGGCCCGGTGGACCTGGCGGAGGTGGCGCGCGAGGTCATCGGCGGCTTTGCCGCGCGAGCCGACAGCCAAGATGTCGATCTCGGCGCCGACGCGCCGCCTTCGGCGCTGGTGATCGGCAACGCATCGGAGCTACGCTCACTCGTCGCCAACCTCGTGGACAATGCTTTGCGCTACGCGCCGGCGCGCACCGCGGTCACGGTTTCGCTGCGCGAAGTTCCGGACGCGATCGAGCTCGCGGTGGAGGACGCCGGCCCCGGGATCCCGCCCGAGCAGCGCGAGCGCGTCCTGCGGCGCTTCCAGCGCGTTGAAGGGGATCTGACGGCGGGCATCGGCCTCGGCCTGCCGATCGCCAAGACCATCGTCGAGCGCCACCGCGGCAGCATGGTCCTCTCCGAGGCTCGGCCGGGACGGCAGCCGCCCGGCCTTTCGGTGCAAATTCGCCTCCCAGCGGCGCAGCCGGCGCGGGCCGCTCTCGCCGCCTAGACCCGCGGCGTGATATCGAGCTGTTCGACCGGCACTTCCAGCGTGCGAACTGCGCCGGCGCGAAGGATTTGCAGCCGCACCAAGCTGCCCGGGGCCGAGTCAAGCACCAGGCGGTTGAACTGTCGAACGCTCGCCACCGCCTCGCCGTTGCAGCTCACCACCACGTCGCCCACCGCAACGCCGCGTTGCGCAGCGGGGCTGTTCTGCTTCACCGCCGCCACGACCACGCGCGACTGCTCGTCACGAACCACGACGCCGATCGTTCCGGGGACCACACCGTCGCCCTGCGGGGCGGCCACCTGCGGCACCGGCGGCTGAGCGCACGCCGCAAGTGCCGCCAGCAGCGTGGCTGTTCGCAGGCTCTTCATCGGCGGCGCTCGGCGAGCTGCTCGATCAGCTCGTTCGCCGCGCCGCCGACCTCGGCCGCGTCGGCGCGCAACTCCTCCGATTCGGTCATGCCCCACGCGAGCCGCGCATCAAGGCTCGCCTGCCATGCAAGCTTTCCGGCAAGCGCGCTGTCGCCGCGTGCCGCCGCTTCGCGCGCGCGCTCCAGGAAATCGCTCGCGACAGCCAGCTGCGCCGGCGCGTAACGCTCAGTCGCAAGCTCCGTGGCCGTCGCGGACGCCGCCGCGACGAGGAGCAGCGCGGCCGCGAGTCGCGCAGGGAACGTCACGCAACTAGGACCGGGAAGGAGGTTCCTTTGGCGACACGGAGACACCGCCGATCACCCCGGTCACCGCGCGGCGCACCTCGTGCATGGCCGCAGCGTTGATGTCACCCGCGGCCTTGAGCGCGCC
Source organism: Burkholderiales bacterium (assembly GCA_035454685.1). Classification (GTDB taxonomy): domain Bacteria; phylum Pseudomonadota; class Gammaproteobacteria; order Burkholderiales; family SG8-39; genus SCGC-AG-212-J23. Next base: position 13,161 of record DATIGN010000123.1, on the reverse strand, counting down.
CATGGCCGCCGCGGCAGCGACTTCTGCGGCGTCGACGCCGAGATCCTTCGCGCCCCAGACGGCGCCTTCGACCGCACTCTTTGCAGCCGCACCGAGGTCGCAGCCGGCCTGGGCCGCGCCTTTAACTGCGGCGCCTGCCGCGGTGGCGACCGCCTCGAAGGCGTTGACGCCGATGCTCTTCGCGCCGAGCAGCGCGCCTTCGACCGCCTGCTTCGCCGCGTCGCCGACGTCGCCGCCAATTTCCGCGGTCGTCTTGACCAGATTCTCCACCGAGGAACCGATGGCCTCTAGCGCCGAGCCCGCGACCTGCTGCGTGCCACGCAGCGCGCCGATTACCGTGCCTTTGGCCGCCACGCCAAGATCGCCGCCGACCTCGCGGGTGCCGTGGATAACGCCGCGCGCCACATCGGATACCGCGCCGCTGAGGGCTCCGCCGACGGTGCCGACACTGCGCAGCACCACGACGAGGCTGTGCGCCACTGTCTCGGTGACGGAGTCGAAAACCTGTCCCGTGCCGCGGATGGTGCCCACCACCGAATTGCGCACAACCTTTCCGAGCCCCTGCAGTTCCGGCATGACGACCTCCTTCGCGAAGGGGCGATTGTGCGTGTCCTACGCTTAAACGCCGCTTAAGCGACTCCTGCGCGTTTCAGCGGCCGTCCTGCTCGTTGCATTCCGGCAGCAAGCCGCCCGTGGTATCGAGGTACACCGCGACGTAGTGGCGGTACAGCGCGACCGGGTCCTCGGAAATCTCGTAGTCGAACTCGGTGGCGGCGCGCGTGCACGCGCCGCCGGCGCCGCGCAAATGGTGGCGCAGGTCCTCCCGGATGCTGCCGCCGACGGCGGCGAGGCCGATGTAGATCAGCCGGTGATGCCGGTAAAGAAGGTAGACGCCGGGGGACGCCGGTACCGCGGCCAGGTTGCCGGAGGTGAGCGGCAAGCGCTCGTCGGGCGCGGCGGGTCTGGCGGACGGGATCATGAGGCGCGCCGGAGTCTGCACCGTCGCGGCTTAACGGTGGCTTAAGGGCGTCGTTCGCGGCGCCGACTGAAGTTCTTGTCGACGATAGCTGCCAGGATGATGAGGAAACCGAGCACGCGCAGCAGATAGGTGTAGCCGACGCGCTCGTCGGCTGCGCCAAGCCACTGGGCAATCGCCTGGTTGAGCGCGAGCAGCACGAAGGCGATCGCAAAGGCGAGGAACAAGCGGTCGCCGGTCTTGCGCCAGAAGCGCGCGAAAAACCCCGCCCCGACGGCGAAGCCCATGGCGACCGCGCCGGACAGGAACTCGATCATTCCGCCTCCCAGAGAAAACCGTACAACAGGAACACGATGCCCGCGAGCGCAGCGCCGATGCGGTACAGGCGCAGGTTGATGTCCTGAAACACCACCATGTCGAAGAACAGCAGCCCGTTGTTCACCGTCAGGCACACGAAGCACAGCGCGCTCCACAAGAGGAGCCGCAGCGCCGTTTGCGCGTAGGCTCGAAACAGGAGCACGGTGCACGCGAGGCTGGTCAGCACCGCAAGCAGGGTCAGGGCGAGGTTGATGGTAGCCATGTTCAGCTCCTGCGCAGGCGGAACGCGTCGGCGAACGACTGGATGCGGCTGTCGCGCAGCGCATAGATCACGCGGATCAGGGTCACCGGGCGCTCGCGGTATGCCTGGGCGAGCGTGCGCACATGGGCGTCAAGAGCGCCGGAGGACGGGCGGTACTGCACGCGCTTGTCGGGGCCGAGCGCGACCAGCCCGCTCGTCTGGAGCACGCCGAGATAGCGCGCGACGTCCGCCTCGCTCAGCCTGGTGCCGGGTACGAGCGCGCTCGCGGCTTCCTGCGCCGCCCACCAGCGCTGCGGCTCACCGTGCAGGAGCAGCAGCAGCTCCGCCGCGTCCACTGTGGGCACGGCCGCGCGCAGAAAGCGAAAAAACTCATCCGAAAAAGCGGCGTCTTCCATCTCCCCGCCAGCAGTCTTAAATGAATTGGGCTTAAGTCGCGCTTAAGAATGCCCGCGGCACGATCAGCGCGGCCTCATCGGCGCGCGTCCGCGGTCCGTCTCCCCGACGTTCTGGCAGCATCTACCTCCGTCGGCGCGGGCCGATGCCGGCCGCAGTCTGGAGCCGAGTCTGCTGTAGGGAGTGCGTTGGAGCTCGCGCCGAGTTGGCGCGGCTCGCGCGGGCGATGATGTCGGACGCTGCGACCGGGGTTGACGTCCTCTCAATGGTGGGCGGGCGCTGAGTCGACGAGGTCGCGCCGACTTTGTCGGTCGCCACTGCCATCAGCGTGCAGCTGCCGTCGGCGAAGTTCGCGGTGTCGATGTCGCACTGGTACGGCGCCGCGGTCTTGCTCCCCACCGACGCGCTCGTGTTGATCGAGCTGCCGGCGACTTCGCAGGCACCCGACTGCCTGAGGCTGCCTGAAACGGTCTGGCCGTCGGCTGGAGCCTTGAACGAGACCGTCGGCGCTGCGTGCGCTGCGAACGGCGCCGCAAAAAGCGAAAAGATCGCCAAAGCGACGAGTGCCTTGCAGAACCGCATTGGAGAAAAACTACCCACTTATTAAGAAAGGAAACAGCTCGCGCGACCTGCCAGCAGGACCCATGCCCATGGGATTTCGCCACATCGAATCAATCGGACGTAGGGTGGAATACTAGATATCTGTAGGGGCGACACGACAAGCCGCGCACGCAAAGCAGAAAACCCTGCAACCCCTGGACAACCCGTTCGGCCCGAGGTTGTCACCTATGTCTAAGGTACGGCCCGTCACCTAAGGTGTCCGGAACGGACCCCCCAGTACTAATGGCGGAGAGAGTGGGATTCGAACCCACGGTACGCTATTAACGTACACACGCTTTCCAAGCGTGCGCCTTAAGCCACTCGGCCATCTCTCCGCGAGCTGCACATTGTAACCGTCGGAAATGAAAAGCCCGCCTCGCCGGCGGGCTTTTCGGCCTGCGCCCGGAGATCAGGTACCCCGGGTGTCGATGTCGCCCTCGAGCACCGGGAAGCGCACGTGGTCGACGAGCTCCTGGGTCTCCTGGTCGGGAGTGGGGGTAAGCAGGCTCACGATGATGATCACCGCAAAGCCGAGCGGCACGCCGAAGATCCCCGCCGAGATCGGGTTGATGTCCCACCAGGTGTTGTCGACGATGGAGCTCGTCACGCCAAACACCGAGCGGAGCCATGGCTGGGTGGTCGCCATGTAGTAGAACGTGACGCCCGTTCCCGCCAGCATGCCGAGCGTTGCGCCCCACTTGTTGGCGCGCTTCCAGAAGATCCCCAGCGTAAGTGCAGGGAAGAAGCTCGCCGCGGCGAACGAGAACGCCGCGCTCACCAGGAACAGGATGTCCGCCGGCTTCTGCGAGGCGACCGACGCAGCCGCGATCGCGACGAAGAGCAGCAGGAACTTCGCCACCGTGACGCGCGTCTTCGTCGATGCCTGTGGATTGATCATTTTGTAATAAAGGTCGTGCGACAGCGCGTTGGCGATCGTGAGGAGCAGTCCGTCGGCAGTGGACAGCGCCGCCGCCAGACCGCCCGCGGCCACCAGGCCGGAAATCACGTACGGCAAGCGCGCGATCTCCGGCGTCGCGAGCACCACGATGTCGCCCCCGATCGAGATCTCGGCGAGCTGCACCAGGCCGTCGCCATTCAGGTCGACGATGTTGAGAAGCGTACGGTCGACCGCCGACCACGACTTGACCCAGGCCGGCAGGTCGGCGAACGCCGTGCCTACGACCGCGTGGTACATCTCGTACTTCACCTGCACCGCGAGCGCCGGCGCGGTGAAATAAAGCAGGAAGATGAAGAACAGCGACCAGGTCACCGACACTCGCGCGTCGCGCACGCTCGGCGTGGTGTAGTAACGCATCAGGATGTGCGGCAGCGCCGCGGTCCCGATCATCAGGCAGAAGATGAGCGCGAGGAAGTTCTTGCGGGCGATGTCCCGCGCCTTCTCCGTGGCGCCCGGGAACTCCGTCGCATGCGGACGCGGCGGCGCCGCGCGCGCCGTGTTGGCGGCACGCTCGGCCGTCCAACGTATGCGCGCCTCGGCTTCCGACGCCGGGAAGTTCTTCACCGCCTCCTCGGCTGCCTTGAGCTTTTCCGGCGGCGCGCTTGAAGCGCGCAGGTCGGCGAGGTTCTTTTCGACCTTCGCCTTCTCTTCGTTGAACGACGCCGGCAGCGCCTTCAGGCGCGCATCGGCGTCAGCCGCGCGCTTCTTGAAGATTTCGCGGACTTGCAGCTCCTTCGAATCGTTGGTGAGCTGCTTCTCGCGCTCGGTGACCTTCTGCAGCGTGTAGCCATACACGACATGGGGAATCGGCACGCCCGTGTTGCGGTAGGCGAGCATTACCACCGGGATCATGTAGGCGACGATGAGAATGATGTACTGTGCGACCTGGGTCCACGTCACTGCGCGCATGCCGCCGAGGAACGAGCACACCAGGATGCCCGCGAGGCCGAGGAACACGCCGACCTCGAGCTGCACGCCGGTGAACCGCGTGGTAATGATGCCGACGCCGTAGATCTGCGCCACCACGTACGTGAACGAGCAGAGGATGGCGCATAGCAGACCGATAGTGCGAGGGATGTGGCCGCCGTAGCGCGCGCCGAGGAAGTCGGGGATCGTGAACTGGCCGAACTTGCGCAGGTACGGAGCGAGGAACAGCGCCACCAGCACGTAGCCGCCGGTCCAGCCCAGGATGAAGGCGAGCCCATCGTAGCCCAGCAGGTAGAGCGAGCCTGCCATGCCGATGAAGGAGGCCGCACTCATCCAGTCGGCGCCGGTCGCCATGCCGTTGAACAGGGCCGGCACGCGCCGTCCAGCAACGTAGTACTCGGCGATGTCTGCGGTGCGGCTGACCACGCCGATGATGGCGTAGAGCAGGATCGTGGAAATCAGGAATGCATAGCCGATCCAGCGGTTCGGCATGCCGAGTTGCTCCGCGATCGCCAGGACAATGACAAACGCGACGAAGCCGCCCGTGTAAATACTGTAGTACTTCTTCAGCGACTGCGTGAAAGCCTTCTGGCTGTAGGCTGCGGTTCCGTTGGTCATTGTTCTTCTCCTTCCGCCACGCCGTAGATCTTGTCCTGCTTGTTCATGTACCAGGCGTACACGCCGATGATGATCACGTAGATGATGAGCGAGCCCTGTGCGCCCATATAGAAGGCGAACGGGAAGCCGAGGATCGTTATCTCGTGCAATTCACGCGCGTAGTAACCGATGACGAACGTGACGACGAACCATAGGAACAACAGGATCGCCGTGATCGTCAGGTTCTTGCGCCAGTACTCTTTGTGCTTTTCGGTGAGCTGCATGTGGCTCCTCCTCGTAGTGGAACTACTCCCCTGATTTAGCCCCATCGCATCGTGGCGGCAAATACTTACCACAGGCTTACGCTGGCTGACAGCCCGGCGCACGTGCTGCGGCGCACAAGGACCTTCGCGTTCATTGCGGCCCCTGAGTCGTGAGCTGTCCGCGCAGGATCTGCTCCGCGACCGTCAAGGCGACACCCAGTACGACGAGGATGAAGAGCGCCACCCAGGGTACATGCTGATCCATCACGAACCGGGGCGAGATACGGCGCGCGACCCAGACCGCCGGAGAGGCGATGGTCTTGATGATGCGGTAGAAGAGGTTGGTCTCGCGGTGCCGCCCCGCGAGCACGAAGAGCAGGCCCTGGCCGAGGAGCGCGTAGAAGTTGATCAGCACAAGCTCGCGCAGGATCAGCGCAACCAGGTGATAAAGCTTGGTCATGTCCATCCGGGCTCAGAGCTGGTAGTCGAGCCCGAGCCGCTCCTGCAGCTCGCGCCCGAGCCGCAGCGCCTCCTTGAGGGTAGCGCGTTCCAGACGGTTGAGGCTGTCTGGGGCGACGCGGTTCTCGGATGCTGCTTTCTGGACGCGCAGCCGCAGGCTCTGGATGACGTAGAACGCGTCCGCCATGGCATCGACATCGCGCAGGCCGATGTGGGCCGCGGCCGCGCGCAGCCGCTCGGCGGTGTTGGTTTGCTGCAACCCGTGCGCGAGCGCGTACACCCGGGCCGCATCGACGAACACCTTCACGCCTCGGAGCTTCAGGTTGATCATGCCCTCCTCGGTGGCGAAGCCACCAAAGCGGCCGAGCGCGGGGCCGCCCTGGAGCGCCGCCTCGGCGAGGTGGCGCAGGAACGCGGGATGTGCCCGCACCCGGGCCGCGACCCATTCGCGCAGCGCCAACGAAAGCGTGGTGTCGCCGTACAGCGCGCGAAAGTCGAAGCAGATCGCCGCGTCGAGAAGCGCCTTCGGCAGCGTGACGTCGATCCAGCGCGCCATCTTGGCCTTCCACTCATCGAGCGAGAGGCAGAGCTCGGGGTTCGAAGCCATGACATTGCCTTTGCATAGCGGGTAGCCGCAGGCGTCCAGCGCCTCGTTCACCTCGCGCGCAAAGGGGAGCAGGCGCGCGCGTGCCGTGGCCGGCGCTCCGCCGTCGTGCGTCTCGAACAGCAGCCCGTTGTCCTGGTCGGAGCTGAAAGTCTGCTCCAAGCGGCCCTCGCTGCCGAACGCGAGCCAGCACCAGCGGATGCGCTCGAGGTCGTGGCGTTTGCGCACGATCTCGATCGCGCGCTGGCTGATGCGGTCGTTCAGTACCGAAACAAAGAGCGTGAGCTGCTCCGCGCCCACGCCCTGCTCCACCAGCGCGCGCGTCAGCGCGCGCACCTCGCCCGCAAGACCCGAAAGGACCTCGATGCTCGCCGCCAGCCGAATCTCCATCGCAAGCTCGCCCAAACCCAGTCGCTGCAGCGAGAACAGATCGCGCTCGGACACGACGCCGGTGAGCCGCCCATCCTCGGTCACGAGCACGTGGCGGATGCGCTGCGCGATCATCGCCACCGCCGCTTCGTACGCGAGGGCGTGCCCCGGCAACGAGAACGGATTGGGAGTCATCGCTTCGACGACGCTGTTCCCGGAGCCCTTGTTCGCAAGGGCGGCCACGATGTCCTGGTTGGTCACGATGCCGACCGCGCGCCCGGCTGCGTCGACCACGACGAGCGATCCGACGCTCTCGCCGCGCATCAGCGCCGCTGCCTCGGCCACCGTGATCCCGGGCGCGCAGGTGAGCGCCGGACGCTTCACCAGCGAGCGCAGCGGCCGCGCGAAGGCCTGCTGTTCTTCGGCGATGCGTTGTTCCAGGCGCGCGGTGGACTTTGACATCGCTAGTAGCGCAGCCGCGAGTAGTAGGTCTGCCGTGAGGCTTCGAGCGCCTGGCGCAGCGTCGCGATGCCGCGCGCCGCGAGCAGCGGCAGCAGGCGCAGGAAGATCTCCGCCTCAAGCAGGGCGTCGCCGAGCGCGGTGTGCCGGCCGATCACCTGCACCCCCAGCCGGTCGGCCATCGTCTCCAGGCGGTGGTCGTCGAGGCTGGGGTGCAGCACTGCCGAGAGCAGCAGCGTGTCGAGCACCGGCTGCGTAAAGCGCACGCCGGTCGAGGCCTCCTTGAGCTCGAGAAAGCGCATGTCGAAAGCCGCATTGTGCGCGACCAGAACCGTGTCCTCGCAAAAGCGATGGAACGCCGGCAGCACCTCTTCGATGCCCGGCTCGGCGGCGAGCGCCGCAGCATCGATGCCGTGGATGCGGACCGATTCGCGGTTCAGCGGGCGCCGCGGATTGACCAGCCGCTCGAAGACCTCGTTCCTGAGCAGGCGCGCGTTCACTATGCGCACCGCTCCGATGCTGATGATCTCGTCGCCGGCCGAGGGCTCGAGGCCCGTGGTCTCGGTGTCGAAGACAGTGTAGGCGAGATCCGAGAGGCGCCGCTCGTGCAGCTCCCGCGCCGAGTCGCCGTAGCGAAAGAGGTCGAAGTCGTAGTACTCGGGCCGGCTCTCGGCCGCGCGCGCGGGGGGTTTCGGCGCGGCTGCCGGCTCGCCCGCCGGCAGCAGAAAGCGGAACGCGGCGCTGCGCTGTCCACCCGGTCCCGCCGCATGAAGCCAAACCTCCGCCCCGTGGCGCTCGAGAACATCGCGCAGGGTAAGCGGCCCCTCGCCCAGCGGCTGCGTTTCCCATAGAGACAGCGCCTCGCTCGCCACGATCGAGCCTTCCCAGCCGAGGTCGAGCTCGATGAAGCTTTCCCGCGCCCGCGCGGCGAAGTGGACCCGCCGCACTCCATACTCGGCTCGCAGCTTGCCCGACAGGAAGCTGAACGCCTGGATCATGGCGAAGCTGTCGACGCGGAGCCACAGCTCGTCGCTCACCGCTTCGCTCTCTACGGCGAGGCCCGGCAGGGCCTCCAGCCGCCGCCGTGCTACGCCGATGAGCTCCGCTGCGCGCATGTCGCTCAGCGTGAGGCTCGCCTTGACCGCGTCGGCATAGCCGCGCAGCGCCTCGTCGATCGAGCGTGAGAGCAGCGCCGATTCCGCGGCGACGATCTCGGTGAAACGCGCGCGCCGCTCGAGCTCCATGTCGGGATACGACGCCAGGTTCTCGGCCGCGGCGCGCAGGTTGGCGGCCGGCGAGCGCACGCTGGAGGTAAGTGCGTGCAGCAGGCGCAGACGCTGCTGCTCGCGGTCGAGCACCCCGGTGACATCCTCCAAGGTGAGTACCATGCCGGCGATCGCGGCCTCGCCCGCGACCGGCGCGGCCTGCACCTTCAGCAGCCGCCCTGCCGGCGTCGCGGTGACGAAGCGCGCGAGCGGCGAGCCGCCCTGGAGCTTGTCGCGCGCGTGCGCCACCTGCTCTCGGTCGATGAGGCCGAAGAGCGAGCGTCCGAGCCCGAGCAGCGCTTCATCGCCGGAAAAGAGCTGCCGCGCGCGCTCGTTGTAGAGCAGGATGCGGCCTTCGGCGTTGCAAACCAGGACGCCCTCGGCGAGCTCCGACATGAGGGCGGCGAGCCGGTTGCGCTCCTCCTCGAGCCGAGCGCCCGACTCGCGTGCGCGTGCCTCGACGTCGCGGCGCAGGCTGCGCCGGTCATCGGCGAGCCGGTTTACCGCGGCGGCGAGCTCCGCCACCTCGCCCGCTCCTTCAGTCTCGAGCTTCAGGTCCTGGTTGGCGCCGATCAGCACCCCGACCTGCTCGGTAAGGCGGCGCACCGCTGTTACGTACTCGCCGAAGAACCACCGCACCGCGAAGAAGCATAGCGCGAGGACCAGCGCGGCCATGGAAACGACAAGCGGTGCGCGTTCCGCGAGGACCGCTCCGACCTGGTCCGCCGGAACGAGGGCGGCGACGAATGCCACCGCAACGAGAAGCATCGCGGCGTACAGGCCCGAGACCCAGGCCGCGAACTTCATGGGCTTGCGGCGAGCAGCCCGTCGATCTTCGCCACCAGCTCCGTGTTGGAGAAGGGCTTGGTGATGTACAGGTCGGCGCCGAGCGACACGCCCTTGCTCACCTCGACCTCGCGACCCTTGGCGGAGAGCATGATGATCTTGATGTGACGCCACTCCGGCCGGCCGCGCATGCGCTGGCATACCTCGTAGCCGCTCTTGCGCGGCATCATCACGTCGAGCAGCACCAGGTCTGGCGCGAAGCGCTCGATCTCGGAAAGCGCGTCGTCCCCGTTCTTGGCGACGCACGTCTCGTAGCCTCGGCGCTGCAGCAGGAACTCGAGCGCGGTGACGATGTTCTCCTCGTCGTCGGCGATCAGGACTCTTTTCGGCATCAGGCGGCCTCCGCGAGCTTCAGGACCGGAAGCTTGAACGAAAAGCACGCCCCGGGGCCGGGGTGGTTCTCGACCCAGATCTGGCCGCCGTGGCGCTCCACGATGTGGCGGCTGATCGGCAGGCCGAGGCCGGTGCCGTGCGGCTTCTCCGTGAGCGTGTCGCCGGCCTGGCGGAACTTGTCGAAGATGACGTCGCGGTCCTGCGGCCGCACGCCGGGTCCGTTATCGCGCACGTCGACCCGCAGCCAGCCGTCGCCCTCCGAAAGCGTCACCTCGATGCGCCCGGCGCCCGGGTCGCAGAATTTGACCGCATTCGAAAGAAGGTTGAGCATGACCTGGATCATGCGGTCGAGGTCGGCGCGCACCGGCGAGACGCGATCGGGCATCCGCGTGGTCACACGAATGCCTTTCTCCTGAAACACCTGTTCCATCGCGGTGACGGTATCGGAAATCACCTCTCGCATGTCGACCCGCGTCTCATGCCACTCGGCGCGGCCGGATTCGATCTTGGCAAGGTCGAGCACCTGGTTGATGAGGCGTGTCAGCCGCTCGGTCTCCTTCACCACGATGCCAAGGAACTTGCGCCGCTGCGCGAGGTCGATGTCGGGGTCCTGGCTCAGGATCTCGGTGAACGCGCGGATCGACGTGAGCGGCGTGCGCAGCTCGTGGGTCACCGTGGACAGGAAGTCATCCTTCAGCCGGTCGAGCTCCTTCAGGCGCTCGTTCGCCGCGCGCAGCTCCGCGGTCGCCGCCTCCAGCTCGCGTGACTTCTGCTCGAGCTGATGGCTGTACATGATGACCTGGGATGCCTCGTCGAGGATCTTGCGCACCTCCTCCAGCGTCAGCGCTTCCTCCTCCACCACCGACGCCACCATGATGCGCGCCGAGGCCGCCCCGATCGCGCCGGCGAGTTGGGTCTCCGCGAAATGCACGAGCTCGGCGTCGGCCGGCACGTCCTCCTGCGGCCAGCGCAGGCCGCGCGCGCCAGCGTAGTCGCGGAACGCCTGGTCTGCACCCTGCGAGCCGAGGAAGCGCGCGAGCAGGCTGTGAAGCTCCGGCGCGGAGGCGGTGCCGCGCCAGAACCGCGCGCCGCCGCCGCCGGAACGACGGAAGACGTCCACGAACAGGCTCGCCTGCCGCGTTTCCTCGGCGCCCGGCGACCCGGCGAGCGATACCGCGACGTAGGCGCCCATGTTGGCGATCATGCTCCAGATCATGGCGTGGGTGATCTGATCGAGGCCTTTGAGCCCGAAGAGCTCGAGCGGCTTCAGAAGCTCGATGCCCAAGGGCCCCTCTTCGAGGAACGCGATCGGCAGCCAGCCCGAGCGCGCGAGCGCGGGCAGGAGCAGCGTGTACGACCACACTACGAAGCCGGCGATAAGCCCGGCGAGCGCGCCGCGGCGGGTGCCGCCCTTCCAGAAAATGCCGCCGAGCGCCGCCGGCGCGAACTGCGCCACCGCGGCGAAGGAAATCAGGCCGATCGAAACGAGCGCATAGGCCTCCCCCGCCAGGCGGAAATACAAGTACCCCAATAGGAGAATCAAGATGATGGCGCCGCGCCGGATCCCGAGCAGCAGACCCGTGAGGTCGCGGCGCTCGTTGAGGCGCAGGCTGCGCATACGCAGCAGCACTGGCATCACGAGGTCGTTGCATACCATCGTCGAGAGCGCGATCGTTTCCACGATGACCATGCCGGTCGCCGCCGACAGCCCGCCGATAAAGACAAGCAGCGCGAGCAGCTCCTGCTTCTCGAACATCGGGATGGTAAGGACGTAGGTATCGGCGTCGACAATCCCGGCCGGGAAATGCAGCCGGCCGCCGAAGGCGATCGGCAGCACGAACACGTTGATGGCGAGCATGTACAGCGGGAAGAGCCAGATCGCCTTGTTCAGATGGCGCTCGTCCTTGTTCTCGATCACCGTCACCTGAAACTGGCGCGGCAAGAACATGATCGCGAGCATCGAAAGGATCGTGAGCCACACCCAGCTCGAATAGCTGCCCGCCACGCCCTCGAGCGGCGTCAGCATCGGCGCGAGTTTGGGGTCGGCGGCGGCGCGCGCGAACACGTCGCCGAAGCCGTCGTAGATCACGAACGTGACGTAGACGCCGACGGCGAGGAACGCGAGCAGCTTCACCATCGACTCGAACGCGATCGCCGCCACCATGCCCTCGTGGTGCTCGGCGGCATCGAGGTGGCGAGTGCCGAACGCGATGGTGAAGAGCGCGAGGATCAGCGCTACCCAGAGCGCCGTGTCCTGCATGAGCGGCGCGGCGCCCACCTTGGCGGGCATCACGATCTCGGGATACTGCATCAGGATCAGGAAGCCGTTCGACACCGCCTTCAGCTGCAGCGAGATATAGGGCACGATGCCGATCACTGCGATCACGGTTACCGCGCCGCCGATGAGCGCGCTCTTGCCGTAGCGCGCGGCGATGAAGTCCGCGAGCGAGGTGATGCGGTTCTCCTTGCTGATGCGCAGGATCTTGCGCATCACTACCCACCAGAGCGCGATCATCAAGGTCGGCCCGATGTAGATCGGCAAAAAGCCCACGCCATCGCTCGCCGCTCGCCCGACGCTGCCGTAGAAGGTCCAGGCGGTGGCGTACACCGCGAGCGACAGGCTGTAGATGTAGGGGCTCGCGATGACCGAGCGGCCGGCGTCGGCGCGCTTGTCCGCGTAATACGCGATCGCGAACAGCAGCCCCAGGTACGCGAAGGAGGTAACGACGATGACCCAACCCTGGAGCATTAGCGCGCACCTCGGCGCGTGGCGTTGCTACCCTATTCTCGCTTCTCCACCACCCACGCCATGAGCGCGATCAGGACCGCCCAGGCGAAGAAGATCCAGGCGTAGAGCACCGGGATGCCGAGCATCGAGCTCGGCAGGTGGAACAGCGCGAGGACCGGGTAGTTGAACAGCAAAAAACCGAGCAGGCAGAGCGCCGTCAGGCGCTGCCCCTTGGTTTCGGATGCGCCCATCTAGCTCGCTTGCTTCAGCTGCTCCAGGATCGCGGGGTTCTCAAGCGTCGAGACATCCTGCTTGATTTCCTCGCCCTTGGCGATCGAGCGCAGCAGCCGCCGCATGATCTTGCCCGAGCGCGTCTTCGGCAGGTTGTCGCCGAAGCGGATGTCCTTCGGCTTGGCGATCGGGCCGATCTCCTTGCCCACCCAGTCGCGAAGCGACTTCGCGATCTGCTCGGCCTCGGCACCTTCCGGCCGCGCGCGCTTCAGCACGACGAACGCGCAGATCGCCTCGCCGGTCAGGTCGTCCGGCCGTCCGACGACCGCCGCTTCCGCCACGATCGGATTGGCCACCAGCGCCGATTCGACCTCCATCGTGCCGAGCCGGTGCCCGGAGACGTTCAGCACGTCGTCGATGCGGCCCACGATGCGGAAGTAACCGTCCAGGTCGCGGCTCGCGCCGTCGCCGGCCAGGTAGTACCGGCCCTGGAAGTCCTCCGGGTAGTAGCTCCTCCTGAAGCGCTCGGGGTCGCCCCAGATGGTCCGGATCATGGAGGGCCACGGTCGCTTG
>DATIGN010000122.1:0-12110 GCA_035454685.1 Burkholderiales bacterium | reverse complement strand
GACGAGCTCGTGTTCGGCGCCGGCACCGGCGGCTCGCGCTCGGCGATGATGAGCGGCTCGGCGGCCATCGAGGCGGCGGAGCTCGTCATCAAGAAGGGAAAGGAGCTCGCGGCCGAGGAGCTCGAGGCGGCCGCGGCGGACATCGAGTTCCGCGAGGGACGCTTTACGGTAGTTGGTACTGATAAATCCATTTCGCTCCTCGAGCTCGCCAAAGAAACCCCCGGCGCGCTCGATGTTACCCACGTGACGGAGGTGATTCCGTCGGCATTCCCGAACGGCTGCCACGTGTGCGAGGTCGAGATCGACCCGGACACGGGCGAGGTGCAGGTGGTGCGCTACAGCTCGGTGAACGACTTCGGCACGATCGTGAACCCGCTCATGGTCGAAGGCCAGATCCACGGCGGCGTGGTGCAGGGCATGGGCCAATGCTTCATGGAGAGCGCGCGCTACGACGAGACGGGCCAGCTCGTCACGGGCTCGTTCATGGACTACGCGCTGCCGCGCGCCGAGGACTTCCCCGCGCCCTTCCCGTGGCAGAGCCACCCGGTGCCGGCGACCACCAACCCGCTGGGCGCCAAGGGCTGCGGCGAGGCGGGCTGCGCGGGCTCGATGACTTCCGCGATGAACGCGGTGGTGGACGCCCTCTCGGAGCTCGGCATCAGGCACTTCGACATGCCGGCGAGTGCGCCGCGGGTCTGGGCGGCGATCCAGCAAGCGAAAAATCGGGGTCAGAGCCCGAAATAGTTCGGGGTCAGTCCGCGATTCTTGGCGCAGCCGACTTCGCCGCGACTGCCAGAGTAGTCGCGAGCGCAAGAAATCCTGCTGGCCAAAGTGACGCCGCTTACCACGCCTGAATGAGCAACCGCGATGGTCCTGAAGAACCAGGGGCACTGGCACGCCCTATGCACGCCTGAAAGGCATGAAGGACGTCATCACACGCGAGCGGCGCAACATCGAGCGCGCATGCGCGACCTGGGACTGGGCGAGGACCGCCGGAGTTTCGGCCGACGAGCTGCGAAAGGCGCTGCTTGAGGAGCAGCGGCCCGACATCGAGAAAAATCGGGGTCAGACCCCCGAACTTGCGGTCGCGGGCTAGATCAGAATCGGGGTCAGACCCGGGTCAGACCCCGGTTTTCTTCGCGCGGCGCAGGACATAGCGCCAGGCGACCTGGCGCGGCCACGGCCGGCTGCCGGCGCGCGGCGTGGCGGGACCCTGTGGGCGGATCCCGGTGACGTGAAGGATTTCGCGCCTCGCGGGGGCAGCGGGCTCCTGGATTTGGTACAGCTCCGAGGGCTTGTCCATCACTGGTGCTTCATGGCTGCCGCGGCGGCCGCCACCAGGGCGACGCTCGCTTGCATCCACTTCCATTGTTCTTTGTTCATGGTGTCCTTTCTATTCTGAATCGGCGGACCGACGGGAGCGCGGGCTTGCGCGCGCGCTCCCGCGCTTCTCCTCGCTTCAGCTGTTCGCTGCGGGCGCCTGCTTCTCCACCTGCTTCGACTGCCAGTCGGAGATCTGGCGCTGGGCGTCTTCCTTGCTCATGGCATAGGCTTCCTGCACGCGGCTCAAGAGCTGCTCGCGCTTGCCCATCGTGCCGGCGATCTGATCGTCGGAGAGCTTGCTCCATTGCTGCTTGGCGCTGGATTTGAAGTCGTTCCAGCCGCTTTCGATGCTGCTCCAGTTCATGGTGCTTCCTTCGCATTGCGTTGACGTTCTGGTCCCCCCGAAGGGCGGGCAGTGCTTGATTCTGCGGGCGGGAGAGGCACTGAAGGGTCGCCGCTCGAGCGGCGGTGAGGACGGGTTACTTCCGGGGCACGACCCACCATACGCGCCCTATCACCGGAGTCAACACATTTCGGCGACTCGGATTCTTTTCTTCTTACTGCACGCTCCGGTGCGCGAGGAGAAAGGCCGGAGCTTGGGGCTCAGACCCCAACGAGACGATCGGGATCAGACCCCGATTTACTTCGGTGCGCCTCGCAGCGGAATCCGGATGTCGCCATCCCTGCCGAGCCGCGTCAGCATTCCTAGAAGGTGCTCGACGGAAAAGCCGTTGAGCCGATAGCGCTGGAGATCGGAGACGTGCAGCGGCCGCAAACCAAGCAGGCGGGCGGCGCGTGGCTGCGCGACATGGCGCTCGGCGAGGATGCGATTGACCTTCGTGGCGAGCTCTACCTTGCGGGCGCGCTCCCTGGCGTCCGCGCGGGCGGCCTCGGCGAGGGAGTCGTTGCTGCCGCGTTGGAGGTCGGTTCCTTTCATGGTTCCTCCCGAAAAGGTGCGCAACTATATCCCTGTTAAGGATTGTGGGAAATCGGGGGGCGAGGAAACTAGAGGCAAATTCGGGGTCAGGGCCGGAATTCGTTTTCGCTCACGCAAGAACAGAATTACGGCCCTAACCCCCAACCCCCCCGGTGTCATGGGGCCATGGGTTCTGGGACTTTGTTCCTTATCGACGGAATTGACTGCAGATAGGCGAAGATCGCCTCGAGATCGGCGTCGGTGAAGTGGCGGTACATGGGGATGGGCATCGGCGGCAGAATGGGTCGGCCGCGGCCCATGTGGCGGCCGGTGCGGATGGTTTCGGTGAAATTGCGCTGGGTCCACTTGCCGAGTCCGGTCTCCTTGTCGGGGGTCAGGTTGGCGGTGTAGCTCACGCCCCACGGCCCCGACCACGCGGTGTTGGTCGCCGCGGCGGCGACGACCCACGGCCCCTTCGCCGCCGGCGCGGGCGGCAGCGCGAAGTCCTGCGGGTGCCCGGAGAGCATGCGGCTGTAGTCGGGCTCGGGGCCGTTTGGGCCCATCTTCCACGGCGTGTGGCAGTCGTTGCAACCGGCGACGGTGACGAGGTACTTGCCGCGCGCGAGCTTGTCGTCCGCTTGCGCGGCCGACGCGGCGAAGAGAAGCACGGCGATGACGATCTTCATTGCTTGAGCTCCTTTTGTTTCAGGCGGGAAAGCCATTGCTCCACGAGCGCGACGCCGTCGTTGTCGACGATGCTCACGCCGAGCGGGGGCATGCGCACGTGGGGGTTGGTCGAGCGGATCCGGCGCACGAGATCGTCGCGCCGTGCGGTGGCAGTGTGTGCGGTGCGCGCCGCGCTTGCGTGCGGGTCGCCGGCGCGCTGCGCGAGCGAGAGGCCGACCTCGGCAAGCGGACCCGAGTCGTTGTGGCAGTGGCCGCAGTTCGCGTGGAGATAACCGAGCGCGGGCTCTGCGATCCTGCTTTCAAGCTGCACGGCGCTGTAGCCGAGGATTGGAGCCGGCGCGCCTTCGTGGCACGCGAGGCAGTCGGTGCGCGAGGGAATGGAGAGCGCGGGCACGCCGGCCTCCGGCGCGAGCGACGCGCGCGTGCCCTCCTCGTTCCACTGGTAGCTCGCGAAGCGCCACGAGCCGTCGGCGAGGCGCTCGATGTAGCGCGTCTCGATGCGCCGGCCGCCGCGGCTGAATTCCTTCCATGCCTTGGTGCCGCGCGGGAACTCCCAGGCGTCCGGGTTCGACTTGTCGACCGTGGCGCCGGGCGGGAGTTGCAGCCAGCGGCGCTTCGCAGAGCCGTCGGACCAGAGCGCATGCCGAGGCGTGAATTCGATCGTCCCCGGCTCCCCGAGGCCGGTCGCCTCCAGGTAGGAGGGCAACGGCGGCGCCGCCAGCCCATCGACGGCAAACCCGAAGAGAAGGAGAAGAAATCGCATGCGGTGAGCACTCTATTGGTCGCCAGTTGCGAAATAAAGCCGCCCGTGGAGAATTCATTGTTAAGGGAGACCTAACAATCCATGGACCAGCTCTTCTGCATGCGGGTGTTTGCCAGGGTGGTCGAGCAGAGCTCCTTCGCGCGCGCCGCCGAGGACCTCGACGTTGCGCGGCCGACCGCGACCGCCGCGGTGGCGCAGCTCGAGAAGAGGCTCGGCGTGCGGCTCCTCCACCGAACTACACGGCGGCTCTCGCTCACCGACGAGGGGCGCGCGTTCTACGAGGGCTGCGTGCGCATGCTCGACGAGCTCGCTGAGACCGAGGACGCGCTCTCCGGCGCGCATCACTCGCCGCGAGGGCGGCTGCGCGCGAGCATCCCGAACGCGTTCATCCACCAGCAGTTCTTTCCCGCGCTGCCCGGCTTCCTCGCGCGCCATCCGCAACTCGAGCTCGAGCTCGTGATCACCGACCGCGCGGTGAATCTCGTCGAGGAAGGCATCGACTGCGCGGTGCGCGCGGTGGCGCTTCCCGAGGATTCGACGCTCGTCGCGCGGCCGATCTCGGACGTCTACTGGGTGACCTGCGCTTCGCCCTCGTACCTCGCCGCGCACGGCACGCCAGCGAGCGTCGAGGAGCTCGAGCGCCACCAGTGCATCCGCTTCATCTCACCTTCCACCGGACGCACCGTCGACTGGCGCTTCCGGCGCGGCGGCGAGGAGATCGCATTCACGCCGCGCGGCGGGCTCGGCGTCACCTCGCTCGAGGGCGCGGCGGCGGCCGCCGTGCAGGGCGTCGGCATCGCGCGCGTCTCCGATGTGCTCGCGATCGACGCGCTGCGCTCGGGCGCGCTCAGGCCGCTCCTTCTCGAATTCACCGCACCGGGGCCGACGGTGAACGTCGTCTATCCCGGCAGCCGTTACCTAAGCGCCAAGGTGCGTGCGTTCAGCGACTTCGTCGCGAGCATCTATCCGCGCGCCGGGGTGTGGGCCGAGATCCTGGAAACAAGCCGACAACAAACCGAGGCGAAGCCGAAATAGGCGGGATACCGGCGCCACCTAGCATGGCTTCCACCTAACCACGGAGGAATCCATGAAAGCGAGCACCAGGAATCGGCAGCGCAAGGCAGTCGCGACGGCGTTCCGCAAGATGGCCCACGGCGTCGAGAACAAGATGGCGTACGCGAGCACGGTGGAGTTCTACCGCGCGAGCGGGCAGGAGTGGGCGAAGAGCCTGGGGTAGAGGATCAGGGGTCAGGGCGAGTTCGTTCTCCCGGAAATCGGGCTCTGACCCCGATTTTTCAGGTCGGCGAGAGGATGTGGATCACCCGGCTCGCGAGCAGGTCCTTCGTTTTCGCACCGTAGGCCTTCATGTGGGGGGCTACGGCGTGCGCGCTGAGCGCATCCATGCTCTCCCACTTCTCGACCACGACGAAGGCGTCTGGGCCGTACTTGGTCTGCACGGGGAGCGCAGGGTCGGCATCGATCGCGGCGCCGTACTCGATGCATCCCTGTTCGGCGCGGACCGCGGGGACGATCTGGCGCCAGTGTCTTAGGACTTCTTCGCGCTTGCCGGGCTTTACAGTGACGACCGCGATGACGTGGATCATTTAGTACCTCCCAGAATCGGGGTCAGACCCTCCCAAGAAGAATCAGGGTCTGACCCCAGTCAACCCTGCCAGACGGCGTAGCCCTGCTCGCGCAGGGAGATTGCCAGCTCGACTTCCATCTCGCGCGCCGCATCGTAGGGCATTGGGTTCGCCCACGCGTAGAGCTTGGGCAGCAGGCGAACGCCGAAGCGCTGGACGTAGCGGCTCGCGCGGATGCCCGCCTTGTGCTTGGCGAAGCGCTCCTCGGGCGCAAGCCCGGTGCAACCGACGTAGACGCAAGGCTTGGTGATGTCGTGCTCGGGGTTCGAGCGCCGGAAGCGGGCGATGTTGTAGATCGCCGGGTCGAGCTCGATCACGTAGACGCTGTGGCGGTATCTCTTCTTCTTCAAAACAGAAGCATTTAACCCCTAAAAGAAAGGCCCCGCACTGGGCGGGGCCTTGGGGGTGCCCGAACTCTCGGGCGGCGCCTAGCTGGGCGCCTTCTACCTTTCGCGGCAGTCACGCCGCGGCGAGTCCGCCTGGGCCAGGTATCCCGACAGGTCGCCGGGAATCCCATCGCTGCGAGCCTTGCTACCATGGCGGCCCTCTGCGGGCTCGCCACCAATCTATGCGCGGCGTGTTGCGCCGTCAATCGTCATTCGAACTACGCTTGATCCATGTCAGAAGAACTACGCTCGATTTCGCGCGACGAGATCAACGCGCTTCCGATCCGGCGCTGGGAAGGCGAGGTACGCGTGGTCGCCTCGGCCCAGGAGGCGGCCAGGGCGCTCGCGGAAATCCGCAAGGAGACGGTG
Organism: Burkholderiales bacterium; assembly: GCA_035454685.1. GTDB lineage: Bacteria > Pseudomonadota > Gammaproteobacteria > Burkholderiales > SG8-39 > SCGC-AG-212-J23. The sequence continues at coordinate 6,023 of DATIGN010000122.1, read as the reverse complement.
ACGGGCTTCGACACCGAGACCCGGCCCGCCTTCAGGCCGGGCGAAAGCTATCTGCCGAGCCTTGCCCAGATTGCCACGGCGCGCGCGGTGTACCTCTTCCCCTTGGCGAGCCGGGAGGTGGCGGCGGCGGTGGCCGAGGTGCTCGCGGCTGGGCCCATCGTCAAGGCGGGCGTGGGGCTCGCCGATGACGTGAAAGCGTTAAAAAAGGTTATCGAGTTCACCGAGAGATCGACCGTGGACCTCGGCGAGGCGGCCACGCGGCGGGGCTTCAAGCAGACCGGAGTGCGCAGCCTCGCGGCGATTTTCCTGGGCTTTCGCGTCCCGAAAGGGAGCAAGACCTCGAACTGGGCGCGAGCCCGCCTCACGCCGCAGCAGGTCGCGTACGCCGCGACCGACGCCTGGACGTGTCGGGAGCTCTACGTGCGATTTCGCACTCTGGGTTTGGTCTAGTTCGACTTATCTTATTGCTCTTGGGGGGATGCATGGATTCGGGGAGGCCGACCGCGGTCATCTTCGCCGAGCTGATCGGCGCGGCCGAACTCTATGCGCACGCGAACGACGCGGCCGCGCACGAGGCGATCTCGGCTTACGCCGACAAGCTCGCGCAGGCGGCCGTCGCCACCCGGGCGCGCGTGGTGAAGCGCATCGGCGGCAGGCTCCTCCTCCTCGCCGATAACCCCGAGTCCGCGGCGCGCACGGCGGTGGCGCTGCAGGTCGCGGCGGGCCAGCTTCCGGCGGCGGCGAACGGCACCAGGCTCGGGCTCGGAGTCGGCTTTCACTACGGCCCGGTGATCCAGAACGAAGCCGACGTCTTCGGCGACACGGTGAACATGGCGGCGCGCCTCGTCGAACAGGCGGCGCGCGGCCAGATTCTGCTCGACGCCGACACCGCGAAAGGCGTGGACTCGCTCTACCGCGGCTCGATCCGGCAGCTGTACTCGGTGCAGCTCAAGGGCGTGCCGGAGGAAATCTCGCTCTGCGAGATCGTGTGGCGCGCCGACGAGCCCGCCACGTTCTACCCGTTCGATCCCGTTTCGGAGCCCTCGCGCGCGAAGCTCAAGCTCGTGTACCGCGGCCACACGCTCGTCCTGCGGCGCATCGTCGAGGCGGTCACGATGGGGCGGGACCCGGGCTGCGAGCTCGTGATCGACGACGAGCACGCTTCGCGCCAGCACTGCACCATCAAGCGGCGCCACGAGCACTTCGTGCTCGCCGACAACAGCACCAACGGCACCTTCGTCCAGGTGGAAGGCGAGGAGGAGATCATGCTCCAGCGCGACGAGTTCACGCTGCGCAAGCGGGGCTGGATCTCGTTCGGGCAGCCGCGCCGCGCCGGCGGCGAGTCGCTCCAGTTCGTGTGTGACTAGGTCGGGCTGCAAAATCGGCGGGGAAATCGGGCTCTGACCCCGATTTCCCGCAACTTGTTGGCATTTGAGCGCTGCAGCGCGCACTCGGCGTGATGGAGTGCCACGACATGCACCGTCAAACGCTGCAAGACTGAGCTCCTGCAATAGGGGGTTCGTAGGGGGAGTAAATGGAGCTATCGAGAACCATCGGGTGGACGGCCATCGTCCTCGCGGTGATCCTCGCCGCGGGGTACGCAAACGGGGAGGCAGGCCCGCCCGCCGCGACGAATAAGACTGTGGAAGAGCAGCCGGAGGCGCAGGAAGCGCAGCGCGGCGCGGCGGTCGAGGAAGCAGCAGAGCAGGAAGAACGCCTACGAGCGGGCGTGCAGGAAGCCGGTCAAGCCGTACAAGCGGCTGCAGACTAGATTCGGGGTCTGACCGCATTCGTCCCCCTGGCGGCGCGTGGCAGTTTCTCGCGCCGTCTCTTTTTTCATGTATTACCGGCGTGAGCAGCCAATACGTCGGCCACGCAGGCGGTGAGGCGCTTGGCGTAGTCGATGTGCAGGAACTCGTTCGGGCCGTGGGCGTTGGAGTGCGGGCCGAGGACGCCGGTAATGAGGAACTGGGCGTTCGGGTACTTCGCGCCCAGCATCGCCATGAAGGGGATGGTGCCGCCCTCGCCCATCCACATCGCGGGTTTGCCGAAGTGGGCGCTTGAAGCAGCATCCACAGCCCTCTCAAGCCACATCGTGGTTTGCGGCGCGTGCCAGCCGGTCGCGCTTTGCCCGGCGCTGAAGCTGACGCGCGCGCCGTGGGGTGGATCGGCCTCGAGGATCGCTTTTAGCTGCCGCGCGGCGCTCTCGGCGTTCACTGTCGGCGGCAGGCGAAGCGAAAGTACGAGTGAGGTCTTTGGCCTGAGCACGTTCCCGGCGCTCGCCGGCGGCGGCAGGCCGTCGGCGCCGGTGACGGCGAGGAACGGCCGCCAGGTGCGGTTGAGGACGAGATCCGCGAGATCGGCCTGCATCGGCTGCATGCCGGGCACGAAGGGAAACTTGCGCCAGATCTCCTCGCCCAGCACCTCCGCGGCGCGCTTCGCCTGCGACGCGCGCTCGCGCGGGATCTGGGCGTGGAAGGCGGAGTGCTTGACGATGCCGGAATCGGCGGCGTCGATCCGCTCGAGCAGCACGCGCGCGACGCGGAAGCTCGAGGCCACGACACCGCTCGCATCGCCAGAATGCACTCCCTCGGTCAGCACCTCGACCGTGAGCACGCCGTTGATGAGACCGCGCAGCGAGGTCGTGCCCCAGAGCTGCTCGTAGTTGCCGCAGCCCGAATCCAGACCGATAACGACATCGGGCACCCCGATGCGAGGTTCGAGTGCGGTCAAATAGGCAGGCAGGTCATAACTGCCGCTTTCCTCGCAGCATTCGATGAGGATCACGGTGCGCGCATGCGGCCGCTTCGCTTCGTGCAGCGCGCGCAGCGCGGCGAGCGAGCAAAACACCGCGTAGCCGTCGTCCGCCCCGCCGCGCCCGTAGAGCTTCCCGTCCTGCAGGCGCGGGATCCACGGTCCGTAGCCGTCGCGCCAGCCGACCATCTCGGGCTGCTTGTCGAGGTGCCCGTACATGAGGACCGTCCTGGTGGAGCCGGTCTGGAACGCCGGGACCTCGATCAGAAGCACCGGCGTGCGGTTCTCGAGGCGCACCACCTCGAGCTTCATCCCCGGGACCGCGTTCTTGCGGCACCAGCCGGCGGCGAGCTCGACCGCGGCGTCGATATGGCCGTTCCTGCTCCACGCGTTGTCGAAATGCGGCGACTTCGCGGGGATGCGGATGTAGTCGACGAGCGCGGGGACGATCGCATCGTCCCAGAACTGCGCAATACGCTTCATGGGCGAATAGGCTGAGAGAAGTAGCTGCCATTCTAGACGGCGCATGCGCCGAGCCGGGCCAGGCATCCCCGGACCGCGGTCAGCCCAGGTTGCATCGTTATATAGTAGGCCGTGAAAGCAACATGAAGCGCTAAGTGGGATGCCTCCTCGCGTGCGCGCTGCTTCTCGCCGCTGCTCCGGCGCTCGAGGAGGAAATTGAGCGCGCGACGCGGCTGCTCGAGAGCGGCGCGGTGGCGGAAACGAAGGCGCTCCTCGCCGAGCTCGAAGCGCTCGCGCCGCGCGACCGGCAGCTGCGTTTCTTGAAGGCGCACGTCGCCTTGCGCGAGGACGAACGCGACCGGGCCATCGCGCTCTTCCGGGAGCTGCTTTCGGAGGATCCTGCGCTCATTCGCGTGCGCCTGGATCTCGCGCGCACCCTTTACGAGAAGGGCGACCTCGACGCGGCGACCTACCACTTCGAGCTCGCCCTGGGCGCCGACATTCCCGACCCGGTGCGGCGCAACGTCCAGGCGTACCTCGACCGCATGCGGCACGCGGAAACTTACCTCTCGCTGCACATCGGCGTCGCGCGCGACTCGAATCCCAGCCTGGCGCCGCGAAGCAACACCATTTACCTGTTCGGCTTGCCGTTCGAGCTCGCGCCCAGCGCGCAGCCAGAGCCCGCGTGGGCGCTCGTGGTGAACGCGGTGGGAAAGATCGCACTCGGCGCGGATAGGCGTCCCTACCTCGTGGCGACGTTCGACACGCGCGAGTACCGCGACGCTTCTCTCAACCATCGCTTCGGCCAGATTGGCGCCGGATACAGCATCCCACTCGAGCGCTGGCGCTTGGGCGCCGAGGCGGGCTGGCACGAGGCGCACTTCCGCAAGCAGAACCTCGCCGAGGGTCCTTGGGCGCGGATGTACGCGTGGGGCAACGTCGGCGGCAACGTGCTCCTCAGTCCCTCGCTGCAGCGGCGCTGGAACGACTATCCGACCTACGCGTATCTTTCCGGCACGCAGGACGTCGCGGCGCTCGACGCGACAGTGGCCGCGCTACCCAGCCTCGCCTTCATACCCGGCATCGCGGTTGGCAGGACCTCGGCAGTCGACCCGGTGTTCGGCTTCAGGAGCGTCGAGCTGCGCTTTGGCGTGCGCACCGAATTGCCGCCGGGCTTGATCGTCGGCGCGCGCCTCGCTTCCGCGGAATCCAGGTACGACGCCGAGGACCCGTTGTTCCAGACCACGCGGCGAGACCGCCAGCGGCGCTTCGAGCTCGAGATCGTACTGCGCACGTTCTCGGTTCGCGGCGTCGTGGCGCCGACGCTCTTCTTTTCCCGCATCCGAAACGACTCCAACGTGAGCCTCTATGCCTCGGAGCGCCACCTGGCCGGGATCGGCCTGACTACCCGGTTCTGAGGCTTACCGGCGCGCTCCAAACGAGCCGACGTAAGCGTCCTGCAACCAGACGCACGTGCTGAAAAGGCAGATCGGGTTGAAGCGCGTGAGCTGGAACGCGCCCCCGAGCTCCTCGGCGTTGGGTCCAAAGAAGTTCGCCCTCGCGCTGCCGGAATACCCGGAGGCGGTAACGAGGGTCCCGCTGAGCCGATTGGTTGCGCTCGCGTAACTCAGGTTGCCGCTCAGGTTGTAGCTCGCATCGATCTGGTTCGTGGTGCTGACCGAGACGCTTCTCGCCGCGAAATCCGCCGTGGCGCTGAAGCTGCCGTCGATAACCTGGGTGCTTATTCCGAGCAAGCTCCCCACCACCGCCCTGGAATGGAATGCACCGTTGTACACGGCAGAACCGGTGCTCGGTATGGCGGCACCCGGGGTAACGTTGCCGAAGGCAAAGAAGCCACCCTGGCTCGACGAGCTGCTGATCGGAACCATCCATTCGCCGAACGCCATGTGCGAAAGGCTCGCATTGGCGGTCGGATAGCTCAGGTTGCTCGATGTGCTCGAGCCTTGCGGCGGCAGTGCCAGCTGCAGGTTCGCCTGCACCGGCAGGTTGGCCAAGGGCAGGGTTTCGTCCACGAGCAGCTGGAACGAATCGCCCTGAAGCGAAGTGGAAACCATGGTCCTGACGTCTTCCCGGTCCCGCAGCACGGTGTAACCGCCGTTCGCGCTGGCGAGACTGATCTGATAGGTCGCAGCCGTCGCGGGTATCGTCTGCCCGCGCAGAGCGGCGGGCAGGAACTGCGGAGGCGGCCCGCCGCTGCCGCCGCCTCCGCTCGAGCAGCCGGCAATCGAGAGCACCCCGTAAAGGACGACGGGGAGAACCGCGCGCATGGCACCTCCCACGCCGAGCGTGGGGCAGCCCGCATTTTGTGTCAATCCCATACGCGGACCTTGGAAAGCTTTTTCAGCCGAAGCAAAGTAACCGCGGTCAATACGAAGGTCATGACGAGCAGCGCGGCGCCGAAGTGCTCGGAGAAGATCCACTGCGCGCGCTCGGCGAAGCTCGGCTCGTCGACGACGCCCTTCGGGAAGCGCACGACGATCTCGACCCCGTCCTCCGAGCGCAGGGCGGCGCGGCCGTCGCGCACGAAGATCTGGGCATCGCGGCCGCTCGCCTCGGCCTTGATCAGCCGCGCGGGCACGGCCTCGGGCAGGATGATCTCGGCGGTGATGCGCTCGGCCCCGCTCAGGCTCCAGCGCAGCGCGTCGTGGTCGGCGAGGAACTCGATGCGCCGCGCCACGCGCCGGATCGTCTGACGATGCTCGCGGCCTTGCGGCGCGAGCACGGTGGTGCGCTCGGTGACGGTGAGGCTGCCCGTCTTGTCGACGCGAATCTCGGTGTGCAGGTCT
>DATIGN010000121.1:0-18713 GCA_035454685.1 Burkholderiales bacterium | reverse complement strand
GTCAGCCGTTGCGCCGCGCCGCGAGCAGCGCCCGGGCCTTTGCCACCGGCGGGGTATCCAGGCCCTCGTTGAGCTGGTCCACGACGCGACGCAGCTCAGCGAAATCCTTTGCAGTGGCGTCGGTGCGCTCGCATAGCGCCGACAGCGCAACCAGCTCGAGCCAAAGCGCTTCCTGGGCGCGCGCTTCGGCAACGGCCCGCCGAATCGAATCGCGGGCGCGCTGCGGTTCGCCCACCCCATCGGCGATCTGCCCGTCGAGCAGCAGCAACTGCGTCAGATACTGCCGCTCGCCGATTGCCTCCGCGCAGCACATCGCTTCGTCCAGCTCGCGCCGAGCAGCGGGCCAATCCCCGCAACGAGCGAGCGCTTCAGCGCCATAGGCGTGCGCTTCGCTAATCAAGCCACGCAAGCCGAACGGCACGGCTTGCTCGTGACCCTCGCGTATGCGGGCATAGCCGCCGCGGGCGTCCCCGAGCCGCGCCTGCGCCCACCCGCGCCACCAGAGCTGCACGGCCCGGACGTGCGGCATCAGCGCGTACTCCTCGGTCAGCGCCAGGACCTGCGAAGCGAGATCGGCGACCCGTTTCGCATTGCCGATCCGCACCTCCACAAGCGTGTCGAACCACAATGCAGCCGCTTGCGGGCCCGGCGCGCGAAGAGCGCGGGCGCGTGCGTGCGCATCGCGCACGCGCGCGCGCGCCTGGGCCACGAAGCCGAGGTGCATCAACTGAAGCGCGAGCAGGCCGAGAGCGATAACGGTCGGATCGGCGGCGAAGACGGCCGGCGCCGTGGTCTTGTCGATGCCCTCGGCCGCCGCGATGGCCTTTTCGAGCCAGGCGCGTGCGGTTCGTGGCCGCCCGCGCACGTGTTGGACGATTCCATGGACCAGGCACGCGCAAAGCCGCGTTGTCGCATCTCCGGTCTGATCCGAGAGAGCCTCGCTGCGCTCGGCGAGGACGTTTGCCTCGCCCAGTTCGCCCCTTACCCATAGGACGACGCCGAGCCCGTGGAGGAACAAGCCTCGCAACGGGTGCTGGGGTGCCTGGTCGAGCAGCGACTGGGCGCGCTGATAGGCCCGCTTCGCTTCTCTCGAGCCTATGCCGACCGCCTGCACCGCAGCCGCCCCCTGCAGCGCGGCGAGCGTGATCTCGAGCGTGGTGCGCGCGCTCGTCGCCTCGAGCGACGGCAGCAGCGACAGCGCACGTTCTGTAAGGCTCATCGTCTCGGCAGGGCTGAAATGCAGCAGAGCCGACTCCGCCGCTTCCGCGTAATAGCGCAGTGCCGGCTCGGGCTCTCGGCCTTGCTCGAAATGGAAGGCGAGCTCGGCCGCGCTGACCTTGGGTGCCTTGGCGCGCTCGCGCTCGAGCGCACCGGCGACCTTGCGATGCAGCTGGACGCGCATAAGCGGGGCAATGCGCTGGTAAAGCACCTCTCGGTATAGCGTATGACGGAAGGCGTATCCTCCGTCGGCATCGCTCAGCCACCGTTGTCGGCGCGCGAGCTCGGCGCAGGACTCGGCGAGCGATGCTACATCGCGCTCCAGCACGCACGCCACGGTCGCCAGCCGGAACTCCGCACCGCATACGCTAGCCGCCTCGAGCAGCGCCCGCTCCTCCGGTGCGAGCTGCCGGATGTAGCGCTCGATGATTCCAGTCAGGCTCTTCGGCACCGCCATCGAGCGCGATAGCGAGCCGCGCGCCATGACCTCGTCCACCACGTCGGCAACCAGGAGCGGCAGGCCCTCGGTGCGGCCATGCAATGCGCGCACGAACTTCTCGTCCGCCGCCAGCGCCGGTGCGCGCGCGGCAACGTACTGCGCGACTTCCTGCTCCGAGAACGCATCGAGCACGATCTCGTCGGCGAGCCCGTGCAGGCGAAGCTCGTGGCGCACGGCGCGCAGCGGATGGTCCGAGGCGATGATATCGGTGAGGCGGAAGCTCGCGAGCCACACCAGCCGCGTGGCGCCGCGCCGGCGCGCCACGTAATCCATCAGCTGTATCGTGGCCTGGTCGCTCCAGTGCAGGTCCTCGGTGACGAGGAGCAAGGGGCGATTCTCCGTATGGCGCTCCAGGAGCTCCGCCATCTCGCGCAGCATTCGCGCCTGCCCAGCGCCGGTCAGCTCTCGGCGCAGGCTCTCGCGTTCGACCGGGGTCGTAAGCCAGGGAAGCTGCAGCAGCCAGGTCGGAGCGACTGCGCGAACGAGCTCGGCGACGGCCGCATCGCGCCGGCACCAGTCGGCGATTGCTTCCAGGACCGGCAGATAAGGCTCGCCTGCGCCGTACTGCTCGACGCACTGCCCGTGGGCGCAATGCGCTTCGCCCACTTCGGCCATGAAGCGCTCGATGAGCGTGGTCTTTCCCACGCCAGCTTCGCCCGCGACCCAGACGATCTGGCGCCTGCCCTCAGCCGCGAGCCGCCATGCCGCGCGCAGCCGCTCGAGCGCATCGGCGCGACCGATCATCGCGCTCGTCGCCGCCAGCGCGGCGACCGCGCTGGCCGCCGGCCCGCCGAGCGCGGCGATGAAACGATATCCGCGCCGCGACACCGTTTCGATGTAGCGGGGTTTCTTCGGGTCGTCGTCCAGCGCTGCGCGCAATTCGCTGATGGTCGATTTGAGGACCGACTCGCTCACGAAGCGATGGCCCCAGACGCCGTCGAGCAGGGCGTTCTTCGTGACCAGCGCTCGCGGTGTCCGTGCAAGCGCGCACAAGACGGCAAACGGCTTCGGCGCGAGCGGCACCGGTTGACCGGCGCGCATCAGGCGAGCATCGGCTTCGTCGAGCTCGAATGCGTCGAAGCGCAGCCGAAGCGACTGCTCGGCCTTCGGATCAGCGGTCACGCGCGTTGTCATCTCCGGGCTCCTCGCTGGCGCGTTTGCGATAGCTGCCATTCTCCGCAACAACCGGAGGGTAGCAGCCGGAAGCGCGGCTATTTGATCCAGATCAACGTCGGTGCCCAATTCTGGCCGAATGCCAACGCTCGGCTGACGACTAACGGGCGGCGAGCGCTAACGTCCTTCGATGCATGGATAACTGCTTGGAGGAATTGGCGGAGCGGACGGGACTCGAACCCGCGACCCCCGGCGTGACAGGCCGGTATTCTAACCGACTGAACTACCGCTCCGTTCCCTGGTGGGTGCTGTAGGGGTCGAACCTACGACATTCGCCTTGTAAGGGCGACGCTCTACCGCTGAGCTAAGCACCCTCCGCACCGCAAAAGAGGGGGGCGGTAGTTTACCTCAGTTGATCGCGTCCTTGAGGGCCTTGCCAGCGCGGAACTTCGGCAGGCGCGCGGCCTTGATGTCGAGCGCGGCGCCGGTGCGCGGATTGCGCCCGGTGCGCGCGGCGCGTTTGCCGGCGTAGAAGGTGCCGAAGCCGACCAGCGTGACGGTCTCGTCCTTGCGCAGGCTGGACTTGACGGCTCCCACCAGCGCGTCGATCGCGCGCTCCGCGGCGGACTTGGAAATCTCCGCGGCCTGCGCGATCTGCTCGATGAGGTCGGCTTTGTTAATGGGTTCGCACCGCCTCGGCCTGGTCGTCCGGTTTGGGCGGGAGCGGCGCCGATTCCTCGTGCTCGGACAGCGGATCGGGCTGGCGCTCGAGCGCGATCTCCAGCACCTTGTCGATCCACTTCACCGGAACGATCTCGAGCTTGTTCTTGATGTTGTCCGGGATCTCGGTGAGGTCCTTCACGTTCTCTTCCGGGATCAGCACCGTCTTGATGCCGCCGCGGTGCGCCGCGAGCAGCTTCTCCTTGAGTCCGCCGATCTGCAGCACCTCGCCGCGCAGCGTGATCTCGCCGGTCATCGCGACATCCGAGCGCACCGGGATGCCGGAGAGGACCGACACCATGGAAGTCGCGATACCGATGCCGGCGCTCGGGCCGTCCTTGGGTGTCGCACCTTCGGGTAAGTGAATGTGGATGTCGTTCTTCTGGTAAAAATCCTCTTTCACGCCCAGCTTGCGTGAGCGCGCGCGCACCACCGAGAGCGCGGCCTGGATCGACTCCTGCATCACCTCGCCAAGCTTGCCGGTAGTGATGGTCTTGCCCTTGCCGGGCATGGTGGCCGCCTCGATGGTGAGGAGCTCGCCCCCGACCTCGGTCCACGCGAGGCCGGTGACCTGGCCGATCTGGTTCTGCTTTTCGGCCATGCCGAATGTGTAGCGGCGCACGCCGAGGAACTTGTCCAGATTCTTCGGCGTCACCGTGATCCGGTGCGGCTTGTCTTCGTTCTCTTTCTTTTCAGTCAACAACTGCTTTACCGCCTTGCGGCAGATCTTCGAGATTTCGCGCTCCATCGCACGCACGCCGGCCTCGCGCGTGTAGTAGCGCACGATGTCACGCACCGCCGCCTCGGACACCGAGAGCTCGCCGTCCTTGAGCCCGGTGTTCTTCATCTGCTTGGGCAGCAGGTACTTGATGGCGATGTTCATCTTCTCGTCCTCGGTGTAGCCCGAAAGACGGATCACTTCCATGCGGTCGAGGAGCGCCGGCGGAATGTTGAGCGTGTTCGCCGTGGCGACGAACATGACCTCCGACAGGTCGTACTCCACCTCGATGTAGTGGTCGACGAAGGTGTGGTTCTGCTCCGGGTCGAGCACTTCGAGCAGCGCCGAGGACGGATCGCCGCGCCAGTCCATGCCCATCTTGTCGACTTCGTCGAGCAGGAAGAGCGGGTTCTTCACGCCCACCTTCGACATGTTCTGCAGGATCTTGCCCGGCATCGACCCGATGTAGGTGCGCCGGTGGCCGCGGATTTCGGCTTCATCGCGCACGCCGCCGAGCGACATGCGCACAAACTTGCGGTTGGTGGCCCTGGCGATCGACTGGCCGAGCGAGGTCTTGCCGACGCCGGGGGCGCCCACCAGGCACAGGATCGGCGCCTTCATCTTGTCGACCCGCGTTTGCACCGCGAGGTACTCGACGATGCGCTCCTTCACCTTCTCCAGCCCGTAGTGATCCTTGTCCAGGATCTCCTGCGCCTGCTTGATGTCCCTGGAGATCTTGGACTTCTTGCGCCAGGGCAGGTTGACGATGGTGTCGATGTAGTTGCGCACCACGGTCGCCTCGGCCGACATCGGCGACATGAGCTTGAGCTTCTTGAGCTCCGCTTCCGCCTTCTTGCGCGCGTCCTTGGGCATGTGCGCACGCTTGATGCGCTTCTCCATTTCCTCGAGGTCGGCACCCTCCTCACCCTCGCCGAGCTCCTTCTGGATCGCCTTCACCTGCTCGTTCAGGTAGTACTCGCGCTGGCTCTTCTCCATCTGGCGCTTGACGCGCCCGCGGATGCGCTTCTCGACCTGCAGGATGTCGATCTCGGTCTCGAGCTGCGAAAGCAGGTGCTCGAGCCGGCTCTTCACGTCGAACATCTCGAGCACTTGCTGCTTCTGCTCGAGCTTGAGCGGCAGGTGCGCGGCCACCGTGTCGGCAAGCCGGCCGGCTTCGTCGATACCCGACAGCGAGGTCAGGATCTCCGGTGGGATCTTCTTGTTCAGCTTCACATACTGGTCGAACGCCGAGAGCAGCGCCCGGCGCATCGCTTCCACCTCGGCCGCGGGCGCGCTGTCCGGCGGCACTGCCGCCGCCTCGGCGACCCAGTGCGTGCGCACATCGATGACTTCGCGGATCTGGGCGCGCGTGCCGCCCTCAACCAGCACCTTCACCGTGCCGTCGGGAAGCTTCAGCATCTGCAGGATGTTCGAGACGCATCCGATCGCGTACATGTCCTGCGGGCCAGGATCGTCCTTGGCGGCGGAGCGCTGGGCGACGAGCAGGATCGATTTCCCTGCCTCCATCGCGGTCTCCATCGCCTTGATCGACTTGGGCCGCCCGACGAACAGCGGAATCACCATGTGCGGGAACACCACCACGTCGCGCAGCGGCAGCAGCGGGTACTGGATGATTTCGCCGGACGGCGTCGGGTCGGACATTTGGATCAGCCTTTCAATGGGTTGGATCCAGCACTGGAGATGCGGGTTCCCCCCGAAAAATCAATGGGGAAAGCGTACACGGGTTAGGTGCACGCTGCAACGCGCAAAGGGAGATAAGCGTTACGAAATGTACAGCTTTTGGAAAAAAACTACCCGGCGCCGCCGGCGACTTTCTGGCTGTCGGAGTAGATCAGCAGCGGCTTGCCGTCGGCGCTCACCATCGACTCGTCCACGACCACTTTGCTGACATTTTCCAGCGTCGGCAGCTCGTACATCGTGTCGAGCAGGATCTGCTCCAGGATGGAGCGCAGGCCCCGCGCGCCGGTCTTGCGCGCAAGCGCGCGCTTTGCGACCGCGCCGAGCGCGGTGGTGCGCACCTCGAGCTCGACCCCTTCCATGTGGAACAGGCGCTGATATTGCTTGATGAGCGCGTTTTTCGGCTCGGTGAGGATTTGAATCAGCGCGTGCTCGTCGAGCTCTTCTAGTGCGGCGACCACAGGCATGCGGCCGACGAACTCGGGGATCAGCCCGTACTTGATCAGGTCCTCGGGCTCAACGCTTTTCAGCAGGTCGTACGTGGCGCGCGAGTTCTTCGGGCTCTTCACTTCCGCGCCGAAGCCGATGCCGGTCTTCTCGGTGCGGTTACGCACGATCTTCTCAAGCCCGTCGAAGGCGCCGCCACAGATGAACAGGATGTTGGTGGTGTCGACCTGGACGAAATCCTGGTTCGGATGCTTGCGCCCGCCCTGCGGAGGCACCGAAGCAATCGTGCCCTCTACCAGTTTCAGGAGCGCTTGCTGAACCCCTTCGCCCGAAACGTCGCGCGTGATCGAAGGGTTGTCGGACTTCCTCGAGATCTTGTCGATCTCGTCGATGTAGACGATGCCGCGCTTTGCCTTGTCGACGTCGTAGTCGCAGTTCTGCAGCAGCTTCTGGATGATGTTCTCGACGTCCTCGCCGACGTAGCCGGCTTCCGTCAGCGTGGTCGCGTCCGCGATCACGAACGGAACGTTCAGCAGCCGGGCGAGGGTCTGCGCGAGCAGCGTCTTGCCCGAGCCGGTCGGGCCGATGAGCAGGATGTTGGACTTCGCGAGCTCCACCTCGTCGTTCTTCGAAAGGTGCTTGAGCCGCTTGTAGTGGTTGTAGACCGCGACCGAGAGGATCTTTTTCGCCTGGTCCTGGCCGATCACGTACTGGTCGAGGATGTTGCGGATCTCGCGCGGCGTCGGCAGATCCGACTTCGCGCCCTTGCCGCCCTTATCGGAGGCGGTCTCCTCGCGGATGATGTCGTTGCAAAGCTCGATGCACTCGTCGCAGATGAACACCGACGGGCCGGCGATCAGCTTCCTTACTTCGTGCTGGCTTTTCCCGCAGAAGGAACAGTAAAGGAGCTTCTCTCCCGAGGACTTTTCGGACACTAGGTGTTCTCCCTCGACACCAGCACTTTATCCACGAGGCCATACTTTACCGCGTCTTCGGCCCCGAGGAAAAAGTCACGCTCGGTATCGCGCCGGATCACCTCGATGGCCTGCTTGGTGTGCCTGGCGAGGATCTCGTTCAGACGCTCGCGCAGATACAGGATCTCCTTGGCATGGATCTCGATATCGGTCGCCTGGCCCTGAAAGCCGCCCATCGGCTGGTGGATCATGACGCGGGAGTTGGGCAGGCAGAAGCGCTTGCCGACGTCGCCGGCGGCGAGAAGCAGCGCCCCCATGCTCGCGGCCTGGCCGACGCACAGCGTGGAGACGTCAGGCTTGATGAACTGCATGGTGTCGTAGACCGCGAGGCCCGCCGACACCGAGCCGCCAGGCGAATTGATGTAGAAGAAAATGTCCTTGTCGGGATTCTCCGACTCCAGGAAGAGCAGCTGCGCCACGATCAGGTTGGCGGTCACCTCGGTGACCGGTCCGACCAGGAACACCACGCGCTCCTTGAGCAGCCGGGAATAAATGTCGTACGCGCGCTCGCCGCGTCCCGACTGCTCGATGACCATGGGGATGAGCCCCAGGTCGAGAACCTCCGGATGGTTTTTCGTCCAGTTCATGTCTGCATGAGCTCGTCGAAGCTTACCCGCTTGTCGCTCACTTTCGCCTTCGTCAACACCCATCTCACCACATTGCCCTCCAGCGCCAGCGCTTCGATCTCCGCGAGCCGCTGCGGCTGCATGTAAAACCATTTTACTACCTCGGACGGACTCTCGTAGCTTTGCGCCTCCTGCTCGACCAGCGCACGCACTTCGGCCGGCTTGGGCTGCAGGCTTTCGCTGCGCGCCAGCTCCGCGATCACGAGGCCGAGCGCGACGCGGCGCCGCGCGGCTGCCTCGAACGCCTGCGGATTGAGCGGGACCTGCTCCGGATTCACACCGCGCGCCTTCAGATCGGCGACCGCGCGCTCGGCCATGGCTGCCCCCTCCATGCCGACGAGCGCTTTCGGCACCTCGACTGGCGTCGCCGACAGCAGCGCTTGCAGCGCCTGGTCCTTCACCTTCGCCTCGACGCGCTTTTTCACCTCGCGTTCGACGTTGGCGCGCACTTCGGCCCGCATCTTGGCCGTGTCGCCGTCGGCCACGCCGAGCGCTCTGGCGAACTCGGCGTCCACCTCGGGCACGTGCGGCTGCTCGATCTTCCTCAGCGTCATGGTGAACGAAGCCTTTTTCCCAGCAACTTCCCTGCCATGGTAGTCGGCGGGGAACATGAGCTCGAAGCTCTTTTCCTCGCCCGCCGCCATGCCGCGCGCCGCGGCCTCGAATTCGGGCAGCATGCGCGCTTCGCCCAGGGCAAACGTGTAGTCCTTTGCATCGCCGCCGGGGAAAGGCTGGCCGTCAATGTTCCCGCTGAAGTCGACGGTAATCCGGTCCCCGTCGCGCGCAGGGCGCTCGACCACCTCGAAGCGCGTGCGCTGCTTGCGCAGGATCTGGATCGTCTTCTCCACCGCCGCATCGTCGACCTCGACCTGCGGGCGCTCGATCGTGGCGCCGGCAAGATCGCCGACTTTCACTTCGGGATAGATTTCGAATGTGGCATTGAATTCGAGATCGCCCGAAGCCGGGTCCTTTTTCTCGATCCGGGGGTAGCCGGCGACCTTGAGGTTTGCCTGTTTCACGGCGTCGGTGAACGCCTTCTGCACCGCGTCGCTCAGCACTTCGGACCTGACCTGCGAGCCGTAGGTCTGCGCGATCAGCTTGAGCGGCACCTTGCCCGGGCGGAACCCGGGCATGCGCACGTTGCGCGCAAGTTGCTTGAGACGCTCATCGACCTTGCGCTCGATCTCGTCGGCGGCGAGCGCCATCGACACGCGCCGCTCCAAAGCTCCCAGGGTCTCCACGTTGGCCATTTAGTTGTCGGCTGTGGTGCGAAGGGAGGGACTCGAACCCTCATGCCTTTCGGCGTCAGATCCTAAGTCTGGTGCGTCTGCCAATTCCGCCACCTTCGCGCCGGCCGTCATTCCGTAACAGGTCAACTTATTATAGCTGCCGAATCAACGTATTATTAAGCCGCCGTGGCGGTGCGCCATTACGAGAACTTCCCGGTCGCTTCGCTCCTTGTGCCGGCGCCGCTGCGCGAGCCGGTGGAAATCATCTACCGCTTCGCGCGCAGCGCAGACGACTTCGCCGACGAAGGGGACGATCCGCCTGAAAAGCGCCTGCGAAGGCTCGACGACTATCGCCGGCAGCTCGCAGCGCCGCGGGATGCGGCGCTGCGCGATGTCGCAAGAATCATTCGGGAACATGAGCTTCCCGTTGAGCTGTTCGCTGACCTGCTCGACGCGTTCGCGCAGGACGTGACGAAGAAGCGCTATGCAAATTTCGCCGAGGTTCTCGACTATTGCCGCCGCTCGGCCAACCCGGTCGGGCGGCTCCTGCTGCACCTTTTCAAACGAACGAATGATTCAGACTTGCGCGCCTCGGATGCCATCTGCTCCGCGTTGCAGCTCATCAACTTTTGGCAAGACGTGGATCTCGACTACCGGAAGGACGCACGCATCTACCTGCCGCAGGACGAAATGGCTGGATTCGACGTCACCGAACGTCACGTGAGGGAACGGATCTGCGACTGCGCTTGGCAGTCGTTGATGCGGTTTCAGGTCGATCGTGCGCGCACGCTGATGCTTTCCGGATCCGAACTGGGCAGGAGGCTTCCCGGCCGCGTCGGGCTGGAAATCCGCGCCACCATTCAGGGCGGCCTGCGCATCCTCGAGAAGATCGAGCGCGCGGGCTACGACGTATTCCGCCGGCGGCCGAAGCTGCGCGCTTATGACTGGCCGCTGCTCCTCGCAAAAGCCCTGTGAGCAATCGGCATGACTCCTGACGAGTACTGCCAGCAGAAGGCGGCGGCGAGCGGATCGAGTTTCTACTACTCGTTTCTCTTTCTGCCCGCGGAGCGCCGGCGAGCCATCACCGCGCTGTACGCGTTCTGCCGCGAAGTGGACGACGTCGTGGACGAGACCAGCGAAGCGCAGGTCGCGGCGGCGAAGCTGGCGTGGTGGCGCCTGGAGGTGAGCAACCTGTTCGCCGGCAACCCGCAGCATCCCGTCACCCGAGCCCTGGCGGTCTTCAAGGACCGCTTTTCCATCGGCCAGGAACGCCTGAACGAGATCATCGACGGCATGGAGATGGATCTCACGCAGACGCGCTACTCCGACTGGGCGGGGCTCGAGCGCTATTGTCATCGCGTGGCGGGCGCGGTCGGGCTGCTCGCATCCGGCATCTTCGGCTATCGCGACCCACGCACGCTCGACTACGCGCGCGAGCTCGGCACCGCCTTCCAGCTCACCAACATCATCCGCGACGTCGGCGAGGATGCGCGCAAGAACCGTATCTACCTTCCGGTGGCGGACCTGAAGGAGTTCGGCGTGCCGGCGGCCGATATCCTGCAGGCGCGCGAGACGCCGGAATTCGGCCGGCTGATGGCGTTCGAAGCCGCGCGCGCCAGAGCCCACTACGACAAGGCGATGCAGGTCTTGCCGGGTACGGATCGCAGGCAGCAGCGCCCGGGACTCATCATGGCGGCGATCTACCGCACGCTGCTCGACGAGATTGAGCGCGACGGCTTTCGCGTCCTCACCCGGCGCACGTCGCTCACGCCGCTGAGGAAGTTCTGGATCGCGTGGCGCACCTGGATAAGCGCGTAGCCATCGTCGGCGCGGGATATGCAGGCATGGCAGCCGCGGTCGCGCTCGCGGAGCGGGGCGTGCGGGTATGCGTATTCGAATCCGGCGCGGTGCCGGGCGGGCGGGCGCGCCGCATCCGTATCCCTTCGGACGGACAGGACCCCCGCCTCGACAATGGGCAGCACATCCTGGTGGGCGCCTACACGGAGCTTTTTCGCCTGATGCGCAGGGTCGGCGTGCCGGCGGATGCGCTGCTGCGCATCCCGCACGAGATCAGGTACGCCGACGGGTTCGCGTTCCGCGCGCTTTGGCTGCCGGCGCCGCTCGGACTGCTCGCCGGACTGCTGGCCCTGAATCGCGTCCCCCTCCCTGAGCGGATCGGCGCGCTGAGGTTCATCGCTGCGCTGCGCAAGCGCGACTGGCGCATGCAGCCCGACGTCACGGTGAAGGAGCTGCTCGACACGCACGGCGAGCACGGCCTGCTGCGGCATTACCTCTGGGGCCCACTATGCGTCTCGGCGCTCAACACGCCGCTCGACCAGGCGTCCGCCAACGTCTTTCTCGCTGCCTTGCGCGACACGCTGGCGAGCGAACGAGACGCCTCGGACCTGCTGCTGCCGCGCGTCGATCTTTCGCGGCTTTTCCCCGAGCCAGCCGCGGAATACGTGCGCGCCCGCGGCGGCGAAGTGCGGCTGGGGGAAGCTGTCCAGGACCTCGCCTTGTTGAGAAAAGATTTCCCGCGGATCATCGTCGCCGTCGGGCCGCACCAGCTGAAGAACGTGATGCCGGAGGCGGATCTCGGGTTCACCTACCAGCCGATCTATACGTGCTACCTGCAATATCCGGAGAGTACGCGGCTCGAATTCCCGATGCTCGGTATCGGCCAAGGCCTGGTGCAGTGGGTTTTCGATCGCGGCGCGCTGCTCGGGGAAAAAGGTCGGCTCGCTTGCGTGATCAGCGCGCAGGGCGATCACCAGCAAATGACCCAGGAGAAGCTCGCCGTCGCATGTGACATCGAGCTGCGCAAGGCGCTCCCCAACCTGCCCGCGGCGCTATGGACGCGGGTGATCGCCGAGAAGCGCGCCACCATCACCTGTACTCCGGGACTAAAGCGCCCGCCCGCACGTACCACGACTACCGGAGTATTCCTGGCAGGTGACTACACGGACGCTGAGTATCCGCCAACGCTGGAGGCCGCCGTACGCAGCGGAATCCGCGCCGCGGATCTGGTTGCGTCATCCGCAAAGTAAGTAGCGCGTTGTGGGTATACCTCTTCGGCGCTAGAGATCGCGCAACAGCCGCACCGCCTGGTCGATACGCTCTACGGCAAGCGTTTCCAGGCCCGGGATGTTCGCCTTCGGGAGATTCGACTTCGGCACGATCGCCCGCTCGAAGCCGAGCTTCGCCGCCTCCCTGAGCCGCTCCTGACCGCGCGCTGCGGGACGCACTTCGCCGGCGAGGCCCACCTCGCCGAAGGCGAGCACTTTGGCGGGAATCGGCTTGTCGGTGAAGCTGGACACAACGGCCAGGCAGACCGCCAGGTCTGCTGCAGGCTCCCCGATGCGCACCCCGCCAACCGCGTTCACGAACACATCGTGCTCCCAGGTCGCGATGCCCGCATGCCGGTGCAGCACCGCGAGCAGCATCGCAAGCCGGTTTGCTTCCAGCCCGACCGATAGCCGGCGCGCGGTGGGTGTATGCGCCGGGTCGACCAGCGCCTGGATCTCGACCAGCAGCGGGCGCGTGCCTTCCAGCGTGGCGAGGACGCAGGAACCGGCGACGGGCTTGTCGTGGTCGGCGAGAAAGAGCCGAGAAGGGTTCGCTACGCCCTTGAGGCCCTTCTCCGTCATGGCGAACACGCCCAGCTCGTTGACCGCGCCGAAGCGGTTCTTCACCGCGCGCACAAGGCGAAAAGCGGAGTGGGCATCGCCCTCGAAGTAAAGCACCGTGTCGACAATGTGCTCGAGCACGCGCGGTCCGGCGATCGCGCCCTCCTTGGTCACGTGGCCGACGATGAAGAGCGCCGCGCCGGCGCGCTTGGCGTGGCGCGTAAGCTGCGCGGCGCATTCGCGGACCTGCGCGACCGAGCCGGGCGCCGACTGCAGGATCTCGGACCATAGGGTCTGGATCGAGTCGATCACCGCGATCCTCGGCCTCGAAGCTTCGAGCGCGCCAAGCGCGCGCTCGAGATGAGTCTCCGCCGCGATGCGAACCCCGCCGGTCTCTACCCCGAGTCGCCGCGCCCGCAGCGCGACCTGCTCTACCGATTCTTCCCCCGTGAGGTACAGAACGCCGTCCCGAGCGGTGCAGAGCGCCTGCAGCAGCAGCGTCGACTTGCCGATTCCCGGATCGCCGCCGAGAAGCACGACCTGCCCCGGCACCAGCCCGCCGCCGAGCGCACGGTCGAGCTCGCCGATGCCGGTCGGGATGCGCTCGAGATCCTTCGGCTGCACTTCTGCCAGGGCCACCGTGGAGGCGGACATCCTCCCGACTCTTGCGCTTCCACGTTCCGATACGGTTTCGCTCAGCGTGCCGGCGGCGCCGCACGAAGGGCACGCCCCGAACCACTGCAGCGCGCTCGCGCCGCACTCCGAGCAAACGTAGGCGGTCTTCGGCCTTTTCACGGCGCCTCCGCGATCGGGACTCGCGCGGTGAGCTTGCACAGGAGCTCGTAGCTCAGCGTCCCTGCGGCGGCGGCGACCTCATCGGCCGAAAGCCCCTCGCCCCAGAGCGTCACCGGCGTGCCGACGCGCGCCTCCGGGATGCCGGAGATGTCCACCGTGATCATGTCCATCGATACGCGTCCAACGATGCGCGAGCGCTTTCCGTTGACCAGCACCGGCGTGCCGGTGAATGCGTGGCGCGGATAGCCGTCGGCGTAGCCGCAGGCGACGACGCCGATGCTCATCGCGCCGTCGGCTTCGTAGGACAAGCCGTAGCCGATGCGCTCGCCCCGCTGCATGCGCTGCGTGGCAATGATCTCGGAGGTGAGCGTCATGGCGGGCTTGAGGCCGAGGCTCTCCGCGGTGCGATCCGCGAATGGCGAACAGCCATAGAGCATGATGCCGGGCCGCACCCAGTCGCCGCGCGCTTCCGGGAACCGAATCAGGGCAGCCGAGTTCGCCAGAGAGCGGCCCTCCGCGCGCAACGGCTGCGCCAGCTCATCGAACCGTTGCAGCTGCGCACTTATTCCGCCCGCGCCGTCGGCGTCGGCGAAGTGGGTCATCAATATGATGCTCCTTACCTGCCGGTGCATGCGCAGCGCTTCATATGCCGGGCGCAGGCTCTCCGCGCCGAAGCCCAGGCGGTTCATCCCGGTGTTGACCTTAAGGTAGACATCGGTCTGCGCCGCCAGCGTGGTGCGCTTGACGATCTCGACCTGCTCAGGGTTGTGGATCACGGGGGTCAGCGCGAGCCTCTGCACAAGCTCTAGGTCGACGGCCTGGAAGAACCCTTCGAGCAGCAGGATGGGCTTCGCTACTCCGGCGCTGCGCAAGCGCTCCGCCTCGCGCAAGTCGAGCACGGCGAAGCCGTCGGCCGAGGACAGCGCGCGCACCGCTCGCTCGACGCCGTGACCGTAGGCATTCGCCTTGATCACCGCCCATAGCTTCGCCGCACCCGCGTAGCGCTTCGCCACGGTCAAATTCTGTGCGAGCGCAGCCGAGGAAATCGTCGCGCGGATCGGCCGGGGCATGAAAGGGTATTGTGCTATAAAGCGCGCGGTCCAAAAACAAGGAGCACGCTGGGGGAAAGCCTTCGATTGAACTACGGCTTCTACATCATCATGGCGGCGCAGTTTTTCTCGTCGCTCGCCGACAATGCGCTGCTGGTGGCGGCAATCGCGCTGCTCATCCAGGCCGAGGCGCCGTCTTGGCTGACCCCGTATCTCAAATTCTTCTTTGTCGTCTCCTACGTGGTGCTCGCGCCCTATGTCGGCGCCTTCGCCGACCGCCTGCCCAAGGGGCAGGTGATGCTGATCGCCAACACCGTCAAGATCATCGGCTGCCTGACCATGCTGTGGGGCTCGCATCCGCTGATCGCCTACGGCATCGTCGGGCTCGGCGCGGCGGCGTATTCGCCGGCGAAGTACGGCATCCTCACCGAATACCTGCCGCATAGAAAGCTCGTGGTGGCGAACGGCTGGATCGAGGGCCTTACCGTGGCGTCCATCATCCTCGGCACCATGCTTGGCGGGCTGCTCATCCACGTTAGGGTCTCCACCGAGCTGCTGTCCTGGAACCTGCCGCTCATCGACACCTCCATCGACACCCCGGCCGAGGCGGCGATCGCGATCATCATCGTGGTGTACGCGGTTGCGGCGCTTTTCAATCTGGAGGTGCCGCAGACCGGCGTTGCGCTGAAGAAGCTGCCTTCGCACCCGATCGACACGCTGAAGGACTTCGCGCGCTGCGTGAACCACCTGTGGCGCGACCGCCTCGGCCAGATCTCGCTCGCGGTGACCACGCTTTTCTGGGGCGCGGGTGCGACGTTGCAGTTCATTGTCATCGAGTGGGCGCGCGCCGCGCTCGGCTTCGACCTCTCCAAGGCCGCGATCCTGCAGGGCGTCACCGCGATCGGCATCGCGGTCGGCGCGGTGCTCGCATCGATCCTGGTGACGCTCGACCGCTCGGTGCGCGTCATCCCGCTCGGCATCGCGATGGGCCTGATCGTGCTCGCGATGAATCTCGTGAGCCAGGTCTGGGTCGCAATCTCGCTCATGGTGCTGATCGGCGGCCTTGCCGGGTTCTTCGTCGTGCCGATGAACGCGCTGCTTCAGCACCGTGGCCACCACCTGGTCGGCGCCGGCCGCTCGATCGCGGTGCAGAACTTCAACGAGAACGCCTCGATCCTGGTGATGATCGCGCTCTACTCGCTGCTCCTCGGGGTCGGCTACTCGATCTATTCGGTGATCGTGGTGTTCGGGCTCTTCGTCGCGGGCACCATGACGCTGGTGCAGCTGTGGTTCTGGCGCAACCGCCGCGTCCGCCACGAGGAAGTCGATCGCTTGCTCGCCTTCGCGCGCGCCGAGGACCCGCACAAGCCTCGGGAATAGCTGGCGCGCTACAGGCGCTCCATGGTCTTGCGCGCGAACACGAGGTCTTCCCAAGCCTTCGCCTTGTCTTCCAGCGTGCGCAGCAGGTAGGCCGGGTGATAGGTAACGATGAGCGGCACCCCGGCGTAGCGGTGTACCCGGCCGCGCAGGCTCGCGATCGAGGCGTCGCTCGCGAGCAGAGTCTGCGCCGCGAAACGGCCAAGGGCGATGATGAGCTTCGGCTGCACCAGCCCGATTTGCTGCAACAGGTGCGGGGTGCACTTCTCGACCTCTTCCGGCGCCGGGTTGCGGTTGCCCGGCGGCCGGCACTTGAGCACGTTGGCGATGTACACGTTGCTGCGCCGCGAAAGCCCGATCGCGGCGAGCATGTTGTCGAGAAGCTTCCCCGCTTGGCCTACGAACGGGTCGCCGAGCCGGTCCTCTTCGGCGCCGGGGGCCTCGCCGATCAGCATCCAATCGGCGTTCTCGTCGCCCACGCCGAATACCGTCTGTGTGCGCGTCTTGTGCAACCCGCACTGCACGCACGTGGACACGGCCGACTTGAGGGGGATCCATGCCGGGGCAACCTGCTTTTTCCTCAAGCGCCAGAGCGGCGCGAGACCCATCTCGGCGAGGATCGCGGTGCGCTCGCTCACGCGAGCGGCAGCGCGAGCACGAGCGCGTCCTCGCGGCCGGTGTGCGCGGGATAATAGCCGCGCCGCACCGCAACTTTGCGAAAGCCGAACCGCGTGTAGAGCGCCTGGGCGCCCTGGTTGCTGGGCCGCACCTCGAGGAAGAGGCTGCGGGCGCCGATCTTGCGGGCGAGCCCGGCGGCCTGCGCAAGAAGCCATGCGCCGTGCCCGGCGCGCTGATGCGCGGCGGCGATCGAAAGGTTGAGCAGATGGCCCTCGGCCGCGGCGACCATGAGCACGAAATAGCCGAGAAGCTCCGGCCCGAGCCGCAGCACCCGGCATTCGTAGCCTGCGCGCAGCGAGTCGGCGAAGTTGCCGCGCGTCCAGGGGTGCGTGTAGATCGCGCTCTCCACCGCCATCACCTCGTCGAGGTCGCGCTCGGCCATGGGGTCCAGGCGCGGGATATCCTTAAGGACGGCGCTCAAGCTCTTCCTTCGTGAAAGCGACTTTGTCGCGAAGATAGAACGGCGCGGCCTGCGCGGCGTCAACGCCCTCGCCAGCAGCAAGCCGCGGCGCGGCAAGCTGGGCGACCGCCATCGCCGTCGGATGGATTTCGGGCCTCGCGACTTCGACCTTGGCTTTCATTTCCTCCCGGTAAACCTCGAACCCGCTCCCGCAGCCCGTCCAGCCTTTGCCGGGCGGCAACGGCGCGGAGCGCGGCGCGACGCAATCCGCCGGGATGATTTCGTGCCAGCGTCCGTCGCGCTTTTCGAGCGCCGCATAATACACTTCGCGCATCCGCGCATCGATGCACGCAACCACGCGCGCGGCGCCGGATTCCTGTGCCAGTGCTTCGAGCGTCGAGATTCCGATCACCGGCAGGCTGCGCGCGAAGGCAAGGCCCTGCGCGAGCGCGCAGGCGATGCGCAGCCCGGTGAATGCGCCCGGCCCCGCGCCGAAAGCCACCGCGTCGATCCCTGAGCCCCTGATAAGTTCTTGAAGCATCGGCAAAGCGAATTCCGAGTGGCGTTGCCCCGCTCGGCGCTCGAGCGCCGCTATCTCGCCGTCGTTCCACACCGCGACCGAGCACCACTCCGTGGACGTCTCGATCGCCGCGAAGCGCATGCGCCGATTCTATATACTGGGACGCATGAAAGAACATTCCATTGCAGTCATCCCGGGCGACGGCATCGGCAGGGAAGTCATGCCCGAGGGAGTACGCGTGCTCGAGGCGGTGGGCGCAAAGCACGGGCTGCGCTTCAAGTGGCAGGAGTTCCCCTGGAGCTGCGACTGGTACAAGGCGCACGGGAAGATGTGCCCGGACGATGCGCCCGACATTCTGCGGCGCTTCGACGCCATCTATTTCGGCGCGGCGGGCAATCCGGCGATTGTGCCCGATCACGTCTCGGCGTGGGGGCTGCTCATCAACTTCCGCCGCTGGTTCGACCTGTATGTGAACCTGCGGCCGGTGCGGCTGTTCGAAGGGCTCCCCTGCCCGCTCGCCGGCCGAAAGCCCGGCGACATCGACTACGTGGTGATCCGCGAGAACACCGAAGGCGAATACGGCAACGTGGGGGGAAGGGTTTTTGAAGGTTCAGAAAATGAAATTGTGATGCAGCAAGCCGTGTTCAGCCGCAAGGGCGTCGACCGCATCATGAAGTACTCGTTCGAGCTCGCGCGCAGCCGCAAGAAGCATCTCACGTCGTGCACCAAGTCGAACGGCATCACGATTACCATGCCGTACTGGGATGAGCGCTTCGCCCAGATGAAGAACAACTACCCGGACGTGAAGGCCGACCAGTACCACGTCGACGGTCTCACGATCCAGATGGTGTTGAACCCCGATCGCTTCGACGTGATCGTGGCTTCGAACCTCTTCGGCGACATCCTGTCCGATCTCGGTCCGGCGACGGCGGGCACGATCGGGATCGCTGCGTCCGGCAATATCAACCCGGAGCGCACCGCGCCGTCGATCTTCGAGCCGGTGCACGGCTCGGCGCCCGATATCGC
>DATIGN010000120.1:0-22441 GCA_035454685.1 Burkholderiales bacterium | reverse complement strand
AAGCCGTGTGATCCCTGGCTTCGAGCCTGGAACTGCGCCACGCCCTCAGAGGCACGAGCAGAAGCGGCATGTCCCGCAGAGGCATGCGCCGCAGCGCAGCCAGGAGCAGCACAGAAATCGGGGTCAGAGCCCGAATTCGTCCGAGCGGCACCGCGGGCCGCGCAGGGACCGCCCAGCCTATAGCGCCGCCGCGATGCCGGCCCCCATCGCCAAGGAGCGTGAAGCGCAAATTCAGGAAGCGCGCGCGCGCATGGCGGCCGAAGGCGAGGCTCCGCGCCGGCCCGCCCCCGGCCGCCGCACCCGGCAGCACGAGCCTCGTCTTGGCGTCGCCCTCCTCGGTAACAAGCGTCCAACCTGAGTGGCACGCCGCAAGCCGGGATCAGAGCCCGAGTCCAATCCCTCGAATACTTGACCAGGATTATTTCTCGGGCCGCTGCGGGAAGCTGCGGCCGAAGACGCCTTCGGCGATGCGGTTCTTGAGGATCTCGATCGAGCCGCCGGCGATCATCCAGCCGCGGCAGCGGCGCGCGCAGTACTCGACGAGCTCCTCCTGGCTGTAGCCCATCGCGCCCATGACCTGCAGCGCCTCGTTGGCGACATCGAAGCCGGTGCGGTTGCAGTACGCCTTGGCGATCGCGGTCGCCTCGGCCGAAGGTAGCCCGCGGTCGGCATTCACCGCGGCGCGGTAGAGGAGGAGCTGCGCAGCGTCGAGCTGCATCTTCATATCGGCGAACTTCCACTGCAGCCCCTGGAACTCGGCGAGCAGCCGGCCGAACTGCCTCCGCTCGAGCGCCCAGGCGCGCGCGCGCTCGAACGCGTAGCGTCCCAGCGCGAGCGAGCGCGCGGCGTTGCCGATGCGCTCGACGTTGAAACCCGCCATCTGCTTCTTGAATCCGCCTTCGCCGAGCAGCACCATCGCGGCGGGCACGCGCACGTTGTCGAACTGGATCTCGGTCCACTCCTCTCCCGACATGAACTTCGATGGCTTACCCCTGCGAACGCCCGCAGCGCCGGTCTCGATCAGGACGGAGCCTATGCCGCCGACCCCGGGGCCGAAGCGGACGTACGTGAGAATCACTTCCGCATACCCCGAGTGCGTGGTGAAGATCTTCGAGCCGTTGATGCGAAAGCCGTCGCCGTCCGCTGTGGCTGTGGTCTTGAGATCGGTGACCGCGGAGCCGGCGTCCGGCTCGGTCATGCCGACGGAGATGACCGCTTCACCAGCCAGAAGCTTTTTCAAGAATCTTGATTTTTGCAAGGAAGAGCCGTACTCGCCGAGGATCCTGATCGGACCGAAGTTGCCCGCCTGGACGACATCCGCGCTGCGTGGGCACACCGAGGCCACGGTCTCGATGGCGATGACCGCGTCCATCAGGCTGCCGCCCTGCCCGCCGTCGGCTTCCGCGAGCGTGATGCCGAGCAGCCCTTGCTTCGCCATGAGCTTCGCGACGTCCCACGGGTACCCGGGGTTGTGCGCGCGCTCGCGCGCGCCGGAAGCGAGATGCTTTTTCGAGAGCGCGAGGACCGAATCGCGGAACTGCTCCTGCTCGGGCGTCAGCTGGAAGTCCATGCGGGCGGATGGTAGCCGAGCGGGACGGGCGGCCGGTCGAAAAAGGGCGGAATGTCGGAAAGGCCGAGCACTGGCTTGAGGTAGCGTATGCGTCCGTCGGGCGCGTCCATCTCGTCGAGCAACGGAAACAGCTCGGCTTCCGGCAGATCGTCGGGCAGGCCTGCGTAGTTCTCGACCGTGCCGCGGTCCACGATCCACTTCCCGACGCGCGCGAGCGCCACGCGCACGAGCCAGCTCCCGCCTACGCGAGCGCGGCGCTCGAGCGCGACGCAGACGCCGAAAGCCATCAGGTACCCGCTCACGTAGTCGATCGCCGAGACCGGCAGCAGGCTCGGCTTTCCTCCGTTGCCGTGCGCATGCGCGATCCCGCTTACCGCCTGCACGATGCTGTCGAAGCCCCGCCGCTCGCGCCACGGCCCGATCGGTCCCCAGGCGCTCAGCGATGCACACACGATGCCGGGCCGCAGCTTCGCGAGAGCCTCGGGTGAAAAGCCGCGCGCCGCGAGCGCGCCAGGGCGGTAGGACTGGACGAACACGTCCGCATCGCGGATCAATTGCTCAAGCACCTTCACTTCGGCCGAATCTCGAAGATCCAGTCGGGCGGAGCGCTTGCCGATGCCGGTATCCAGATCGACCAAGCCGGAGTCGGGCAAGTGCGCCGCGCTGATCTTGAGCACGTCCGCGCCGTGCTCGGCGAGGCTCTTGGCGCAGGTCGGTCCGGCGAGCACGCGGGTCAGGTCGAGAGCCCGGACGTTGCTCAAGGGTCTGGGCTGAAGGCTCAACCGCTCGGGCGGCGAATTGCCGATTTGCTCAATAGTCAGCAACGGCTGTGCAGCCACCGCCTGAGCCTGCGCGTGCTTGCTCCACGTTGCATGGCTGCGTACATAGCCTGCACAGCCGCCCGCGGCATGGATCGCGTCTTCCAAAGCGATGCCCTCCCAGGAGCGGCTCTCCTCCTCCGCCCGGGCGCGATCGTGCGGCGCTCCGAGCACGCGCATCGCCGCTTCGCGATGGTTCGGAAAGTTGCAGTGGATGCTGATCCACCCGTCACGCACCGGGTAGAAGCCGCTCAGCGGATCCCATACCGCGGGCGCCTTGCCATTGACGCGCAGGTATCTCGCGCTGCGCAGCGAGATCGCGGCTGAGCGGGCGTTAACCGCGACGGTTTGCCTTGTATTAGTCAGCCTGCTTATGGAAATACCCAATGCGCCGAGCACGCCGCAGGCGGCGGCCGCAACACGGTAGCGCAAGGGGAGCACCGGATCGTCGCCGGTGAAGTGGACTTCGGAGAAGTCTGCTCCCGCGGCGAGCAGGACCTCGCGCAGCGCGGCCCGCGGCATCAGAGCGTCTTCACGATGAAGCCGATCATGCGCCCTCCTTCCGGGCCACCAGCGCGTCGACCGCGACGACGCCGTCGGCTTTGACGACGAGCGGATTGATCTCCGCCTCGCACACCGGCCGGCCTCTCGCCAGCGCGAGCCGCGAGAGCGACGACACGGCCTGGGCGAGGGCCTTGACGTCGCCGCGCGGCAGGTTGCGGTAGCCGCGGATCGTGGCCAGACCCTTCACCTGTTCGATCATTTCTGCGGCCTCCGTTTCGCTCACCGGCGCGATGCGCAGCGCGTAGTCGCGATAGACCTCGGCCAGCACGCCGCCCGCGCCGACGAGCACCAGTGGCCCGACCACCGGGTCATCGCGGTAGCCGACGATCGCTTCGGCCAGCCCCGACTGCATTTCCTGCACGAGCACCCGGGCGGCACCCATCTTCCGCGCAGCCTTCTCGAGGTCCTCACGGCTCGCGACGCCGAGGGCGACGCCACCGCGCTCGGTTTTGTGCGCCTCCAGCAACTTCACCGCCACCGGGTAGCGAAGCGCATGCGAAAACTCTGGCCCCCCCGCGATCGCCCAGCGCGCGACCGGGATGCCAAGCGCCGTGAGCAGATCGAACGGGTGCTGCGGGATATCGCCGGGTACGGCAAGCGCCGGCGGCGTCCGCGGCGATCGCCATGAGAGCAACGCCGCGACTGCATCCGCGCACGCTTCGGGCGTGCGGAACGCCGGGATTGCGGCGGCGGCGGCAAGCGCCAGCGAGCGCTCCGCGTGCGGGGTGAAGAAGCACACTATGGGTTTTGATCTTTTCGACTGAATGATTGGCTGAACGGCAAGCTCCGGATGAAACTGGGCCGAGGAGCCCACGCAGGCGACCACCAGGTCGCATTCGGATGCCGATGCCTTCTCGAGCGCCTCGGCGTAGTTCTGCCCGCTCGCGGCCATCGTGAGATCCATGATCGGCGCGGCGAGCTCGATGCCGCGCATCCCGAGCCGATCCACCACGCTCGCCGCGCCTCCGCCGGTGGTGGTCACGACGCTGACACGCCCTGGTCTTTTCAGATCCAACGCCTTTCTTTCGGAAAGCAGAGGCGAAATTTCAAGCAGCGTTTCCAGCATGTCGACGCGAACGATGCCGCAGTCCCTGAAATAGGCGTCGAGCGCGGGATCAGTTCCGGCGAGGGCGCCGGTGTGCGAGAGCGCCGCCGCGACGCCGAGCTCGGAGCGGCCGAGCTTGTAGGCGACGACGGATTTTTCGGCCGCGCGCGCTGCGCGCGCCGCGCGAGCCAGCCGCTCCGCATCCCGGACCGTCTCCAGGAAAAGCAGGATGACGCGCGTGCCCGGGTCCGCGGCGAGGAGCTCGACCAGCTCGCCGACCGAAAGGTCGGCCTCATTGCCGACCGACACCAGCTTGGCGAAGCCCAGGCCGCGCGCCGCGCCGCGCGAAAGCAGCGTGCCGAGCATCGTGCCGCTTTGGGAGACGATACTCGTCGTCCCACCGGGAAGCACGTCCATCTCGAGCACCGCGTTCACGCTGAGCGCGAGTCGGCCGGGGACGTCGATTACGCCCATGCTGTTTGGGCCGAGAAGACGCACGCCGAGGGAGCGCGCGCGCGCCACGAGCTCGGACTGGCGCCGCACGCCTTTCGGCCCGGCGTCGGAGAAGCCGCCGCTGAACACGCTCGCCACCGGGACGCCGCGCCTGCCGCAGTCCTCGAGCGCCTGCTCCACGTCCTCGATCAGGATGTAGGCGTGATCCACCGTGTCCGCGATGTCTGAGACACGGGCATACGCCTTCTCGCCGAAGATCTCCTTACGCGTCGGATTGACCGGGAAGAGCTTTCCGGCGTAGCCGTGCTTTCTGAGATAGCGCTGCGGACGTGCAGTGTTCTTTGCGGCGTCGCCCGACGCTCCGACCAGCGCGACCGAGCGCGGCGCGAACAGCGCCTGCGCGAGGCTCATTCCAGCCGCCACAAGCGAGCGAGAACCTCCTTCGCTTTCGCCTCGCCGATCACCGGCGTGGCGAGCTCGAAGTACTTCTCCTCCAGCGCCCGGTCGGAGAGCGGCGCGTCCGGATCGCCGATGCGCGTGGGCTGCAGCCACTCCTCGCGGCGGCCGCGCGCGGTTATCGCGATCCGCGCCGCGCGCTTCGCCGGGAAGGCGGCTTCCAGTTCGGGATCCAGGGAAGTTCTGATTTTCTCGAGAACATCTCTCGTCTTCGGATCGCGCAGGCGTTCCGCTTCGAAGGCGGCGAGCCGCACCGAGCCGTGGGTCAACGCGGTGGCGACGACGTACTTGAGCGAAAAGCGGCCCTCGGCCGGCGTGCGCGGATCTTCATAGTGCGCCACCTCGAGCCCGGCGCGGTACGTCGCGACCTCCACGCTTTCAATGTCGTCGGCTTCGATCTGCATCCGCTTCTTGAGATGCAGCGCGCCGTCGATCGCGGCGAAGGTGTGGCCGCAGCACGCGTGGTTCTTGAACGTCATGCGCGTGATGTGGAAATCGTTGCCGAGCGTGGCGAAGCCGCGCTCCCAGTCGGGATTGTCGCCCATCGCTCGGGCGAACCCCGTCATGACGTCGAGCGAGCCGGTAACGCCTACGCGCGCCATCAGCGCCGCGCTGACGCCCGCTTCCGCGGCGCGTCCGGCGTGCAGCGGCTTCGACATCGAATCCATGCGGAACGCCTGCTGCAGGCCGGCGGCGAACGTCGTAACGGTGGCGAGCGCATGCGCGAACTTCCCGCGGTCGAGATTGAGCGCCTCCGCCGCTGCCGCCGCGGCGCCGAAGGCGCCGATCGTGCCGGTGTTGTGCCAGTGCCTGTAATGCGCCTTTCCCATCGCCGCGCCGATCCGCGTGGAGATCTCATAGCCCACGACGATTGCTCTTAGAAATCTCTCTGGTGAAAACGCACTTACTGCTGCAATGGTCGGAGCGCCGGGGTGGTAAATCCCGTCGCGGAAGATGTCGTCCACCTCAACAGTGTGCGCGGCGGTGCCTTCGATCAGCGCCTTGAGCCGCGGCGATTCGCTCTCGCCTGCGAACGCTTTCTTCAGCAGCGTCACCGGCGGGACCACCATTCCCGGGTACAGCGCAGCGTGCCAATCGATCACCGCGCGACGCGCGTGATGCGCCGCTTCCGGCGGCAGGGCCTTATTCCTGAAAGAAACCGCCCAATCGGCGAAGCGTTCGACGAGGTGCATCAGCTGAGCGCGCGCGCCGCGGCGTCGATGCGACGGCAGGCCTCTTCCAGATTGGCGAGCGAGCTCGCGAAGGAGACTCGAAAGTACGGCGAGAGGCCGTAGCCCGCACCGTTCGGCACCGCGACGCCGTGCTCGAGGAGATGCGCGGTGACGTCGGCGTCGTTCGCGATCTTCTGTCCCTGCGCCGTGCGCTTGCCCATCCAGCCGGCGCAGGAGGCGTAGACATAGAACGCGCCGTGAGGCGAATGGCAAGCGAGTCCCGGCACTGCTGCCAGCCGCGGCACGATGAAGTCGCGGCGCGCCTGGAATTCGCGGCAGCGCTCGTACACGATGTCCATCGGGCCGTTCAGCGCGGCGACCGTCGCGGCCTGGCTGACCGAGGACGGATTGAGCGAGCTCTGGCCCTGCATGCGCGCCATGGCGCGGATCAGCTCCACCGGCCCGCAGGCGAAGCCCAGGCGCCAGCCGGTCATCGCGAAAGTCTTGGATACGCCGTTCACCGTGAGGGTGCGCTCGGCGAGCTGTGGCGCGACGGCGGCGAGCGTGGCGAAGGCCCGCCCGTCGAAGAGTACGTGCTCATACATGTCGTCGCTGATGACGTGGAGCGAAGGATGCCGCTCGAGCGCCGCGGCGAGCGCGCGCAGCTCCTCGGACGCGTATACGGCGCCGGTCGGATTTGAGGGCGAGTTGAGCACCAGCCATTTGGCTTTTTTGGTGATCGCCCGTTCCAGCGCGTCCGGTCGCAGCTTGAATCCGTCTTCCGCTCGTGTCGGGATCCAGACCGGCACGCCTTCGGCGAAGCTCGTGATGTCCGCATACGCTACCCACGACGGCGCCGGGATCAGCACCTCGTCGCCCGGGTCGAGCGTCGCCATGAGCGCGTTGTAGAGGATCTGCTTGCCGCCGGCCCCGGCGGAGATGTTCTCCGGGCGGCATTCCAGGCCGTTCTCGCGCTTGAACTTCCCCACGATCGCCGCCTTGAGCTCGGGCGTCCCGTCCACCGGCGTATAGTGTGTCTGGCCGGCGCGCATCGCGCGGTACGCCGCCTCGATCACATGGTCCGGGGTGTTGAAATCCGGCTCGCCCTGCGCAAGCTCGACGATGCTGCGGCCCGCGGCGCGCAGCTCGCGCGCGCGCTGCGCCGCGCGCGCCGAAGCCGAGATGCGGGCGCGCGCGGCGCGCGCGCCGAGGAGACTTGCCATCAATTCACTACGATGTTCTTCTCGCGGATCAGGCGCGACCACTTCTCGCGCTCGGCGCGGATGTGCTGCGCGAACGCCTCCGGCGGCCCGCCGATGGTCTCGGCACCCTGCTCGGCGAGCTTCTGGCGCATTTCCGCCGTGGCAAGGACGGAATTGAAATCTCTATTGAGGCGATCGACTACCGCGCGCGGCGTGCCGGCGGGCACCGCGATGCCGCTCCAGGAAAGCGACTCGTATCCCGGCACGCCCGACTCGGCCACGGTCGGAAGGTCGGGCATCGAGGCCGTGCGCTTGCTACCGGTCTGCGCAAGCGCGCGCACCTTGCCCGCCTTGATATGCGACACCGCGCCCGGCGCGTTCTCGAACATCATGGAGACGCGCCCGCTCATCAGGTCGGGAAGCGCCTGGCCGCTCCCCTTGTAGGGAATATGCAGGAGGTCAGTGCCCGACAGGCTCTTGAAGAGCTCCGCCGACATGTGCGTCGAGCTGCCTGCGCCCGAGGAGGCGAACGAGAGCTTGCCCGGCTCCTTCTTCGCCAGCGCGATCAGCTCCGCGACGCTCTTCGCCGGAAAGTCGGGCGGGACAATGAGGACGTTGGTGATCGAGGCGACGAAGAGCACGGGCTCGAGGTCCTTCGCCGCGTCGTAGGTCATGTTCTTGTAGAGCGCGTTGTTGATGGCCATGACGCCGGTCGTCGCCATAAGGAGCGTGTAGCCGTCGGGCGCCGAGCGCGCGACCGTGTCGGCGCCGATGTTGCCCGCGGCGCCGGCGCGGTTCTCGACCACCACCGGCTGGCCGAGCGGCCCTTGTGCGCGCTCCGCGATCAAGCGCGCGAAAATGTCGGTCGATCCCCCCGGTGCGAACGGCACGACCAGGCGCAGCGGTTTCGTGGGGTATTGGGCGTTTGCAGTTCCGACGAGAAGATGAGCAAGAACGACATACAGGAGTTTTTTCATGAACGGCGAGTTTAACGCCCGGTCCGAGACTATGGTGAGCCCGATTCGTACCGACATCCCGGCGAGGCTCGACCGCCTGCCATGGTCTGCGTGGCATTGGCGCGTAGTGATCGCGCTCGGGGTCACCTGGTTGCTCGACGGGCTGGAAGTCACCGTGGTCGGCTCGCTCGGCCCGGCGCTGCAGCGCCCCGAGACGCTCGGCCTCAGCGCGAGTCAGATTGGCTGGGCGGCCTCGGCCTACATCGCCGGCGCGGTGCTTGGCGCGCTCTTCTTTGGGCGGCTGGTTGACAGCCTGGGGCGCAAGCGCATTTTCCTGGTCACACTGGCGGTCTACCTGGTCGCCACAATGGCGACCGCATTCACTTGGGACATCGCCTCGTTCGCCTTCTGCCGATTCGTCACCGGCTTCGGCATCGGCGGCGAGTACGCCGCGATCAATTCGGCGATCGACGAGCTGATCCCGGCGCGGGTGCGCGGGCGGGTCGCGCTCGCGATCAACGGCACGTTCTGGGTCGGCGCGGCGATGGGAGCGGGTCTATCCATCGTTCTGCTGGATCCGAGGCTGGTGGGAGCCGCGTATGGCTGGCGCATCGCGTTCGCGCTGGGCAGCGTGCTCGCTTTCGCCATCCTGCTCGTGCGCCGCAACGTCCCGGAAAGTCCGCGCTGGCTCCTCATGCACGGTCGGGCCGAAGAAGCGGAGGCGGTGGTCCGTACGATCGAGCAGGAAGTCGGGGTGAAGTCCGAGAAACGAGAGCACCTCGCCCTGCGTCCGATTCGCTCGGTGCCGTGGGGCGATGTGTTTCATGTGCTCGCGGTGCGCTACAACCGGCGCGCGCTGCTCGGGCTCACGCTGATGACGTCACAGGCGTTCTTCTACAACGCGATCTTCTTTACCTACGCGCTCGTGCTCGCGCGCTTCTACGGTGTTCCGGACGAGCGCGTCGGCTACTACATCTTCCCGTTCGCGCTCGGCAACTTCCTCGGCCCGCTGCTCCTCGGCCACCTTTTCGACCACGTCGGGCGCCGCGTCATGATCGCCACGACCTACGGCCTGGCCGGACTCGGGCTGCTCGCCATTGGATACGCGTTCCAGCAGCATTGGCTGAGCGCGACGGGACAGGCGCTGTCGTGGTCGGCCATCTTCTTCGTTGCCTCGGCGGCCGCGAGCTCGGCCTATCTCACGGTGAGCGAGGTGTTCCCGCTCGAGATGCGCGCCATCGCCATCTCGCTCTTCTACGCGGTAGGCACTGCGCTCGGCGGCTTCGTCGGCCCGCCGCTGTATGGCGCGATGATCGAGAGCGGCAGCCGCTCGGCGCTCTTTGGCGCCTATGCCTTCGCTTCCGTACTCATGTGCGTCGCCGCGCTCGTCACGCTCTTCCTCGGCGTGGACGCCGAGCGCCGGCCGCTGGAGCAAGTGTGCACGCCGCTCGGCTGCGAGCCGGAGAAGGAACCTTAAGGAATATCTCTTGCTGCCTTTTACGCGGCGCGCATCGCGCCGCGGCGGTTCTCTTGGAGCGCGCTGCGGATGGCGGAGACGAGCTTGCCGGCGTCGATCGGCTTGTCGACGCGGTCGGCGAACCCGGCGGCGAGGAGCTTCTCGCGCTCGACCTGAGTGAAGGCCGTAAGCGCGAGCGCCGGGATGTACTGCTCTGCGCCGAACGCCATTTCCAGCGAGCGCACGCGCCGCAGCGCCTCGAAGCCGTCCTCGCCCGGCATCGCGAGATCGATGAGCAATACGTCGGGCCCCTGCGCCGGAAGCGCCTGCTCGAGCATACCGGCGAGCTCGGCAGCCGAGCTGGCGCTGCGCACGACCGCGCCCGCCTGCTCGAGCGTGAGGCCGACCACCTCGTGCGCGTCCGGATCGTCATCGAGCACCCAGATCCGCATGCCGCTGAGCGCCCCTTGGTTGGAGCCGCGACGCTCGACGATCGGCGTCTGCGGCCGCAGCGCGCTCGCGGGCGCCGCGGGCAGCTCGACAGTGAAAGTCGAGCCCCGACCAAGGCCCGGGCTGTCGGCCCGCACCTGGCCGCCATGCAGCTGCGCGATGTGGCGCACGAGCGCGAGCCCGATGCCGAGGCCGCCCGCGCGCCGGGCGGCTGAAGTGTCCGCCTGGGTAAAGCGGTCGAAGACGTGGGGCAGGAATTCGGACGCGATGCCGATCCCGTTGTCCTTGACCTGGAGCTGTACCCGTTCGGCATTCTTGAGGAGAAGCACGGAAATCGCGCCACGCTCGGGCGTGAACTTCACCGCGTTGGAAAGCAGGTTCGACACGAGCTGCTGCAGGCGCCCGCCGTCGCCCACCACCATGATCGTCGAGTCGTCGGGAGTGAAGCGCAGGTCGATCTCTTTCGCGGCGGCGCCGGGCCGCGCGGCGTCGAGCGCGGCGAGCACGGTCTCGACCAGGTTGACCGCGCGCCGCTCGATCGTGAGCTTGCCGCTCACGATGCGCGAGGTGTCCAGCAGATCGTCGATGAGCCGCGTCTGGTGGTCGACGTTGCGCTTGATGGCCTTTGCAGCCCTTTCGACCAGGGACTGCTCGAGCGGGCGCGTCGTCGCGAGCAGGTGGCTCCAGCCGCGCAGCGCGTTGAGCGGCGAGCGCAGCTCGTGCGACACGATGGCGAGGAACTCGTCCTTGCCGCGGTTGGCGCGTTCGGCCTCGGCGCGCAGCCGCTGCTCGGCCACCACGAGCTTCTCGAGGTCGCGCTGCGCCTGCTTGCGCTCGGTGATGTCGGTCGCGACGCCGATCAGGCCGATGATGCGGCCCTGCTCGTCGCGCAGGGGCGACTTGCTGGCGAGGTACGTCCGCTCGGCCATGGTCTCCTCGAGCGTCATGGTCTCGCCCGATTCGAGGACCAGGCGCTCGTTTTGGTCCAGGCGCAGCACTTCGGTCTCGGCGCGGCCGATGGCTTTCAGCCACGCGGGGTTCGCCATCAGCATGCGCCCGTCACGGTCCTTGGCGAAGATGAGGTCGGGCGTGCCCGTCGTGATCGCGTTCAGCAGGGCGTTGCGTTCGCGCAGCGCGGCGCTCGCGCGCTCGAGCGCCGCAGTGCGGCGCACGACGCGCTCGTCGAGCTCGGTGTAGGCCTCGCGCATCGCGCGTTCGGCCTGGCGCTGTGCCGCCGCTTCGCGCAGCACGAGCACCGCGCCGGCCAGGCTGTCAGCGACGTCGAGAATCGGCGCCGCATTGGCCTGCACCGAGTGCACCTTGCCGTCGCGCGCGCGCAAGGCGGGCTCGCCGGAAGCGCTGCTGGCCGCCAAGGTCTTCAAGCTGGATTCCAGAGGATTCGGCAAAGGGGCATTGTTGGCTTCATCGAAAAGCCTCACCAGCTCGTCGATCGGCCGCCCCGCAGCCTCGGCCGCGCGCCAGCCGGTAAGCCGCTGGGCGGCGGCGTTCAGGAAGCGCACGCGCCCCTCGTGGTCGGTGGCGATGACGCCGTCGCCGATCGCCGCCAGCGTCACCTGCAGCCATTCGCGCGTCTCGCCGGCCTGCTCCTCGGCCTGAGCGCGCTTGCGCTCGTGGTACTCCAGCGTGCGGGCGACCCAGAG
Source organism: Burkholderiales bacterium (assembly GCA_035454685.1). GTDB lineage: Bacteria > Pseudomonadota > Gammaproteobacteria > Burkholderiales > SG8-39 > SCGC-AG-212-J23. The sequence goes on along the minus strand of DATIGN010000120.1, from coordinate 10,638 downwards.
AACTAGAGCGCCGAACCCGGCGATCATCACCGTGGTGAACAGCGCCATGCCCACCGCCTCGCCGAAAAGCCCCTCGCGCTCGGCGAATAGTCGCGTCCAGCCGACCGCGAGCGGTACGATGAAGGCCGCAGGCAGGAGCCAGCGCGTCACCACCGCGGCGATGGAGCGTCCGGCGAGCGTCTCGAGCAGCCACGGTGTCGGCCGCGCGGCCGCGAGGCCGATCGCGGCGAGCATCGCTGCGAACGCGCCCGGCGCCGAGAACCCAAGCAGCGGCGCAGGAATGTCGAAGCGCAGGATACGAAGCGAAAGGCCGAGCAGCGCGAAAAATGCGACCGCTCCGATCAGCGCCGCGACCGCGCCCTGCAGCGGCACGCCGAACGCGCGCGTGCCGGCGGGCAGCGGCATGACGAGCGCAAGCAGCACCAGCGTCAGCGCAGCGGCCGGCGCGATTTGCACTTGCAGCTCGAGTCCCAGGTAATGTTCGACAAGCGCCGCAAGCCCGAGAGCGGCGGCGAGAGCCGCGGCGGTGCACGCCGACCGGTGACGGCCGCGCTCGACCGCGAGGAAAGTGACCGCGAGCAGCAAGAACGCGATCGCCGCCGACGCCGACATTGGCGCGAAGTCCGCGCCGAGATCGCGCAGCACCGGCACGTCGATTGCCCACCCCCAAATGGCCATCGCCGCTAACCCGGCGACTGCGCCGAGGGCAGTATGCGCACTGCGCTTCAGGCGCGGCTGAAGTGACCTCATCGGGCGAGACTAACGTCCGCCGCCGCCACTGGATATCGCCCGAATTGCTACGGCCGGGTCATGTCGCCGCGAGGCGACACAGCGGCTTTCTTCCTGTGCAAGCCTTCCAGCAGGGCCTGTACAGCCCGCGCGGGCGAGCCCCACTGAGCGCGCACGAACCACATTGCCGCCGGAAGCAGCATACCGGCGAGGCCTGTGCGCTTCGCCGCCTTGACGTGATCGGTCTTTCGGCGCTCGGGATGCGGCGGGCGCTCGCGCCGCCTGGTAAGCGAGCTGGCGGCGACGAACCCGATCGTCGCCGCCGCGGCCAGTGCGAGCGGCGAAGCGAGCGCCCACAGGGCGCGCTCGCCCGCCTCGCGTGAATGCCTCGCGAGTTGCGCGCGACGCATGGCGAGGCGGTGCTCGACTTCGAAGATCTCCTGGTCGGGCGGGATCACTGCGGCTTCTCCGGCGCGCGGCCGCGCAGCTGGCGCAGCAGCGCGGTGAAGGGAAGTTCCTTGATCAGCGCGAGCATCCACCACCCGAGCGCGGCGGCGCCGACGAGGTTGAGCACCGCCGCGATCGCGAGCGCGCTCGCCCACGAGGTGCCCTGGCCGAGCATGATCACCACGCCGGCGGCGATCAGCGCCATCCACGTGGTGACCACCAGCACCGTGGCGACGAGCATCGCGGCGAGCAGCCAGGCGAGCCGCATCGCAGCGCGCCGCGCATCGAGCACCGCGAGCTCAGCGTAGTCGCCAACGAGGCTGCGCGCCTCCGCGAGCAGGCCGCCGATCGCTTCGCCGAGCCCGGAAGCGCGCCTGTACTGCAGCCGGTTCACCTAGTCACGAGAGCGCATCAACATGCTAAGGACGTAGCCGGCGGCCGCCGCCATTCCGAGCGCGGCGATCGGGTGCTCGCGCACGTACTCGCGCGCGCCCTCGACCCAGTTGTCCTTCATCTCAAGCCATTCCTCGGCGCGCTCGCCGAAGCGCTCGGCGTACTGAGTCGCGGTCTCGGCGACGCGCTGGACGGCTTCCGCGCCGGGAGCGCGGGTGCTGGTGGTCTCTGCCATGGTTCCTCCGGTGAATGTGTGCCCGAACCGAGGAGCAATATCTATGCCGCGTCGCGCTCCTCCGGCGTTCCGCTCTTGTACGCGGCGAGCCGGTTGTAGAGCGTCTTCAGGCTGATGCCCAGCATGTCGGCGGCCTTGCGCTTGGAGCCGCATTCCGCGAGCGTCGCCTCAATGAGTCGCCGGCTCACTTCCTCGAGCGTCGTGCCGACGCGCACCGAAAGCAGCGGCGCGGACTCCGGCGCGGCCACCGCCGCCGGGGCGAGGTTCGCGTCGATCACGTCATCGGCGAGGATGAATGCACGCTGCACGTAGTTCTTGAGCTCGCGCACGTTGCCCGGCCAGCTGTGCGCGTAGAGTGCCGCAATGGTCGCGGGGGCGAATTTCTTGGAGCCGCCCTCCTGCTTGTTGAGCGTGACAAGGAAGTGCTCCGCGAGCAGCTCGATATCCGTGCCGCGCTCGCGCAGCGGCGGCATCGAGATCGGGAACACGTTGAGGCGGTGATAGAGGTCCTCGCGCAGCTTTCCATCCGCGACCGCTCCCTCCGGGCTGCGGTTGGTGGCGGCGAGCACGCGCACGTCGGCGCTGATCGGCGTCGTCGTGCCGACCCGAGTGAAGGTACCGCTCTCCAATACGCGCAGCAGCTTGACCTGCAGCTCCTGCGGCATCTCGGTAATCTCATCCAGGAAGAGCGTCCCGCCGTGCGCGCGCTCGAAGTAGCCCTTGTGCTGCCGGTCGGCGCCGGTGAACGAGCCCTTCTCGTGGCCAAAGAGCTCGCTTTCGATCAGCTGCGGCGACACCGCGCCGCAGTTGAGCGGCAGGAATGGAGCTTTTTTTCGTCGACTCAAGTCGTGAATGGTTTGCGCCGCAAGCTCCTTGCCGGTGCCGCTCTCACCGGTGAGAAGCACGGTCGCCGAAGTCGGCGCGACCCGGCCAAGCTGGTCGTAGAGCTTCTGCATCCGTGGCGAGGAACCGAGGATGTGGCCGAAGCGGCCGAGCTTGCGCAACTCGTCCCTCAGCTCGCCGATCTCGGCGCGCAGCTCGCCCGTGCGCGGCACCCGGCGCAGAATCGACTTCAGGCGTTCCATGTCGACCGGTTTCACCAGGTAGTCGCTCGCGCCGAGACGCAGCGCTTCGACCGCGCTCTCAACGCTCGCGTGGCCGGTGATGAGCACGATCTCGGTGGACTCGCGGCTCTCGAGGTCCTTGACCAGCTCTATGCCCTTGCCGTCGGGAAGCTGCAGGTCGGTGAGCAGCACGTCGGGCTGCAGCCGCGACAGGTGGATTCGCGCGGCACGCAGAGAATCGGCCTGCGACACCGTAAAGCCTTCGGCCTTGGCGAACTCGGACAGCCACTCGAGCGCTTCGGGATCGTCGTCTACCAGCAGCAAATGGGGCATTGGAACGCTTACAAGTATGGGTTGTAAAAACGTTACGCAACATGCGTACCAGCCCCGACGCAATGGCTACGTTCCTGATTTTCCATAGAAACCAAAAAGGGAAGCGCCGAAGCGTGTCGGGCCGCCCCGTCAGCAGCGCTGCCGGGCACGCGCCCTGCATGACACGGAGCATTCCGCCCGGGCGTGGCTGCGACCCTCCCCTCCCTCCCCACCGCAGCGCGCCCGCGGCGGTGCTTTCGGTCCGTAAATTGCGGCGCAGCGCGATGAATGCAGTTCGCGCGCGTTTACTACTCTTCCAGCCGCTCGCCCGCGCGGGTTGAGTCAGGCGATCTGTACTTCGCACGCGGCAAGCCGCTCCTTGTCGTCACCTGGTGCCGCAGAAACGGCGAGCGCGTGCCCGATGAATACATCGAGCTAGACCCGGCGCGGCTGCGGCGCGCGAGCAGCAACGGCACGATCTATCGCTACGAAGGCGAGGTGAGGTCGTGAACTGGAACGATGTCTTCGGGCTCAACGTGTCGCCCGTGGAGCTCATCGTCCGCGGCACCGCGATGTACCTCTTCCTCTTCCTGCTCTTCCGCGTCGTGATCCGGCGCCGCATCGGCTCGGTCGGCATGGCGGACATTCTCGTCCTGGTGGTCATCGCCGACGCTGCGCAGAACGGCATGTCCGGCGAGTACCGCTCCTTCACCGAGGGTGCGATTCTCGTCACGACCATCGTCGCCTGGAACGTGCTCACCGACTGGCTCACCTACACGTCGTCGCGCCTGCAGAAGATCCTCGAGCCGCCGCCGCTGCTTCTCATCGACAACGGCCGCTTGCTGCGCCGAAACCTGCGTGTCGAGTTCGTCTCCGAGGACGAGCTTCGCTCCAAGCTGCGGGAGCACGGCGTCACCGACTACGCGCAGGTCGCCAAGGCCTACATGGAGAGCGACGGCGAGATCAGCGTGATCAAGCGTCAGAAGGACAGTAGCGGCGCAAAGAATCGCGGTATGACCCCGGTTTCCTAAGTCGCCAGCGCTTTTCGCATCGCGTCGGTGATGCTCTGCCGCACGCTGTCGTAGCCCGCCCACGGATCGACTTTGAGGCTCCTCAGGCGCAGCGGGATGTTTCTCACGCTGAAGGCTCCGCGGATGTCGGTGGAGTCGAGCTCGCCCCAGTCGAGCGGCGTGGAGACATGGGCGCCGTGCCGGGCGCGCGGCGAATAAGCGGCGACGGCACTCGCGGTCTCGGCGTTGCGCAGATAGTCGACGAAGATCTTGCCGCCGCGGCTCCGCTTCGCGATTTTCGCCGTGAAGCGCGCGGGCTCGGCGCGCACCAGGAATTTGGCGATGCTCTCGGCAAACGCCTTCACCTCTCCCCAGGTGTGGCGCCGCTTGATCGGAAAGACGACGTGGAGACCCTTGCCACCGGTCGTCTTTAGAAAGCATCTCAGCTTCAGGCCCTCGATGAGCGCTCGGGTCAGAGTCGCGCCTTCCACCACCTGGCGCCACCGCAGCTCGGGATCGGGGTCGAGGTCGATGGTGATGCGGTCCGGGTGCTTGGCGGCAGGCACCGTGGCGCCCCAGGTGTGGAATTCGACTGCTCCGTTCTGAACCACGCCGAGCACGCCCGGCAGGCTGTTCACATAGATGTAGTAGCCCTTGCTCGAGCGCGCCCGCTTGAAGGTGAGCACATCGCCCGGGCTCGCCCCCATGTTGAGGTGGCGTTGGTAGAAGCATTCCTCTCCGATGCCGTCGGGACAGCGCACGAGGGTCAGCGGGCGGTTCGCCACGTGCGGCACGAACCATTCGCCGATCTCCTCAAAATAGCGCACGAGGTCGATCTTGCGGATCCCGAGCTCAGGCCAGATCAGCCGGTCGGGATGCGTGATCTTGATCGTCCTCGAAGGCTCGCTTTCGGGGGCAGCTTGCGGCCTCTCCATTCCCACCGACTTCGCCGGAATGTCCTCGCGCAGCCCCATGAACGAGCCCTGCCGAATTACGCCGTCGTCGGTACGCTCGGTGAATTCCACTTCAGCGACGAGTACGGGCCGCAGCCACTGGATGTCCCGCTCGCGCGGCGGATTCGCAAGCGCAGAATCGGGTTTCTTGTAATCAGCGAATTTCCGGGTCAATCTCCTCAACAAATCCTCGTCGAAGCCGGTCCCCACCTTGCCCGCATAAACCAGCCTGCCAGGCTGCTCGTAGACGCCGAGCACCAGCGCGCCGAAGCCATGGCGCGAGCCGCCGGGCTTGGTGTAGCCGGCAATCACGAAGTCCTGGGTAAGGCGGCACTTGAGCTTGATCCAGCTCCTCGTGCGCCCGGCAACGTAAACCGAATCGGCCTGCTTGCCGATCAGCCCCTCGAGGCCCAGCTTGGAGGCGTGCTCAAGGATCTCGTGCGTGGCTCCTGCGAGGTCTTCGCTAAACCGGACGGCGCCGCTTGCCTTCAGAGCTTTCCTCAGACGAGCCTTTCGTTCCCGTAACGGCAACTGACGCAAGTCGCGCCCGTCCAGAAACGGAGCATCGAACACGTAGTAGACGATCTTGGCATCCGCGCCGCCTTCGAACGCGTTCTGCAGCGCCTGGAAGCTCGAGCGCCCGTCGGGGCGCAGCACCACGATCTCGCCGTCGAGCCACGCGCCATCGAGGCTGAGCCTTTGCAGCTCGCGCGCGAGGTGCGGAAGTTTGTCGGTCCAATCTCTTCCGCTGCGAGTGAACAACCGGACCTGGTTCTCAGAAAATCTGCCGAGCATTCGATAGCCGTCGTGCTTTACCTCGTAAACCCAATCGCCGGTTTTCGGCGGCCGCGTGACGAGGGTCGCGAGCTGCGGAGTGACGAACTGCGGAAGTGCGGCGCGGCTTGCGCGCCCGGCGGCTTTCGACGCGCGCTTCACGCTTTCGGGTTGCTCAAGAGTGATGTCGATGCCCGGCCGTGCTTCTTCATCGTGCCTCTTGATGAGCAGCCATGCGGCTCGCTCGTCCCCGCGGCTCGTGCGCGTCAGGATCCAAGAGCCCCTAAGCTTCTCCCCGTCGAGGCGGAAGTGGAGCCGCCCCTTGGCGAGCGCCGCCGCCGGATCCGTGTCTTCCGGGGTCCACACGCCCTTGTCCCACAGCAGCACGTCGCCCGCGCCGTACTGCTTTTCCGGGATCACGCCTTCGAATTCACCGTACTCGAGCGGGTGGTCCTCGGTCTGCATGGCGAGGCGCTTGTCGGCAGGATCAAGGCTCGGGCCTTTGGGCACGGCCCAGCTTTTGAGCACGCCTTCGAGCTCAAGGCGCAAGTCATAGTGCAGCCGGGTCGCATCGTGGCGCTGGATGTAGTAACGAAGAAAGGCCTCGCGAAGCCGCTTTCTGCGCGGGCGAGCTTTCTTGCCGCGGGGCTCGGGCGTGACGTCGAAATCGCGCATCTCGCGGTAGTGCCGCAGGCGATCGGGCATGATGGCAGCGACCTGCAAACCGCGAGCCCGTACGGTAATTGCTGCGCGGCGCGCGCAATTATTACAGCGGGGACGCCGTGGCCCCCTAGGCGCAAAGCGCGCTGGCATGGCCTTTGCAGATCTACCGCAAACCATGGGCCCCGCAATAGCATTAAGACTGCGGCAGCACCTAACGCTGACGCCGCAGGTTCAACAAGCGCTGCGCCTGCTCCAGATGTCTGCGATGGAATTCGCGCAGGAGATGGAGCAGGCGCTCGCCACCAATCCGTTCCTTGAGGAAAATCCGGACGCAGCGGCGTCTGCGCCGCGGGATGCCTCGGTCGAAGAGGTCGTCCTGCCACAGGAAGGGTCGGGCGGCGCCGCCCCCGTTGAGCGCGACCAGGAGGACTGGGGCGGTGTGTCCGACACGCAGCCGACGCTTCAGGAGCACCTGCGCGAGCAGCTGCGCATGTCGCGGGTAAGCGACCGCGACCGCGCGCTCGCGGAGATGGTGGTCGACAGTCTGGACGACGATGGCTACTTCAAGGCCACTTTCGACGAGCTCGCCGCGCTACTGCCCAAGGAACACGACGTCCGGCCTGAAGAGTTCGCCGCAGCGCTAAAGCTCGTGCAGAGCCTCGATCCGCCCGGTGTCGCCGCCCGCACGCTTGACGAGTGCCTGCGAATTCAGCTCGAGAACCTTTCGGAGGACACGCCGGGGCGCGGCGTTGCGCTCACGCTCACGAACCACCTGAGCTTGCTTGCCAACCGCGAATGGGCGCGGCTGCAGCACGCGGCCGGATGCAACGAGCGCGAGCTTCACATCGCGCGCGCGCTGATCCGCTCGCTCGACCCGCGCCCCGGACAACGCTTCGGTGCAACGGAAGCGCGCTACGTGATCCCGGATGTCATCGTGCGTAAGCAACGAGACCGCTGGGTCGCCATCATCAACCCGGCGTCGCTGCCGCGGCTGCGCCTTAACCGCGGCTACGCCGACGCCGTAGGTGGCCGCAACGGGTCCAACCAGTCGCTCGCACGCCATCTGCAGGAGGCGCGCTGGCTGTTGCGTTCGATCGAGCAGCGCTTCGCCACCATCCAGCGCGTCGCCGACGCGATCGTCGCCCGCCAGCGCGGCTTTTTCGAGTACGGCGAGGTGGCGATGAAGCCGCTCACGCTCAAGCTGATCGCGGGCGAGCTCGGGCTGCACGAGTCGACAGTGTGCCGGGTGACCAACAGCAAGTACATGGCCACGCCGCGAGGACTGTTCGAGTTCAAGCACTTCTTCTCGCGTCGGCTTGCGACGGAGAACGGCGGCGCGGCGTCCGCGACCGCGGTGCGCGCGGTGATGAAGGAGCTGATCGCGGCCGAGGACCCGCGTGCGCCGCTTTCCGACGCCGAGCTCGCGCGCCTGCTCGCCCAGCAGGGCCTCCGAGTCGCGCGCCGGACCATCACCAAGTATCGCGCGCTAATGCGCTTGCCCAGCGTTGACGTGCGCAGAGCTGATTCGAGAAGGGGAACCTGATGGCACGCATCATCTGTGGAATTTTCGATCGATCGGTGGACGCGGACGCGGCGCTCGAAGAGCTGAAGCGCGAGGGCTTCCAGAGGAGCGAGGTCGACGCGTTCTACGTTTCGCCCCCCGGGCAGCATGCCATGACGCCCGTCGGCGGCGACTCGCCGCACGCCAGCGAAGGCTCTCGCACCGCCGGCATCGGTGCCGGTCTCGGCGCCGCGATCGGCGCCCTGGTAGGCGGCGGGGCGGGCTGGATCGCTGCGAGCGCCGGCGACATCGGCCTGGTGCTGATCCCGCTCGGAGCCGGCCTGGGCGCCTATATCGGCTCCTTTGCTGGCTCGATGACGCGCGTACGCGGCGGGCAGCGCAGCTCGGCCTCGGTCGAGCACCCGGTCGAGCCGCGCGGCGGCCGCATGATTGCGGTGAACGTGGACCGCAGGGGTACCGAAAAGCGCGCAATCGATCTCCTCAAGCGCCACACCGCGCGCGACGTGCGCCGCGCCGAAGGCGAGTGGTCGAACGGGTCCTGGCGCGACTTCGACCCGCGCGCCCCGCTTGCCGCGGTCTGAACCGTCCGAGATGCCGCGGCGCATCCTGGCGGTCGACGTAGGCGGCAGCAAGGTCAAGATCCTTGCCAGCGGCGAGACCGAGCCACGCAAGACCAAGTCCGGCCCCAAATTCGCGCCGGACGACATGGTCGAGGAGATAAGGGATCTCGCAAGGGGCTGGCGCTGGGACGCGGTCTCGATCGGACTTCCGGCGCAGGTCGGGCCGAACGGGCCGTTGGCCGAGCCCGGGAACCTGGGCCCGGGCTGGGTCGGCTTCGATTACGCCGCGGCGTTCGACTGCCCGGTGCGCATCGTCAATGACGCCGCCATGCAGGCGCTCGGCAGCTACGAGGGCGGGCGAATGCTATTTCTCGGTCTTGGCACCGGCGTGGGCTCGGCGCTGATCGTTGATCATGTGCTGATTACTCTGGAGCTGGGCGAGCTTCACTTCGAGGAGGGCTCAGTCAGCGAGATCATTGGCCGCCGCGCACTCGAGAAGGAAGGCAAGAAAGCCTGGCGCAAAGCGGTGTTTTCGCTCGTGCCCGCGCTGCAGAAGGCGTTCCTCGCGGACTACGTGATGCTCGGCGGCGGCAATGCCAAGCACATCGGCAAGAAAGTGCCCCCGGGCGTGCGCCTGGGCAACAACCTCACCGCGTTCCGCGGAGGCTACCGCCTCTGGGGCATCGACGACGTCGGCGCCATCAAGCCGAACGGCAAGCCGCGGCAAGCCGCCGCGGCCGCTTGGCGCCTGCTTTAAGCTCGCCTTGTTATTGCGCTGCGTGGTATGGTGGGACGATGGGAAGCCGCCCGCCCTCACGGCGCACCGCGGCCAGGGTGAAGGCCCCGCTTGAGGAGTCGCGCTACCAGCCGGTCAAACTGAGAATCGTGGCGTCGATGCTGCACCGCGAGCTCAGCGGGCGCAGCCGCGACTCGATGCACGGACCCGAATACATCGCGCGGCTGAACGAGGCAGCCGCAGCGCTCGGTCGGGTGGCGCACGTTTACCGCCTGCAAGCAGGCGCCCTACTCCGTATCCCGGAGGAAGAGCTGAACGGCGCCAAGTACCTCGACGGCGGCAACATCCTGCGCACCGCAGCCGGGGCGCTCTACCATCCGCTCGCCATGCGACGCGCCGAAGCGATCGGAGCGCTCACGCTGCTCTCCAGCGAAAAGGCGCCGGGCCGATGAAGGACAAAACCACCCGCCTCGCGGAAGGCATCCGCAACCAGCACGTCGGGATGTCGGTGGCGGCCGGCATCGCGCGCGCGCAACTCGCTCCGAATCCGGTCGGGGTCTACGATGCACGCCAGCTGAGCGAAATGCTGGAGGTCATGGCGGCCGCGATCGCCCGGGTAGCGCCGATCCACGCGATGAACGCACGTACCGGCGAGGTACGCAGGCTCACCGAGGAAGACCTGGAAGGTGCCAGCTTCGCGCGCGGCGCCACCGCGCTGGTGCTGAAGGACGGCACCGCCATCGCAGGCGTATCCATCACCCGCGGTGACCTGCGCCACGCGGTCTTGGTGCTAAAGACCGTAGGCTTCCAGGCCGAGGCAGACGCTGACAAGCCGGACCTCGAGCCGGCGCGCGCTGCAAATGTTGATGCGCTGGTCGCAGAGATCGAGCAGCTCCTACTCTTGCCTCTTACGCCCGAGTACATCGACAAGGTGAACCGCCTGACGATGAAAATTGTGCGCGCAGCGCGGACAGGCCCCATCGTCAACCATGCCATGCAGCTCATCAGCGCACTTCACCACGCGCGCGCAAGGATGGAAAAACACGGTGGCGCCGTGGATGCCGCTTTGGCCGCGTTGCAGCGTTCCATCGAGAGCCAAGGCCTGAATTCAGGCTCACCGGGTTAGCCCGCAAGAACCAGGCAAAGTTGGCACGCCGCATGCTCGGGGTTGTGGCATGGAGTCGGCTTACGTCTATGCCGAAGCTTTCCGGGCTGCTGCCAACGCGGTCGGCGGCGAGCA
>DATIGN010000119.1:0-13742 GCA_035454685.1 Burkholderiales bacterium | reverse complement strand
ACCTCGATCGCGGGCTGGTGATGGGGCGGGCCGTCATCGATCGGCAGCCCGTCCACGTCGAGGATCTGGCCGCGGTGTCCGACGAGGAGTGGCCGCAAGCGGCCGCTGCGCAGCGACGCTTCGGGCACCGCACGACCCTCGCTGTGCCACTGCTGCGCGAGAAGCAGCCGCTCGGTGCGATCCTCCTGCGCCGCATGGAGGTTCGCCCTTTCAGCGACAAGCAGATCGCGCTCCTCAAGACTTTCGCCGACCAGGCCGCGATCGCGATCGAGAACGTGCGCCTGTTCAACGAGACAAGGGAGTCGCTCGAGCGCCAGACCGCGACCGCGGAGGTGCTGAAGACCATCAGCCGGTCCACGTTCGACCTGGATACCGTGCTGCAGGCGCTGCTCGACAACGCGGCGCGCCTCGGCGGGGCCGAGCAGGGCGTGATGCTGCGTCCGGATGCGGCTGGAAACTACCTGCCGGTCTTCGCCTTCAACTGGAACGAGGCGGTGCTCGAGCGCCTGCGCGAGCGGCCGATCCGGCCCGGGCGCGACTCGACCAATGGCCGGGTGCTGCTCGAGCGCCGGCCGATCCACATTCCCGACGTGCTGGCCGATCCGGAGTACGGGCGCAAGGACCTGGTCAGCATGGGCGGCTATCGCGCGGTGCTCGCGGTGCCGATGCTGCGCGACGGCGAGGCGATCGGCCTGATCTCGCTCAGCAGCAAGGCGCCGTTCACCGAGAAGCAGATGGAGGTGGTCACCAGCTTCGCCGACCAGGCGGTAATCGCGATCGAGAACGTGCGCTTGTTCAACGAGATTCAGGAAAAGAGCGCCCAGCTCGAGGTGGCGAACAAGCACAAGTCGGACTTCCTCGCCAACATGTCGCACGAGCTGAGGACGCCGCTCAACGCGATCATCGGCTTCTCCGAGGCGCTGAACGACAGGCTGTTCGGGGAGCTCAACGAGAAGCAGGCGGAGTACCTCGGGGACATCCACGAGTCGGGCAAGCACCTGCTCTCGCTCATCAACGACATTCTCGACCTCTCCAAGATCGAGGCCGGGCGCATGGAGCTCGACGTGTCGACCTTCGACCTGCCTGCCGCGCTCTCGAACGCCATTACGCTGGTGCGCGAGCGGGCGCAGCGCCACGCGATCGACCTGGCGCTCGAGGTCGACAAGAACCTGGGCGCGTTCTCAGGGGACGAGCGCAAGTTCAAGCAGATCATGCTGAACCTGCTCTCCAACGCGGTGAAGTTCACTCCCGACGGCGGGCGCATCGCGGTTTCTGCCAGAAAAGACACTACCCATGTGGAAATCTCGGTGCAGGACACCGGCATCGGTATCGCCCCGGAGGACCAGGGGGCGGTGTTCGAGGAGTTCAAGCAGGTCGGGCGCGACCGGTTGAAGAAGGCCGAGGGCACGGGGCTCGGCCTCGCGCTCACCAAGCGCTTCGTCGAGTTGCACGGGGGCGCGATTCGCCTCGAGAGCACGCCGGGCAAGGGCTCGACCTTCACCGTCTCGTTGCCGCTGCGACAATAGGCTGATGGAAAGCCGCTACCGCCTGGTCCTGCTCTTCGGCAGCCTGGTGATGCTGATCGCGCTCGGCATCCGCCACGGCTTTGGCCTGTTCCTGCAGCCGATGTCGGCCGACCTCGGCTGGGGGCGCGAGGTGTTCTCGATCGCGATCGCGATGCAGAACATCGTCTGGGGCCTGGCGCAGCCCTTCTCGGGCATGCTCGCCGACCGCTTCGGTGCCGGGAAGATCGTGCTCGCCGGGGCGCTTCTCTACGCCGCCGGGCTTTGGCTCATGTCGGCCTCGGGCAGCCCGGCCGAGCTCTATTTCTCGGCTGGCCTGCTCATCGGGCTGGGCCTCTCAGGCACTACGTTCAGCATTGTCTACGGCGTGATCGGGCGGGCTGCGTCGCCCGAGAAGCGCATCATGGCGCTTGGCATCGCCGGCGCCGCCGCCTCGTTTGGCCAGTTCGTGATGGTGCCGGGAAGCCAGGCGCTCATCGGCTGGGGCGGCTGGGCCTTCGCGCTCGCAGCGCTCGCCGGCATGGCGTTCCTCATGGCGCCGTTCTCGGCGGCGCTCATGGAGAGCCCGCACGCGCACGCCGGGCCGCAGCAGACGCTCGGCGAGGCGCTGCGCGAGGCGCGCGCGCAAAGGAGCTTCTGGCTGCTGCTGCTGGGCTACTTCACCTGCGGCTTCCAGGTGGTGTTCATAGGTTCGCACCTGCCCGCGTACCTCGTCGACCGCGGCCTCTCGCCGCGCGACGGGATGATGGCGCTGGCGCTAGTCGGTCTGTTCAACATCGCCGGCAGCTTCGGCGCCGGCTGGTTCGGCAGCCGCTACAGCAAGAAGAACCTGCTCGCGCTCATCTACTTCGGGCGCACCGTGGCCATCGTCGCGCTTCTCATGCTGCCGCTCACGCCGCTCACCGCGGCCGCGTTCGGCGTGGCGATGGGGTTCCTGTGGCTCGGCACCGTGCCGCTCACCAACGGCATCGTGGCGCAAATCTTTGGCGTACGGCACCTCGCCATGCTCTCGGGGTTCGTGTTCTTCAGCCACCAGTTCGGCAGCTTCGTCGGCGTGTGGGCCGGCGGCTGGCTCTTCGACCGCACCGGCTCCTACGACATAGTCTGGATCATCGCCGCTGCGCTCGGCGTGATCGCGGGGCTCGTCAACCTGCCGATCGACGAGCGCCCGCTCAGCCGTCTCAGGCCTTCGCCGGCAGGTGGCAGCTCGGGGTCGAGCGCATGATCGCAATCTCTTCCTCGGTCATCTCGGCCGGGATGTCGGCGAAAAGCGGCGTCGAAAGGTAGCGCTCGCCGGTATCGGGAAGCATGGCGAGGAGGGTCGATCCCCTGGGGGCTTCCTTGCATACCTTGAGCGCCGCGGCGAAGGTACCGCCGGCGGTGATGCCGACGAAGATACCTTCCTTCTGCGCGAGGTCCTTGGCGCATTGCATGGCTTCGGGAGCGGTGATCGTCAGCACCTTGTGGATCACCTTCATGTCGACCGCGTCGCCGGTGAGCTTCGGCACGAAGTCCGGGCTCCACCCCTGCATCGGATGCGGCTTCCAGGAAGCGTTCGGCTTGGCCGGCGTGCCATCGGGCCGGCGCTCCTGCACCGCGCCATTGGTGAGCATTGGTGCGTCCGCGGGCTCGCAAACTACGACCTTGGTCTCGGGGCGTTCTTTTGCCAGCACACGCGCCACGCCCTTCAGCGTCCCGCCGGTGCCGAAGCCCGTGACCCAGTAGTCGAGGCGCTGACCCTGGAAGTCGCGCAGGATCTCTTGCGCGGTAGTGCGCGAGTGGTAGTCGGCATTGGCCTCGTTTTCGAACTGCCGGGTAAGGAACCAGCCGTTCATCTCGGCGAGCTCGATCGCCTTCTTCACCATCCCCATTGCGCGCTCGGCGGCGGGCGTGATCACCACCTTGGCGCCGAGGAAGCGCATCAGCTTGCGCCGCTCGACGCTGAAGCTCTCCGCCATGGTGACGACCAGCGGGTAGCCCTTCTGCGCGCACACCATGGCGAGCCCTATGCCGGTGTTGCCGCTGGTCGCCTCGATCACCGTCTGGCCGGGCTTCAGCTTCCCGGTGCGCTCGGCATCTTCGATCACGCCGAGCGCGAGGCGGTCCTTGACCGAGCCGAGCGGGTTGAACGCCTCGATCTTCACGTACAGGTCCATCCCCGCGGGCGCCAGCTTGCCGATCTTCACTACCGGGGTGTTGCCCACTGTTTCCAGGATGTTCGCGTATTTCGCCATGGTCTTTCTCGTCGATTCAGGTGCAGCCCAGCCGCCGCTCCTTCGCCCGGACCAGCGCGGTCAGCGTCTGGTTCGTCGGCCGCGGGATCGAGCCATTGATCACGTCGATTTCGGATTTCCTTCTGGCCAGCAAATCCAGAAGAACGGACGGACGCGCATGCGGGATCTTGGAGCCGAAGTCCCGCACGTACGCCATGGGGTCGTTGAAGCCGAGCTTTATCTTCCGGGATAAGGCAACTTCGAATCCCTCGGTTGCGCAAGCGGCGGAGATGCGTGAAAGATCCGGATCGGCCATCACCTCGCCGATGGTGCACTCGGCGATCGCGCAGGGCCCGGAGTAGGCGCAGTTGCACAGCAGCTTCTCCCACACCAGCTGGTCGATGTCGTCGAACACCTTGACGCGGAAGCCCGCCTCGCGCCAGAGGTCCTCGACCTTTTTCAGCCGCTCGGTGATCGGACCTCCGAACTCGCCGAGGCGCACGAGCTCCCAGCCGTTGTGGTGCGCATGCCCTGGCGCACGCATGGAGGCGCCGAAGCCCCCCACCACCCCGACCATGACTCTTTCTTTACCCAGTATGGAAGCGGCGGTATCGGGACCGCCGAGTCCGTTCTGGATCGACAATACCGGCGTTTCGGGCTTGAGAAGCGGTTTGATCGATTCGGCGGCGGGAGAAACATGCATGGCCTTGGTAGCGAGGATCACGAGATCGCAGGGGCCGGCGTCACGAGGGTCGGTGGTCGCATTGAGCTTGACCGTGCGGTCGCCGGAAGCTCCTTCGACGCGCAGTCCGTTCTTGCGCATCGCATCGACGTGCTCGCGCCAGCGGTCGATCGCCCACACCTCGTGGCCGGCGGAGGCGAAAAGCGCGGCGTAGACCGAGCCCATCGCTCCGGTTCCGACTATCGCAATCTTCATAGAACAAAAATCGGGGTCAGAGCCCGATTTCCGGCATCTCCGCTTCCGCTATGGGAAATCGGGCTCTGACCCCGATTTTTCAGGCGACCTCGAACAATCCGGCGGCGCCCATGCCGCCGCCGATGCACATGGTGACGACGACGAATTTCGCGCCGCGGCGTTTGCCCTCGATGAGGGCGTGGCCGGTGAGGCGGGCGCCGGACATGCCGTAGGGGTGACCCACGGCGATCGCGCCGCCGTTGACGTTCAGCTTGTCGTTCGGGATGCCGATGCGGTCGCGGCAGTAGATCACTTGCACCGCGAACGCCTCGTTCAGCTCCCACAGGTCGATGTCGGCAACGCGTTTCCCTGTTTTTTCCAGTAATTTTGGAACAGCAAACACCGGTCCGATGCCCATCTCCTTGGGGTCACAGCCCGCCGCCGCGAAGCCGCGGAAGACTCCCAGGGGCTGTAACCCACGACGGGAAGCCTGTTTATCTGACATGACAACGCATGCAGATGCGCCGTCGGAGAACTGGCTCGCATTGCCCGCGGCGATGCAGCCGCCCTCGATCGCGGGCTTGATCTGCGACACGCCTTCGTAGGTGGTGTCGGCGCGGATGCCCTCGTCCTCCGAGGCGGTGACTTCCTTGATCGTTTCCTGCGCGGTGTTCTTGTCGACCACCTTCATCTTCGTGGTGATCGGCACGATCTCGTCCTTGAACTTGCCCTCGGCGCGGGCTTTCGCGGCGCGTTGCTGGCTCTGCACGCCGAACTCGTCCTGCTTCTCGCGCGCAATCTCGTAGCGGCGCGCGACATACTCGGCGGTCTGCAGCATCGGCCAGTAAGTCTCCGGCTTGTGGCGGTGCAGCCACTCGTCCTGGAAGTGGTGCTTGTTCATCTCGTTCTGCACGAGCGAGATGGACTCCACGCCGCCGGCGACGAAAATCTCGCCTTCTCCCGCGAGGATCCTCTGCGCTGCGAGCGCGATCGTCTGCAGGCCGGAGGAGCAGAAGCGGTTCACCGTCATCCCCGGCACGCTGATCGGCAGGCCGGCGCGGATCGCGATCTGGCGCGCGATGTTCCAGCCGGTCGCGCCCTCCGGGTTGGCGCAGCCGATGATCACGTCCTCGACCTCGCCGGGGTCGAGCTTCGCGCGCTCGAGCGCGGCGTGCACAACGTGGCCGCCCATCTTGGCGCCGTGAGTGAGGTTGAGCGCGCCGCGCCAGCTCTTGCAGAGCGGCGTCCTTGCCGTCGAAACGATCACTGCGTCAGCCATTGAACCTCCTGCCTTCGTTGGCGAGCTTGACCAGCAGCGGCGCCGGTTGCCACTGCGCCCCTTGATAGCCTTTCTGGAACCCGTGAATCGATTTCAGCACCTTGCCCAGTCCCACCTGGTCGGCGTAGAACATCGGCCCGCCGCGGTAGGGCGGGAAACCGTAGCCGGTGAGGTACACCATGTCGATGTCGGAGGCGCGCAAGGCGATGCCCTCTTCCAGAATCCGAGCGCCCTCGTTGGCGAGGGCGAAGATGCAGCGCTCAACGATCTCCTCGTCGGAGATTTTGCGCGGGCTGAGGCCCAGTTCTTTCCTGTACTCGGAAAGCATTCGTTCAACTTCTCCATCAGGGATAGGCTTGCGACTGCCCTTCTCGTAACGATACCAGCCGCGGCCGGTCTTCTGCCCGAACCAGCCCTTCTCGCAGATGCGGTCGGCGAACTTCGAATACACCATCTCCGGGCGCTCGGCCGCGCGGCGCTTGCGGATCTCCCAGCCGATGTCGTTGCCCGCCATGTCGTACATCGTGAAGGGGCCCATCGCCATGCCCCAGCGCTGCAGCGCCCCGTCGACTTGCGCCGGGGTCGCGCCTTCCTCGAGCAGGAACAGGCTCTGCTGCACATACTTCTCGAGCATGCGGTTGCCGATGAAGCCGTCGCACACGCCGGATACCACGGGAAGCTTCCTGAGCTGCTTTCCGAGCTTCATGGTGGTGGCGAGCACGTCCTTCGCGGTCTTCCTGCCGCGCACCACCTCGAGCAGCCGCATGACGTTCGCAGGCGAGAAGAAGTGCGTGCCGATCACGTCCTGCGGGCGCGTGGTCGCAGCGGCGATCTGGTCGACATCCAGTGTCGACGTGTTGGTAGCGAGGATCGCGCCTTTCTGCACGATGGCGTCGAGCTTCTTCAAAAGATCCCGCTTCACGTCCATGCGCTCGAACACCGCCTCGATCACGATGTCGGCATCGGCGGCCTGGGCGAGGTTGACCGTGCCGTGGATCAAGGCCATGCGCTTGTCCATCTCGGGCTGCGCCATGCGGCCTTTCGCCACCGTCGCGGCGTAGTTGGCTTTCATTTTCTCCAGGCCCTTGTCGAGCGCCTGCTGCGTCGTCTCGATCACGGTGACCGGAATGCCCGCGTTGGCGAAGCACATCGCGATGCCGCCGCCCATGGTGCCCGCGCCGATCACCGCCGCCTTGTTGATCGGGCGCACCGGCGTGTCTTCCGGCACGTCCGGAATCTTGCTCGTCTGGCGCTCCGCGAAGAACATGTGGCGCAGCGCCTGCGACTCCGGGGTGCTGACGAGGCGATTGAAACCTTCGCGCTCCACCTTTCGGCCTTCGTCGAACGGCAGCGTGGCCGCGGCCTCGGCGCACGCCACGATCTCGAGCGGCGCCTGGTAGCCGCGCGACTCCTTCGCCACCTGCTCGCGCACCTTGGCGAAGAATCCCTTCGCTTCGCCGTCCAGCCGAGATTTCATGTCTCGGATTCGACGGATGCCTTTGTTGCTCGAAACAATTCTTTTGGTAAATTCCAAAGAACCCTGGAGCAGGTCACCCGTGACGATTTCGTCGACGAGGCCGAGCTCCTTCGCCTTCTCCGCATGGATGGTGGCGCCGGAGGTCATCATGCGCACTGCTTCCGCCATTGGGATGATGCGCGGCAGGCGCTGCGTGCCGCCCGAGCCGGGCAGGATGCCGAGCTTCACCTCCGGCAGGCCCAATTGCGCGCGGGGGAGCGCGACGCGGTAGTGGCAGCCCAGGGCGAGCTCGAGGCCGCCGCCGAGCGCGAAGCCGCCGATCGCCGCGACGAGCGGCTTGGTCATCGCGTCCTGCTGGTCGTTCACCTCGAACAGGTCGGGCTTCTCGCGCGGCTTGCCGAACTCGCGGATGTCGGCGCCGCCGGAGAACGCTTTCGCCGAGCCGATGATCACTGTGCCCTTGACCGTCGGGTCGGCCTCGGCGTTCTTGAGGTGCGTCATCAGAGCGGCGCGCAGCGCGTTGCCCAGCCCGTTCACGGGCGGGTTGTTCATCGTGATGACGGCAATGCCGTCGGTAACGGAGTAGGCGGCAACGTCGCTCATTTGGGAAAGACCGGGAAAGGGGGGCTAGCCGATTTTACTGGCAAAGTCGGCGCGCGTTCATCGTCGGTTCGTCGGACGAAGCGCAGGAGCGGGCCTCCCGGGTGGTTGTCTGATGGATTGACTTATGGTGGTCTAACCGGAACCCGAAAGTCGGGCCGGTACATCCTCGCGACGCGTTGAGCTTCAGTCCGCCGCGCCTGTAGCGGTCGGGCGCAATCCCAGGCGCTCGAAAAGCGCGCGGTCCTTGAGCGTTTCCGGGTTCGGGGTAGTGAGAAGCTTGTCGCCGTAGAACACCGAGTTCGCGCCTGCGAGGAAGCATAGCGCCTGCAGTGCCTCGGGCATGCTTTCGCGCCCGGCGGAGAGTCGCACCCAAGCCTTGGGCATGCAGATGCGCGTCGCCGCAATGGTGCGGACAAATTCGAGCGGATCAATAGGATCGACGCCGTGAAGCGGCGTGCCTTTGACTTGAATCAATGAATTGATGGGAACGCTTTCGGGTTGGGGGTCGAGGCTCGCGAGCTGCGCGATGAGCGCGGCGCGATCCGCGCGCGATTCGCCCATTCCCACGATGCCGCCGCAGCACACGCGGATGCCGGCGGCGCGTACGCGCTCGAGCGTCTCCAGGCGGTCGCGGTAGGTGCGCGTGCTGATGATCTCGCCGTAGAACTGCGGCGAGGTGTCCAGGTTATGGTTGTAGTAGTCGAGCCCCGCTTCGCGCAGCCGCTCGGCCTGGCCGGGTTTCAGCATGCCGAGAGTCACGCAGGTTTCCAGCCCCAGCGCCTTTACCTCTCTAATAAAGACAGCAACTTTCTCGAGATCCCTGTCCTTTGGACCACGCCATGCCGCGCCCATGCAGAAGCGCGTTGCACCATTCGCCTTTGCGGTCTTTGCGCAAGCGATGACATCCTCCAGGGGCAGCATTTCCTCATCCGGGACTCCGGTGTCGTAGCGGCGCGACTGCGGACAGTAGGCGCAATCCTCGGGGCAGCCGCCGGTCTTTACCGAAAGCAGGGTTGAGAGCTGGATTTGCGACGGATCGAAATGGGCGCGATGCACGCCGGCAGCCCGGTAGACGAGCTCCGTGAACGGCAGCCCGAACAGACCGAGCACGTCCTTGACGTTCATGGCGCTAGGATAAACTACTTCGCGAGGAGGATTCATGCACGGGCTGATGATGGACCAGCCGCTGCTCATCAGCGACTTGATCCGCCACGCCGACCGCAACCACGGCGACACTGAGATCGTCTCCAAGACGGTGGAGGGCGGCATCCACCGCTACACCTACCGCGAGGCGCATGCGCGCGCGCGGCGCCTGGCCAGGGCGCTCGCGGCGCTCGGCGTGAAGACCGCCGACCGGGTCGGGACCCTCGCCTGGAACGGCTACCGGCACTACGAGCTCTACTACGGGATCTCGGGCATTGGCGCGATCATCAATACGATCAACCCGCGGCTCTTTGCCGAGCAGATCGTCTACATCTCGAACCACGCCGAGAACCAGGCGCTCTTTTTCGACGCGACGTTCATGCCGCTCGTCGAGAAGCTCGCGCCGCAGCTCGACACCGTGCGGCACTACGTTCTGCTCACCGATCGCGCGCACATGCCGAAGGGGTCGAAGTTCCTTTGCTACGAAGAGCTGCTGGAACGGCAGAGCGACGACTACCAGTGGCCCTCGTTCGACGAGCGCACCGCCGCCGCGCTTTGCTATACCTCGGGGACGACGGGGAACCCGAAAGGCGCGCTCTACCAGCACCGCAGCACCGTCATCCATGCCTACGCCGCCGCGCTGCCCGATGCGCTCGACCTGTCTGCGCTCGACTGTGTCATGCCGGTGGTGCCGATGTTCCACGCCAATGCCTGGAGCCTGCCCTACGCGTGCACGCTGGTCGGCACGAAGATGGTGTTTCCCGGGCCACACCTCGACGGCAAGAGCGTCTACGAGCTGATGGAAGCCGAGCACGTGACGATGTCGGCGGGCGTGCCGACGGTCTGGCTCATGCTGCTGCAGCACCTCGCGGCGAACAAGCTGCGCTTCAGCAGCCTGAAGCGCACCGTGATCGGCGGCTCGGCCTGCCCGCCGTCGATGATCCGCACCTTCCAGGACGACTACAGCGTAAAGGTGTTCCATGCCTGGGGCATGACCGAGATGAGCCCGCTCGGCACCGTGGGCACGCTGAAAGCGCGCCAGGCGGCGCTCGACCGCGGCGGCCAGCTCGCGGTGCAGGCGAAGCAGGGCCGGGGCCTGTTCGGCGTCGAGATGAAGATCGTGGACGAGGAAGGCAAGGAATTGCCCTGGGACGGCAAGAGCTTCGGCAACCTGATGGTGCGCGGGCCGTGGATCGCGAGCAGCTACTTCAAGGGCGAGGGCGGCGATCCTCTGAAGGACGGCTGGTTCCCCACCGGCGACGTCGCCACGATCGACGCCGACGGCTACATGCAGATCACCGACCGCTCGAAGGACGTGATCAAGTCGGGCGGCGAGTGGATCAGCTCGATCGACCTCGAGAACATCGCGGTCGCGCACCCGGCGATCGCCGAAGCCGCGGTGATCGGCGTGCGTCACCCGAAATGGGACGAGCGTCCGATCATCGTCGCGGTCAAGAAGCCGGGCCAGGAGGTGTCCAAGCAGGAGCTCCTCAGGTTCTACGAGGGCAAGATCGCCAAGTGGTGGATGCCCGACGACGTGGTCTTCGTGAACGAGCTGCCGCACACCGCGACCGGCAAGCTCTCGAAGCTTACGCTGCGGCAGCAGTTCAAGGACTACCGCCTTGATCAGAAGTGACCTGGGGAAGAAAGGCGGCGACCGAGTCGCGCGTATCTGGTTCGATCGCGCCGACAAGAAGAACGCAATCACGGCCGAGATGTACGCGCTGCTCGGCGCCGCGCTCGCCGCGGCGGACGCGGATCCCCTGGCGCGCGCGGTGCTGCTGCACGGCAGCGCGGACTGCTTCACCGCCGGCAACGACGTCGCCGATTTCCTCAACGCTCCGCGCACGCCCGGCGCTTCGCCCGCGCGTGCCCTGTTCGAGGCGCTGCCGCGCATGAAGAAGCCCGTGGTCGCGGCGGTCGGCGGACCAGCGGTCGGCATCGGCACCACGATGCTGCTGCACTGCGATTTCGTTTATGCCGCGCCGAGTGCGCGTTTCCAGCTTCCTTTCGTTCCGCTCGGTATCGTGCCCGAGTTCGGCTCGACCCTGCTGCTGCCGCTGATCGCGGGGTACCAGCGCGCTGCCAGGCTTTTGCTGCTCGGCCAACCCTTCACCGCGCAGCAGGCGTATGAGGCGGGGATCGTCACGGAGGTGGTTGCGCAGGAAAAGCTGCTCGATCACTCTCTTGAAGTTGCACGCGCGCTCGCCTCCCTGCCGCCCGAATCCATTCGTCTTACCAAGCGCCTGATGAAGGCACGCTACGCCGAAGCGCTCGCCGCTGCGATAGACGAAGAAACGCGGATCTTCACCGAGCGTCTGGGCTCGCCCGAAGCGAAAGAGGCGCTGAGCGCGTTCCTGGAGAAGCGCAAGCCCGATTTTTCCCGTTTCTAGAATGAGATTTCTGTTGCTGGCCGCGGCCCTGCTGGCTTTACCGGTCGAGGCGGACATGTACCGCTGGATCGACCGCGAGACTGGCTCGGTCAAATTCTCCAATACGCCGCCGCCGTGGTTCGGCGACCCGGAAAAGGAGCGCCAGAGCCCTCGGGTGGAAGTGATCAAGTATCGCGGGCCCGCGGAGAAGCCGAAGCCCGGGCCGGCGCCCCAAGGCGCAGGGCCCGAAGCGCGTACCCTCGCCACCCTCGAGGCACGCTGGCTCGAGCTCGCCAGGTTCTTTGCCTCCCTGCCTCCGGGCGCCGACCTGGAGCGCGCCAACGCCAGCATCAGGCAGCAGGCTCAGGCCTACCAGGCGCTCTCAGCTGAGCTCGACCGGCTCGACCCTGGCGGCACGGCGCGCCGCCGCTCGCAGGAGGCCGCCGTAATCGAGAGCGTGCGCCGCGGCGTCGAGCCGACGTTCTTCCCCCGGCCGCCGACCGAGTGATCTCGATTCCCGAGCTCGAGCATCGTGTGGGCGAGGAGGTGGCCGTCTCGCCCTGGGTCGAGATTTCCCAGGAACGCATCGATACCTTCGCAAAAGCGATCGACGATCCGCAGTGGATCCACGTCGACCGCGAGCGCGCCAAGAGCTCGCCGTTCGGCGGCACCATCGCGCACGGCTTTCTCACGCTGTCGCTGCTCTCTCATCTGTCCGAGCGCACCTTCTCCTTCGCCGAGCGCAAGATGGGGGTGAACTACGGCCTGAACCGCGTGCGCTTCACCGCGCCGGTGCCGAGCGGCTCGCGGGTGCGTGCGCGCTTCACGCTCAACAAGTTCGAGCGGCTCGCGGACGGCGGGATCCAGGTGACCTGGAATACCGTCATCGAGCGCGAGGGCTCCGACAGGCCGGTGCTCGTGGCCGAATGGCTCGGCCGCCACTATTACTGAGCCAAGAGATGGGTGTGATGCAACGCTGGAAACAAAGACCCCCAGGCTCCAACTGGGGCGACTTCGGGCCCGACGACCAGCGCGGGCGCATGAACCTGGTGACGCGAGAGAAGGTGCTGCAAGGCATCGCCGAGGTGAAGGAAGGCATCACCTTCTGCCTCTCGCTACCCCTCGACTATCCCGGCGGCAACGTGCTCAATCCGCGCCGCTCGGCTCCGCGGCTCGCCGCGACTTCCCGCGAGGGCAGACAATTTTTCTGCCGCCCGCTCGACGAGTACAACCCAGCCATGACCGACGTCATCAGCGACGACCAGGTGCTGATGGCGCTGCAGTACTCGACGCAGATCGACTCGTTCGCGCACGTCGGCAGCCGCTTCGACGCCGACGCTGACGGCAGCCCCGAGCTCGTGTTCTACAACGGGTTTCGCGCCGGCGAGCACGTCGTCCCCGCCCCCGACAAGAACACCCAGTCCTGGGACCGCTTCGAGGGCACGGAGGCAAAGGCGCTCGGCATCCAGAACATGGCCGAGCACGGCGCCCAGGGCCGCGGCGTGCTCGTCGATCTGCATCATCATTTCGGCCGCAAACGCCACGCGGTCGGATACGACGCTCTCATGAAGATCCTCGACGTTGACAACGTCCGGATCGAGAAGGGCGACATGGTGTGCATCTATACGGGCTTCGCGGACGTCCTGCTCGAGATGAAAAAGAAGCCCGATCCAAAGCTGGTGAACGAAACTTGCACCGGCCTCGACGGCCGTGACGCAAGACTGCTGCAATGGATCGTGGACTCGGGGCTCGCGTGCCTGCTCGCCGACAACTACGCGGTCGAGCTTATCGCCACTGGCCTCACCGACCCGCTGCCTCGGAAGCAGCCGTGGCTGCCGCTGCACGAGCATTGCCTGTTCAAGAACGGCATCCATCTTGGCGAGATGTATTACCTCACCGAGCTCGCGCGCTGGCTGCGCGCCCACGGCCGCAGCCGCTTCCTGCTCACCACGCCGCCGCTGCGCCTGCCCGGCGCGGTCGGCTCGCCCGCGACGCCCATCGCCACGGTATGAACAAGGTGGCGCTCGTCACCGGCGGCTCGTCGGGCATCGGCGAAGCTACCGTCAAGGAACTGGGCAGGCGCGGCTGGCACGTCGCAGGGGTGGCAAGAAAAAGAATTGAAAAGCCTGACGTCCTCTTCATACAGGGTGATGTAGCCGAAGACCCAGACTGCCGGCGCGTCGCCAAAGCCGTGCTCGAGAAGTGGGGCCGCATCG
>DATIGN010000118.1:0-2788 GCA_035454685.1 Burkholderiales bacterium | reverse complement strand
GTACATGATCAAGGGCTGGGCGCCGGACAAGGAGATCGTCTTCACGCAGCACAAGGGCTGGTGGGGCAAGCTCGACGGCAACGTGACCGACGTGGTGTACAACCCGGTCAAGTCGGACGCCACGCGCGTCTCGGCGCTGCTTGCGGGCGACGTGGACCTGGTCACCGACCTCCCGGTTCAAGACGTCGATCGCCTGCGCAAGGAGCCGAAGCTCAAGATCCTCGACGGCCACGAGGTGCGCACGATTTTCATCGGCATGGACCAGCACGCCGAGGAGCTCAAGTACTCCAACGTCAAGGGCAAGAACCCGTTCAAGGACGTGCGCGTGCGCAAGGCGCTCAACATGGCGGTCGACCGCGAGGCGATCAAGCGCGTGGTGATGCGCGGGCTTTCCATCCCGGCGGCCATCATGGTCGCGCCCGGCGTGCACGGCTACGCGAAGGACATCGACGTGGTGATGAAACCCGACCCCGCCGGCGCGAAGAAGCTGCTCGCCGAGGCGGGCTATCCCGACGGCTTCGAGTTCACGCTCGACTGCCCGAACAACCGCTACGTCAACGATGAGAAGATCTGCCAGGCGCTGGTCGGCATGTGGGCCAAGGCCGGGCTGCGGGTGAAGCTGAACTCGATTCCGTTCGCGAACTTTATCCCGAAGATCCTGAACTTCGATTCGAGCGCCTATCTCCTCGGCTGGGGCGTGGCGACGTTCGACGCGCAGTACACGTTGCAGTCGCTCGTGCGCACCAAGACCACCGGCGCGGACGGCAACTTCAACCAGGGTCGAGTCTCGGACCCCAAGCTCGACACCACGATCGACGCGATCAAGATCGCCACCGAGCCAAAAGCGCGCGACGCGCTGCTGCGCGAAGGACTCGTGACCACGCGCGACCAGCACTACTACGTGCCGATCCACCACCAGCTTCGCCCGTGGGCGATGAAGAAGAACGTGTCCACGGTACACAAGGCGGACGACCGGCCCGAGTCGCGCTTCGCCCGCGTTGATGGAGGGGTTTGATTCTCAGGCGATTGTGGGACCACGACCTCGCCTGGAGCTTCCGCAGGTCGCCGGTCACCGTGGTTGCGGCCGCGCTGACGCTGGTTTGCATCGGCGCGGCTGCCTTGTCTCCCTGGATCTCGCCGCAGAACCCGTTCGACGCGGCCGCGCTTGACCTGAACGCGGCGTTCAAGCCGCCCGCCTGGATTGAAGGCGGCGACCCGACTTTCTTGCTCGGTAGCG
Organism: Burkholderiales bacterium; assembly: GCA_035454685.1. Lineage (GTDB taxonomy): Bacteria > Pseudomonadota > Gammaproteobacteria > Burkholderiales > SG8-39 > SCGC-AG-212-J23. The sequence goes on along the minus strand of DATIGN010000118.1, from coordinate 1,551 downwards.
ACAACCAGGGCCGCGACATCCTGTCGACGATCATGCACGGCGCCCGCATTTCGCTCGGCATCGGGCTCGCCTCGGTCGTTTTCGCAATGGCGCTGGGCGTAAGCCTCGGGCTCCTCGCCGGCTACCTCGGCGGGCGGCTCGACGCGCTCATCATGCGCATCGCCGACGTGCAGCTCTCGTTTCCTGCGATCCTGATCGCGCTCCTCATCGACGGCGTGGCGCGGGTGGCGCTCGGCGGCGAGCGGCACGACGAGATCGTGATTCCAGTTCTGGTTCTCTCCATCGGCTTCGCCGGCTGGGTGCAATACGCGCGCACCGTGCGCGGTTCGACCATGGTCGAAAAAGAGAAAGAGTACGTGCAGGCGGCGCGCGTGATCGGCCGCCGCCCGCTCGCGATCATGCTTTCCCACGTGCTGCCCAACGTCATGGGGCCGGTGCTCGTCATCGCTACGATTCACATCGCGACCGCCATCATCACCGAGGCGACGCTCTCCTTCCTCGGGGTGGGGGTGCCCGCGATCCAGCCTTCGCTCGGCACGCTGATCCGCGTCGGCAACGAGTTCCTGCTCTCCGGCGAATGGTGGATCACCGTGTTTCCCGGCGTCGCGCTCGTCGTGCTGGTGCTGTCGGTCAACCTGCTCGGCGACTGGCTGCGCGACGCGCTCAATCCGAAGCTTCGATGATCCTCGAAGTCGACGGCCTGACGGTGCAGTTTCCGACGCGTCGTGGCCTGCTCACGGCGGTGGATTCCATCAGCTTCTCGATCGCGCCCGGCGAGGTGCTAGGCGTGGTGGGCGAGTCGGGCGCAGGAAAGTCGATCACGGGACTCGCCGTCATCAGGCTGCTCGAGCCGCCCGGACGCATCGCCGCGGGCGAGGTGCGGCTGGAAGGCCGGCGCATCGACACGCTGCCGCACGAGGAGATGCGGCGTATCCGCGGTCGCAGGATCGGCGTGATCTTCCAGGACCCGCTGACATCGCTAAACCCGCTGTACACCATCGGCCAGCAGCTCGAAGAAACCATACTCACACATCTGAAACTTTCGCCGCGCGCTGCCCGGGAAAGGGCGCTCGCGCTCCTGAAGGAGGTCGGAATCCCGGCACCCGAGGCGCGCTACAGCAACTACCCGCATCACTTCTCGGGCGGCATGCGCCAGCGCGTCGTCATAGCGCTCGCCCTGGCCGCCGAGCCGCGGCTGTTGATCGCGGACGAGCCGACCACCGCGCTCGACGTGTCGATCCAGGCGCAGATCATCGCGCTGCTCAAGCGCCTCGCCGCCGAGCGCGGTGCCGCCGTGATGCTCATCACGCACGACATGGGCGTTATCGCGGAAACCGCGCAGCGCGTCGCGGTGATGTACGCGGGCCGGATCGTCGAGATCGGGCCGGTGGGCGACGTGATCCACGCGCCGCGCCACCCCTACACCGTCGGGCTGATGGGCTCCATACCGAGAATCGGCTCGAGGAAGAGCCGTCTCATGCAGATCGACGGTGCGATGCCGCGGCTCAATTCGATTCCGCCGGGATGCGCCTTCAATCCGCGCTGCCCGCG
>DATIGN010000117.1:0-10983 GCA_035454685.1 Burkholderiales bacterium | reverse complement strand
ATGTTCTCCAACAAATGGATGGTGTGGGCGGTCGGATTTTCGCTGCTGCTCGTGCTGACGGTGGTGTACGTGCCGTTCCTGCAGCCCTTCTTCGACACCGTGCCGCTCACGCTCGACGACTGGCTGATGATGGCTCCGTTCTTCTTCGCTTCCGCCATCGCGATGGAGCTGCTCAAGCTCTACTTCCGCTGGCGCTCGGCGAGGCAAATGGGGGACCAGCGCACGGCGCCCGCGCCGGCGCCCGCGCTGTCGGACCCGGTTGCACCCGCAGGAGGTCAATCAATGACCAAAGTGCTGATCCCCGTCGATGGCTCGCGCAACAGCGAGTTCGCGCTGCGGCATGTCGTGCGGCAGTTCATGAACAACACCGCGATGGAGGTCCACCTTCTGAACGTGCAGCAGCCGCTCAGCAGCTACGTCACGCGTTTCGTGAGCCGCAACAACGTGCGGGACTACCACCACGACGAGGCGGAGAAGGCGCTGCGACCCGCGCGCCAGATACTCGACAGCTTCGGCATCCCCTACGCCGTGCACGTCGAGCTCGGCCCGCGCGCCGAGACCATCACCGACGCGGCTCACCGGCTGCGCTGCGATCACATCGTGATGAGCGCGGCGCGCAAGAACTCGCTCACGCGCCTGGTCGAGAACTCGACCACCAACCGGGTGCTCGAGCTCACGTCGGTGCCGGTCGAGATCATCGCGGGCGATTCGGTGTCGAAGTGGGAGCGCTACGGAATTCCGGCGAGCCTCGGCACCCTGATCGCGCTGCTGCTAGCCGCGGCCGCCGACTGACTAGCCTCAGCGCGGCGCCTCGGCGTCGACCCAGGCGCTCACCTCGTCGAGCAGCGTGGCGAGCGCCTGGTTAAAACCCTGCACCGCGCCAGGGGCGTCGAAGCTCGCCGCCGGCGCCGAGGCGTTGAACGTGTTGCGTGCCACGATTACGCGCTTCAGCGGATCGGTGAGCTCGGCGGTCAGCGTGATCCGCACGACACCAGGCTGCGAAGCGGCATCGTGGTAGAGGTCGGCGAGGTGGGTGCTCAGCAGCAGCTCTCCGCGCACCGGGCTCATCAGGCTCGCGACCGTGCGAAAGCCGCCGCCTTTCTCCAGGCGCGCGGCAAGAAGTTCCCCAATCCTGCGCGCCGGCAACTCGGTCCAGCTGTGGTAGTGATAGTACGCGCGCGTTCCCGGCGCTCGGCTGTAGGCGATGTTTTGCGTGTCATAGAAACCCGCGGCGGTGGTCGGCGCGACAAGAAGTATGGACGCTCGGGCACTCTTGGCTTCATAGCTTTTTCCCACATCTTCAAGGACGTAAAACCGCTGTGGCTGGCGTGGCCCGGACGATACACAACCGGCAAGCAAAATCAAAATGAAAACCCAAAGCCTCACCGCCCCTCCCCGGGTCCCAAGCCGCCCTCGGGCGGGCCCCAGAGGACGGTGCGCGGGTCGTTCAGCCTGCGCGCGACCGCGCCGAGCGAGTCGGCGGTGGCCCGCAGCTCCTGCGCGGTGACGCGCAGCTCGACGTCGCCGCTCGCGAGCAGCGCGTCCACGCGCTGCGAGATGCGCGCGACGTCGGCGCTCACCTGGCGCATCGCCGCGGCCGCCTCGCGCGCCGCGACGGTGGCCTCGTCGCCGAGCTTGTCGTAGCGCGCGGTCAGCCGGCTCGCGTCCTCGCCCAGGCCGCGGCTCAGAGCGCGCACTTCCTCGGCGGCGGCGCCCACCGACGCTAGCGTGCGATCCAGGCCCGCAAGCCCGCGGTCGGCGTTGTACGCGAGGCGGTTCAGGTTTTCGAGGAGCGCCGTAAGCGCACGCTGGTTCTCGGGCGAGAGCGCCGTACTCACTCGCTGCATGGTTTCGGTCGCGCGCTGCGCGAGCTCCTGGAGCGACTCGGAGACCTGCTGGATCTGCGACTCGCCTTCGGCGATCACCGGATACAGCTCCCCCTGCGGCACCTCGGTGAGCGGTGGGCTGTCTTCGGTGAGATTGATGAGAAGGATGCTCGCGATCCCAGTGACAAGGTGGCGCTCGACCACCGCCCGCGTGCTCTGCCGTACCGGCGCCGAGCCGTCGACGCGGACCAGCACCTCGACCGCGCCAGGGCGCCAGGTCGAGATGCGAAAGCCGGTGACCGAGCCGATGCGGATCCCCTTCATGCGCACTTCGCTGCGCGGCTGCAGCCCTTCGAGCGACTGGCGCTCGAAGTAGAGCTTGTAGCTGCGGTCGTCGATCTGCTCGCCCGTGCTGCGCAGCCACACCACGACGCCCGCGATCAGCGCGATCAGGAGCAGGACCACCGTGCCGACCAGCGTGTACTTGGCTTCGGGTTCCACTAGGAAACCGCTCCGCTCACGGCGGGCGCAAGCGCGCGCGCCGCGAAGTAATCGCGGATCCAGCGCTCGCCCGACTTCATGACGACGCTGACCGGGCCATCGGCGATCACTTTGCCCGCCGACAGGACGATCGTGCGGTCGATGATCGAAAGCAGCGTGTCCAGGTCGTGCGTGACGATGAACACGGTGAGCCCGAGGCTGTCGGAGAGCAGCCGCACCAGACTGTCGAAGGCGCGAGCGCCGACCGGATCGAGCCCCGACGTCGGCTCGTCCAGGAAGAGGATTTCCGGCTCCAGTGCCAGCGCGCGCGCGAGCGCCGCGCGCTTGCGCATTCCGCCGGAAAGCTGCGCCGGGGTCTTGCGCCCCGCGTCGGGCGGCAGACCGACCAGGGCGAGCTTGAATCCACAGAGCGGCGCGATGATGTCCATCGGCAAGTCGGTGTTCTCGCGGAACGGCACGGCGATATTTTCCGCGACCGTAAGCGAGGAGAAGAGCGCTCCGTCCTGGAACAGCATGCCGAAGCGCCGGCGCAGCTCGTTGAGCGCCGCGGCGTTTGCGTCCCACACGTCGGTGCCAAGCAACCGGATGCGGCCGGCCGCGGGGCGCACGAGGCCGATGATCTCCTTGAGCAGCACCGACTTGCCGGTGCCGCTGGCGCCGATGAGAGCCACCACTTCGCCGCGCTGCACGCTGAAGCTCACTCCTTCGTGCACCATCTCGGCTCCGAAACGCGTGACGACGGACTCGACCTCGAGCACGGGTCTCATCAGATCCCCAGGTGCTGAAAAACGATGGCGAACACCGCGTCGACGACGATCACGGAAACGACGCTCTGCACCACCGTGGAAGTCGTATTCACGCCGACGCTGCGCGCGTCGCGTGCCACGAGCATCCCCATGCGGCATGCGACCACGGCGATGAACGCCGCGAACACGGGCGCCTTCACCAGGCCTACGACAAGTGCGGAGAGCGGCAACACCTCGTGCAATCGGTCGATGAAGGCCCGAGGCGGCACGTCGAGCTGCCAGCCGGCCACGATCATCCCGCCGGCGATGCCGCAAACGTCGCCGATGAATACAAGAAGCGGCAAGGCCACCGTGATGGCGACGAGGCGTGGGATCACCAGGACCTGCACTGGCGATAAGCCGAGCGTGGCAATGGCGTCGATCTCCTCCTGCACCTTCATGGTGCCGATCTGTGCTGTGAAGGCGGCGCCCGAGCGCCCCGCCACAATGATGGCGGTAAGCATCGGCGAGAGCTCGCGGCACATGGCGAGACCGACGCCGTCGACGACGAAGATGTTGGCCCCGTAGCGCAGCGCTTGTTGACCGAGGAGATAGGCGAAAACCACTCCAATCAGGAAGGTCACGAGGGCAACGATGGGGATGGCGTCGAGGCCCACGGCCTCGAACTGCGACACGGTTTCGCGAAGGCGGAAGCGCCTGGGTTTGGGCACCAGGCTCATCGCTTCGACCGTCAGGGCGCCGACGAAGCCGGTGTGCGACCTGGTAAGCCGCCACACGCTGATCGCCGCCGCGCCCACCCGCTGCACCAGCCCCAGGTGCACGGAACGCGCCGCCACCGGCGGGCATTTCATGCGCTCGTGCACGAGTTTCAAAAGCCGTTCGTGGCGAGGATCAAAGCCACGTTCGTCCACCATGGCCTCGGTGCAGCCCAGTCTCGCGAGGTGGCTGTAGAGCGTAAAGCCGCCGGCCGTGTCGAGCTCCTCGAGGCGGCTGCCGTCGAGCACGAAGCGGCCTGCCCGCAGCTTGAGCGAGCGCAACGCGGGCACGATGGCGGTGAGGTTGGATAGCCGCCAGGCGCCCGCTAGGTAGAGGACGTCCGCTCCATCTTCGACCTCGTGCTCGATCCAGCCCGCCGCCGTGCTCATATTCCTGGCTCACTCCGAACAAGGGCTAACTCGAATGCGGCATTATGCGGGCATGATCGACCTTGTCATAACTCAGCGCCGCCGCGACCTCGGCGGCTTCGAAGTGGGCCGCGTGCTGCCGTTTGCGAAGCGGCGCATGGTGGGCCCATTCATCTTCTTCGACCACATGGGGCCGGTGAACTTCCCGCCTCGCATCCCACGCAGCGTGGACGTGCGGCCGCACCCGCATATCGGGCTCGCCACCCTGACCTACCTTTTCGCGGGCGAGATCATGCACCGCGACAGCGTCGGCTCCGAACAGCCGATCCGCCCGGGCGAAGTGAACTGGATGACCGCCGGGCGCGGCATCACGCATTCCGAGCGCTTCGAGCGCGCGCGGCGCGAAGGCGGACGCATGGACGGCATCCAGGCCTGGATTGCGCTGCCAAAGGACAAGGAGGAGATGGATCCGGGGTTCTCACATCATGAAGAGGCAAGTCTGCCGCGGTTCCAGGAGCATGGAACATCCATCCGCCTCATCGCAGGCGAGGCCTTCGGCACGAAGGCGCCAGTGCCGGTGTACTCGGCGCTTTTCTACCTGCACTGCGAGCTGGCGCCCGACGCAGTCGTCGATCTCGGCAATGACTACCCCGAACGCGCGGCCTATGTGGCTTCCGGCTCAGTCGCGGCCGACGGGCAGCGCTTCGACGCGGGCCAGATGCTCGTTTTTAAACCGAACGCCAAGGCAACCGTCCGTGCGTTTACGCAGGCAACCCTCATGCTCCTCGGCGGCGAGCCGGTGGGCGAACGCTTCATCGAGTGGAACTTCGTCTCGTCCTCGCGCGAGCGGATCGAGCAGGCGAAGGCCGACTGGCGCGCCGGGCGCATGAAGCTGCCCGACCTCGACCAAGAGGAGTTCATTCCCCTGCCGCCCGACCCGGCGGCGCCGCCGAACCCGATGTCCTGAGCTTGACTTACATCAAGTCGCGTCTCCGCCGCGGGCGGAGACTTCCCGGGTGGCCCGGCGTACGAGAAGCTTACGGCCCGAACCAGCGGCTGGCAGCGCGAGAGCGTTGCTTTGCCGTTTGCCCATGTTCCGCGGCACCCCGCGCGAGCGGGTTGCCGCGCTGGCGCGACAATCGCTCGTCGCGCAGGCGCCCGCAGGCAGCGCGATCGTGTGCCGCGGCGAGCGTGTTCCGGGACTGATGGTGGTGGTCGAGGGCCTCGCGAAGCTCGCGCTGAAAGGCGACTCCGAGCGGGTGCTGCGCTTCGTGGGTGCGGGGGAAACTTTTGGCGAGGCGGCGCTCGTCCTTGGTCAGCCGCTGCCGATCGACGCTGTTGCAGTAGCCGATACCTCGCTCGTCGTGGTGCCCGCGGCGCCGCTCCTTGCGCTTTTCGACCGCGACCGGTCCTTTGCGCGCGAGCTGCTCGCGACGCTATGTCGCCGGCTGCAGGCCATGGTTGCCGATTTCGAGTCTGCCACCCAGCACGACGCCGGCGAGCGCCTCGCCGGCTACCTCGGCTCGCTCGGCGAGGAGTTCGTATGCCTGCCGGCGCCGAAGGCGCTGATCGCCTCGCGCCTGGGAATGACGAAGGAGACGCTGTCGCGTCTGCTGCGCACGTTCATGGACCAGGGGCTGATCAAAGTCGCGAAGCGCGAGATCAGGATTCTGGACCCGGTGCGGCTTTCAGCCGCCGCGCGATCTTCAGCATCGTCTCGAGCGTAATGGAGCTGAACGTGGCGCGTGCCGTCGCGTCGATCTCGGCGAGCACCTGGTCCACGGCGCGCTCAAGCTCGCGCCGCGGCGCGCGCGGCGGCCTAGCGCCCACGGTTTCGAAGATCGCAATCACGTCGAGCAGGGTGAGGCGCTTCGCGTTGCCGCTGAAGCGGTAGCCGCCGCCGGAGCCGCGCGCCGCCTTCACAAGGCCCGCGCGCCTGAGCCTGCCGAGCACCTTGGCGAGGTGATGCGGCGAGGCACCGTATTTGCCCGCGATCTCGGCGGTGGAGAGCTGCCGGCCGGGCTGCGCCGCGAACTCGAGCACTCCGCACAGCGCGAGCATCGTGTTCTTCTGCAGCTTCAAAGGTCGCGCTCGAGCGCGATGAAGGGCGCGGCCATCATTCCCTGGCTGCGGAAGAAAGCGAGCACGAGCGCGTTGTCGCGCGCGAGCAGCGTACGCACCTTCTGCACACCGCGGCGCCGGAACGCGGCGCAGATTGCTTCCAGGAGCCGGGTGCCCGTGCCGCGCAGCCGCGTCTCGGGCCGCACTCCAATGCCGAACACCCAGCCGCAGGGCGCCGACCCGAACTCCCAGTCCCGCACTTCGCCGACCACGTAGCCCTGAACTTCCTGTTCCTGAACGAAAACGAGAAAGAACCGGCCGGGGTCCCGCCCGCCGTAGCGGCGCAGGATGCCGGCCCAGTACGCGGGCTTGCGCAGCCCGGTGATGCGCGCGTCGATCTCCACCACCTGCGCCAGATCCCGGCGGCGTGCGCCGCGGACTTTATTGAGATGGATCAAGTCGGCGATCCGCCGTCGGCGTAGGGTCCATGCGCAGGATTCTACAAAGGAGGACTTCATGCTCTCGCGCAGTCTGCTCTCGCGCGGTCTCTCGCGCATTCTTCTTGCGGCCGCGGCACTCGCGCTTTCGGCGCTCGCCCAGGCGCAGCCCATCCGCATCGGCTCGTTCCTGGCGGTCACCGGCCCGGCAGCGTTCCTCGGCGATCCCGAGCAGAAGACGCTCGAGCTCTACGTCGAGAAGCTGAACGCCGCCGGCGGCGTGCTCGGCCGCAAGCTCGAGCTCGTCGCCTACGACTCGGCGGGCGACGCCGAGAAGGCGCGCGGCTATGTGAAGCGCCTGATCGAGCAGGACAAGGTCGACGTTCTGGTCGGCGGCTCGACCACGGGCGAGACCATGGCCGCGGTGCCGCTCGCGGAAGGCGCCGGCGTGCCCTTCATTTCGCTCGCAGGCGCGGTGGTGATCATCGAGCCGGTGAAGAAATGGGTGTTCAAGACCCCGCACACCGACCGCATGGCGTGCGAGAAGATCTTCGTGGATATGCGCGCACGCGGCGTCGCCAAGGCAGCGCTCATCTCGGGCGCCGGCGGCTTTGACCGCTCGATGCGCGCCGAATGCCTGAAGGTCGCCGGCAAACACGGGGTTCAGATCGTGGCCGACGAGACCTACGGCGCCGGCGACACCGACATGACCGCGCAGCTCGCCAAGATAAAGGCGACGCCCGGCGTACAGGCAGTGCTCAACGCCGGCTTCGGCCAGGGACCGGCCATCGTGACCAAGAATTACCGCCAGATCGGCATCTCCGCGCCGCTGTATCAATCGCACGGCGTCGCGTCCAAGCAGTACGTGAGCCTCGCCGGCGACGCCGCCGAAGGTGTGCGGCTGCCCGCCGCCGCGCTGCTCGTCGCCGAGACGCTGCCGGCGAACGACCCGCAGAAGAAGGTCGTCACCGCCTACAAGGGCGACTTCGAGGGCCGCTTCAAGCAAGAGGTTTCAACATTCGGCGGCCATGCCTACGACGGGCTGATGCTCGCAGTCGAGGCGATCAAGCGCGCCGGCTCCACCGACAAGGCGAAAGTGCGCGATGCGCTCGAAGCGACGCGCGGCTACGTCGGCACCGGCGGCGTAGTCAACATGTCGGCGCAGGATCACATGGGCCTCGATCTCTCCGCGTTCCGCATGCTGGAGGTCCGTAAGGGAGACTGGACCCTCGTCAAGTGATAGAGCAGTACCTGTTGTCCGGGGTCACGACCGGCGCGATCTACGCGCTGGTCGCGCTCGGTTTCGCGATCATCTACAACGCGAGCCACGTCATCAACTTCGCCCAGGGCGAATTCGTGATGATCGGCGGCATGGCGACCGCCGCGTTCTTTGAAGCGGGAATACCTCTGCCGGCTGCAGTCGTCCTTTCGATTGGAACCGCAACACTCGTCGGCGTCCTGCTGGAAAAGCTCGCAGTCGAACCGGCACGCGAAGCGTCGGTGGTAACGCTGATCATCATTACCATCGGCGCCTCGATCCTGCTGCGCGGGCTGGCGACGCTCGTCTGGGACAAGAAGATCCACCGCGTGCCCGCGTTTTCGGGCGAAGCGCCGATCGCCATCGGGTCGGCGACGCTGCTGCCGCAGGTGCTGTGGGTGCTCGGCGTAAGCGCGGTGGCGGTGGCGCTGCTCGCCTGGTTCTTCCGCCGCACGCTGACCGGCAAGGCGATTATCGCCGTGTCGCACAACCGGCTCGCGGCACGGCTCATGGGAATAAGCGTGCGCCGCGTGCTCGCGGTGTCGTTCGGCCTGTCGGCGGCGCTCGGCGCGCTCGCCGGCGTGCTGATCGCGCCGATCGCCTTCACCTCCTGGGACATCGGCGTGATGCTCGGGCTGAAGGGGTTCGCCGCGGCGATTCTCGGCGGCCTGGGCTCGAGCACCGGCGCGGTCATTGGCGGGCTGGCGCTCGGCCTGATCGAGGCGCTCGGCGCCGGCTATCTCTCCTCGGCGTACAAGGATGTCTTCGCTTTCATCATCATCATCGCGGCGCTCGTATTCCTTCCGAATGGCCTCCTCGGCCGGCGCGCGGCCGAGCGGGTCTAGCAAGCCGCTCCTCGCGCTCGCGATCGTGATCGCGGCGCTGCCGCTCGCGCTGTCGAACAACTACACCTACGAGGTCGCGATCCTCGTCGGCCTGAACGCGATCGTCTGCGTCGGCCTGAATCTGCTGATCGGCTACGCCGGGCAGATCTCGCTCGGCCACGCCGGCTTCTTCGGCCTGGGCGCCTACGGCTCGGCGATCCTTGCTGCGCGCTACGGCTGGCCGGCGTGGATCTCCCTGCCGGTGACGCTCGCCGCGGTCGCGCTCCTCGCCTGGGCCATCGGCCGGCCGATCCTGCGCCTCAAGGGCCACGCGCTCGCCATGGCCACGCTTGGCTTCGGCATCATCGTCTCGATCATTCTCGCCACCGAGGACCGGCTTACGGGCGGGCCCGACGGAATGACGGTGCCGCCGCTGGCCTCTTTCATTTCAGGTGAAAAGACCTGGTACTGGCTTGTCGGCGCCGCGCTCGTCGGCGCGGTCTGGCTGGCGCGCAACCTGATCGACTCCCCGCGCGGCCGGGCGCTGCGAGCATTACACGGCTCCGAGGTGGCCGCCGGCGCGCTTGGCATCGACGCCGCCGCGCACAAGCTGAACGCGTTCGTGATCTCGGCGCTCTTCGCCGCCGCCGCGGGTGCGCTGTCGGCGCACTATGCCGGTTTCATTACCCCCGCCAAGGCATCCTTCCTGCACTCAATCGAGCTCGTAACCATGGTGGTGTTCGGCGGCATGGCTTCGACCTTCGGGGCAGTGATGGGAGCGGCAGTGCTCACCACGCTGCCGCAGCTCCTCACCGTGTTCAAGGAATACGAGATGGTGCTGCTCGGCGCGGTGCTGATGCTCACCATGATCTTCATGCCGCGCGGGCTGGTGCCCACGCTGGAGAGAGCGCTTGCTGCTGCGCGCGCAAAGCATCGATAAGCGCTTCGGCGGCGTCGCGGCGCTGGAATCGGTTGACGTCGCGCTCGAGCGCGGCGCGGTGCACGCCATCATAGGCCCGAACGGCGCCGGAAAGACCACGCTGCTCAACGTGCTCTCTGGCATCTACAAACCTGATTCAGGTTCGATTTCCTTCGAAAACCAGGAGCTCACAGGAAAACAACCGCACCAGTTCGCCGCAGCCGGGATCAGCCGCACGTTCCAGAACTTGCAGGTGTTCTTCAACATGACGGTGCTCGAGAACGTGATGACCGGGCGCTGGCTGCACGAGCGCTGCGGCCTTGCGTCCGCGCTGCTGCGCCTGCCGGGGCTCGCGCGCGCGGAACAGGCCTGCCGCCAGGCCGCCGCAGCCCTGCTCGACACGGTGGGGCTTGCGCGCTGGGCCGACGCGCGCGCCGATAGCCTGCCCTACGGCGCGCTCAAGCGGCTCGAAATCGCACGCGCGCTCGCTGCCGAGCCGCGGCTGCTGCTCCTCGACGAGCCCGCCGCAGGGTTGAACCCTAGCGAGACGCGCGAGATCGACGAGCTCATCCGACACACCGCCGCGCGCGGTGTCACCGTGGTGCTCGTCGAGCACAACATGAAGCTCGTGATGGAGGTGTCGCACCACGTCATGGTGCTCGACTACGGCCGCAAGCTCGCCGAGGGCGAGCCCGCCGCGGTGAGCCGCGAGCCACGCGTGATCGAGGCTTACCTGGGAGCCGAAGCGTGCTCGTCGTAAAGGGCCTTCGCGCCGGCTACGGCCGCATCCCCGCGCTGCACGGCATCGACCTGGGCGTGCGCCGCGGCGAGCTGGTGGCGCTGGTCGGCGCCAACGGCGCCGGCAAGACGACCTTGCTGCGGGCGTTGTCCGGGGTCCTGCCATCGCTCGGCTCGGTGCTTTTCGACCAAAAAGCGCTCGATTCTGCTTCGGCGGAAAAGCGCGTTGGCCTCGGGATGATCCAATGTCCCGAAGGGCGCCAGGTATTCGGCCCGCTCTCGGTCGACGACAACCTGCGCCTGGGCGCCTACCGCCGCGGGCGCGCCGACACCGCGCGCTCGCTGGAGCGCGTGTACGGACTGTTTCCCGCGCTCGCCGAGCGCCGCGCGCAGGCCGCGGGCACCCTCTCCGGCGGCCAGCAGCAGATGCTGGCGATCGGCCGCGCCCTGATGGCGCAGCCGCGCCTGCTGCTCCTGGACGAGCCGAGCATGGGACTCGCGCCCCGCCTGGTGGCCGAGATCTTCGCCTGCATCCAGCGCCTGCGCGCC
>DATIGN010000116.1:0-20454 GCA_035454685.1 Burkholderiales bacterium | reverse complement strand
CCACCACCTGCGGGCGCGCCACCGCCAGCGACGCCAACGCCGCCTCCCCTGACTCCACCGCCGTCACCGCGTACCCCGACGCCGTCAGCCGCATCGCAATCAGCTGCAGCAGGTCCTTGTCATCGTCCACCAGTAGAACGGGTCCGCGAGCGCGCGTCGTCGGAGTCATTTCTGCTTCCTGCGCATGTTTTCCTCCCGCTCCAGTATGCCGCGTTCTATGGCGCGCAGGGCCTCCAATTGCTGCTTCAGCCCCTCCTCGCGCTTGTCGCGCTCCTTGTCGGCTTGCGCGCGCTCCTTGTCGGCTTGCGCGCGCTCCTTGTCGATTCGTTCGCGCTCGCGCGCCGCGCGCTCGGCTTCGCGCGAGACCCGCTCCAGCTCGCGCAGCGCGCGCTGGCGCTCGCTGATCTGCGTGGCGAGGAGCGCGGCGAAGCGGCCGATGTCCGTGGCGTTCGAATCGGCCAGGGGAGCAAGGAGCTCGGCCGCACGCGCATCATCGCGCAGCGGCGGCGGCAGGGTGGCGAGCAGCGTGGCGAGCCGCAGCCGGGCGGCGGGAGTCCCGCCGCCCGTATTCGTCACCTCCTTCTCCGCCCGAGCGAGCGCGGCTGCGTGTTCGGCGGCAGGCGCGCGCGCCGCGGCCATGGCCTCGGCGACGATCGCATCCACGGGGTTGACGAAGGGCTGTACTGCCGAACATCCGGCAACGGCGAGGAGCAGGGCGGGCAGCGCCGCTCTCATGCGGCCTTGCGGCGGGGAAGCACGACGCGGAAATGCGCGCCGCGGTCCTCGGCGAGCACGCTGATGCTACCTCCATGGGCTTCGACGAACTCGCGCGCGATGGCGAGTCCGAGGCCGCTGCCTTCCACGCGAGCGCTCGCCTTGGCGCGGCCCCGGAAGAAAGAGTCGAAGATCGAGTCGCGTTCCTCGGCCGGGACGCCGGGGCCCGAATCGATGACGTCGATCAGCGCTTCGTCGCCGCTCGAGCGCGCGAGCACGGAGACGCTGCCCCCCGAAGGGGTGAACTTCACCGCGTTGCCGATCAGGTTGTCGACCACTGAGCGCAGCTTCTCCGGGTCGGCGACTACGGTCGCCGCTTGGGCGTCGACGGCTATATGAAGATGAAGGCCTTTGGCCTGCGCCGCAAGCTCGTGCGAACTTGCCACGTCGCGCACCAGGGCATCGAGCGCAAGCTTGCGAGGTTCGAGCGCCGCGGCCGCGTGCACCGCGCGCTGGTAGTCGAGTAGCTCCTCGATAAGCCGCTGCAGCTTGATGCTGTTGTCCTTCATGATCACCACCACGCGGCGCTGGGAATCCGAGAGCTTGCCCCCGACCTCGTCGTGCAGAAGCTCGGCGCCCTCCCGCAGCGCCGTAAGGGGCGTCTTGAGCTCGTGCGAGAGATGCCTCAGGAAGCGGTTCTTCTCGACCTCGACCTCGACCAGCCTGCGGCGCAGCCAATCGAGTCGTTCGCCGAGGGTCTTCAGATCCTCGGGGCCGCGCACCGCGATCGGCCGCTCGAAGTCGGCGCTGCCGAGCTGGCGGATGGCGCCGTCGAGCTCGGCGATCGGACGCGCGATATGGCGTGTGAGCGCGAGCGCCAGACCGAGCGCGACCGCGGTGCTGAAGACGACGAGGAGCACGAGCTGGCGCTGCACCGACTCGGCGTCCGCGCGCAGCCGCATCATCTCTCGGTCGGCGAGCCGCGTGCTGATGGCGAGCACTTCAGACGCGTTCTCGGCGAGGTCGGCAGCGAGCGCGGCGGCGAGGCGGCGGTCGGGACGCTTAGGCGCCGTGAGCAGCTCATAGAGGCCCTGTTCCCGGTCCATGGTGATCCGCAGCGCGGCGCGCTGGTCCTCCTCGAGCGGGAGCTGCAGCAGCTCGTGCGCGACCTGGCGGAAGCTCGCGTGCACCCGGCCGAGGTCGGCGTCGAGCCCCGGTGTGTTGAGCGTCGCCAGACGCTCGAGCGAGCTGATGCGGTTGACGAGCGTGCGGCTCGCGCGCGCGGCTTGCGAAGCGTTGAACACCGCGCTACGGCTGCGCTCCGCGAGGCGCTCGCTGTGCCACGCGGAATACGCGAGCGCGGCCACCAGCGGCACCGCGACGAGGACGAAGCTCGCCAGGCACAGGCCTAGAAACGATCGCGGGTATGCCATGTCCTTATACTTTCGGCCAATTCTGCCGCGAGCGAGGACCAATGTCACAGAGCGCCGGGCCCCGGGTCTACCTGGTCGCGGCAGTTGCCGCCAATGGAATCATAGGTGCTGGCGGCAAGCTACCGTGGCACATCCCGGAGGATTTGCAGCATTTCAAGCGCCTGACGCTGGGCCACCCGGTCGTGATGGGACGGCGCACCTGGGAATCGCTGAAAGCTCCCCTTCCCCAACGGGAAAACATCGTCGTCACCAGGACAGCGGGATATGAGGCGCCGGGCGCCGCGGTCGCCAGTTCGCTTGAAGCTGCGCTCGCCATGTGTCTCGGCGAGCCGGTCGCCTTCGTGATCGGCGGGACGCGCCTGTTCCGCGAGGCGCTTCCGATCGCGGCGGGGCTAGTCCTTACAGAGATCCACCGCGACTACCAGGGCGACACCTTGTTCCCCCAGTGGGACCGCTCGCAATGGCGTGAAACGCAGCGCGAAACGCATGCCGCGGCGGACGGCACGCGCTTCGACTACGTCCTGTACGAAAGAGAAGCTTAGCTTCCGCTCTCGAACACCCGCACCTCCGGCAGCGGAAAGCCGTTGAACTGGCTCGCATAGGCCGTGGTGTAGGCGCCGGCGTTCTGGATGTAGATGAAATCGCCTTCCTGCAGGTCCGAGGGCAGCGGCTCGTCGCGCATCACGACGTCTACCGAGTCGCACGTAGGGCCGCCGACGGTCCACGCGACATCGGGGCCGGAGCGGTCGGTGCGCACGCGGTAGCGCAGGCCCTCGCTCGACTCGATCACGCCGCCGAACAGGCCCGCGTCCCAGTGCATCCAGCGCTTGCCGGCGCGCATCGCGGTGCCGAGCACGCGGCAGACGAAATAACCGGCATCGGACACCAGGTAGCGCCCCGGCTCGGCGATTACCTGGACTTCCTCCGGAAAGGCCTTCAGCGCCTCGTTCACCACCTCCCCGATGACCTCGATCGAGGGAATCGGCTTGACGTGACGGACCGGAAAGCCGCCGCCGATGTTGAGAAGGCGCGGCTTTAGGCCCGCCTTCGCCATTACGTCAAACAGGACCCTGGACTTCTCGAGCGCAACCCGCCAGTTTTCCGGGTTGCGGCATTGCGAGCCGACGTGGAAGGTCACCCCCGCGAGGTCAGCGCCTAGCTTCGCCGCCGCGGCGATGATCTCGCGCGCGTCGGCGACGCCGCAGCCGAACTTGCCAGAGAGCGGCCAGTCGGCGCCAATGTTGGGCGTGGCGATCCGCAGGTACTGCTTTGCGTCGGGCTTGATCTCGTGCACGCGGCGCAGCTCTTCAATGCTGTCGATGACGTACCACTGCACGCCTTTGGCCGCCGCGTAAGCGATCGCGTCGCGCGACTTCATCGGGTTGGAGAAGAAGATCTCCGCGGCCGGCACGCCGAGGGGGAGCAGCAGATCGAGCTCGGCGGTCGAGGCGATCTCGAAGCCCGCGCCTTCCTGGACCAGCACCTTGAGCACACGCCGGTCCGGGTTCGCCTTGACCGCGTAGTGCGGGCGCACGCGTGGCATGGCCGCGCGAAAGCGCCGGATCTTGTTCCGCACGATTGCGGTGTCGAGGATCAGGAAAGGCTGGGTATAGCTCTGACGTGCTGCCTCGCGCACGACTTCGAAGTCGAGGCTGACTTCGGTGTGCGTATCGAAAAGTGCTTCCTGCGACGGCTGCTTGAGTGCTGCGGCGGATTGTCTCGTGCGCGTGATGCTACTGCGTTCCCCCATCAAAGTATCTCCTCGTGACGGTCCAGCACTAAGTTTCGGGAATATCCCGGACGCAAACGTGGACGGCGAACATCACGAACTCCTTCTCCTCGCTGAATCCAATAAGAAAAAAACTTGAGCGGAGTATAGGGACATGACCCCGCATGTCAAGGGTTTCGGCAAGTTTTTTCAGGCCGTTCGCGGCGGCGCTAGATGCGCGGAAGCGTGACGCCTTTCTGTCCCTGGTACTTGCCACCGCGCTCGCGGTAGGACGTCTCGCAGACCTCGTCCGACTCCAGGAAGATGACTTGCGCCACGCCCTCGTTGGCGTAGACGCGCGCGGGCAGCGGCGTCGTGTTCGAGAACTCAAGCGTCACGTGCCCCTCCCACTCGGGCTCGAGCGGCGTCACGTTGACGATGATGCCGCAGCGCGCGTAGGTGGATTTGCCCAGACAGATCGTGAGCACGTTGCGCGGGATCCGGAAGTACTCCACCGTGCGCGCCAGCGCAAAGGAGTTCGGCGGGATGATGCATACCTCGCCCCGGTAGTCCACGAAGTTCTTCTCGTCGAAGTTCTTCGGGTCGACGATGGTCGAGTTGATGTTGGTGAAGATCTTGAATTCGGTCGAGCAACGGATGTCGTAGCCGTAGCTGGAAGTGCCGTAGGACACGACCTTCCTTCCGGCAACTTCCTTCACCTGCCCGGCTTCGAACGGCTCGATCATCCGCCGCTCTAGCGCCATGCGACGGATCCATTGATCTGATTTGAGGGCCATTATTTCTCCGCTGGACTAGACTTGATTTTATGTCCTCGCCCTTCTCCGTGCGGCCGCTGTCCCCCCATCTGGGCGCCGGGATATCGGGCGTCGATCTGACGCGGGACATCTCAGAGGAGCTCTTTGGCGCTTTGTACCGCGCTTTCTTGCGCTATCAGGTCCTGCTCTTCCCGCCGCAGGACCTTTCCCCGGCGCGTCAGGTGGCGTTCGGCCGGCGCTTTGGCGAGCTCCAGATCCACGTGATGAACCAGTATCACGCCGATGGCTATCCCGAGCTCTACCGCCTGTCGAACCTCGACGAGCACGGCAGGCCAAGCGGGCGCCACCCGGACAAGGGCACTCTCGCCTGGCACACCGACGGCTCCTGGCAACGCGTGACCGGCCAGGCCACCATCATCTACGGCGAGGTGATGCCCGAGCGCGGCGGCGAGACGCATTTCTGCGAAATGTACGGCGCCTATGAGCGCCTCGACGCCACTTGGAAGGCGCGCATCGCCAATCTGCGTGCCGTGCACAACCTGAATTTTTCGCGCAATCGGCGCCATGGCGAGGATCCGCTGACCGAGGCGCAGCGGCGCGCGCAGCCGCCGGTGGATCACCCGATCGTGCGCACCCATCCGGAGACCGGCCGCAAGTGCCTGTACCTCGGCGATCACGCCGAGTACGTCGTCGGCATGCCTTACGACGAGGGGCGCGCCTTGATAGAGGAGTTGAACGCCCTCGCTATCCATCCGGACCTTACCTACGAGCACCGCTGGAGGCCGCGCGAACTCCTCGTCTGGGACAATCGCTGCGTGCTGCATCGAGCGACCGCCTACGACGCCGCGACACAAGCGCGCGTCATCCGGCGCTGCACGGTGCTCGGCGAGGTCCCGACCTAGGGGCGGTAGGAGCCCCGCTTGAATCAGGTGTTCTGGACGACGATGTTTGGAAACTTGGAGGTCATGTCGCGCTGCAGGTCCGCGATCTTCACCGCGCAGCGCCGGGCGATCTTCTTGTAGATCGCCGCAAGCGGCCCGTCGGGGTCCGAAACGACGGTCGGCTTTCCCGAATCGGCCTGGCTGCGGATCGCCTCGTCGAGCGGCAGTTGCCCGAGGAGCTCGGTGGCGTAATCGCGCGACATCTTCTCCGCGCCGCCGGAGCCGAAGATATGGCTCTGGTGGCCGCATTTCGGGCACACATGGAACGACATGTTCTCCACCACGCCGAGGATCGGGATGCCGACCTTTTCGAACATCTTGAGGCCTTTGCGCGCGTCGATAAGGGCGATGTCCTGCGGCGTGGTGACGATCACCGCGCCGGTGACGGGCACTTTCTGGGCAAGCGTGAGCTGGATATCCCCGGTCCCCGGCGGCAGGTCGACGACGAGGTAGTCGAGGTCCCGCCAGCGCGTATCCTTGAGGAGCTGCTCGAGCGCTTGAGTCACCATCGGGCCGCGCCACACCATGGGCGTGTCGATGTCGATCAGGAATCCGATCGAGATCGCCTGCAAACCGTGCCCCGCCATGGGCTCGAGATGCTTGCCGTCGTGCGACTCCGGGCGCCCGGCGATGCCGAGCATCATGGGCTGCGACGGACCGTAGATGTCGGCGTCGAGCACGCCCACCGCCGCGCCTTCCGCGGCGAGCGCAAGCGCAAGGTTGACTGCGGTGGTGGACTTCCCGACCCCGCCCTTGCCGGAGGCGACCGCAATGATGTTCTTTATCCCGGGCACGAGCTTCACGCCGCGCTGCACGGCGTGCGGCACCACCCGGGACGACACTTTCACGGTCACGTTTCCCGCGCTGGCCGCTTTCAGCGCCTGGACCACCTCGCGGCGGATCGGCTCGTGCTGGCTCTTCCCGGGATAGCCGAGCTCGATTTCGAGCGATACGTCGTCGCCGGAAACCTTGATGTTGCGCGCCGCGCGCGTGCTTACGTAGTCCCTGCCGGTGTTCGGATCGACGAGCTTGGAAAGCGCCGCCTGGACGCTCGCTTCAGTGACGGACATGCTTGAAGTGTAAGCTAAAATCGCCCTCCCTCATGGCCCCACGCCAGCTCTTCGTCACCACCGCGTTGCCGTATGCGAACGGCCCGTTCCACATCGGCCATATCATGGAGTACATCCAGGCCGATATCTGGGTGCGGTTCCAGCGCATGCAAGGCCACCTGGTGCATTTCGTGGGCGCCGACGACGCGCACGGCGCGCCGATCATGCTCGCCGCCGAGAAGGCCGGCAAGACGCCCGAGGAGTTCGTCGCCATGATCCAGAGCGGCAGGGCGGCGTACCTCCAAGGCTTTCACATCGGTTTCGACAACTGGCATTCCACGCATTCGCCGGAGAACACCGAGCTCTCCCAGGACATCTACCGCAGGCTCAAAGCCGCCGGCCTCGTGTATTCCAAGCCGGTCGAGCAATTTTTCGACCCGGTCAAGCGCATGTTCCTCGCCGATCGCTACATCAAGGGCGATTGCCCGAATTGCGGCGCGCGGGATCAGTACGGCGACGCGTGCGAGAACTGCAGCAGTGTGTATGCCGCGACCGAGCTCAAGAACCCGTATTCCGCGCTCTCGGGCGCGGCGCCAGTGCTGAAGAGCTCGGAGCACCATTTTTTCCGTCTCTCCGACCCCAGATGCAAGTCCTTCCTCAAGGGCTGGCTGGAGGAGCCCGGCCGGCTGCAGCCGCAGGTGGTCAACAAGGCGAAGGAGTGGCTCGAGGGCACTGCAGACAAGGCGCTCGCCGACTGGGACATTTCGCGCGACCCACCCTATTTCGGCATTCGCATCCCGGACCTCCGGGAAGAGAAGTACCTCTACGTCTGGCTCGACGCGCCGATCGGCTATCTCGCCTCGCTGAAGAACTACTTTTGCAGCGGAAGAGCGAAGGTCAAAGGCGAAAACCGCTCGTTCTTCCAATTCCTCGAGGATTCGAAAACCGAGCAGATCCACTTCATCGGCAAGGACATCATCTACTTCCATACGCTGTTCTGGCCTGCGATGCTGCAATTCGCCGGCCGGCCCTACAAGGTGCCCGACCACGTGTATGTGCACGGCTTCATCACCGTGTCGGGGGACAAGATGTCCAAGTCGCGCGGCACCGGTATCGATCCGCTGCGCTACCTCCAGCTCGGCATGAATGCCGAGTGGCTGCGCTACTACATCGCCGCCAAGCTGAACGCCAACGTCGAGGACCTCGACTTCAACCCGGACGACTTTCTCGCCCGGGTGAACAGCGATCTCGTCGGCAAGTACATCAACATCGCCAGCCGCTGCGCGCCCTTCCTTATGCGGCGCTTCGGCGGGCGGCTGGCCGAGTGCCGGGCGGCGGGCACGACGCGCGCGATTCTCGAGCACGGAAGCCAGATCGCCGAGGACTATGAGGCGAGGGAGCTCGGCAAGGCGCTCAAGAGCGTGATGGCGCTGGCGGATCTCGCCAACCAATATGTCGATCAGCACAAGCCCTGGGAGCTCGCCAAGTCGGCCTCCGGCGAGCTCGAGCTGCATCGCGTATGCTCGGATGCGATCAACATGTTCCGTTTGCTGACAATCTTTTTGAAGCCGGTTCTGCCAACTCTGGCACAGGAAGTTGAGAAGTTCCTGGGTGTAAGCGCCCTGACGTGGTCAGATTCGGGCAAGCTGCTTCCGGAGGGTCACCAGATCAGGCCATATCAACACTTGATGTCGCGCGTTGAGCCCGGGCAGCTGGACAAGTTGTTCAGCGCGCAGTCGGTGCCACAGCCCGCTGCGCCGCAGCGTCACGCCGAAAAGCAGCAGCACGCCGCGAAAGAGCACGCCATGGGCGAGGAAATCACGATCGAGGAATTCAACCGGCTCGACCTGCGCGTGGCGCGCATCGCGCGCGCCGAACAGGTGGAAGGCGCCGACAAGCTGGTGAAGCTGACGCTCGACCTCGGCGATGCGACGCGCACGGTGTTCGCCGGGATCAAGGCCGACTACGCGCCCGACAAACTTGAAGGGCGGCTCGCAGTGCTGGTCGCGAACCTCGCTCCGCGCAAGATGAAGTTCGGCATCTCCGAAGGCATGGTGCTCGCCGCGTCCGGAGACGGGCCGGGGATTTTCCTCGTCTCGCCCGATGCCGGGGCCCGGCCGGGCATGCGCGTAAAATGAACCGTCACGGCCCGACAGCCGCTTAGGGGAGATTGGCTTTGGAGAGCGCCGGCCGCACGCTCGTCTGCAGCGTCCTGTTTCTGGACATCGCCGACTATTCACAAAAGCCGGTCGCCGAGCAGCTGCAGCTGAAGCAGGCCTTCAACCAGGCCCTCGCGGTGGCGCTGGAGCAGGTCGCGGCGCGCGACCGCGTGATTCTCGATACCGGCGACGGCGCGGCGATTACCTTTATGGGCGACCCGGAGGACGCGCTGCTCGCCTCGATGGCGATGCGCGACCTGTCGGCGAAGGTGCCGGTGCGCCTGGGCGTCAATCTCGGCCCGGTGCGGATGGTGAAAGACCTTAACGGGCAGATGAACATCATCGGCGACGGGATCAACGTCGCCCAGCGCGTCATGAGCTTTTCCCGTCCCGGGCAGCTCCTCGTGTCGCGCTCGTTCTACGAGGTGGTGTCGTGCCTGTCGCGCGACTACGCCAATCTTTTCCGCCACGAGGGCTCACGCACCGACAAGCATGTGCGCGCGCACGAGGTATACGCCGTGGTCGGCGCCACGCCGAGTCCGCGGCGCGTGGACGAAGCGCACGCCCGCAGCAGCGCACGCGGGCCGTCTGGCGCGGCCGGCTGGCTCGTGGGTACCGGCCTGCTCGGCTTGCGGCGCACTTCGCTGGTGGTGGCGCCGGTTCTCTTCATGTTCATCGTGGCGAGCGGGGTCGGCGCGCGCGCCATGTTGCCCGAAGAGTCTCCCGCCAAGGCGAGCGCGTCGAAGCCGGCCGCGGCGCTGACCAAGCCGGCGGTGGAACGCGCGCCGGCACTGCCGCCGGCCGCACCCCCGCCTCCCGCTCCGGTCGCCGCAGCTGATCCCGCCCCGGCCGCCAAATCACCCGCGCCCGCCGCCGGCGGCGCCGCGGTCATGGAGAGGAAGAAGAAGCTGGTCATGGTGCGCGCGGAGAGCAAGCCGGCCGAAAAGCCGCAGCCCGCGGGCCGCGTCGAACTCGCGGTCGCACCGTGGGGCGAGGTGCTCGTCGACGGCAAGAGCCGTGGCCTCAGCCCGCCGCTGCGCGTGCTCGACCTTCCGCCCGGGAGCCACACGGTGGAGATCCGCAACTCCACCTTCCCCGCGCACGTCGCGCGGGTCGAAGTCAAGCCCGGCGAAGCAGTAAGGATCCAGTACCGCTTCCGCTGATGCGCCGCGCGCGCGCGCTCGTTCTGGTCGCCGCCTGCACCGGCTGCGCGCAGTTCGGCGAGCTGGTCGACACGACCAAGGCGCACGTCAAGATGATCGCGGGATTGCGTCAATTCGATTCTGGAAATCATGAAGCCGCGGCGAAGACGCTTTCGAGCGCGCTCGGGATGAAACTTAGTACGAAAGACCGCGCCACCACGCACAAGCATCTCGCCTTCATCCACTGCACCGCCGGCCGCGAGCGCGCGTGTCGGGAAGAGTTCCGCCGTGCACTGGCAGCAAATCCGGCGATGAAGCTCGACGCGGCCGAGGTCGGGCACCCGGTCTGGGGGCCGACCTTCAAGGCGGTGAGCGGCGCTCCGGCGTTCGGCGGCACCTCTGCGCTCGGCGCGGCGCTCAAGCACTACGAGGACGGCTACTACGAGGAATCGGCCAAGAAGCTGCAGGAAGCAATCGACCTCGGCGTGCCGGACAAGCAGCGCGCCAACGCGCACAAGCACCTCGCGTTCATTCACTGCTCGTGGAGCCGCGAGCGGGAATGCCGCGACGAATTCCGCAAGGCGCTCGCGGCAGACCCGGCGCTCGACCTCGCGCCGGCCGAAGCCGGGCACCCGGTCTGGGGACCGATCTTCCGCTCACTGAGAGCCGGCAAGTAGAGCGCGTTGAAAGGCCGGTAGACTGCGGGGCAATGGAGCAACCGCAGCTCGGCCGCTACATCATCGATTCGGAGATCGGGCGCGGCGCCATGGGGGTGGTGTTCAAGGCGACCGACTCCGTATTGCAGCGAACCGTCGCGGTCAAGACCGTCAACATGGCGATGGAGAAGGATCACGCCGACAAGTACGAGGCGAGGTTCTACCAGGAGGCGCGCGCTGCGGGCGCGCTCAACCACCCGAACATCGTCACCGTCTACGACGCCGGCAAGGCCGGCGACGTGGTGTTCATGGCGATGGAGTACATCCAAGGCGTCGAGCTGCGTAGCCTCCTCGTCGAGGGCCAGCCGATGGGCGTGAGCCAGGCGATCTCGATCGCGGCGCAGGTCGCCGAAGGTCTGGGCTACGCCCACCAGCGGGGAGTCGTGCACCGCGACATCAAGCCGGCCAACATCATGGTGGTGTCCGATGGACCGGTGAAGATCACCGATTTTGGAATCGCGCGCATGCGGGCCTCCGCTGACCTTACCCAGACCGGCGTGATGCTCGGCTCGCCGAAGTACATGTCGCCCGAGCAGGTGATCGGCAAGCGCGCCGACCACCGCTCCGACATCTTCTCGCTCGGCGTGATCCTCTACGAGATGCTGGCCGGCGCGGCGCCCTTCGCGGGCGAGAACGTCACCGCGCTGATGTACCAGATCGTGAATTTCGCGCCGCCCGCGCCGAGCGAGGTGAACCGGCACGTGCCGGAGATGCTCGACTTTGTAGTTGCCAAGATGCTGTCGAAGCCGCTGGAAGAGCGCTACCAGGACGCGCGCGAGGTGGCGAAAGACCTGCGCGACTGCGAGCGCGCGCTGAGCGCTCCGGCGACCGCGACGCAGGCCGGGCGGCCGTCTGGCCTCGCGAGCGGGACGCAACCCGAGCTGCTCGACACGCGCGCTACCACCGCGGTGCTCGGCCAGTCGGTGACGCGCTCGCGGCAGATGGACCACGCTCCGGACAAGACCAGTCAGGACGCCGCAGCGCCGGTCGCGCGCGGCGTGTCGCACTCGTTCGATTCGCACGAGGCGACGCAGCGGCTCGCGGCGCTCACCGGCGCGACCACCGCGCCGGTAAGTGCGTCGCCTGCGGCCGATGCCGCGCCGCGCACGCCGCGCGCCGCCTGGCGCCGGCGCGACTGGCTGCTCGTCGGCGGCGCAGCGCTTGCCGGGCTCGTGGTCGCCGGCGCGATCCTCAGAAAAAAATAGCGCTCAGCCCTTCGGCAGCCACGGGCGGCCGAGGCGCTTCTCGATGTACTCGCGAATCAGCCGTCGCACCACCTGCGACGGCGTCTGATCTTCCTCGGCGCATAGCCGCTCGAACACCGCCTTCTTGCGCGGGTCGACGAGGAGCGTGAGGCGCGCGGTCCGGCGCTCGATCGTCATGATGTGATGCTAATGATAATATAATTTACATCAGATGCTCACAGGGTCGGTGCTCGCCGCGTTCGCCTGGCTCGCCATCGGGCTCGCCGGCCTGATTCCGGCCGGCAACGCGGCGCTCGCGCGGCGCTGGCTGTTCCCGCTCGGCGCGGCGGTGGGCCTCGCGCTCGCTGCGCTCGGCGCGCGCGCAGCGTGGCTGCCGCCGGCAACCCTAGTGCTGCCGCTCGGCCTGCCGGACCTGCCGTTTCACCTGCGCCTCGACCCGCTCGCTGCGTTCTTCCTGCTCTTGCTCGGCGGCGTGGGCGCGGGCATCTCCGTCTACGCCAGCGGCTACTTTCGCGACGAGAGCGCCGGCCGGCTCAGGCTCATCTGCCTGCAGTACCACGTGTTCCTCGCCGCGATGGCGTTCGTCATCCTCGCCGACGACGCGTATCTCTTCATGGTGGCGTGGGAAACGATGGCGCTCGCCTCGTACTTTCTGGTCACGACCGACCACCGCGTCCCGGCAATCCGAAGCGCCGGGTTCCTCTACCTGCTGATCGCGCACATCGGCGCGATCGCCATCCTGTTGTGCTTCGGACTGCTGCACGGCGGCCACGGGAACTACAGCTTCGCCGCGCTGCGCACCTCCGAGCTGACCCCGTTCTGGGCGCACGTCGCGTTCGCGCTCGCATTCTTGGGCTTTGGCGCCAAAGCCGGCGTGATCCCCTTGCACGCCTGGTTGCCGGAGGCGCATCCGGCTGCGCCCTCGCCGGTCTCCGCATTGATGAGCGGCGTCATGATCAAGACCGCGATCTACGGCCTCGTGCGCGTCGCTTACGACCTCATCGGCGGCGTGTACTGGCAGTGGGGCATCGCCGTGTTGCTGGTCGGCGCCGGCACCATGCTTTTCGGGGTGCTGTTCGCCCTGATGCAGCACGACCTCAAGCGGCTGCTCGCGTACCACTCGGTGGAGAACATCGGCATCATCCTGCTCGGCCTGGGGATGTCGCTGGTGTTCTTTGGCTTCGGCCACACCGAGGCGGGCGCGCTCGGGCTGGTCGCGGCCCTCTATCACACGCTCAACCATGCGGTATTCAAAGGGCTGCTCTTCCTCGGTGCGGGCTCGATCCTGCACGCGACCGGGCTGCGCGACCTCAACCACATGGGCGGTCTCGCCCGCAGCATGCCGGCCACCGCATTCCATTTTCTCGTCGGCGCGCTTGCGATCTCGGCGCTGCCCCCGCTGAACGGCTTCGTCTCGGAATGGCTCACCTTCCAGGCCGCGCTGCAGGCGCCGCTTCTCGAGCACGGCGTCGTGCGCAGCCTCCTGCCGCTCTTCGCGGCAACGCTCGCGCTCGCCGGGGCCCTTACGGCGATGTGCTTCGTCAAGGTCTACGGCGTGGCGTTCCTCGGGCAGCCGCGCGGCAAGGCCAAGGCTTCCGGGGACGCCGGGGCGGGCGAGCGCCTGGGCCTGGCGTGGCTCAGCGCCGCCTGCCTGGTGCTCGGCCTCTTCCCCGCGGCAATGCTGCAGATGCTGAACCAGGTCGGCGCTTCGCTCACCGGCCACAGCCTGTCGGCCGAGGCGCTGCAATCGGGCTGGGTGTGGCTCGTGCCGACGCATCCCGCCGAGGCGAGCTATAGCCCGCTCATCTTCTTCGTGGTGGTGCTCGCCGTGGTGCTCCTTACCGTGCGGCTGGTGCGCGTCTTCTACCACGGCCGCGTGCGGCGCGCCGACCCGTGGGACTGCGGCTTTCCAGAGCAGACGCCCCGCATGCAGGACACGGCCGACGCGTTCGGACAGCCGATCAGCCTGGTGTTCGGGCCGCTCTACCTCATGAAGCGCAGCGTCCCAGGCCCCGAGGACCCGGCGCCGAAGTATGCGATGAAAGTCGAGGACCGGCACTGGCCCTGGCTGTACCTGCCGGTCGCGCGCGCGGTCGAGTTCGTGTCGGCGAAGATCGGGCGGCTGCAGCGCGGCCGCATCAGCACTTACCTGCTGTACAGCTTCCTCACGCTGATCGCGCTCCTCGTGTTCGTGCGATGAACGTCGGGCTGCAACTGCTGCAATCGGCTCTGGTGGTGCTCGCGGCTCCGCTGGTGCTCGGATGGGTGAACATCTGCCGGGCTTGGCTGCAGAACCGCTCGGCGCCGAGCATCCTGCTGCCCTACTACACGCTCGCCAAGCTCTTTCACAAGGACGCGATCATCGCGAACACGGCTTCGCCCGTGTTTCGCATCACGCCATATGTGCTGTTCGGCTGCATGGCGCTCGCCGCCGGGATCGTGCCGGTGCTCGCGACCGACCTGCCGTTCGCGCCGGCGGCGGACATCATCGCGCTCGTCGGGCTGTTCGCGACCGCGCGCGTGTTCGCGGCGTTAGCGGCGATGGACACCGGCACCTCGTTCGGCGGGCTCGGCGCCCGGCGCGAGATGCTGGTGGGGTTTCTCGCCGAGCCGGCGATGCTGATGACGCTCTTCACCGCGGCCTTCATCTCGGGCTCGACACAACTGCCGACCATCGTGGACACCCTCGCGCACCGGGAGTTCGCCATCTATCCGAGCCTCGCCTTCGCCGCGGTCGCCTTCCTGATGGTGCTGCTCGCCGAGAACGCACGCGTGCCGGTCGACAATCCGACCACCCACCTCGAGCTCACCATGCTGCACGAGGCCCAGATCCTTGAATACTCCGCGCGCCACCTGGCGCTCATGGAATGGGCCGCCGCGATCAAGCTCGTCGCCTACATGACGATCGGCTTCGCGCTCTTCCTGCCCTGGGGAATCGCCGCGGGCAGCTGGGAGGCCATCCCGGTCGCGCTCGGCGCGCTCGCGCTCAAGCTCGTCGCCGCCGGCGCCGGGCTCGCGCTGATCGAGACGCTGCTCGCCAAGATGCGCATCTTCATGGTGGCGGAGTTCCTGTCCACCGCGTTTCTGCTCGCGGTCCTGGGCATGCTGACGCATTTTCTGGTGCGCCACTAAGCCGTGGTCAGCCAGCTCGTCAACCTGCTCGCGGCGCTGCTCCTGCTGCTGGCGTTCGCCATGCTTGCCCAGCGCCGGATCCTCTCGCTCATCCATCTTCTCGCGTGGCAGGGGGCCGCGCTTGCGGGCTCGACGCTCGTCGTCGCCTATGCGACCGGGCAGACGCATCTCTATTTCTCCGCCGGACTCACCCTGGTGCTGAAGGTGATCCTGATACCGTGGGTGCTGCACCGGCTGATCGACCGGCTCTACGTGCGGTGGGACATCGAGACGCTGATCAACATCCCGACCACGATGCTCGCCGGCATCGGCCTGGCGATCTTCGCCTTCGCCCTGGCGACGCCGATCTCCGAGATGGCAAGCACGATCACCCGCTCGACGCTCGGCATCGCGCTCGCGAGCGTGCTGCTCTCGTTCCTCATGATGATCGTGCGGCGCAAGGCGGTGCCGCAGGTGATCGGCTTCCTCGCGATGGAGAACGGCCTGCTCTTCGCCGCGACCAGCGCCACCTACGGCATGCCGCTCGTGGTCGAGCTCGGTGTCGCGCTCGACGTGCTGGTCGCCACCTTCATCTTCGGCATCTTCTTCTTCCACATCCGCGAGCAGTTCGACAGCCTCGACATCCGCCACATGGAAAGGCTCAAAGAGGATTGATGGAGATCGCGCTTCTGCTGGGCGTGCCCTTGGCCGGCGCGGCGCTCCTGGCGCTCTTCGGCCACCGCGCGTGGGCGCCGGAAGCGAACGCGCTCATGAGCCTTGCCACGCTGGCCGCGGCCGCCGCGCTCACCGCGCGGGTCATCGCCGGCGGGCCGTTCTCGGCGTTCGCGGAGCAGGTGTTCGTAGACCCATTCAACGTGTTCCTGGTGGCGCTCACTTCCTTCGTCGCCTTCACCACCTCGCTTTTCTCGCGGCCGTACATGC
This sequence comes from Burkholderiales bacterium, assembly GCA_035454685.1. Lineage (GTDB taxonomy): Bacteria > Pseudomonadota > Gammaproteobacteria > Burkholderiales > SG8-39 > SCGC-AG-212-J23. The sequence goes on along the minus strand of DATIGN010000116.1, from coordinate 4,558 downwards.
GGGCCGAGCTCATGCACAAGCGCTTGAACGGCGCGCGGCTGCGCCTCTACCACAGCATGTATCAGCTCTTCACCTTTACCATGCTCCTTACGCTGGTCTCGAACAACGTCGGCATGCTGTGGGTGGCGATGGAGGCGGCCACGCTCTCGACGGTGCTCCTCGTGTCGCTGTACCGCACCCCGGCGAGCCTCGAGGCGGCCTGGAAGTATTTCATCCTCTGCTCGGTCGGCATCGCGCAGGCGCTGTTCGGCACCATCCTCCTCTACTTCGCCGCCGAGAAGGTGCTCGGCCCGGGCGGCAACGCGCTTCTGTGGACGCACCTGCACGAGGTGCGCGGCGAGCTCGAGCCCACGGTGCTGTCCCTTGCTTTCGTTTTCCTCCTCGTCGGCTACGGGACGAAAGTCGGGCTCGTGCCGCTGCACAACTGGCTGCCCGACGCGCACGCCGAGGGCCCGACGCCGATCTCCGCGGTGCTTTCCGGGCTGCTGCTCAACGTCGCACTCTATGCCGTGGTGCGCGCCAAGGTTCTGGTCGACGGGGCGCTCGAGCGCAACTTTTCTGGCGGGCTGATGATGGGTTTCGGCCTGCTCTCGGTGGTGGTGGCGGCGTTCTTCCTCTCGCGGCAGAAGGACATCAAACGCATGTTCGCCTATTCCTCGGTCGAGCACATGGGCATCATGACGTTCGCGTTCGGCATGGGCGGGCCGGTTGCGGCTTTCGCGGGCCTGCTGCACATGACGGTGCACTCGCTCACGAAGTCGGCGATCTTCTTTGCCGTCGGGCATGCCTCGCAGGCCTGCGGCACGCAGGACATGGCGTCGATTCGCGGCCTCATGCAGAGGAGCCCGGTGATTGGATGGGGCCTCGCGCTCGGCAGCCTCGCGATTCTCGGCATGCCGCCCTTCGGAGTGTTCACGAGCGAGTTCATGGTGCTCACCACCGCGATGCACGAGCATTCCTGGGCGACGCCTTTCCTGCTGCTTTCCCTCGGCGTCGCGTTCGCCGCGGTGTTCGGCAAGATCCAGCCTATGGTGTTCGGCGAAACGACCGGCGCACGCCTGCCGCATCCGCCCGCCGTAGTGCCGATTTTCGTGCACCTCGCGATCGTGCTGCTGCTCGGGCTCTATATCCCGCCGTACCTTGTCGACTGGTACCGCCAGGCGGCGGCGTTCATCGGATGAACGAGATCCGCCTCCCCGGCGTGCTACCCGCGTGGTTCGCGGAGATTCAGCCCGGCGAGCTGCGCGCCGTCGCGCAGAAGTGCGAGCGCCTGGTCGCGCTTTGGGCGAGCGATGAGACGACGCGCTCTTGCCTGCAGGTGGCGCTTGCCTTGCGCGAGGGGCTACTGTGGCTAAAGGTGCCGCTCGCACGCGAGCATCCCCGCTACCCGGGTCTCGCGGATATCTTTCCCGCAGCGAGCCGCATGCAGCGCGCCGCCTACGACCTCGTCGGCGTGCACGCGGAAGGCGGTGCCGACCATCGCAAGTGGCTGCGTCACGGGGCGTGGCCCGCCGGAACCTTTCCCCTGCGCAAGGACTTCGACCCGGCCACGAAATACGAGCTTGCGCCGGATCACTACCCTTTCGTCCGCGTCGAAGGCGAAGGCGTGCACGAGATCCCGGTCGGCCCGGTGCACGCCGGCACGATCGAGCCCGGCCACTTCCGCTTCTCGATCGTGGGCGAGTCGATCCTCAAGCTCGAGGAGCGCCTGGGCTACAAGCACAAGGGCGTGGAGAAGCGCTTCGAAGCGCTCGGCGCGCGCGAGGGCGCGCGCCTCGCCGGGCGCGTGAGCGGCGACTCCACGGTGGCCTATGCCTGGGCGTACGCCATGGCGCTCGAGGCGGCCGCAGGAATCGAACCACCGGCTCGCGCCGTTGCCCTGCGCGGGATCGCTTTAGAGCTCGAGCGCGTAGCGAACCACCTCGGGGATCTCGGCTACCTCGGCAACGACGTCGCGCTGTCGTTCGGCTTCTTTCAGTTCTGGCGCCTAAAGGAGCTGCTCCTGCGCATGCATCGTGAAGCCTTCGGTCACCGCTATCTCATGGACTTCATAGTTCCCGGTGGTGTGGCGAGTGACCTGGATAACAGGCAGGGTCTACTCGAGGTGCTCGCTTACATCAAGGCGGAGGTCGAAGTGCTGCGCGGCATCTACGAAGAGCACGCGGGTGTGCAGGACCGGTTCATCATGACGGGCCGGGTACCGCCTGAGCTGGCCGCGCGCCTGGGGCTCACAGGCCCGGCAGCGCGCGCGAGCGGTCAGGCGCGCGACTTGAGGGTAGACCTGCCCATGCCGCCATACGAGACGCTGGCGGTGCGCAAGGCCGGCGAAAACCGGGGCGATGTCGCCGCACGCGTCACGGTGCGCTTCGAAGAGCTTGCCGAGTCGATCCGGCTCATCGAGGAGCTCGTCGAGCGGCTGCTGCCGGGCGGCATTCAGGCGGCGTGGAAACTCCCGCAAGCCGGCAGCCGCGGCTGCGGCTGGATCGAAGGCTGGCGCGGCGAGGTGTTCGTTGCGATCGAGGCCGGAGCGGACGGCAGCCTGCGCCGTGTGCATGCGCACGACCCGTCCTGGCAGAACTGGCCGGTGCTCGAGCGCGCCGTGCTCGGCAATATCGTCCCGGACTTCCCGCTGATCAACAAATCCTTCAACCTGAGCTACAGCGGTCACGACCTCTAGCCATGTATTACATGCTCAAGCAGATTGCCCGCACCGGCATCGTCACCGAACCCGCTCCGCCTGCCGATCCCTCCCTGCGTCAGGTCGAGCAGCGTCTAAACGAGGCGGTGCTGAAGCACTTCGGGCGCGCGCTCGCCGTCCGCCATGTCGACGCCGGGTCGTGCAATGGCTGCGAGCTCGAAATCCACGCCTGCAACAGCCCCTACTACAACCTCGAGCGGCTCGGCATCCGATTCGTGGCGAGTCCGCGGCACGCCGACCTGCTGCTCGTGACCGGCCCGGTGTCGCGCAACATGGAGACGGCGCTGCGGCGTACCTACGACGCGACGCCCGAACCAAAGATCGTCGTGGCGATCGGCGACTGCGGCTGCAGCGGCGGGATATTCGGCGAAAGCTACGCAAGCTGCGGCCGGGTGTCGAACGTGATCCCGGTGGATGTCGCGGTTCCCGGCTGCCCGCCCGAGCCGCTCGCGATCATCCGCGGCATCCTCGCCGCGGTGACGTCGCGTTAGCCTCTGCCGCCGCAGCTCGCCGGCATCGCGTCCACCGGATAGCCCTTGCAGCTCCAGCTGGTCTTGCCGCCTTGCAGCAATGGTGTGAACGTGACTTCCAGCGCGTTCTGCTCGTTCCAGGCGCGAACCGCGCCGTTTTCGGCCACGATCCACTTCATCCTGCCGTGCTTCGGATCGTCTTTCTCGATCAGCTTGACGCCGTTGCCGGCACCCGCGAGGTTGCCCGATTGCTCGGCCTTCGCCGCGACCTGCTGCTTGGCCGGCTCGGCGCCTGCCACGAGCGCCTGTGCGGCCGCCCTCACCTCGGAGCCAGCCCTCGACGGCAGGACCCACGCAACCGCTACGTAGCCGATCAGGGCGAGACCGGCGATCACTAGCAACGCAGCACGCATTTGGTTCCCCTTTGTTGCTACCGCGCGTACCTTTTCTTCTGCCTGCGAAGCTCAGCTTACCATGGAGTGTTGCGGTCAGCTTTCAGCGAGCCGCGGCGCGTGTGAAGCGCTGCCGGTCGTTTGACCTTCTTTTGCGATGGTGAGCCTTCGGCTGAGAATCACCGGGCGGGTCCAGGGCGTGGGCTTTCGCTATGCAATGCAGAGCGAGGCGGCGCGGCGGGGCGTGCGCGGCTGGGTGCGCAACCGGCGCGACGGCAGCGTGGAAGCGCTCGTGCAGGGAGAGACCGGCGCGGTCGAGGCGCTGGTCGATTGGGCGCGCCGCGGTCCCCCGGGCGCCCGGATCGACGCGCTGCGCTCGGAAGCGGCCGAGGGCGAACCGCCACCGGCGGGCTTCGAGCTGAAGCCTACCGTCTAAGCCGTCTTGCGGCGCTTGAGCGCGTTCACCGCCGAGAACTCCCACGGCCGGCAGCCTGCGAGCAGTGCCATGGCGACGCGCCGGCTCGCCGGCAGCGCCGAGTCCGCCTCGGCGCATTCGTTGAACTGCGCCACCAGCTCGGCGAGCTTGCGCTTGAGCGTCGCCGCCGATTCGGGTGACAGCTCGCGCGACTCGAAGCGCAGCAGCTCGAGCGGTTCGTCGAAGCGCCCTTCCAGGAACTCGCTCATCGCGCGGCGCGCGTAGGCTTTCTTCGCCGGCCCGCCAGGGCGCCAGACGAAATCCCGCGGCACGAGCAGTCGGGCGCGCTCGCGCGGCCCCCATTCGATCAGCCTGAGCTTCTCCAGGCGCGCGAACGCGACGGTGAGCTCCGTGCGCGTGATCGCGAACGCCTCGAGGACCTCGTCGAAGCTCCAGCCGTTCAGTACCAGCCAGAACACCGCGAGCAGCCGCTCGTCGCGCGCAAGGCCGAGTTCCTGCTCGTAGGTGAGCTGCGCCGGAGTGTTGCCGCCGCCGCGCGTCATGCGCGCCACCTCGTAGAGAT
>DATIGN010000115.1:0-16830 GCA_035454685.1 Burkholderiales bacterium | reverse complement strand
CAGCCGCCTTTTGCTATGCGGGCAGCGCCATCGGCGTCGTGTTTGCAGGCGATCTGCTCACTGTCTTCATCTATTGGGAGTTGATGGCAATTGCTTCCACGCTGGTGGTGTGGAGTGCGGGGTCGTCCGCGCGTGGCGCGGGATTGAGATACGCCGCGATCCATCTCCTCGGCGGCGTCCTGCTAATGGCGGGCATCGCCGGCGAGATCGCTTCGACCGGTGCGCTTGCCTTCGTCAAGCTGGAACTCAATAGCCTGCCGAGATGCCTGATCCTGGCCGGGTTTCTTATCAACGCGGGTGCGTGGCCGATCTCCGCGTGGCTGCCCGACGCTTATCCCGAAAGCTCGTGGAGCGGCATGGTGTTCCTTTCGGCCTTCACCACCAAGACGGCGGTGTACGCCTTGCTGCGCGGTTTCCCGGGCGTGGAGCTGCTGGTCTACGTCGGCCTTGCAATGGTGTTCTACGGCATCGTCTACGCGCTTCTCGAGAACGACATGCGCCGCATCCTGGCGTACAGCATCGTGAACCAGGTGGGCTTCATGGTCACCGGCGTGGGCCTGGGCAGCGAGATGGCGCTGAACGGGGCCGCCGCGCACGCCTTCACGCACATCCTGTACAAGGCGCTGCTCCTCATGTCGGCGGGCTCGGTGCTTCTCGTGACCGGCCGCCGCAAGTGCACCGACCTGGGCGGGCTGTATCACAGCATGCCGTTCACCACTGCGTGCGGGATCATTGGAGCACTTTCCATCTCCTCATTTCCGCTCACCTCCGGCTTCGTGAGCAAGTCGATGATCTCCCAGGCAGCGGCCGGCGCTCACCTGTTCGCTGTATGGATTCTGCTCGCGGCGGCGTCGGCGGGCGTGTTCTTGCACGCGGGCATCAAGTTCCCGTGGTTCGTGTTCTTCCAGAAAGACTCCGGGCTGCGCCCGCTGGAGCCACCGTGGAACATGCGCCTCGCGATGGCATTCTTCTCCGCGCTGTGCATCGGCCTAGGTATTTTCTATGAGCCGCTCTACCGGCTCTTGCCCTATGCGGTGGACTACGAGCCCTACACCGCCTGGCATGTGGTAGCGCAGCTCCAGCTTCTCCTCTTCTCTGGCCTTGCGTTCTTCGTCATGCTGGACTGGCTCAAGCGCACGCTCACGATCACGCTCGACTTCGACTGGCTGTATAGGGTGTTCTTGCCTCGTCTCGCGGATGTCGCGGCACGCTTGCTCTCCTCCGGCATTGCGGCAGGCGAGGCGGCTTTTGCGCAGATCGGGAAACGCGTTGACGCCGCCGCTCGATCGCTTCTCGACACGCAGGGGCTTTTCGCGCGCACCTGGGCGTCTGGCTCCATGGCGCTCGGGATGATGCTCATGCTGCTCGCCTTCCTGGTTTCATACTACCTTTTCTAGGAAGAGCGGGTCGATCGGCTAGAATCCGCGCCTTATGCCCTTGCCGGTCACCGACGTAGAGCGCGAGCTGCGGCACACGCGCCGCGTTCGCTACGAAGGCTACAGGCGTGCCGACGACCTTTGGGACATCGAAGGACACCTGACCGACATCAAGAGCCACGACAACCCGATGAAGACCGGCGTGCGGCGTGCCGGGCAGCCGATCCACGAGATGTGGCTGCGACTCACCATCGACCGGCACTTCACCATCCTCAACGCGGTCGCCGCCTCCGACGCCGTGCCTTATCCGGGTGGCTGTGAAACCATCGCGCCCGCATACAAGCGGCTGATCGGCCTCAATCTCGTGCGGGATTTCCGCCGCAACGTGAAAAGGCTCTTCGGAGATGTCAAGGGCTGCACGCATATCACGGAGATGCTTACAGGGTTCCCCACCGCTGCGATTCAGACTTTTGCCGGCGAGATGCCGGAGGAGCGGCCCGACGGCCGCAAGCCGTTCCAGCTCGACCAGTGCCACGCGCTCGATACGACTTCGGAGACAGTCCGGCGCTGGTATCCGAAGTGGTACCGTAAGGAAAAGACCCACGCCTGATGAAGATCCACGAGTACCAGGGGAAGGAGATCTTCCGCAAGTACGGCGTCGCTACGCCGCGCGGCTTCCCCGCCTTCAGCATCGATGAGGCGGTGGAAGCGGCGAAGAAGCTGGGCGGCAAACTCTGGGTCGTCAAGGCGCAGATCCATGCCGGCGGGCGCGGCAAGGGCGGCGGCGTAAAAGTGGCGAAGTCGCTGGACGAGGTCCGGAATCTTTCGAAAAGGATTCTGGGCATGAACCTGGTTACGCATCAGACCGGAGCGGAGGGGCAGAAAGTGCGCCGCCTGCTGATCGAGGAGGGCGCGGACATCAGTAAGGAGCTTTACGTCGGCATGGTGGTCGACCGCGGCACGCAGAAAGTCGTGTTGATGGCGTCCTCGGAGGGCGGGATGGACATCGAGGAGGTGGCGGCCAAGACGCCGGAAAAGATCAAGAAGGTGTTCATCGACCCGGTGGAAGCACTCACCGACGCCGATGCGGACGAGGTCGCGATCGGCATCGGCATCCCGCAGGCCTCGGTGCCGCAGGCGCGCGCGATCTTCAAGGCGCTCTATCGTTGCTTCGACGAGACCGATGCATCGCTGGTGGAGGTAAACCCGCTCATCCTCGCGGGCGACGGCCGTGTGGTCGCGCTCGATTCAAAAATCAACTTCGACGACAACGCGCTCTTCCGCCATCCCGACATCGTCGCGCTGCGCGACCTAGACGAGGAGGACCCGCTCGAGATCGAGGCGTCGAAGTATGACCTCAACTACATCTCGCTCGACGGCAACATCGCATGCATGGTGAACGGCGCGGGCCTCGCCATGGCGACGATGGACACGATCAAGCTGTTCGGCGGCTCGCCCGCCAACTTCCTCGACGTCGGCGGTGGCGCCACCGCGGAGAAGGTCACCGCGGCGTTCAAGATCATGCTTTCGAACCGGAAGGTGAAAGCGATCCTCGTCAACATCTTCGGCGGCATCATGAAGTGCGACACCATCGCGACCGGCGTGGTGGCCGCGGCACGCGAGGTGAATCTGAAAGTGCCGCTGGTGGTGCGCATGAAAGGCACCAACGAGGACCTCGGCAAGAAGATCCTGAAAGATTCCGGCCTGCCGATCATTTCCGCTGACAACATGGCCGATGCGGCGAAAAAGGTCGTCGCAGCGATCAAGAAGCAGCCGGCGAAGAAGAAGGCCGTGGCCGAGACAAAGAAGAAATGAGCATCCTGATTGGCAGGAACACGCGGGTGATGACGCAGGGCATCACCGGCAAGACCGGCCAGTTCCACACCCAGACGAGCCGCGCGTACGCCAACGGCCGGGCCTGCTTCGTTGCGGGGGTCAATCCGAAGAAGCCAGGCGAGGACTTCGAGGGCATTCCGATCTTCGGCACCGTGAAGGATGCGAAAGCCCGCACCGGGGCCACGGTCTCGGTGATCTACGTGCCGCCGCCCTTCGCCGCGGCGGCGATCGACGAGGCGGTGGACGCGGACCTCGACCTTGTAATCTGCATTACCGAGGGCATCCCGGTGCGCGACATGATCCGCACCAAGCACCGCATGAAGGGCAGGAGGACGCTCCTCGTCGGGCCCAACTGCCCCGGCGTGATCACGCCTGAGGAGATCAAGATCGGCATCATGCCGGGACATATCCACAAGAAGGGCCCGGTCGGCGTGGTGTCGCGCTCGGGCACGCTCACTTACGAGGCGGTCGGCCAGCTCACCGAGCTCGGCCTGGGCCAGTCGAGCTGCGTCGGGATCGGCGGCGATCCTGTCAACGGATTGAAGCATATCGACGTTCTTCGCATGTTCAACGACGATCCCGCGACCGAGGCGGTCATCATGGTGGGCGAGATCGGAGGCTCGGACGAGGAGGACGCGGCGCGATGGGTCAAGCACAACATGAAGAAACCGGTGGTCGGCTTCATCGCCGGGATCACGGCGCCGCCGGGAAAACGTATGGGCCACGCCGGCGCCATCATCTCGGGCGGCAAGGGCACGGCGCAGGAGAAGCTCGCGGTGATGGAAGAGTGCGGGATCAAGGTGACGCGCAATCCCGCCGAGATGGGAAAGACCTTGAAATCGGTATTACGTTGACGCGGGCGCCCAGATTCATTCCGTAGCAACCCCGCTCTCGCTGCTCGCAACGCTGCCGTACGCGGCGACGATATTCCTTTCGTCGTTCCTGCTGTTTCTGGTCCAGCCCATCATCGCCAAGCAGATCCTCCCCTGGTTCGGCGGCTCGGCCGCGGTCTGGACCACGTGCCTCGTGTTCTTCCAGAGCGTGCTGCTTGCCGGCTATGCGTACGCCGACTGGACGAGCCGCCTCGGCGCGCGCCGCCAGGCGATGCTGCATGGGGTGCTGCTCGCGGCATCGCTGCTGTGCCTGCCGATCCTCGCCTCCACCGGCTGGAAGCCGCACGGCGACGAGCAGCCGGTGGTGCGCATCCTGCTCCTGCTCGGCGCGACCATCGGGTTGCCGTACTTCCTCCTTTCTACCACCACGCCGCTGCTACAGGCGTGGTACTGGCGCCGCTTCCGAATCGTGGTGCCTTATCGGCTCTTTGCGCTTTCGAACCTCGCTTCTCTCCTCGCTCTGCTCGGCTTCCCGGCGCTGCTGGAGCCGGTGTTCGATTTGAGAGCGCTCGGCTGGGGCTGGTCGTTCCTGTTCGCGGCGTTCGCGCTGCTCTGCGCCGGCACCGCCTGGCTATCGCTGAACGGCTTCGAGCGCGAGGCAAGAGCAGCCTCCACCGCAGCGCTTCCCCTCAGGACCCAGCTCGAATGGCTCGCGCTGGCCGCGATGGGCTCGGTGATGCTGCTCGCCGTGAGCAACCACATCACCCAGAACATCTCCAGCGTGCCGTTTCTCTGGGTGCTGCCGCTCGCCCTGTACCTGGTGAGCTTCATTCTCGCCTTCGACCACCCCCGCTGGTACGTCCGGCCGCTGTTCATCGGCGCGCTCATCGTGCTCGCGCCAATGATGGCGTACGCCATTCCGTCGCTTGACCTGGAGAAGGCGGCGCCGCTTTTTCTCGCTGGCCTGTTCGTCGCGTGCATGGTTTGCCACGGCGAGCTCGCCCGGCTGAAGCCGGACCCGGCGCATCTCACGCGCTTCTACCTCATGGTCTCGCTCGGCGGCGCGCTCGGCGCCGTGCTGGTGGCAATCGTCGCGCCGCTCGTGCTCGCGGGCTACTTCGAGCTCGGCATCGCGCTCGTCGCGCTCGCTTCGATCATTGTTTTAGTGCAGCGGATCCGCTGGCTCGGCGTCGCGGTGACCGTGGTCACAGCGGTGCTCGTCGGACGAGGCGTGCAGGACTACACCGAAGGAGTCCGCGTGATGGGGCGCGATTTCTACGGAGTCGTGCGTACGGTGGACCACGAGTTCCCGGTGCCCTATCGTTCGATGTACCACGGCGGCATCATGCATGGCGGGCAGCTCCTGGGCGATTCTTTCCGTAACACCCCCGCGGACTACTTCAGCCCGAGCTCGGGCTACGGTCGCGTGTTTGCCACGCTGCGCGAGGTGCACCCCGGGAAACCGCTCTTGGTCGGCGTGGTCGGGCTCGGGGCGGGCGTAATCGCGGCGTGGATGAAGCCCGGCGACCATCTGGTGTTCTACGAGATCAGCCCGCGCGTGGTGGACATCGCGCATCGCGAATTTACGTTCTTGCAAGATACTTCAGCAAAGACTGAGATCGTTCTTGGCGACGGGCGCTTGTCCCTGGAGCGCGAGCTTCCCCGGGGCTACGACGTGCTCGGCATCGATGCGTTCTCCGGCGACTCGATTCCGATGCACCTGGTGACGCGCGAAGCGATGGCGATCTACCTCAAGCACGTCAAGCCCGATGGCGTGATCGTGTTCCAGGCCACCAACCGCTTCATCAACCTGCTTCCGGTGGTGAAGCGTCTCGCCTCCGAGTTCGGCCTCGAAGCGGTGAATGTCGCCGACGAGCCCGAAGGGGGCGAGGGCGCGGAGTACTGGTACTCGTCCACCGACCAGATCATCGTGACCCGCAACCGCAAGCTGCTCGAATCGCCGCGCATCGCGCAGGCCGCAGCGCAGATCGACGATCGCCCGGAGCTTCCGACCTTTACCGACGCGCACCACAACCTGCTGCGAATCTTGAAGTGAAACCCTGGCACTCGTAAAGCCCTCGCACTCGTGAAGTTCGCGCAGGTCGACGTCTTCACCGACAAGCCGTTCCTCGGCAACCCGGTTGCCGTGGTGATCGGCGCCGATGGGTTGGATGCGCCGACGATGCAGCGCATCGCCTGCTGGACGAATCTCTCGGAAACCACGTTCCTGCTGAAATCGCCGACGGCCGACTATCGCCTGCGCGTCTTCACGCCGCGGCAGGAGCTGCCGTTCGCAGGGCATCCGACGATCGGCTCGGCGCATGCCGCGCTGGAATCGGGGTTTGTCGTTCGAAAGAAGAAGCTCCTCCAGGAATGCGGCGCGGGCATGATCGAGCTCTCGGTCGAGGACGATGGCCGCATTTTCCTGAAAGGGCCGGCCGCGAAGGTCGAGCGGATGGAAAGACAGATCCCCTCCATACCGCTCGCGCCGGCGAGCGCGGTGATGAAAATCGACGTCGGCCCTGTGTGGGTCGTCGCCGAAGTGGCTGACGCCGGCGCGCTCGCCGCGCTCAAGCCTGACATGACTGCGCTCGCGGCATGGAGCGAATCCCTGCACGTGACCGGCGCAACGGTGTTCGCGCCTTCCGCGGACTCGATCTCGAAAATCCACGTGCGGTCCTTCGCCCCGGCGCACGGCATCCCCGAGGACCCGGTGTGCGGCAGCGGAAATTTGAGCGTTGGGGTGTTTCTCAGAGAAAACGGGCTTGTCGAAAGATCTGGAGCGACTTACGTCGCGCGTCAGGGAATGCAGCTCGGCCGCGACGGCAGGGTATCGGTCCGAGTCGGCTCGAAACAAATAGAAATCGGCGGCCACGCTGTGACCTGCGTCGAGGGCACGCTCAGGATCTAAACGGCCTCGGTATCCGGCTCGCCGCAGTGCTTCAGCACCTCGGCGCGCACTCGGTCGCGCAGGCGCACGGCGGCGTTCCAGTCGTCGCCTTCCGGCGCGATCGGGGCGCCGAAGGTCACCGCCATGGGATGGCGGCGCGCATACCAGGTCCCGTCGCGCAGCACCGAGCGTACGCCGCGCAGCGCGACCGGCAGGACCGGGACCCCGGCCTGCACCGCAACCTGGAACGCGCCGGTGCGGAACGGCATGAGCCCCGGCCGGCGCTGCAGCGTGCCCTCCGGGAAGATCGCGAGCGAGCGGCCACGTTTCGCGGCGTCGACGAGCTCGTCGGCGTGCTCGGCGCTTCTCTGCACGTCGAAGCGCTCGACGAACAGACAGCCGAAGCCACGGAGCAGCAGCCGCATCACCGGGTTGGAGAGGAACTCGCGCTTGGCAATGAACGCGTAATCGCGCGGCGCGAGCACCGATATCAGTACGAGCGCATCGAGGTAGCTCGTGTGGTTCGGCGCCAGCACCACCGGCCCGGGCGGGATGTTCTCGCGCCCGCGTACGAGGACCGTAAGGCCGGACATGCGCAGGAACAGCCGCGTCATCACCCCGCCCACCGTCCAGGCGAAAGTCACCTTACGCGTCGCGGCGGCCGCGAACACGAAGGGCGCTATGACCGCGAATGCGAAATACGCACGGGCGGCGAACGCCATGCCGCGCACGACGCGCCAGCCGCGCCGCAGCTGCGGCGCCACACCGGCCGCGGCGAGCCGGACGAACTGCACCCAAACTGCCTGCGGCCGCACCGCCTGCGGGCCACGCTTGTAGTAGTCGGCGGCGGCGACGCGGCGGATCTTGCCGCTCGAGGTCTTCGGCACGGTGTGCGGCGGCGCTAGCACGATGTCGTCCACCGGCGAGCCGATCAGGTTGAGCGCGAGGTCGTTAATCCTGCGCTTCACCTCTTCCCGGGTCGAGGCGTCCGCCTGGCGCGTCTCGGCGAGCACCACGATGCGCTCGGTGCCGCTCGCCGGGTCCAGCGAGCCGAATACCGCGACGCAGCCGCGCCGCACGCCGGGGATATCGCCGACCGCTTCCTCGAGCTCGTAGGGACTGATGTTGCGGCCGCCGCGGATGATGATGTCCTTTTCGCGCCCGGTGAGGTACAGCATGCCTTGGTCAAGATAGGCGCGATCGCCGGTATTAAGCCACTCGCCGTCGAAGAGCTCGCGGGCGGCCTCGGGATTGCGGTAATAGCCGCTGGTCGCTGACGGGCCGCGGAACTGCAGCGCTCCCTCGGCGCGGTCCGGAAGCTCCAACCCAGCGGCGTCCACCACGCGCATCTCGTGGTCCGGTATCGCGCGCCCGCATGCGACGACCTTGAGCGGCGCGGGATCGCCCTCGCGCGCCGCGACCGCCTCGCCGGTGCGTGAGAAATGCTCGCGATCGAGCAAGTCCATCTGCCACGGTGTGCCGGGCGGCGTGAACGCGAGCCCGACCGAGCACTCGGCGAGGCCGTAAACCGGAGACATGGCTTCTTTGCTGAACCCCCAGCGCGAGAATTTATCGGTGAAGCCGGTCATCGTCTCGGGGCTCACCGGCTCGGCGCCGTTGAATGCGAAACGCCACGACGACAGATCGAGGCCTTCCAACTCGTGTTCCGGAATGCGCCGCAGGCAAAGCTCGTAGGAAAAATTCGGCCCACCGGAGATCGTGCCGCGGTGGCGATGGATCGCGCGCAGCCATTGGCTCGGCCGGGCGAGGAAGGCGAGCGGAGACATCAGCACCACCGGGAAGCCCCAGTACATGGTGGCGAAGCAGCCGCCGATGAGACCCATGTCGTGGTACAGCGGCAGCCAGCTCACAAACACGTCGCCCGTGGTCGCCCGGACCGCCTTGCCCATCGCGCGCACATTGGCAAGCAGGTTGGCATGCGTCAGCACGACGCCTTTCGGCTGCCCTGTGCTGCCCGAGGTGTACTGCAGGAAGCCCGTCTGGCCTGAAGACGACTTCACCGGAACGAACGAAGGATCCGCGGAGAAGTCCGCCGGCACCATCACCGCCCGCAACGACTCCACCTGCGCGCGTAGCAGCCATGCGATCGGCTTCGCTTCAGGGATCGTCACCATGAGCGAGGCAGCGCAGCTCTTCAGGATGCCGACGTGGCGCGTGAGATGGTCCTCGATCGTGGTGAGCCGCGCCGGCGGATACAGCGGCACCGGGATCCCGCCGGCGAGCAGCGTGCCGTAGAACGTGAAGAGGTACTCCTTCGAGGTCGGCAGCATGATCGCCACGGTCTGGCCCGGCATCAGGCCAGCCGCGGCGAGCCCAGAAGCGTAGCCGAGCGAGCCTTGCCAGAGATCGCGGTAGCTGATCTGCGCCTGCGCTTCGCCTTCGTAGAGCAATACGCCGAGGCGGTCGGGCTGTCGCTCGACGTGGTACTCGAGCACTTCGATGAGCGTTTCCGCGCGCTCGGGCGGGCGCACGCTTTCGCCCTGGGCAAGGCTCGCCACCGTGCGGTCCGCCGCCTGCGGTGCGTGCCCCCGCCCGGCGAGCAGGAAGCGCAGAAGGTCGCGCGGTGTTTCGCTGGAGGCGAGCGCCTGCTCCGGCAGGCTGAGCGAAAACTCGCGCTCGAGGCGCAGCACAACCTCGACGCGCGCCAGGCTGTCGAGCCCTAGGTCGCGCTCGAGCGAGCTGTCGAGCGTGATGTAGGTATCGAAGCTTGGCCGCGCCTCGCGCGCCACCGCAGCGACGACCGAAAGCACGCGGTTGGGATCGATGGCGGCGGGCATGCGCGGGCCGAGTGTACACGCGGCCGCGGGTGAACTTTCCGCGCCGAACGCGCAGCAGGTGTATAGAATCCAATGGCGCCCGCGCTGATTGCGTAGTTCGCGAGCGCAGAGATATGCGCGCCGAGAGCTCCACCGTCAGAGCGTCGATCAGCGCGATCCGCATCGAGGTGAGTATAGTGAAGCCTCTGGTCTGTTCGCTCGAGCATCCGCGGTGGCCGCTACTGGTTTACCAGCGCGTTACCGAAGACCCGAAGGCGCAGTTCTTCGAAGAGCTGTTCACCCGTAACGGCTGGCCAGCGGCGTGGCGCAACGGAGTCTTTTCGTTTCACCATTTCCATAGCAACAGCCACGAAGTGCTCGGCGTCTACGAAGGCGAGGTCACGGTGCAGTTCGGGGGCGATGCAGGCGTCGTGCTCACGGCGAACCCCGGGGATGTGATCATCCTGCCGGCGGGAACGCGCCACAAAAGGCTCTCTGCGCGCGGCGCGCTCGGCATCGTGGGCGCGTATCCCGAGGGAAGCGATCCGGACACCTGCCGCGGCTCTTCGGCCAAAGTCGAGGACGTGCCGCTGCCCGCCTGCGATCCGGTCTATGGCGCCGGCGGTCCGCTCTTCACCTACTGGCTTCCTCCAGACGGTCGGTAGCCGGCGGCGGAGTGCGCGAGAAGGCCGCGATCTCGGCGCGCAGCGCCGGCGTCATGTCGATCTTCACCGAGTCGAGCGAGGCGCGCAGCTGCTGCACGCTGCGCGCGCCGATAATCGGCGCGGTGACCGCGGGATGGGAGCCGACCCACGCCACGGCGGCGCTCATGGGATGCAAGTTTCTTTCGCGACAAAAACCGGCAAACCTCGCCGCCGTCTCATGTACCCATCCCTCGCCATAGCGCGCCTGGTACATCTTGTTGGTGGTCAGTCTGCCGGTCTGGTTCTCCGAATATTTTCCTGAGAGCAAGCCGCCTGCGCCGGGGCTGTAGGGGAATACCGATAACCCGTTGGAGCCCGCCATGGGAAGGAGCTCGACCTCGGCCTGGCGCTTCACCAGGCTGTACATCGGCTGGATTGCCTGCAGGCGTGCCCAGCCGCCGCGCTCCTGGACACCGAGCGCGGCCTGCGTCTGCCAGGCGGCGAAGTTGCTGAGCGCCGGGTAGAGCACCTTGCCCGCGCGCACCAGGTCTTCCAGCGCGCGCGCCTGCTCCTCGAGCGGCGTAAGCGCGTCATAGTGGTGCAGGTAGAGGATCTCGATGCGGTCGGTACCCAGGCGCTTCAGGCTGGCCTCGAGCGCACGGCTGACATGGCGGCGCGACGATCCGCGCGCGTTGATGTCGGCGTCGGTCGGATTGAAGCACTTGGTAGCGATGACCAGGTTTTCGCGCTCGCCGCGCATGAGCTCGCCGAGGATCTCCTCCGAACGCCCCTTGTTGTACTGGTCGGCGGTGTCGAAGAAGTTGATTCCCGCATCGCGGCAGGCGCGATACATGCGCGCCGACTCCTGGGGATCGGCATCGCCGCCGAAGGACATCGTGCCGAAGCAAAGCTGGGAAACCTGGACTCCGGTGCGCCCGAGCAGCCGATATTTCATCCGGAAAGTCTACCTTGACCGCAGTCAAGAAAACCGTGCGCACCCCTGCCCGATAATAGGCGCTGGGCATGAAAACCAGAGTCCGTCCGATTCTCAAGGGTCGCGCCGTCGATCTGAAGGCGTTGCAAGACGTGCGAGAGCTGCTCGTCGGTGCGCCGCGCCGCCGCGACCTCCTGATCGAGCATCTGCACCGCATCAACGACCGCTACGGCTACTTGGGCGCCGCGCATCTCGCGGCGCTCGCACAGGAGATGTCGCTTGCGCTCACCGAGGTCTACGAGGTGGCGACGTTCTACCATCACTTTGAAGTCGTGAAGGAAGGCGAGCGCGCGCCCGCCGCGCTGACCGTGCGGGTGTGCGACTCGATCGCCTGCGAGCTCGCCGGCGCCCGCGAGCTCCTCAAGGGACTGAAATTCGGCGATGAAGTGCGCGTAATTCCGGCGCCGTGCGTCGGCCGCTGCGAGGTCGCGCCCTGCGTCGTCGTGCATCAGAACCCGGTCGCCAACGCGACGTTGGACCTGGTGAAGCGAGCTGTGGAGCGAAAGCAACTGTCCTGTGCGGAAACTAGCTACATCGACTACGCGCAGTACCGCAAGGCCGGAGGCTACAAGCTGATCGCCGACTGCCTTGCCGGCAAGCGCACGCGCGAAGAGATCACCAAGATGATGGAGGACTCCGGGCTGCGCGGACTGGGCGGCGCCGGCTTCCCGGCGGGGCGCAAGTGGCGGCTGGTCGCGGCCGAGCCCGAACCGCGCGTCATGGCGGTCAACATCGACGAAGGCGAGCCTGGCACGTTCAAGGACCGCTGGTACTTGGAGCGCGACCCGCACCGTTTCCTGGAAGGGATGCTGGTCGCCGCTTGGTGCTCCGGCGTGGGCGAAATCTGGATCTACCTGCGGGACGAATACGCGGGCTGCCGCGCGATTCTTGACAGGGAATTGAAGAAGCTGCAGGCGGAAAAGCCATGCGCCCTGCCTCCGATGCACCTGCGTAGAGGAGCGGGCGCGTATATCTGCGGCGAAGAATCCGCCATGATCGAGTCGATCGAAGGCAAGCGCGGCATGCCGCGCCTGCGGCCCCCTTACGTCGCGCAGGTAGGTCTCTTCGGCCGGCCGACCCTGGAGCACAACATGGAGACGGTGTACTGGGTGCGCGAGATCGTCGAGAAGGGGCCGCAATGGTTCGCCGCCCAGGGGCGCAACGGCCGCAAGGGCCTGCGTTCGTTCTCGGTCTCCGGCCGCGTGAAAAAGCCGGGAGTTCACCTCGCTCCCGCAGGCATTACGGTTCTTCAGCTAATAAATGAATACTGCGGGGGCATGCTCGAGGGTCACGAGCTCTACGCCTACCTGCCCGGCGGCGCTTCCGGAGGTATCCTGCCGGCGTCGAAGGCGGACATCCCGCTCGACTTCGATACGCTGCAGCCGCACGGCTGCTTCATCGGCTCGGCGGCGATTGTCGTGCTGTCCGACAAAGACAAAGCGAGCACGGCGGCGGTCAACCTCATGAAGTTCTTCCACGACGAGTCGTGCGGCAAGTGCACGCCTTGTCGGGTAGGAACGGGCAAGGCGGTGGCGCTCATGGAACAGGCGAAATGGAACCAGCCGCTGCTCAACGAGCTTTCACAGGCAATGATGGACGCGTCGATCTGCGGCCTGGGTCAAGCCGCCCCGAATCCCGCCCTTAGCGTCATGAAGTATTTCCCGCACGAGATAGCAGGGTAGAAAGGCTCTCTGACCATGGAACGTATCCAGGACGGCCAGCTTGCAATGATGCCGATCGAGTTCAAGCTGAACGGCGAGACCGTGGTCGGCCGTCCCGACGAGCCGATCATCACCACGGCAAAGAAGCACGGCGTCGACATCCCGCACCTGTGCCATGGCGGCAACCAGCGCTCGGACGGAAACTGCCGCGCCTGCGTAGTGGAGATCAAGGGCGAGCGTGTGCTCGCGCCCTCGTGCTGCCGCTTCCCGACGCAGGGCATGGAAGTGACCACCAATTCTCCGCGCGCGCTCACTTCGCAGAAAATGGTGCTCGAGCTGCTGCTCTCCGACATGCCGGAGCAGGAGTACACCCTGGACAACAGGCTCAAGCAGTGGGCGCAACGCCTCGGGGTTGGCAAGCCAAGATTCGAGAAAAGAGAACAGCCGAAAGCAGATCTGTCCCATCCCGCCATCGCCGTGAACCTCGACGCGTGCATCCAGTGCACGCGCTGCGTGCGCGCCTGCCGTGAAGTGCAGGTGAACGACGTCATCGGCTACGCCGGCCGCGGCGAGCACTCGAAGATCGTGTTCGACTTCGACGACCCAATGGGCGAGTCGACCTGCGTTGCGTGCGGCGAGTGCGTGCAGGCGTGCCCGACCGGCGCGCTCATGCCGGCGCGCGGCGTCGGCCTGCAGAAGGCTGACAAGACGGTCGACTCGGTGTGCCCGTTCTGCGGCGTGGGCTGCCTGCTCACTTACCATGTCAAGCAGAACCGGATCCTCTTCGTGAACGGCAAGGACGGCCCGGCGAACCGCAACCGGCTGTGCGTCAAGGGCCGCTACGGTTTCGATTACGTGCACCACCCGCAGCGGCTGACGAAGCCGCTGATCAGGAAACCGAACGTCAAGAAATCGGCCGACTTCGTCGCAGACCCAGGCAACTGGTCGGAAATGTTCCGCGAGGCCACGTGGGAGGAAGCTCTGCAAAAGGTGGCCGACGGATTGAAACGCATTCGAGACGAGGACCGCTACGCGCTTGCGGGCTTCGGCTCCGCGAAGGGTTCGAACGAGGAGGCCTATCTCTTCCAGAAGCTCGTGCGCACGGGATTCGGCACCAACAACGTCGACCATTGCACGCGCTTGTGCCACGCCTCCTCGGTGGCGGCGCTGCTCGAGGGCATCGGCTCGGGCGCGGTGTCCAACCAGGTGAACGATGTGGCGAACGCCGAGCTCATCTTCCTCATTGGCGCCAACCCCACTTCGAACCACCCGGTGGCGGCCACCTGGATGAAGAACGCGGCGAGGCGCGGCGTGAAGCTCGTGTACGCGGACCCGCGCCGCGGCGAACTCTCCCGTCACGCCTGGCGCATGCTGCAGTTCAAGCCCGACACCGACGTGGCGCTGTTGAACGCGATGATCCACACGATCATCGATGAAGGGTTGGTGAACGAGGCATTTGTCAAGGATCGCACTAGTGGTTACGAGGCCCTAAAGGACAACGCGAAGAACTTCTCGCCCGAAAAGATGGCGCCGATCTGCGGCATCCCGGCCGCAACGATCCGCGAGGTGGCGCGCGCCTACGCCACCTCCAAGGGCTCGATGATCCTGTGGGGCATGGGCATCTCGCAGCACGTCCACGGCACCGACAACGCGCGCTGCCTCATCGCGCTCACGCTGATGACCGGCCAGGTCGGCCGGCCCGGCACCGGGCTGCACCCCCTGCGCGGGCAGAACAACGTTCAGGGGGCGTCGGACTCGGGGCTGATCCCGATGATGTATCCGGACTACCAGCGCGTGGCGACACCGGAAGCGCAGCAGCGCTTCGAGAAGCTGTGGGGCGCGAAGCTCGACCCGAAGCCCGGCCTCACGGTAGTCGAGATCATGGACGCCGCCTACGCCGGCAAGATCCGCGGCATGTACGTGATGGGCGAGAACCCGGCGATGTCCGACCCCGACGTCGACCACGCCCGCGCCGCGATGGCGAAGCTCGACCACCTGGTGGTGCAGGACATCTTCCTCACCGAGACCGCCTACCTCGCCGACGTGGTGCTGCCCGCCACGGCCTGGCCCGAGAAGGACGGCACGGTGACCAACACCGACCGCATGGTGCAGCTCGGCCGCAAGGCGCTGCAGCCGCCGGGCGAGGCCAAAGAGGATCTGTGGATCATCGTGCAGCTCGCTCGCCGTCTTGGCCTGGACTGGACTTATGAGAAGCCGAGAGAGGTCTGGGATGAAATGCGGCAGTGCATGGACTCGATCCGCGGCATCACCTGGGAGCGGCTGGAGCGCGACTCCTCGGTGACCTATCCGTGCGAGAACGAGGGCGACGCCGGCCAGCCGGTGGTGTTCACCACCCACTTCCCGACGCCGACCGGGCGCGGCCGGTTCGTCCCCGCCGACCTGATCCCGGCCGACGAGCAGCCCGATGCGCAGTACCCGATGGTGCTGATGACCGGCCGGCAGCTCGAGCACTGGCACACCGGCGCGATGACGCGCCGCTCCGGCGTGCTGGACGCGATCGAGCCGGCGCCGACCGCCTCGCTCCACCCGCTCGACCTGGCGGGGTTGAAGGTCAAGCCCGGCGAGCTGGTGAGCGTCGAATCCCGGCGCGGGAAAATCTCCCTGCACGCCAGGGCCGACGCCGGCACGCCGCGCGGCGCGGTGTTCATCCCGTTCTGCTACTACGAGGCGGCGGCGAACCTGCTGACCAACCCGGCGCTCGATCCGTTCGGCAAGATCCCGGAATTCAAGTACTGCGCGGTGAAGGTGAGCAAGGGCGGGGCGGCGCCCGGCGATCCCGGCTACGGGAAAGGGCGCACCCTCGGCGAGCTCGCCAAGACCGGAAATTGATCAGTCAATAACGACCCTACAGGGAGCGACATGCCGTCGGATATCGAAATTGCCCAGGCCGCAAGGATGCAGCGCATCGCCGCGGTGGCGCGCGAGAAGCTCGGCATCGCCGAGGAGCACCTGGAGCCCTACGGCCACTACAAGGCCAAGATCTCGCTCAAGTACCTCGAGACGCTGAAGTCGAAGAAGGACGGCAAGCTGATCCTGGTGACGGCGATCAGCCCCACGCCCGCCGGCGAGGGCAAGACCACCACCACCGTGGGCCTGGGCGACGCGCTCAACCACATCGGCAAGAAGGCCATGATCTGCCTGCGCGAGCCCTCGCTCGGCCCGGTGTTCGGCGTCAAGGGCGGCGCCGCCGGCGGCGGCTACGCGCAGATCGTGCCGATGGAGGACATCAACCTGCACTTCACCGGCGACTTCGGCGCCATCCAGCTCGCGAACAACCTGCTCGCGGCGCTGATCGACAACCACATCAACCACGGCAACGAGCTCGCCATCGACCCGCGGCGCATCCAGTGGCGCCGGGTGCTGGACATGAACGACCGGGCCCTGCGCGACATCGTCATCGCGCTCGGGGGCACGGCGAACGGCTTCCCGCGCCAGGACGGCTTCGACATCGTCGTCGCCTCGGAGGTGATGGCGATCTTCTGCCTCTCGACCTCGCTCGAGGACCTGAAGAACCGCCTGGGCAACATCGTCGTCGCGTATACCCGGGATCAGAAGCCGGTCAAGGCCCGGGATCTCCAGGCGCACGGCGCGATGACGGTGCTGCTCAAGGACGCGCTCAAGCCGAACCTCGTCCAGACCCTCGAGAACACGCCGGCGTTCGTGCACGGCGGCCCGTTCGCGAACATCGCCCACGGCTGCAATTCGGTGATGGCGACGCAGGCCGCGCTGAAGCTGGCCGATTACGTCGTCACGGAAGCGGGATTCGGCGCGGATCTTGGCGCCGAGAAGTTCGTGGAT
>DATIGN010000114.1:0-14247 GCA_035454685.1 Burkholderiales bacterium | reverse complement strand
GTTCGGCGATGTGATCCGCGAGTCCGAGGGCGGCAAGTACGGCCGGTGGGAGGACGTGTCGTTTCGCTGGGGGATGAGCTTCTTCATCTTTTCGGAGGTGATGTTCTTCGCCGCATTCTTCGGCGCGCTCTACTGGGCGCGAATCCATTCGGTGCCCGACCTTGCTAGCCTGGAGCACAAGGCGCTGATGTGGCCCGGGTTCAGCGGCCAGTGGCCTTCCGCCGGCCCGAACTTCATCGAGAAGTTCCAGATCATGGGCGCCTGGGGCCTGCCTGCGCTCAACACCGCGCTTCTCCTGAGCTCCGGCGTCACCGTCACCTTCGCGCACTGGGCGCTCATCCGCAACGACCGGCCGAAGCTTCTCCTATGGCTCGCGCTCACCATCCTGCTGGGCGTGACCTTCCTCGGCGTGCAGGCCTACGAGTACGGCCACGCGTACAGCGATCTCAACCTCAAGCTGAGCACCGGGGTCTACGGCTCGACCTTCTTCATGCTGACGGGCTTTCACGGCTTCCACGTCACGATCGGCGCGATCATGCTGACGGTGATCTGGTTTCGCTGCTATTTCGGCCACTTCAAGCCCGACCACCACTTCGCCTTTGAAGGCGTGGCGTGGTACTGGCACTTCGTCGACGTAGTGTGGCTTGGCCTGTTCATCTTCGTTTACTGGCTATAGGTTTCCCGGCCGGATCAGCCCGAGCGCATAGCCCGCAATCAGGAGCACGAAGAGAGCCACTGACAAGCCCACGCGCCAGGCGAGGGCGCGGGCCATGCGGCGCGAGTCCCCGCGGCCGCGCAGCATGAACACCGCCGCCGAGCCGAGGCTCGCGACGATGGCTAGGAATATCGCGATCACCACGTAGCGCATGGGCGCAGGATACTCTTTCCGTCCGCGGCTCTGGGCGCTCGCCCTCGCCGCCGCGGCGTGCGCCGCGGCGATCGCGCTCGGCAACTGGCAACGCGGGCGCGCCGACGAAAAGCGCGCTGCGGCTGCGCGCCTCGAGCGCGTCGCGGTTGAAGGCGAGTTCGTCCCGAAACACACCATTTACCTCGATAACAAGACACGCCGCGGACGGCCGGGCTACGAGGTCGTGACGCCGCTCAAGCTGCGCGGCTCGCCATCGTACGTGCTCGTCAACCGCGGCTGGCTCGCCGCTGGTACGACGCGCGACGCGCTACCAGAGGTGCTGACGCCCGCCGGCGAGGTGCGCATCGAGGGCATCGCTCTCGAGCGTCTACCGCGGATTCTCACGATCGAAAAGAATTCCGGCAAGCTGCGCCAGACATTGGATGTCGCAGGTTACGCTGCGGAGACTGGGCTTGCGCTCGCGCCGCGCGTGATCGAGCAGCACTCCTTCCTGCCCGACGGCCTCGTGCGCGACTGGCCGCCGCACGATACCGGTATCGAGAAGCACCAAGCCTACGCGCTGCAGTGGTATTCGCTTGCCGCGCTTGCGGTGGTACTCGTCGTGGTGCTGTCGTTTCGAAAGAGGTGAACCTTTTTCGCAACAAGCTTTTGTGGGTCGCGCTGGTGTGCGCAGCGCCGCTTGTGCTCGGCACCGGGGCATACCTGCTGCGCTGGTCGCCGGGCGCGCCGTCGAACTACGGCGAGCTGCTGACGCCGACGCTCGTTGCGGGGCTGGAGGCGCTGCGCGGTAAATGGGTGCTCGTGATGTTCGACGCCTCCGCGTGCGATGCGCGCTGCGAGCAGAAGCTGTACTACATGCGCCAGGTGCGCCGCGCCCAGGGCAAGGACATGAGCCGAGTGGAGCGGCTCTGGGTGATCACTGACGGGGCCAGGCCGCGGGAAGAGATACTCCCGGGTATCGAGGGCACGCGCCTCGCGGTTCTTTCGGAGAAAGAGTTTCCAGGCAAGACCGTCGATCACATCTACCTCGTCGATCCCCTGGGCAACCTGATGATGCGCTTCCCGCGCGACCCGGATCCCTCCAGGATGATCAAGGATCTGCAGCGGCTGCTCCGGTACTCGCGGTTCGGGTGAAACATGGCGTGCTAGACTTTTCGCTCTGCCAGTGAATACCCACGTTCTTCCCCGAAGCGCGGCGCAGCGCCTGCGTGCGTTCTACTCCCTCACCAAGCCGCGCGTCGTGACGCTCATCGTGTTCACTGCGGTGATTGGCATGTTCCTCGCCACGCCGGGCATGGTTCCCCTGCGCACGCTCCTCGCGGCCACGGCAGGCATCTGGCTGGTCGCGGGTGCCGCGGCGGCGGTGAACTGCCTGGTGGAGCAAAGGATCGACGCAGTCATGAGCCGCACGCGTTGGCGGCCGCTGCCGCAGGGCGAGCTCACGGCGGCGCAGACACTTGCGTTCGCCGGCGCGCTCGGCGGCCTCGGCCTTTGGCTTCTCCACCACCACGTGAACGCGCTCACGATGTGGCTCACCCTCGCCACTTTCGTCGGCTACGCGATCATCTACACTGTGCTGCTCAAGCCGGCGACGCCGCAGAACATCGTGATCGGCGGCGCCTCGGGTGCCATGCCGCCGGTGCTCGGGTGGGCGGCGGTGACCGGCGAGGTGACGATCGAGCCGCTGCTGCTGTTTCTAATCATCTTTGCCTGGACGCCGCCTCACTTCTGGTCGCTCGCGCTCTACCGCACGGAGGATTACCTGCGCGCAGGGGTGCCCATGCTGCCGGTCACGCACGGCAAGGAGTACACCCGGCTGCAGGTCCTGCTCTATACGCTGATTCTTTTCGCCGTCAGCCTTCTTCCGTACGTCATCCGCATGAGCGGCGTCGTATACCTCGCGGCGGCCGTGGCGCTCGGCGCGCTGTTCGTTGCTTATGCTTTCAGAATCTACGTCGCCCACAGCGACGCGGTGGCGCGTAAGACCTTCCGCTATTCGATCGCCTACCTTGCGCTCCTTTTCGCGGCTCTTCTGGTCGATCATTACCTGTAGCCTGGCGCTTGTCGCGGGCTGCGAATCCAGCCCGCAATTCAAGAGCACCGACATCACCGGGGCGCCGTATGGCCGCACGCTCGAGCTCGTCGATCACACCGGGAAGGCCCGGCGCCTCGAGGACTGGCGCGGCAAGGCCGTGGTGCTCTTTTTCGGCTTCACGCGCTGCCCCGACGTCTGCCCCACCACGCTTGCCGATATCGCGCAGGCGGTGAAGGAGCTCGGCCCCGACGCCGCTCGGGTCCAGGTGCTCATGGTGAGTGTCGACCCCGAGCGCGATACGCTCGATTCGCTCGCAAAGTACGTCACCGCGTTCGACCCCGGGTTCGTCGGACTCCATGGCGATCTGGAGCAGACGCGCAAGGTGGCGCAGGAATTCAAGATCTACTTCGCCAAGCGCAAGCAGGGCGACACCTACACCGTCGACCACAGCGCGCAGAGCTACGTGATCGATCCGCAGGGCAAGCTGCGCCTGCTGGTGCGGCACGATCGCATCGCGCAGGACCTCGCGCACGACCTGCGGATGCTGCTCCGCGGCTAGGTGACGATGTAGCTGTCCTCGGCAGCGACGCCGTGCTCGAGAAGCCATTTCAGGGCGCAACCCTTGCTGCAGCCGTCCACGGCGAAGACTGGGTAGCGTTGCGTAGGGGTGAGCTCCTTGGCGGCGCCGAGCCACACCATCTCCGCCATTTTGTCGCGGTCTAGCGCCGCCGCGAAGTCACGCGCCCGCTGCCCGAACTCCGGGCAGCCCTGGCAGGCGTAGGCGACTGGGAGCGGCCTGAGGACGACGCGCATGCGGCTATTGTCGAGTCTTCCCGAGGCCCGGCGTTTGACTTATATCAACAAAGTCAGGCGAGCAATTATCGCTCGCAGGACGTGGCGCGCTAGCACAGGCCTCGAACGTATTCGCGGAGCGTGCGCTCCAGGGCCCCTTGGCGAAGCAGGGCTGCGACGCCGGGACGGGCTTCCTCGTACGGCAGCGCGCGGCCGGGGACGCGCCGTGCAACGAGGACGACGTGGAACCCGAAGCGCGTTGTGACGAGCTCGGGCAGCACGCCGAGCTCGCGGCCGCCAAAGAGCGCGCGCTCGAATTCGGGCATGCTGTCACCGCGGCCCAGCTGGCCGAGCGAGCCGCCCTGCGCGGCCGAAGGGCAGTTGGAGTACTCGCGCGCGAGCTCGGCGAAGCCCTGCGGCGCGCGCGCCGCCATCGCGTGCACTTGGGCGGCCTTGGCCCGCAGACGCTCGGGCGGCACGCGCGGCGTGAGGGCGAAGAGGATATGGCTCGCTTCGACGAGCTCGCCGCAGCTAAAGCGAGCGGGCTTGCGCTCATAGTAGCGCCGGCATTCATCCTCGAGCGGCTCGGCGTCGGCGACCTCGAGCTCGAGGAGCTGCTCGATGCGCTCGTCTTCCGTGCCCTGCAGCCCGAGCTGCGCGGCACGCGCGGCAAGCCGGCTGCGCACCGAGGCGAAGTCGGGCTTGGCATACTCGTTATTCATCGCGAGCGCACGATCTGGTAGGCGCGCGTCAGGTAGCCGACCGCGGCGAAGCCGCTCCAGACGTGCACCAGGCGCGAGAACGGAAACAGCATGAAAAGTGTCATCCCGAAGAACAGATGCACGCGGTAGATCCAGGCCACTTCACCCACGAAGTAGGCGGCGCCGGCGCGGAAGGTGACGATGTGCTGTGCCCAGTGGCCGAGCAGCACCATCACCGACCCGTCGCGGTGCTCGAGCGACCAGAAGATCGACACGAGGCCGAGCAGCAGCGTTACCAGGATCCACAGCAGGATGAAGATGTCCATGCGCGTCGAGGTGGCGCGGATGCGCGGCTCGGCGAGTCGGCGGTGCACGAGGAGCAGAAGTCCCACGAAGCACATGGCGCCGAACACGGCACCGGCGACGATGGCGAGCATCTGCTTGGCAGGGGTGGAAAGCCCGATCGCGTTGTACGCCTCCTTCGGCGTGAGCAAACCGAACAGGTGCCCGACGAACAGCATCAGGATGCCGACGTGGAACAGGTTCGAACCCCAGCGCAGTTGGCCGGTGCGCAGCATTTGGCTGGAATCGCTCTTCCAGGTGTACTGGTCGCGGTCGAAGCGGATAAGCGAGCCGATGAGGAACACCGCGAGGCAGATGTAGGGATAGATGCCGAACACGAACTGCAGGGCGAACTCCTTCATGGCCTGGCTCCCCGGGCGTAGAACTTCACCGGCTGCGTCCCGCCGAAGGTCACCGGCTCGTCCATCCACGCCTTGTCGATCGCCGCAGGCGAGCTCTCTTCGCCCTCGACCGGCCGGGGCGCGATTGCCTTGGTGAGTCCGGGCTCGCCGCCGGCGGCGAGCAGCGCCGCGAACACCTCTGCGTACCGGCTGCCGCGTGTCGCGAGCCGGTCGCCGAGCGCGCGGAGAATCCCGGAAGTTTCATTCAAGAAGCTTCTTCCTTCCCGGGGTGGCAAGAGCGAGATGAACTCGAGAAAGGCGGGCAGGTAGTCGGGAAGCTCGTTGCCGGCGACGCGAAAGCCGCGGCTCGCGTAGGTGCGCGCGAGGTCGACCATCGCCTGGCCGCGGTCGCGCGACTCGCCGTGCACGTGCTCGAAGAGGTGCAGCGACAGCGCGCGCGAGCGATCGAAGAGCGCCACGTAGCGCTCCTGGAGGACGTCGAGGGGCTCGGTTTCAAGCTCATCGATAAGAGCCGATAGCTGCGGCGCTGCCTGGCGGATTTCCTCGAGCGCTTCAACAAGCTCGGGCTCGGGATAGGAGAGCAGTGCGGCCAGCGCGCGAAAGTTCGTCTTCATCACGCGACCTGCTTGAGGGGAATGGTGCGCTTCTTCTTGCTGCCAAACAGGCTCGTCTCCGTGACCCCGTCCGAGCACCCGTTGCCGAACGTGAAACCGCACGAGCCGCGCAGGTCGTAGGCGTTCTCCGCGTACTCGCGGTGGCTGGTCGGAATCACGAAGCGGTCCTCGTAGTTGGCGATCGCCATGACGCGGTACATGTCCTCGACCTGCGCCACGGACAGGCCCACCTGCTGCAGCACCGCGACGTTCGAGCGGTTCTCGACCGTGCGCGCGCGCATGTAGGCGCGCATCGCGAGCATGCGCTCGAGCGCGGCCTTCACCGGTTGCTCGTCGCCCGCGGTGAGCAGGTTCGCGAGGTAGCGCAGCGGGATCCTGAGCTGCGAGACGTCCGGGATCTCGCCGAAGCTGCCGAGCGCGCCGCTGTTCGCGGCGGCGCTGATCGGCGAGAGCGGCGGCACATACCAAACCATCGGCAGCGTGCGGTACTCGGGGTGCAGCGGGAAGGCAATCTTCCAGTCGATCGCCATGCTGTACACGGGTGAGCGTTTCGCGGCTTCGAGCCAGGCGTCGGGCACGCCGTCCTTGCGCGCCTGCTCGATCACTTTCGGGTCGCGCGGGTCGAGGAAGAGCGCGAGCTGCGCGGGGTAGAGCTCCTTCGGCTCGGCGACGCTCGCCGCCGCCTCGATCGCGTCGGCATCGTAGAGCAGCACGCCCAGGTAGCGAATGCGGCCGACGCACGTCTCCGAGCACACCGTCGGCTGCCCGGCCTCGATGCGCGGGTAGCAGAAGATGCACTTCTCGGCCTTGCCGGTCGACCAGTTGTAGTAGATCTTCTTGTACGGGCAGCCCGACACGCACATGCGCCAGCCGCGGCACTTGTCCTGGTCGATGAGCACGATGCCGTC
This sequence comes from Burkholderiales bacterium, assembly GCA_035454685.1. Lineage (GTDB taxonomy): Bacteria > Pseudomonadota > Gammaproteobacteria > Burkholderiales > SG8-39 > SCGC-AG-212-J23. The sequence goes on along the minus strand of DATIGN010000114.1, from coordinate 7,625 downwards.
CTCCTCGCGCTTGTAGATCGAGCCCGAGGGGCAGCTCGCCACGCAAGTGGGGTTCAGGCAGTGCTCGCACAGGCGCGGCAGGTACATCATGAACGTGTTCTCGAACTGCCCGTAGATGTCCTTCTCGACCTCTTCGAAGTTGTAGTCCTTCTTTCTTTTTTCAAATTCACCGCCCAGGATCTCTTCCCAGTTCGGGCCCCACTCGATCTTCTGCATGCGCTCGCCGGTGATGAGCGAGCGCGGGCGCGCCACCGGGGCTGCCTGCGACGGCGGCGCATCGTGCAGGTGCTCGTAGTCGAACGTGAAGGGCTCGTAGTAGTCGTCGATCTCGGGAAGATGCGGGTTGGCGAAGATCTTGGCGAGCAGCGCGAGCTTGCCGCCCTGCTTGGGCTGGATCTTGCCGCTGCCGTTCCTGACCCAGCCGCCCTGCCAGCGCTCCTGGTTCTCCCAGTCCTTGGGATAGCCGATCCCGGGCTTGGTCTCGACGTTGTTGAACCACGCGTACTCCATGCCCGGCCGGTTGGTCCACACGTTCTTGCAGGTGACCGAGCAGGTGTGGCAGCCGATGCACTTGTCGAGGTTCAGCACCATCCCGATCTGCGCGCGAATCTTCACAGGTCGCCTTTCAATGTTCGTGAACCGCGTGCTCGGCGACGTCGCCATGCGCCGCATGGTGGCCGTGCGCGGCGCCGGTGGCCGCCTGCCAGAGCCGCTCCACGTAGTGGATGTAGGGAACGTACGCTTCGACATAAGCCCGCCCGGCCGCGACGTCGTCGGGATCGAAGTTCTTTCGGGCCACCGCTGCCTGGAAATGCTTGCGCGCGCCCTGGCGCACGGCCTCGCTCAGAAGCGTAATGACGGCTTCCACCGAGTCTTCCGCGAGCGCCCGATCGGCGGCGGGAATCGCTGGACCGAGGTCGCGTCCCGCCGGCTTGAGGCCGGTGTAACCCGCGCCTTCGCCGGCGCGGTGCACGCGCACTAGCGTCTCGAAGAAGTGATGGTCGGCGAGCGCCCTCGCTTTCGGGCCTAGCTGGCGAACGGCGAGCGCGTGCTCGAAGGCGTGGCGGATCTCGGGCTCGTCCTCCTTGCGCACCCACGGCAGCACGAGATTCACGTTGCCCGCCTCCAGCGCCTTGCGTGCGAGGGTGACCACGGGACCGTCCATGCCGTCGCAGTGCCCGAGAGCGAACACGAGCAAGCCGGTTGCGATCCCCTCGTTCGCGAACGATGGATCGGCGAGCGCGGCGAGCGCGATGCCGCTCAAAGCGAGCAGATGGCTGCGTCTCATGATTGTTCTCCATCCATCCAGTCGACGACGCCCATCTTGCGCACGATCACGAATTCGTCGCGGTTGGTCCCGATGGTGCCGTAGTAGTTGAAGCCATAGCTTTGCTGCGCGTAGCCGCCGATCATGTGCGTGGGCTTCGGGCAGGTGCGCGTCACCGAGTTGTGGATGCCGCCGCGCGTGCCCATGATCTCGGAGCCCGGCGTGTTCACGATCTTCTCCTGCGCGTGGTACATGAGCACCATGCCCTCGGGCACGCGCTGGCTCACCACCGCGCGCGCGGTGAGCGCGCCGTTCAGGTTGTAGGCCTCGATCCAGTCGTTGTCGACGATGCCGGCGCGCGTGGCATCGGCCTCCGACAGCCCGACGATCGGCCCGCCGCGCGACAGCGTCAGCATCAGCAGGTTGTCGGTGTACGTGGAGTGGATGCCCCACTTCTGGTGCGGGGTGATGAAGTTGAGCACCACCTCCGGGTTGCCGTTCGACCGCTTGCCGAGCATGGGTGCGACCGTCTTGGTGTCGACCGGCGGCCGGTAGGCGACGAGCGCCTCGCCGAAGGCGCGCATCCACGGGTGGTCCTGGTAGAGCTGCTGGCGCCCGGTGAGGGTTCTCCACGGGATGAGCTCGTGCACGTTGGTGTAGCCGGCGGTGTACGAAACATGCTCGGACTCCAGGCCCGACCAGGTGGGCGAGGAGATGATCTTCCTCGGCTGCGCCGTAAGGTCGCGCCAGCGGATCTTGTCGTCCTCGCGCGGGCGGGCGAGGTGCGTGTGGTCGCGTCCGGTGATTGCGGAGAGCGCTTTCCACGCCTTTACCGCGACCTCGCCGTTCGTTTCCGGCGCGAGCGCGAGGATTACCTCGCAGGCATCGATATCGGTCTCGATTCTTGGCGCCTCGCCGTTGCGGCCGTTCAGCTGCCCGATGAACTTCACCTCGTGCTCGGTGTTCCAGGCGATGCCCTTGCCGCCGTTGCCGACCTTCGCCATGAGCGGCCCGAGCGAGGTGAAGCGCTTGTATACGTTCGGATAGTCGCGCTCGACCACGGTGACCGCAGGCATGGTCTTGCCGGGCACCGGCTCGCATTCGCCCTTCTTCCAGTCTTTGACTTCGAAGGGCTGGCCGAGCTCGCCGGGGGTGTCGTGCATGAGCGGCGTGAGCACGACGTCTTTCTCGACGCCGAGGTGGTGCGCGGCGATCTCGGAGAACTTGGCTGCGATGCCTTTGTAGATGTCCCAATCGCTCCTCGACTGCCACACCGGGTCCACCGCCTGCGACAGCGGATGAATGAAGGGATGCATGTCGGAGGTGTTGAGGTCGTTCTTCTCGTACCAGGTGGCGGTCGGGAGCACGATGTCCGAGTACAGGCAGGTCGTGCTCATGCGAAAGTCGAGCGTCACCAGAAGATCGAGCTTGCCTTCCGGGCCCTTGTCGTGCGCGACGACTTCGTCGGTGCCCGCGACCGTCTCGCCGCCCTGCACGCCGTTCGTCGTGCCCAGGAGATGCTTGAGGAAGTACTCGTGTCCCTTGCCCGAGGAGCCGAGCAGGTTCGAGCGCCAGACGAACAGGTTGCGCGGGAAGTTGTCGGGATGGTCGGGATCTTCGCAGCTCATCTTCAGAGCTCCGCTCTTCAGCGCCTGGGCGACGTAGTCCTTTGCGTCTTTCCCGGCCTTCCCCGCTTCCTCGGCGATCCCGAGCGGATTCCTCTGCAGCTGCGGTGCAGAGGGCAGCCAGCCCATGCGTTCGGCGCGCACGTTGAAGTCCATCAGGCTTCCACCGTAGCGCGCCGGGTCGGCGAGCGGAGACAGAATCTCGGCCACCGAGAGCTTCTCGTAGCGCCACTGGTCGGTGTGCGCGTAGAAGAACGAGGTCGAGTTCATCTGGCGGGGCGGCCGCGCCCAGTCGAGCGCAAAGGCGAGCGCGGTCCAGCCGGTCTGCGGGCGAAGCTTCTCCTGTCCGACGTAGTGCGCCCAGCCCCCGCCCGACTGTCCGATGCAGCCGCACATCACGAGCAGGTTGATGATGGCGCGGTAGTTCATGTCGGAGTGATACCAGTGGTTCATCGCCGCGCCGATGATCACCATCGACTTCCCGTGCGTCTTGTCGGCGTTGTCGGCGAACTGGCGCGCCACCGTGATGACGTCGGTGCGCGGCACGCCGGTGATCTTTTCCTGCCACGCCGGCGTGTAGGGCACGTCCTCGTCGTAGGAGCGTGCATCGCCCACGCCGTAGTGCGCGAGCAACAGGTCATAGACCGTGGCGACGAGCGCCTCGCCGGTCTTCATCACGGGAACGCTTCTCAATAGAATGTCCTGCTGCGCGTTTGCCGCGAAGTGCTCGTGCGCGATCCCGCCGAAGTAAGGGAAGGCCACCATCGCTGTCTCGCCGCCCTGCAACGAGAGCCGCGGCTTGAGCGCCTTCTGCTCGAGGTTCCACTTGCCTTTCTCGCCCCAGCGGAAGCCGATCGAGCCGTGCGGCACCGCGAGCTGGCCGGTCGCGTCGTCGACGCACACCGTCTTCCAGTCCGGATTATTTGCTTCTCGTAGATCAAGATCGGAGGCACGGAGGAAGCGCTCCGGGACGTAGCGCTCGCCTTGCTTCACGAGCCGCACCAGCATCGGCATGTCGGAGTACTGTCGGCAATACTCGCGGAAGTACTCGCTCTTCCCGCTCGCGTGGAACTCCTTGAGGATTACATGCCCCATCGCCATGGCGAGCGCGGCGTCGGTGCCCTGCTTGGGGTGCAGCCACAGGTCGCCGAACTTCGAGCCTTCGGCGTAGTCCGGGAACACCGAGACCACCTTGGTGCCGCGGTAGCGCGCCTCGGTCATGAAGTGCGCGTCGGGCGTGCGCGTCTGCGGCACGTTCGAGCCCCACATCATGATGAAGGTCGAGTTATACCAGTCGGCCGACTCCGGCACGTCGGTCTGCTCGCCCCAGGTCATCGGGCTCGAGGGCGGCAGATCGCAGTACCAGTCGTAGAAGCTCATGCACACGCCGCCGATGAGCGAGAGATAGCGGCTGCCGGCGGCGTAGGACACCATGGACATCGCCGGGATGGGAGAGAACCCGATCACCCGGTCCGGGCCGTACTGCTTGATGGTGTAGACGTTCGCCGCGGCGATGATCTCGTTCACCTCGTCCCAGGTAGCGCGCACGAAGCCGCCGAGCCCGCGCTGCTTCTTGTACGACGTATCGTTCTCGACGATCGCCTTCCACGCGGCGACGGGGTCGCTCGTCTTTCTCACTTCCCTGTACACGCGCAGCAGCGAGCTGCGAACCATCGGGTACTTGAGCCGGTTGCCGCTGTAGAGGTACCAGGAGTAGGAGGCGCCGCGCGAGCAGCCGCGTGGCTCGTGGTTCGGCATGTCGGGCCGGGTGCGCGGATAGTCGGTCTGCTGCGTTTCCCAGGTGACGATGCCGCCCTTCACGTAGATCTTCCACGAGCACGAGCCGGTGCAGTTCGTGCCGTGGGTCGAGCGCACCACCTTGTCGTGGCTCCAGCGCGCGCGGTAGCCGTCCTCCCAGGTGCGGTCCTCTCGGCGCGTCTCGCCGTGGCCGTCGGAGAAGGTTTCCCTCGCCTCGGCGAGGAATTTCAGTCGGTCGAGAAAATGGCTCATTTTTCAGCAAGGCATCTCGGCGCCCTTGCGGCTGTAGTACCACCACGTGAGCGCGATGCAGGTGAGGTAGAAGACGATGAAGACGTAGAGCGCGGCCTCGGGGCCGCCGGTAAGCGAGATCGACGTACCGTAGCTCTTCGGGATGAAGAAGCCGCCATAGGCGGCGAACGCGGAAGTGAAACCGAGCACTGCGGCCGCCTCTTTGTTGGCGTCCCTGCTCGCCTGCTCCTGGGCGTCCTTTCCCTTGCCCGCCGCCGCACGCATGCGCTCGGTGAGGAAGATCACCGGGATCATGCGGAACGTCGAGCCGTTGCCGATGCCCGTGGTGAGGAACAGCACCATGAAGCAGGCGAAGAAGCCGAGGAAGCTGCCGCCCGAACCGCCCGAAGGCAGGAACCACAGCACGCCGGCAACCGCGACCGCCATGACGACGAAGTTCCAGAAGGTGACCACCGCCCCGCCCAGCTTGTCGGCAAGCCAGCCCCCGAAGGGGCGCACCACCGCGCCCACCAGAGGGCCGAGCCAGGCGTACTGCAGCGGGTTCACGCCGGGGAACTGCGACTTGATGAGCAGCGGAAAACCCGCGGCGTAGCCGATGAATGAACCGAAAGTTCCCAGATAGAGCCAGCACATCAGCCAGTTATGCTTGCGGCGGAAGATCACGGCCTGCTCGCGGACCGAGGCGCGCGCGTCGGCGATGTCGTTCATGCCGATCCACGCCGCGACGGTGAAGACGACGATGAACGGCACCCAGACGAAAGCGGCGTTCTGCGCCCAGATCTGCAGCGTCTGCCCGGCCGGGGTGACGACGGTCTGCGGCCCGCCGGCGAGCGGGCCGTACACGCCCGCCGCGACCACCAGCGGCGCCAGGAATTGCACCGCCGAGACGCCGAGGTTGCCCAGGCCGGCGTTCAGCCCGAGCGCCGAGCCCTTGCGCTCCTTGGGGAAAAAGAAGTTGATGTTGGCCATGCTGGAGGCGAAGTTGCCGCCGCCGAAGCCGCACAGCAGCGCGAGCGCGAGCAGCGTCGCGTAGCTGGTCGAGGGATCCTGGATCGCGACGCCGATGCCGAGCGCGGGGATGAGGAGCGACGCGGTCGAGATCGCCGTCCAGCGCCGGCCGCCGAACACCGGCACCATGAAGGAATAGAAGATGCGCAGCGTCGCGCCCGACAGACCCGGCGCCGCCGCCAGCCAGAACAGCTCGTTCGCAGTGAACTTGAAGCCAAGCAGCGGCAGGTTCACCGCCACCACGCTCCAGAGCTGCCACACCGCGAAAGCGAGGAACAGCGCCGGCATCGAGATCCAGAGGTTGATGTTGGCGATCGCCTGCCCTTCGCGCGCCCAGAACGCCTTGTCTTCCGGGGTCCAGACGGTGAGGGTCTTGCCGAGGTTCTCGCGCAGCGCTCGCGTGCTCATGCCGGTTTCTCCACGAGGCGGGCGGCGCGCTGGCGCGCGCGCAGCGGGACGATTTCGGTCCAGTACATCCAGACGAGGGACACGAGCGTGATGCCCCACATCAGCATGAAGATCGAGCTCTGCACGCCGGTGAGGTCAACGAGCGCGCCGAACATGATCGGCAGCAGGAACCCGCCGAGGCCGCCGGCGAGGCCGACGATGCCGGAAATCACGCCGATGTTGTGCGTGTACTCATCCGAGATGTACTTGAAGACCGAGGCCTTGCCGACCGCCCAGGCGATACCCATCAGGAACATGAGGAAGGTGAACAGGTACACGTTCAGGCCCACGTGAAACGTGAGATCGCCCTTGGTGGTGCGGACGACGATGTCGGCCTGCGGGTAGGAGAGGAAGAACAGGCACACCCAGGAGAGCAGCATCACCCACCACGTCACGGGGTGCGCGCCCCACTTGTCCGACATCCAGCCGCCGATCGCGCGCAGCACGCCGCCGGGAAGCGAGAAGCAGGCCGCCAGCAGCGCCGCGATCTGGATCTCCATGCCGTACTCGGTGACGTAGTACTTCGTCATCCACAGCGACAGCCCCACGTAGCCGCCGAAGACGATCGAGTAGTACTGGCAGTAGCGCCAGACCCGCGGATCCTTCAGCACCTGGAGCTGTTCCTTCACGCCCACGTGCGCCGGCACGAGATGCGACTTGTCGTGATGCGACAGCACCCAGAAGATGAGCGCCGTGGCGAACATCGCCGCCGCGTAGACCTTCGGCACCATGGTCCAGCCGAAGGCGACCACGAGCGTGGGCGCGACGAACTTCGTGACCGCGGCGCCCGAGTTGCCCGCGCCGAAGACGCCCATGGCCATCCCCTGCTCGCGCTTCTCGAACCAGCGGGCGCAATACGCGATGCCCACCGAGAACGAGCCGCCGGCGAGGCCGACGAAGAGGCCCAGCACCAGGAAGTGCCAGTACTTGGTGGCCTCGCCGATGAACCAGATCGGCACCACGCAGGCGAGCATCAGGACGAAGAACACGATGCGCCCGCCGTAGGTGTCGGTCCACATGCCGAGCGGCAGGCGGATGAGCGAGCCGGTCAGCACCGGGGTGGCCGCGAGCAGTCCGAACTGCGTCTCGTTGAGATCGAGCATCTTCTTGATCGGGATGCCGATTACGGCGAACATCATCCAGATCGCGAAGCACACGGTGAAGGCGATCGTGCTCCCCGCCAGGACCGACCATGCCTTGTATTGCTTCGATGCCATCCGGGCCCCCTGTTCGTCGCAAACAGTGAAACGTTAGCGGGGCGGGGCCCG
>DATIGN010000113.1:0-6020 GCA_035454685.1 Burkholderiales bacterium | reverse complement strand
TTCCGCCACACCCGGCCAGGTCAACGAAGCGCCCTACGGCAAAGGGTGGCTTTTCAAGATCAGGCTCGCCGACCGGGCCGAGCTCGCGGGGCTCCTCGCGCCCGACGCGTACGCGAAATCGGCCGGCGTGTGAAGAATCTGGACGAGCTGCTCGACAAGGGGGGCTTTTCCCGCCGGCATCTCGGGCCCGACGCGGCCGCGCAGCGCGAGATGCTCGTTGTGCTCGGCGCGCCTTCGCTCGATGCGCTGGTGCGCGAGGTGGTGCCGCACGACATCCGTCTCAAGGAACCGCTCGGGCTCGGCGAGGCGAAGACCGAGGCCGAGGCGCTCGCCGAAATGAGCGCACACGCGGCGCGCAACGAGCTATGGCGCACGTTCATCGGCATGGGCTACTACGGCACTCATACGCCGGCAGTAATCCAGCGCAACGTGTTCGAGAACCCCGGCTGGTACACCGCGTACACGCCCTACCAGGCCGAAATCTCGCAGGGACGGCTCGAAGCATTGCTCAACTTCCAGCAGATGGTCATCGACCTCACCGGGTTGCCGGTCGCGAATGCCTCGCTTCTCGACGAAGCGACCGCCGCCGCGGAGGCAATGGCGATGATCCGCCGGAGCGCGAAGAGCAAGGCCAGCAAGTTCTTCGTCGACGCCGCGGTGCATCCTCAGGTGCTCGCGGTCATGCGTACGCGCGCCAAGTGGCTCGGTATCGAGCTTGTCGTCGGGGATGCCGAGCGCGATCTACAGTCGGACAACGTCTTCGGTTGTCACCTGCAATACCCCGATACGTTCGGCCGCATACGAGATTGTTCAGAAGTCATAAAAGGAATTCATTCTGCGCAGGGCTTGGCGTGTCTGGGCACGGACCTGCTCGCCCTCATGCTGCTGAAGTCCCCCGGCGCGCTCGGCGCGGACATCGCGATCGGCTCGGCGCAACGCTTTGGCGTGCCGATGGGCTACGGCGGCCCGCACGCCGCTTTCATGGCGTGCCGCGACGAGCACAAGCGCGCCATGCCCGGCCGGATCATCGGCGTCTCCGTCGACGCCGCCGGCCGGCCGGCGCTGCGCATGGCGCTGCAGACGCGCGAGCAGCACATCCGGCGCGACAAGGCGACGAGCAACATCTGCACCGCGCAGGCACTGCTCGCCAACATCGCGGGCTTCTATGCCGTCTACCACGGGCCGCAGGGGCTGGAGCGCATCGCCCGGCGCGCCCACTTCATGGCGCGGCTTCTGGCTGCTTGCATCGGAAAACCCTCGCATGCCGCGTTCTTCGACACCGTGGTCTTCGAGCTTCACGCGGGCGATGCGGTACACCGGCGGGCAAGCGCAAAGCGCATCAACCTGCGCTACATCGATGCCGCGCGCGTCGGCGTGAGCTTCGACGAGCTGACCTCGCTCGAGGATGTGGCCGACGTGGCGGAAGTGCTGTCAGGCAGAAGACCCGAGATGCTCCGGCTTGCCAATAACCTGTCGGAATCCATTCCACTCGCGCTTCGCCGGACCGACGCGGTGCTCTCGCACCCGGTCTTCAACCGCTACCACACCGAGACCGAGATGATGCGCTACCTCAAGCGCCTCGAGAACCGCGATCTCTCGCTCGTTCACGCGATGATCCCGCTCGGCTCCTGCACGATGAAGCTGAATGCCGCGGCCGAGCTCACGCCGATCTCGTGGCCGCGCTTCGCGGCAATGCACCCGTTCGCGCCGACGGAGCAGGCGCGCGGCTACGCCGGCATGCTGCGCGAACTGGAAGCGATGCTCGCCGAAATTACCGGCTTCGCCGCGGTGTCGCTCCAGCCCAATTCCGGTGCCCAGGGCGAGTACGCGGGATTGCTCGCGATCCGGCACTATCTCGCGGCACGCGGCGAAGCCGCTCGCGACGTGTGCCTGATTCCAGCATCGGCGCACGGCACCAACCCGGCCAGCGCCCAGATGATCGGGCTTCGCATCGTCGTGGTCGCGTGCGACGAACACGGCAACGTCGACCTTCGCGACCTCGAGCGCAAGATCACGGAGCACCGCGGCCGCATCGCCGCGCTGATGATCACCTACCCTTCCACGCACGGCGTGTTCGAGGAAGCGATCGTGCGTATCTGCGCGCAAGTGCACGCCGCCGGCGGCCAGGTCTACATGGACGGCGCCAACATGAACGCGCTCGCCGGCCTCGCGAAGCCCGCGCTGATCGGCGCCGATGTCTGCCACATCAACCTGCACAAGACCTTCTGCATTCCGCATGGCGGCGGCGGGCCGGGCATGGGACCGATTGCCGTGGCCGCTCACCTCGCGGACTTTCTGCCCGAGAAGAAAGACCCCGTTTCGGCTGCGCCCTGCGGCAGCGCGCTCATCCTGCCGATCTCGTGGATGTACATCCGCATGATGGGCGCCGCGGGTATCCGCCACGCGACCGAAACGGCGATCCTGAACGCGAATTACGTCGCGGCGCGGCTCGCGCGCTATTTCCCCGTGCTCTATACCGGTGCGCACGGGCGCGTGGCCCACGAGTGCATCCTCGACCTACGGAAGCTGAAAGAGAGCTGCGGCGTCACGGCCGAGGACGTGGCGAAGCGCCTGATGGACTACGGCTTCCACGCGCCGACGCTGTCGTTCCCCGTCGCCGACACGCTGATGGTCGAGCCGACCGAGAGCGAGTCGAAGGAAGAGCTCGACCGGTTCTGCGACGCCATGATCGCGATCCACGGCGAGCTGGAGAAGATCCGCTCCGGGCACTGGGACCGCACCGGCAACCCGTTGAAGAACGCCCCGCACACCGCGCTCGAGCTCGCGGGCGAATGGCAGCACCCCTACACCCGTGAAGAAGCCGCGTTTCCCAAGCCCTGGCTGCGCGCCGCGAAGTTCTGGCCCCCGGTGAAGCGCGTCGACAACGTCGCCGGCGACCGTAACTTCGTCTGCACCTGTCCGCCTATGGAGGCTTATGCCTGACCGGAAGACCGTTCTTCACGGTCTTCATACCGAGCTCGGAGCGAGGTTCTGCCCCTTTGCCGGCTTCGAGATGCCGCTCCAGTACCGCGCCGGTTTGCGCGTGGAGCATCTTCATACGCGCGCGCACGCCGGCCTCTTCGACGTCTCGCACATGGGGCAAGTGCGCGTCACCGGCCCCGATCTGCACTCGGCGCTCGAGCGCGCGCTGCCCGTGGATTTCGACGGCTGGCCAGTCGGCGCGCAGCGCTACTCGCTTCTCCTGAACGAGCGCGGCGGCATCGAAGACGATCTCATGGTCACGCGCCTTCCCGAGGAGGTGCGAATCGTCGTCAACGCCGCTGGCCGCGAGAAAGACCTCGCCCTATTGCGTGCGCTGTGCCCGCGGCTTTCGTTCGAGCTTCTCGATCGCGCGCTGATCGCGCTCCAGGGACCGGAGGCGGAAGCCGCGTTCTCCCCCATCGAAGCGGGTATCACCCGCCTCGCTTTCATGCAGGCCGCGGCCTTTGGCGAGCTCTTCGTCTCGCGCTCCGGCTACACCGGCGAAGACGGCTTCGAAATCTCCATTCCCAACGAGCAGGCCTGGCCTCTGGTGCGCAAGCTTCTCTCCGATCCGAAAGTGAAGCCCATTGGCCTTGGCGCGCGCGACACGCTGCGCCTCGAAGCGGGGCTGCACCTTCACGGACAGGACATGGACGCGAGCACCACCGCGGTCGAAGCGAGCCTCGGCTGGGCGATCGCGCCGTCGCGGCGCGGCGGCGGCAAGAAGCAAGGCGGCTTCCCTGGCGCCGAGGTCTACCTGCGCCAGACCCGTGAGGGCGTGAACCGCCGGCTCGTAGGCCTCATCGGCGAGGAGCCGGTGCCGATACGTCACGGCGCCGCGCTTGTCGGTCCCGAGAACAAAGAACTCGGCATCGTCACGAGCGGAACGGTGTCGCCGTCCACACAGCGCGCGATTATGCTGGGCTACTTGAGCTCGAATCCCGAGGAAGTCTTCGCCGTCGTGCGCGGCGCGCGCCGTCGGGTGCGGATCGCCCCACTGCCCTTTGTGCCTAAACGCTACAAAAGGTAACCAGGGCCTGACCCCGGTTATTCGTAGCGAACGTCGATGATTTCGTAGCGCTTGAGGCCGCCGGGAGTCTGGACGTCGACCGACTCGCCGGCTTCCTTGCCAATGAGCGCGCGCGCGATGGGGGAGCTGACGGAGATGCGGCCTTCCTTGATGTCGGCCTCGTCCTCGCCGACGATCTGCCAGGCGGCCTTTTCGCCGGCCGCGCTTTCGAGCTCGACGGTGGCGCCGAAGACGCAGCGCCCCTCGGCGTGCAGGAGCTTCGGGTCGATGACCTGCGCGTTCGCGAGCTTGGACTCGATGTCGCGGATGCGGGCCTCGATCAGGCCCTGGCGCTCGCGCGCGGCCTCGTATTCGGCGTTCTCGGAAAGGTCGCCGTGGCCGCGCGCCTCGGCGAGCGCGGCCGAAGTCGCCGGCCGCTCGACGCTCTTCAGCCGCTGCAGCTCGCTGCGCAGGAGCTCGGCTCCGCGCTTGGTCATCGGAGTCTTCATGAGACCACGGGCTCCTGCGCGGTCTGACGCAGCCGCGCATGCAGCTCCTGCAGCCGGTAGGGCTCGAGCTTCGCCAGGTGCTTCATGCCGGCGCACGCCGCCTTGGCGCCTGCGACGGTGGTGTAGTACGTGACCCGGCGGGCGAGCGCAGTGGTACGGATCGAGCGCGAGTCGGTCACCGCCGTCCGCGTCTCCTCGACCGTGTTCACGATGAAGCTCACCTCGCCATTCTTGATCATGTCGACAATGTGCGGGCGGCCCTCGGCCACCTTGTTCACTTCCGCCACCGGGATGCCGTGCGATTTGATCACACGTGCGGTGCCGCGGGTGGCCAAAAGCGAAAAGCCGAGGTCGACCAGGTCGCGCGCGACCTGCACCGCGGCGAGCTTGTCGCCGTCGCGCACGCTGATGAAGGCGCGGCCGCCGTGGGGAAGCTTGACGCCCGCGGCGAGCTGCGACTTGACGAAAGCCTCGCCGAAGCTCTCGCCCACGCCCATCACCTCGCCCGTGGACTTCATCTCGGGGCCGAGGATGGTGTCGACGCCGGGGAAGCGCGCGAACGGGAACACCGCCTCCTTGACCGAGAAGTAGCTCGGCGTGACCTCTTCCACGCCCTGTTCCTTGAGACTTCGGCCCGCCATGCAGCGTGCCGCGACCATCGCGAGCGGCACGCCGGTCGCCTTCGATACAAAAGGAACGGTGCGCGAGGCGCGCGGGTTCACCTCGAGCACATAGACCGTATCGCGCTGGATGGCGTACTGCACGTTCATCAGGCCCCGAACCTTGAGCGCTCTTGCGAGCTGCGTGGTCTGGCGGCGCAGCTCGCGCTCGAGGTGGCTCGCGAGAGAGTGCGGCGGCAGGCAGCACGCCGAGTCGCCCGAATGCACGCCCGCCTGCTCCACGTGCTCCATGATGCCGCCGATCATGACCTGCTTGCCGTCGGACACGCAGTCCACATCGATCTCGATCGCGTCGGAGAGATACCGATCGAGCAGCACCGGCGAGTCGTTGGAGACCTTGACCGCTTCCTTCATGTAGCGCTCGAGCTCGGATTGCTGGTGGACGATCTCCATCGCGCGGCCGCCGAGCACATAACTGGGACGCACCACCACCGGATAGCCGATCGACTCGGCGTGCTTCACGGCCTCCTCGGGGGAGCGCGCGGTGCGGTTGGGCGGCTGGCGGAGCTTGAGCTTCTCCAGCAGATGCTGGAAGCGCTCGCGGTCCTCGGCAACGTCGATCGAGTCCGCGCTCGTGCCGATGATAGGCACGCCGGCCGCAGCGAGGTCGCGTGCGAGCTTGAGCGGGGTCTGGCCGCCGTACTGCACGATCACGCCCCAGGGGTTTTCCTTGTCGACGATCTCGAGCACATCCTCCAGCGTGACCGGCTCGAAATACAGGCGGTCCGAGGTGTCGTAGTCGGTCGAGACGGTCTCGGGGTTGCAGTTCACCATGATGGTCTCGAATCCGTCGTCGCGCAGCGCGAACGCGGCGTGCACGCAGCAGTAGTCGAACTCGAT
>DATIGN010000112.1:0-10186 GCA_035454685.1 Burkholderiales bacterium | reverse complement strand
GCTCGACTGGACACTCTACGAGAACTTCGCGCGCATTGCGTCCGAGGCGCCCGCGGCGCCGGCGCCGTAGCGGGATACCGCGTGAAGCCGGTCGAGTCGTGGCCTGTGAGACCTAACAGCCGGCTCGTGAGCGACAAATTTCGCGTGGCGCTACGCTCCACACACTTTGCGCCACACCCGGTACGTTAGGCCATTTCGGGAGAGCCAAGGATGGACAGAAAACAGGTTGGCATAGTCGTGTATGAGGAAGTCGAGGTACTCGATTTCTGTGGGCCGTTTGAGGTTTTCTCGGTGACGCGTTTAAACGAGGAAAAGAGACGGGAGGAGCCTTCTCCGTTCAGTGCGTTTCTGGTTGCCGAAACCAAGTCGCCCGTAGTTGCGACCGGCGGAATGAAGGTCGTGCCAGATCATGATCTCGACAGCTGTCCGAAATTGGACATTCTGCTCGTCCCTGGTGGTTGGGGCTTTAGACACCAGATGAATAACGAGCGCCTGCTCAAGTGGATTGCCGACCGCTCGAGACAGGTTGAAACGCTGACTTCTGTATGTACAGGCGCCTTGCTGCTCGGTAAAGCCGGACTCCTCGATGGCAAGCGGGCTACCACACACTGGCGTTGGCTCGACTCGATGCAGGAGCTGTTTCCAAAGGTCACCGTCGAAAAGCGACTGCATTTCGTGGAGGAAGGCACCCTGTTCTCTTCCGCGGGTATCTCCGCCGGAATCGACATGTCGTTAAGAGTAGTGACCCGGTATTACGGCGAAGCCGTCGCGAGGGCAACGGCAAGACACATGGAATACCCGTTCCCAGAAACCGATGAGCGTCGAATCACCCTGGCCTAACCCCGCGTTGTTGACCGACGCCTTCAGCTCGCTGCGCTGCGCATGCGGCGCGGCAAGACGCGAACGTTCGGCGTCGCATCGAGGGTAGCTGCACATTGAGCCGGGTGGAGGAGTTCTATGAGCAACCGCCAGCTAAGTCGTTTGTGCATCGCGATTGTAGGCGTGGCTGCACTCGCCGCCTGTCCACCGCTTTCAGCTCAGCAGTATCCAACGAAGCCCGTGAAGATCGTGGTCCCGTTTCCACCGGGTGGCGTAAGCGACGTGATCGGCCGCTTCATCGCGCAGCGACTGACAATAGCGCTCGGACGACAGGTCATCGTCGAGAACAAGCCCGGCGCAGGCGGACTGATCGGCACCGAGGCTGGCATCAGGTCTCCGGCCGACGGGTACACTCTGACGCAGATCACGTCGAGTTACACAGCACATCCGAGCCTCTACCAGCTCAAATTCGACCCGGTAAGCGATATCACGCCGATCATCCAACTCTCACAGGGGCCACTGCTCATTGTTGTCCATCCTTCGGTCCCGGTCACCAACACGCGAGAACTCATCGCGCTCGCGAAGGAGAGGCCCGGAAAACTCAACTTCGCCTCCGCCGGGCAGGGCACCCCAAGTCATCTCGCCACCGAGCTGTTTGCGAGCGTGACAGGGGTCAAGATGAATCACGTTCCCTATAAGGGCGGCGGGCCGGCGGTTACAGACACGATCGCCGGTCACACGGACCTCTACTTCGGCCCCATGGCCAGCGTGCTACCGCACGTACGGGCCGGAAAGCTGCGTGCGATCGCCGTAACCTCGAGCCAGCGCGTTCCCGCTGTGCGGGACGTTCCAACCGTTGCCGAACTTGGCCCGCCAGGTTATGACGCGGTTCTTTGGCTAGGCTTGGTTGGACCGAAGGGCCTGCCGCGCCCGATCGTGGACCGCATCAACAGTGAAGTGGCGGTGGTGTTGAAGTCGCCCGAGACAAGCGAGCGGCTCAAGGCCGACGGCGCCGTGCCCGCCGGCGGCACACCTGAGCAGTTCCTGGCGACAATCAAAAAAGAGATCGAAGTCTGGCGAAAGATCGTTCGTGAGGTTGGAGTGAAGCCCGAATGAAGTCGACCGGCACGGTCAGAAAGCAGTCGACGCCGAACCAGCCCATGCAGCGGACCCGCTCCGGCGGGCTTCGCTCGCCCGCGCGGGCGCTGATGGGCGACGTTTAGGTGGCACTGTAAGCGCCGCAAGGAGTGAACGCATGGTCGGGACCGAAAATTGGGATGCCTTGGAATGGACACCCGTGCGGAAAGGTGTCGAACGCAAAGTCATCCTCACCAACGCGACTACTTTGCAGCTCATCCGCTTTCGGCCCGGTCACGATATCAATCCGCACGCGCATGATTACGAGCAGGTCGCCTATATTCTGTCCGGAACCCTCGACTATCTTGTGGCGAACGAAAAGGGTGACATGGTCGCGCACCGCATGGTGGCGGGCTCCACACTCGCCATCCCGGCAGGCGCTCGCCATTACGCTCAGAACGTAGGGTCCGAGCCGGTCCTCAATCTCGACATTTATCCGGTGCGGCGTCCCGAACTTTTGCCGCGCACGAAGTGACGTGTGTGTGCCACCTAACAGCGCTGCGCGCGTCTCGCCGCGGACGTGAGATGGCGAGAGAACCGGGCGAGCCGAATGAGTGGTGCGTGCTCGACCCCAAAGCTTTTCGTTAGCAGAAATTTCTAGAACGACAGGGCGCTTGATCCACCCCACCCCGCTTCCGAAAACCCGCCCCCGACTTCGGTTTCGGTTTGCTCCCGGCCGGGAAAGCATGCTTTTTTCTTGACGGAAGCACTTTTCTTATCGGCCCTGAGGGACGCGGCGGCTCCATCACTTTGAGTGCTCCTAGCCGGCCGAGATCCTGCCGCTCGCCGGACAACCGCCGTACATCGTAAGAACGCCACTGCTTCGTGGTGAGCCGTCTCGGCGCTCGGCAAGCTCGCGCCCTGTCCTTCCTGAGCGAGGCACATCGCCTCGACACTCAAGGAGACATGGATATGGACACCAAAGCAGTCGGAACGCGGCACGGCGCCGCTGTGCGTAGAGTCGTCGGTTTTGCCGCAGACACCGTCGTCGCGTTTGGCAGGGACGTCGCTCTCAACGCCCGCCGCGGCGCGGGCTACTTCGCAGGCTTCGCGCGGGGGCTCCTCCGCCCAAACGCGCTGTAGCGGCGGCCGACGATGCTCGAGACGGGGTTCGTCATCTTCCTGGGAGCGGTGCTGATTCTGGCGAAACTTCCGCGGCGCCTGCTGCTGAGAGCGCTGCACCGGCCGCTCGCGATCGACCTGACGGTCTCGGCCCTGGTGTACGCGATTCACTGGGGCACCTCCTTCTTTCCCTGCCAGTTTCCCAGCTTGCCCTTTACGTTGTGCACGACCTCGAGCACGTTCGGGATCGCCCCGTGCTTGTTGAGCGGGTCCCCGGTCTCCTGATGGCGGCCAGTGACGTTGTGACGGTTGGTGATGAGCAGTGGGCCCTTGGGTCCGTTAACGACGAAACCGGTGCCGGACGCGAAGCGCTGGTTGTTGAACAACATCATGATCAGCAGCGCTTGGACCGATTCCTGGCTTAATGTACGTGGTGGCACCTTCAGCTCCATAGGCTCGATTCCGCGCGCTGGCGATCGGCCTCTTTCATTTCGGCACCTCCTGCGGCTTGCGCGCGTCCTGGGCGCCCGTAGCAAGCCCGCGCTTAAAGCCCTCGGCAGATCCTAAACTAAGCTTTGCTCCCGCGGTTCCATGCGCGTAGGCGCTTTCACGAAAGGAATGCTCCATGACCAAGAAGTGGCTTGTTTCGATTCTGGGGGCGGCTGCAGTCGCGGTGTCCGGGGGCGCGTTCGCCCAGATGTCGACCCCGGAGGTGCCCCCTTTCTATGTTGGTGCGGAAGTCGGCCGCGGAGATTTCGGTAGCGAAGACGACATCGGCTATAAGATCCTCGGCGGCTACCGGTTCCACCGCACCTTCGCGGCAGAGCTCGCATACGGCTTCCTGTTCGACAAGCACGACACCGAAGTAACCGCGCTCGAGCTCGTCGCTGTCGGCATGTGGCCCCTCGGCAATAATTTCGCCATCCTCGGCAAGCTAGGCTTCGCGAACTGGGAAGTGGACGGACCCGGCGTGAACCGAGACGGCACCGAAGTCACGTGGGCCGTAGGCGCGCAGTTTGATTTCTCGCGCAATCTCGCCTTCAGGGCCACTTGGCAACGCTATGAGACGGACCCCGAGTCAACCGATTTCCTTAACGTCGGAGTGCTCTGGAAGTTCTGATCGCGGAAGGCTGGTCGCCGGAGGGAGTGTAGATTCGGATACCTGCCGGCCCGAGCGCGCGCTCAGCGCAGCGCGTTGTAGCGCCTTAACGCTGTGTCGAGCCGCTCCTGCGCCGCCCTTACATCGGCTTCCAGCGCCGCCATGCGCTCCTGATATTCGACCGACCTTCCGCCTCCGCCCTGGCGTCTGCCCATCGGTCCACCGACCGCAGGCCGCGCGAATATCTGCGGCCCGCCCGCTGCCGGTCGCGCCGGTGGTAACGGCCCACCCGCGGCGGGCGGCGCGGCGTCAGCGGACCCGCCGAGCTGCCTTGGTTCGTCCGCCTTCGGCTCGACTCCCGCACGCAGCCGCTCCTCGGCTTGGGCCAGAGCCTGCCTCGCATCCCGGACTTCTATCCAGGCCTGCTCCAGCGCAGCGAGTTGTTTGCTGATGCGCTGTTCGGCATCGAGCAGGCTCTTGTCCGGCTCGCCCTGACTGCGCACCGGAGTTGGCTCATAGTCGACCTGCTCGACGAGGGCGGCCTCGGAAAGCGGCCGGTTGGAATAGATCACCTGACCATCGGCCCGCCGGTACTTGTAGATGGTCTCGCCGGCGGCGGCGGATGCGAGCATCAACGCCAGCGCAATGCTGAGAATACGCAACGTCATGACCTCGTATACCGCAGCGACGTGACGCAGGTCAATCCTCGAGGTGGTGCTCCGGTATCTTCCCTCGACGCTTGCGTGCGTTCTGGCCGCTGCGGAGGGAGTCGTGCCGAGCGTTAAGGCTCCGGGTGGTGCTGGGATACCTCCCGCGGCTTGCGCGCGCCTGATCGCTCCCCTCGTGGCTGCCTTTGACACCTTCTTTCAATTAGCTATGTAGTGCATACGTAGTTGAAGGTATGCCCATCAGTTGTTACAACGGTTTTCATGCGAGCTTATGGACAGACTCAGGAACGCGGTAGTGCGCGTTAAGGGCGGCGCATGGCTGTGCCGTGCACCGGTTATTCTTTCTTGGAGCAACGGACCTTCGTTGGAGTTGGTGCCGGGTGTGGTGTATGAGGCGGGTGTCCGCTACCGAGGCATGGATATAGGGACCGTGCTGGACGATTGTCTCTCTGCGGACAGGTTGCCCCCGAATATCCGCATCTCAACTCCGCTGAGACGAGCGAGCCGCCGATCTAGCGTGCCGCGGGAGGCTTGAAAGCCGCCGGCCGTTCCCAGCGCGCCATTTGCACGCTACCTCTCGGAGTGGTGCTCCGGGTACCCCCCGCGGCTTGCGCGCGGCGTGGGCGCTCGTGGTGCAGGTCGTGCCGGTGCGGCGAGCCCCGCACGGCGTGTCGCTGGGAGGCTTAGGGGTGCGGCTATAACATCGAGCCGAGGACTGATTGCGCCTCTTTGGCCGTGATGCCGACATCGCTCGGCGCAATCTCCTGAGCCCTTGCGATGATCGACGCTCGATCGGCCGGAATCAGCGCGCCGCTTTTCTGCAGGTACTCGAGCAAAGCCGCCATTAGTGCGAGTGGTCACAGTCAGTGTGCCCAAGGTCACAGCGTCTGCTTTCGGGCCAATAGCCGTCAGTCGAGCGGCGCTCACCCGCCAGCACGGAATGCCGCTCGCTCATTTGAAGGTGCGCTTTGCAGAGCGTCCAGGCCGCACGCAGCCGCAGCCCCCCTTCACCGCGCCGGCGAGCGGAAAAATGGGGTCTGACCCTATTTAAGAGCCTACGCGCTGGCCGCTGCCTACGCTCGTCCCCGAAGACGAGTCAGCGCAGCGAGGTCCTTCGAGTTTGCGTCAGCTGCGGCAGACAGGACTCGGGCCCAGTGCTTGTCGAGCATGAATGCCCAATCGGAGGGATATTGCCGGAACCACTGCTCGAAGCTGGAAACCCAACGCTGCGTGCATTGCTGAATGTCCGCCTCGAGGAAGCCTTCGGCAGCGATTAACCTGATCTGGGGCCCGTCCATGCGGATAAAGATGGGGACGAGGGGTATGCCGAACCGGGCGCTGATCCTGGCAGGCCATGCCGGACTAAAAATGCGTTGCCCGAAAGCCTGGGTTTCGATCGTGTCAGGTCCGGCGGCAACCACATCCGTGGTTCCCACGACGACCTGAGAGTCTCGCAACGAGCGAACAATGCCTCGCATGACAGTAGCCGGCGGCTCGTTTCGCGACAGAATGAGTTTGGGTCCGAGCTTCTGCAAGTAATCCACCATGAGCTTGTCCCGCTCCGGCGAACGAGACTCGCGCACCAGCAAAGCTGTGGGGCAGAAGCTGCTCAATGCGGCGCTACTCAGCACTCCACCGAAGCAGTGCGGAACGAGGGCCAGGAAACCGCTCTTGCCGCTGGTGAATCGCCGGTATTCAGCCGCCCAACTCGGGTCGATGACAGTCTGGGAGAGCAACTGTGCCCGCCCGTAGCGACTAAGAACCGCGTAATGGAAGACCGCGTGCTCGGCGTTATCGACCATGCGCGAATAGATGGGCCACGGATCCGACCTGCCGGTGGCACGGCAAAAGTTGCAGACCGCCCGGCGGGCGCGGCTGTTCGGCACAAAGTAAGCTGCTCTGGCCAAAGCTCCAATGCAAGCGAGCATGCCGCGCCCGAGACGTCCCTGGAGGCCTGCGACGATGAACCCGAAACGATGGAGCAGCGGGACGACTATGTCCTTAACGGAGCGAAAGTGCATGCGACCCGTCAGTTCTCAAGCCTGAATACTGGACTCTAGCCCGAGAAGCCGCGTACCAGGTAAATGCAAAAGCGTGGCGCGCGGCGTTGAAGCGGGTCGGCATCTAGAATTTCCGGTGGCACGACCTGCGGCACACGTGGGCAAGCTGGCATGTGCAAGCCGGAACATCGTTGCATGTGCTGCAGGAGCTTGGCGCGTGGGAGTGTGTGGAGATGGTGCGCAAGTATGCGCATCTGTCGACCGAGCACCTTCACGAGTACGTGGACCGCACGAGTGGAGCAAGTGGCCTGCGGGTGGTGGCGTGATCGGACGGATGGGCTGGTCCAGTGTGGCCACATTCTGGCTACACACGCACAAACGAAAACGGGTTGCATCGCTGCAACCCGTTGAAGAATCTGGCGCGCCCGGCAGGATTTGAACCCACGACCCCCTGGTTCGTAGGTAATCCTCTAGGCGCAACTCATTGACGCATCAGTATCACGGCGTCGCCCGTTCCGAGCTTCTTGCACCCTTGTGACCTGTTCTGTGCTGTCGTGTCCCCGCAAAAGTCCCCGCGGCGCTGACGTCGGCTTTCGGCCCGCAAGCGGACATCCGCGCTGCATGGCGTGGGCCGGAAAAAGTTGCATTCTGGCTACATCGCACAAACAAAAACGGGCTGCATCGCTGCAACCCGTTTATGTGTCTGGCGCACCCGACAGGATTCGAACCCACGACGCTGCCTGTCTCCCGCCGAGTTCGAACGACGCGCCGGGATTTCCTAAACACCGTCCACGAAAACCGGGCCAGCTCACTCTGACCCCATGTCCCCCATCCAGCGGTCATATCGTATCGCCACCCAGCATGGTGGGCCGAACGTTGGATAGCGCACAGACGGTCCTTGCCTTGGCAAAGCAAGATCCCTTGCGTCCAACACTGGCATCGCGTAGCCCACGCACTCGCGTGACTTTGACTGGCCGGACTCGCGTTGGGCGTCAAGGAGGAGTATCCAAATGAAATCGGTATCAAAAGTTCTGACAACAGCTTTGCTGGCGGGCATGGTCGCTGCTCCGCTATCGGCTGCGCGCGCGGATGTCATCACTGATTGGAACGTTATCACCAGCGGGCTCGTGGCCAACGACGTCGGCAACAATCCCCGACTGCGCACCTTGGCGATGGTGCACGTCGCAATGTCGGACGCGGTCAATACTGTGCAAAACCGGTACGCCCGCGTGGTTGCGACGCTTCCGGCCGCTCCGGGCGCGTCGGCCGACGCTGCGGCAGCGGCCGCCGCACGGCACATCCTTACCCAGATCTACCCAGAACAGAAAGCCAAGATCGAAGAGGCCTACGCGGCATCGCTCAAGGCGATCCCGGAGGGACCTGCCAAGATCGACGGCATCAAGCTCGGTGTAGAGGTGGCTGACGCGGTCCTGGCCGACCGTGCGAACGACGGCACAAACGCTGCGGACACTTACCGTCCACACGCTGCGCCCGGCGTCTACGTGCCGACAACGACGCCGCTGTGGGACCAATATGCGCGTGCGAAGCCATGGGTGTTCAAGAGCGCCGAGCAGTTCCGGCCCGGCCCACCCCCGGCCCTGGCGAGCGCGGAGTGGGCCCGCGACTACAACGAGGTCAAGAACGTCGGCGGCACCAAGAGCACGGCGCGGACTCCTGAGCAGAGCGAGGCGGTCAAGTTTTGGGGCAACGTCAATTTCGGCGGGGCTTGGCAAGGGGTGGCGCGCGAGTTGGCGATGAAGCAGAAAATGCCACTCGCCGATTGTGCCCGCCTCTTCGCGCTGCTGAACATGGGTCTGGCGAATGCTTACATCGTCAATTGGGACGCGAAGTATGCCTACAATTTCTGGCGTCCCGTCACCGCGATCCGCAATGGCGACCAGGATGGCAACGATGCAACTGAGCGCGATGCCGGCTGGACCTCGTTCAATCCGACGCCGATGCATCCCGAATACCCGTCGCAGGCGACCATCAATGCAGTGATCGCGTCTGTGGTTCTGGAATCGGTATTCGGCCCTGTGAAGGCCATTTCGTTTACGGCGACTGATGTGCGCGACGCGAAGCGGACCCGGCAGTTCGCGAGCCTGGCCGATATGGCAGAGGAGCAGAAGAATGTTCGCGTCTGGGGTGGCGTGCACTATCGGTTCGCGATCCGCACCAGCGAGGACATGGGCCGAAAGGTCGCGGCCTACATGATCGAGAACACGCTCCAGCCGGCGCGTTGACGCGCAAAAGTCCCGCAGTGGTCCACTGAAACAAAAAAGCGGCTGGAGAGGTGATCTCCAGCCGCTTGATGTCTACAGCGACATTTGGCGCGCCCGGCAGGATTTGAACCCACGACCCCCTGGTTCGTAGTTCGTTAGTGCAACGCTAAGTAGCTGTATTTTCTAACCTGACCAAGGGCGCCCGTTGCGCCACTATGCAGAGCGATGCACAACCGAGCACAGCTGAATCCCGCAAAAGCCCCGCACGATCTGTAGCGACAAAGTTGCGGCCGCTGTCAGCCATAGAACGGACGTCGAGGTACCAGCTTAGGATCGCTCCGAAGCGGACTTTCGCGAACTGTTTCGCGTAGCTTGCACGCACCCTGAGCGGTCCAGGGACCTCGTGTGCGGGGAACGTGAACCCCGCGGAGTTCGATTAGACCCGATTTGATTCACGTACCCGTTCGTCAGTATTCTGGCGAGCGTCGCGCTTATCAGTTTCGGCGCGACGAGGATGCTCTTCAAGCTGCGCGCGACAGAAGCAAGTCAGCCAGCAACGACGACGGCAATGTCGGCAGCGCGTTCGCGCTGAACACCGCCACGCGGCGCGGGCGCGCGAGGCGCGCGCGTAGACTCACGCTTTCGGTTTAATGTTCTGGTTGACTCGCAACAGGTTGTTGGGATCGTACTTCGCCTTGATCGAGGCAAGGCGCTTGTAGTTGTCGCCGTAGCTTAGTTCGACGCGGTTCTCGGCCTCGTCGGTGTCCATGAAGTTGACGTAAGCGCCTTCCAGGTTGAACGGGTGGATGGCCCCCCAGTAGGCACGCCCCCAGGTCTTAAGCGCCTCGGCGTCCTTGGGATCGGGGCTGATCGCGGCAATTACCATCGAAAAAGACGCGTCCCGCGCGCTCCACGGCGTGGCATCCTTGGCGACCCGCCGAACGGCGCCGTCTATGGGGTAAAGGTGCATCAGGCAGAAGGGGGTCGGCGCCTTGAGCGCGTTGGCGATGTGCACGTCGATTGCCTTGTCAGGCAGCGCCTTGACAAAGTCGCCCTTCCAGTACCACTGCAAGCCTTTAGGGAAGAACGGGTCGAACAGACTGTTGATGGCAGTCCACGGCATCTCGCCCATCCAGTTGAACAGCGGGGCGGGCAGTTTCTCGAGCAGCGAGGCCATGA
>DATIGN010000111.1:0-36276 GCA_035454685.1 Burkholderiales bacterium | reverse complement strand
GGATGGCAAAGCCGCGACAGGTAAAGGCAACACGACGGGCCGAGGAGGCCGAGGCAGGTATTCGGCAGGACGCGCTGCACGCCGCCTTCGATCTGCTCGAGCGGCTGCCGGTGCCGATGTTTCTGAAGTCGCGCGACGGCCGCTATCTCGGCGTCAACCGGGCATGGGAAAACCTCTTCGGCCTCAAGCGCGAGAGCTTCCTCGGCAAGCAAGTGCACGACCTCTATCCGCAAAACCCCGAGATCGCGGAGAAGCACGCGCTTAAGGACGGCGAGCTGTACGAGGACCCGGGCGCGCAGAGCTACGAGATGCCGATCGTCACCCCGGACGGTCGCCAGCGCGACACCATCTACTACAAAGCGACGTTTCCTGTGGGCGAGCGCGCGGAGGGGCTGGTAGGCGCGATCCTCGACGTCACCGCGCAGCACGACGCCGAGGCGCGGCTCAAGGAGAGCGAGGCGCGCTTTCGGCGCACGTTCGAGCTCGCCGGGTCGGGGATGGCGCACATCGGCATGGATCGGCGCTTCATCCGCGTCAACCGGCGCCTGTGCGAGATCCTCGGGTACTCGGAGCAGGAGCTGCTCGGTCTCACGGGCCGGCAGATCTCGCACCCCGACGACCTCGACGTCATCAACGAGCAGCGGCCGCGGCTGTACGCGGGCGAGATCGACGCGGTGCGCGTGGAGAAGCGCTATCTGCGCAAGGACGGCTCGGTAGTGTGGGTGCATTTCAGCATGACGGTGGAGCGCGACGCCACCGGCGCGCCGCTCTACGAGATCGCGGTGTACGAGGACATCACCGTCCAGCTCGACGCGCAGCTCAAGCTGCGCGAGAGCGAGGCGCGCTACCGCCAGACCTTCGAGCTCGCCGCCTCCGGCATCTGCCACGTCAGGGACGGCCGCTTCGTGCGCGTCAACAAGCGGCTATGCGAGATTCTTGGCTACCCCGAGCAGGAGCTCCTCGGCAAGCACGTCAAGGACATCTCGCATCCCGACGACCGCGACGTGACCGACGCCGAGCGCGCGCGCATCCGCGCGGGCGAGATCGAGTCGGCGCGCTTCGAGAAGCGCTACCTACGCGCCGACGGCACCCTGGTCTGGTGCCGGATCGCGATCGCTCTGGCACGCGATGTCTTCGGCATGCCGACGTACGAGGTCGCGGTGTTCGACGACATCACCGACCGCAGGAAGGCGGAGGCCGCGCTGCACGAGGCGCACGAGGAGCTCAAGCGTTCGAACGCCGAGCTCGAGCAGTTCGCCTACGTCGCCTCGCACGACCTGCAGGAGCCGCTGCGGATGGTGGCGAGCTACACGCAGCTCCTTGCGCGGCGCTACGACGAGCGCCTCGACAGCGACGCGCGCGAATTCATGTCCTACATCGTCGACGGGGCCTCGCGCATGAAGCAGCTGATCGAGGACCTGCTCGCGTACTCACGCGTCGGCACCAGGGGCATCGCTTTCGCCAACGTGTCGGCCGAGGGCGCGCTGCGCCGGGCGCTTTTCAACCTGCGCGGCGGCCTCGAGGAGGCCGGCGCCGCGGTCACCCACGACCCGATGCCGACGCTGCCGGCGGACGAGGTGCAGCTCGGGCAGCTGTTCCAGAACTTGATCGGCAACGCGCTCAAGTTCCGCTCGCAGGCGAAACCGAAGATACATATCGTCGTGACCGAATCCGCGCCGGAATATACGTTTGAGGTGCGAGATAACGGCATCGGCATCGAGCCGCAGTACTTCGAGCGCATCTTCATGGTGTTTCAGCGCCTGCACAACAAGGGCGAGTACCCCGGCACGGGCATTGGCCTTGCCATCTGCAAGAAGGTCGTCGAGCGCCACGGCGGCCGCATCTGGGTCGAGTCCCGCCCCGGCGAGGGCTCGAGCTTCTTTTTCACGCTGCCGAAGGAACGAAGGAGCGGCTGATGGTCGAGAGAAACGGACCGATCGAGATCCTGCTCGTCGAGGACAACCCGGGCGACGTGCGCCTCACGCGCGAGGCGCTGAAAGAGGGCAAGGTCTACAGCAACCTCCACACCGTCAAGGACGGGGTCGAGGCGATGGAGTTCCTGCGGCGCCAGGGAAAGTTTCGCGAGGTGCCGCGCCCCGACATCATTCTCCTCGACCTGAACCTTCCGAAGAAGGACGGCCGCGAGGTATTGCAGGAGATCAAGACCGACGATGCGTTGAAACGCATCCCGGTCGTGGTGCTCACCACGTCCAAGGCCGAGGAGGATGTGCTGCGCACCTACAATCTGCATGCGAACTGCTACGTGACCAAGCCTGTCGACCTGGAGAAGTTCATGGTCGTAGTAAAGACGATCGACGTCTTCTGGCTCACCGTGGTTACGCTTCCGCCGGGGGGTCAAAAGAGCTAGTGCGCCACGTCCTCCCGGTCGAGGACCACGCGGCGGACACCCGATGATCCGCGTGCTTTCCGGCGGCGCGGTGCAGACCTTCGTGCGGCCGCTCGCGTCGAGCTTCGCCGACGACACCGTCGAGGTCGAATTCCAGCCGATGGGCAAGCTCGTGAAGGCCCTCGCCGACGGCTACGCAGCGGACGTCGTGATCGTTACGGAAGAGGTGCTGGCACGCCTGAAACTCAAAGGAACACCCGTCGCCCGCGTGGGTGTAGGCGTCGGGGTGCGCGAAAGCGCGCCGCTGCCTGATCTTTCCACCGTTGAGGCGTTCAAGAGAGCGTTGCTCGCGGCGAAGTCCGTCATCTACATGGACCCGCAGATCGGCACGAGCGGAAGGCATGTCGCCGAGGTGTTGCAGCGCTTGGGCATCTCGGACGAGGTCAACGCGAAGGCCAAATTGGGCCAGGGCGGGCAGGTGGCCGAGGCGGTGGCGAGCGGCGAGATCGAGCTCGCCATCCACCAGATCAGCGAGATCCTTCCCGTGAAGGGGGTGCGCTTTGCCGGCCCGCTGCCGTCCGAGCTGCAGAAATTCACCATCTATGTCGCGGCACGGGTGCTTTCGTCGAAGGCCGGTGGCACTGCCGCCCGGTTTATCGAGCACCTCACCAGCTCGGCGGCGCGCAGCCGCCTGGCGCGGACGGGATACACTTCGCCGCAGTGAGCGACAAGACCCGCCAGGTCATCCTCGCAGTCGACGACTCGACCGACATGCTAGCGCTCATCGAGAAGGCGCTCGGCGAGGAGTACCAAGTCATCACCGCAGCCGACCCGGGCACCGCGATCGAGAAGGCATCTGCCGAGCCGCGCCCGGACCTGATTCTGCTCGACGTGGACATGCCGAACGTCAACGGCTTCGAGGTATGCCGGGCGCTCAAGGACGAGCCCGCGACGAACGCAATCCCGGTCGTGTTCCTCACCAGCATGAACGAGGCGCAGGCGCACGTGAGAGGACTGCAGCTCGGCGCGGCCGATTACGTCGGCAAGTCGGGGACCAGCGCCGCGGTGCTCAAGGCGCGCGTCGGACTGCAGCTCGCGCTCGCCGGCCGGCGCGCCGAGCTCGAGCGACTGGTGCGGGAGCGCACCGAGCAGCTCGAGCACTCACGCGAGGAGCTGATCAAGCGGCTTGCGCGCGTGCTCGAGGTTCACGAGAGCCAGGCGGTGGGCAACCGCGTGATGCGGCTCGGGCATTACGCGAGGCTGATCGCGGAGGCCGCGGGGGCGAATCCCGAGATCGCCGAGATGATGCAGAAGGCGGCGCCGCTGCACGATATCGGCAAGCTCGGCGTGCCCGCCGACATCCTGCGCAAGCGCGCGAAGCTCTCGGTGCCCGACTGGGAACGGGTCAAGCGCCACCCGCAGCTTGGCGCGGATATCATCGGCGAGCACGACGACCCGCTGCTCAAGCTCGCGCGCCAGCTCGCGCTCACGCACCACGAGAACTACGACGGCTCGGGCTACCCGCAGGGGCTGAAAGGCGAGGCGATCCCGTGGGGCGGCCGCGTCATGGCGATCGTCGACAGCTTCGAGGCCATGACCAGCACCCAGTTCTACCGCGACCCGCTGCCGGTCGAGCGCGCCGTGGGCGAGATCGAGCGTGCCTCGGGCACGCGCTTCGACCCCAAGCTCGTCGATGGATTCAAGAAGGCGCTCGCGGTGATGCAGAAAGTACGCGAAACCTATGCCGATCAGCTCGGCGACCTCATCAACCTCGACTTCGCTCCCAAGGGCACGCCCAAGCCGACCGCGGAAGCGGCCAAAGCCGCCGCGGCGGCGGCGCCGGCCAAGAAGAAATAAGCGAGCCGCACCGGCTCACTTGCGCCAGAACGCCGGGGTGAAGAGCACGAATACGGTGAACAGTTCTAGCCGCCCGATGAGCATTGCCGCTACGCCCACCCATTTCTGGAAAGCGGTCATTTCGGCGTAGTTAGCCGCGGGACCGACCTCGTTCAGGCCGGGTCCCAGGTTCGTGATCCAGGCGATGCTCGTCGCGAAGGCCGTCACGAATTCGAGTCCCGTCAGCATCATCACGAATGTCAAGGCGACGACCGACGTGAAGTACAGCGAGATGAAGGCCAGAATCGCATACACCACGGCGTTCGGCACGATGCGCGAGCCGAGCTTGAGCGGCGACACGAGCTGCGGGTGGACCAGGCGCTTCAGCTCGCGCGCGGCCTGCTGGATGAGCATGAGCGTCCGGAACATCTTGATGCCGTTGCCCGTCGAGCCGGTGCTGCTGGTCACGCAGACCAGTAGAAGCATCCAGAACACCGCGAACGCCGGCCATACGCCGTAGTCGGTGCTCGCATAGCCGGTGGTGGTGGCCAGCGAGACGAGGTTGAAGCTCACGTGCCGCAGCGCCGTGGCCAAGTCGGCGTAAACGCCGTTCAGCCACAGGTAGAGCGCGATCACGAGGCAACTCGACGCGATGACGACGAGCACCGCCTTTGCCTCCGCGTCGCCGAGATACGCGCGCAGCGAGCGCGTCCGGTAGGCGGTGAAATGGGTAGCGAAGTTCATCGCCGCGACGATCATGAAGAAGATGAGGACAGCCTCGACGAAAGGCGAGTCGAAATGGCCGATGCTCGCGTCGCGGGTTGAGAAGCCGCCGAGCGCGAGCGCGCTGAACGCGTGACAGACGGCGTCGAACCACTCCATGCCCGCAGCGCGCAGGCACACGATGCAGATCAAGGTCATCCCAGCGTACACCAGCCACAGGCTTTTCGCGGTGTCGGTGATGCGCGGCGTGAGCTTGTCCTTGTACGCGCCCTGCATTTCGGCGCGATAGAGCTGCATGCCGCCGACGCCGAGCAGCGGCAGGACAGCGATGGCTAGAACCACGACTCCCATGCCACCGTACCACTGCAGCGCGTGGCGCCAAAGGTTGATCGCGGGCGGCAGGGATTCGAGGCTGGTCATCACGGTGGCGCCGGTGGTGGTGAGCCCGGAAGTGGTCTCGAACACCGCGTCGGTGAGCGGCACTTGCGGCAGGGCGATAAGCAGTGGGATGGTGCCGGCCACGCACATGAAGACCCAGGCGAGCGTCACCAGCAAATAGCCGTCGCGCGGGCGCAGGTCGCGCTGCCGCCCGCGCGTCGCAAGCCACAGGACATAGCCGACCGCGAAATTGATCAGCATTGCGAGGATGAATGCGCTCGCGGTGCCGTCGCCGTAGAGGAGCGAGGTGGCGATCGGTAGCACGTATGTGACGGCGAACACCATCAGCAGCGTGCCCAGCACGTTGGCGATCGACAG
This sequence comes from Burkholderiales bacterium, assembly GCA_035454685.1. Lineage (GTDB taxonomy): Bacteria > Pseudomonadota > Gammaproteobacteria > Burkholderiales > SG8-39 > SCGC-AG-212-J23. The sequence goes on along the minus strand of DATIGN010000111.1, from coordinate 30,614 downwards.
GAGCGCCTGCATCGCCTTAGAGGAAGGACGCGCTCACCTGGAACAGCTTCTCGACCTGCGGCACCAGGCGCTTGGAAGTCACGAAGACGATGACGTGGTCGCCGGCCTCGATGCGCGTGTCATGGTGGCACATGATGACCTGTTCGCCGCGCACCAGCGCGCCGATGGTCGCGCCCGCGGGCAGCTTGATATCTTCGACGCGCCGGCCGGCGATGCGCGAGGATTCCGGGCCGCCGTGGACCACGGCCTCGATCGCTTCGGCTGCGCCGCGGCGCAGGCTGTGCACCGCGACTACGTCGCCGCGGCGCACATGGGCGAGAAGCGTTCCGATGGTCGCCTGCGCCGGTGAGATCGCGATGTCGATCTGCCCCGCCTGGAGCAGATCGACGTACGAGCGCCGGTTGATGAGCGCGACCACGCGCCGCGCGCCCATGCGCTTGGCCAGCAGCGAGCTCATGATGTTGTTCTCGTCGTCGTTCGTGACCGCGACGAAGAGATCCATGTCCGCGATGCTCTCATCCTCGAGCAGCGCCTCGTCGGTGGCGTCGCCGTTGAGCACCAGCGCGCTTCCGAGTCGCGCCCCCAGCAGCTCGCAGCGGTGTTTGTTGTGCTCGATCACGCGCACCGAATACGCTTCCTGCAGGGCGATAGCGAGCCGCAGGCCAATGTTGCCGCCGCCCGCGATCATCACGCGCTTCACCGGCCGGTCCATGCGCCGCAGTTCGCGCATCACCTCGCGGATGTGGCCCGAGGCGGCGAGGCAGAACACTTCGTCGTCGGGCTCCACGACGGTGTCGCCGTCGGGGACGATCGAGCGGTCGCCGCGGAAAATTGCCACGATGCGCGTGTCGATGTGCGGCATGTGGAGGCGCAGCTCCTTCAGCGGGTGGCCGACCAATGGGCCGCCGGCGAACGCGCGCACCGCGACCAGGCTCACGCGTCCGCCGGCAAAGTCGAGCACCTGCAGCGCCTCGGGAAACTCGACCAGGTTCACGATGTAGTCGGTGAGCACCTGCTCGGGGCAGATGGCGAGGTCGATGTCGAAGCCGTCCTCCCCGATCACCTTCTCGTTCGAGAGATAGTCGGTCGAGCGCAGGCGCGCGATACGGCGCGGCACGTTGAAAAGCTTCGATGCCAGCCGGCACGCGACGAGATTCGTGTCATCGGACTGCGTGACCGCGATGAGGAGATCTGCGTCCTCGATCCCGGCCTGCTTGAGCACCGAGGGGTGCGCTGCGCTGCCCATCACGGTGCGCAGGTCGAGCCGGTCCTCGAGCGCGCGCAGGCGCTGCGGATCGAGATCAACCACCGTGATGTCGCTCTGCTCGGAAACCAGGCTTTCCGCGACCGAGCTGCCGACCTGTCCCGCTCCCAGGATCACTATTTTCATCGGGCGGGGATCTTAACCGATGGTTGCTTGCGCTTTGTGCAGTGCGGGGGTAGCGTTGCGCACCCTGGAACAAGAACGCTTAACCAGAGCTTCCCGGGCGGCCCTCACTATCACGGCGCTCGGCATCGTCTACGGCGACATCGGGACGAGCCCGCTCTACGCGGTGAAGGAGACCTTCGCCCCGGGCCATGGCATTCCGCTCAACGTCGCCAACATCCTCGGCGGTCTGTCGGCGATCCTCTGGGTGCTGATCGTCGTCGTGTCGCTCAAGTACGTAGTGCTCGTGATGCGCGCCGACAACCGGGGTGAGGGCGGCACCATGGCGCTCATTGCGCTTGCGAGCGCTGCAGTGCGCAAGCGCCCGCAGTGGCGGATTTTCATCCTTACCGTGGGATTGTTCGGCGCCTCGCTGTTCTTCGGCGAGGCGGTGCTTACGCCGGCGATCTCGGTTGTTTCCGCGGTCGAAGGCCTGGAGGTCGGCACGAGCGCCTTCAAGCCCTGGGTGCTGCCGATAGCGGCGGTAGTCCTGATCGCTCTTTTCTCGTTCCAACGGCATGGCACCGCTGTCGTGGGGGCATTCTTTGGGCCGGTGTGCATGCTCTGGTTCATCGCGCTCGGCGCTGTAGGCATCTGGCAGATCGCCCAGAACCCGGTGGTGCTGCAGGCCGTGGATCCGCGCCACGCGTTCGGCTTCCTCACGAGCCACGGATTCGCCTCGTTCGTCGTCATGGGTGCGGTGCTGCTCGCCTTCACAGGGGCCGAGGCGCTCTACGCCGACATGGGGCATTTCGGCAAGTGGCCGATCCGCGCCGCGTGGTTCAGCCTCGTGCTGCCAGCGCTGGTGCTCAACTACTTCGGCCAGGGCGCGCTGCTCATCGCGAATCCCGCGGCGCTCGACAATCCGTTCTATCACGCGTTTCCGGCCTGGGCGCTCTACCCGATGGTCGCCCTTGCCACCGCGGCCACCATTATTGCTTCCCAGGCGACGATCACCGGCGCATATTCGCTCGCGCGGCAGGCGATCCAACTCGGCTTCCTGCCTCGGGTAAACATCATCCAGACGTCCGCGCGCCAGTACGGCCAGATCTACATTCCGGCGATCAACTGGGTACTGCTCATCCTCGTGCTTGCCGCGGTGTTCGGCTTCGGCTCGTCCAGCGAGCTTGCCTCCGCATATGGCGTGGCCGTCACCGGCACCATGACGGTGACCACCATCCTCACCTTCTTCGTCATCCGCTACGGCTGGGGCTATCCGCTCTGGCTCTGCCTCTTCGCCACCGGCTTCTTCTTCCTCATCGACGTCACGTTCTTCTCGGCGGCGCTGCTCAAGATATTCGAGGGCGGGTGGTTCCCGCTCGTCCTCGGCATCTCGATGTTCACCATCATGACCACCTGGCGCCGCGGCCGCGAGGTGATGTTCGAGCGCCTGAGCGAGGCGTCGGTACCGCTGCTGCCCTTCCTCAAGTCGCTCTTCGCCGACCCGCCGCTGCGCGTCCCCGGCACCGCAGTGTTCCTCACCGCTACGCCCGACGCCACGCCGCACGCGCTGCTCCACAACCTGAACCACAACAAGGTGCTGCACGAGCGCGTGGTGTTCCTCACCGTCGAGATCCGCGACGTGCCCTGGGTGTCGTTCGAGGAGCGCGTCACCTGCGAGCGCCTCGGGCACGGCTGCTGGCGCGTGCGTGTGCGCTACGGCTTCATGAACCGTCCCGACGTCATGCGCGCGCTCGAAGTGTGCGGGGCGCTCGGCCTTGAGTTCGACTTCATGCAGACCTCGTTCTTCCTCTCGCGCCAGCAGGTCGTGCCGGCGCCTGGCGGCATCTCCACTATGGCGCGCTGGCGGGAGCGCATGTTCGCCGCGATGGCGCGCAACGCCGGCAACATCACCGACTACTTCAACATCCCTACCAACCGCGTGATCGAGCTCGGAACGAAGGTGGAGGTCTGATTTTCAGCGCAGGCGCAGGCCCACGCGGCTGATCCTGCCGTTCTCGATCTCGCGCACCACGAGCTCCGCCGCGCCGATGCGCACGCGGTCGCCGACCACGGCGCGGCCGTGGAAGGCGCGGTCGAGATAGTCCGCGAGGCTCTTGCCCGCCGCTTGTTCGGGAGCTTCCAGCCCATAGGCGGCGGCGAGGTCTTCCAGCATGGCATCGCCGTTCAGGACGAAATCGCCGAAGTAGCGATGCTCCTCCAGGCGGTCGGGCACGCGGTGCGGGTCGAAGAGCTTCCCTAGGTGCGCGATAGCCTGCGGTTGGGCGAGGAAATAGATGAAATCGCCGGGCCGGAAATCGAGTCCCGGTGCCGGGTCCTGCGGCACGCCGTCGCGGATCGCCGCCATGATCTTCATCCCCTCGGGCATGACGAGGTCGCCCAGCGTACGGCCGGCTACCATGCTACCGGGCTTCACTTCGAAGCCGAGAATCTCGTGCTCGAAGTGCCCCGGCATGTCGACCGTGACGCGCTGCACCGGCTCGATCTGCGGCGGCGCCTCGAGCTGCAGCCAGCGCGCCGCCGGCGCGATCGTCCATCCCTGCAGCAGGAGCGATACCAGAACTACGAAAAAAGCTACGTTGAAGTAAAGCCGTGCATTGTCCAAACCATACATCGCGGGGAACAGGGCTAGCACGATCGGCACCGCGCCGCGCAGGCCGACCCAGCCGATGTAGAGCTGCTCACGCCAGGGGAAGGAAAAGGGTAGCAGGCTGACGACCACCGCGATCGGCCGCGCGAGCACCATCAGGCCCGCGGCGATAATCAGCGCCGGCACGGCGATACCCACGAGCTGCGAAGGCGTCAGCAGCAGGCCGAGGATCAGGAACATGACGATCTGGCTGAGCCAAGCCAGCCCGTCGTGCACCCGCAGAATGGTCTGCCGGGCCTGCAAACGCGAATTCCCGAGCACCAGGCCTGCGAGGTAGATCGCGAGGAAGCCGCTGCCGCCCAGCTGAGCGGCGACGGCGAAGATCAGGATGCCGCCGGCGGCGGCGAGCAGCGGGTAGAGGCCGCTGATCAGCCGCAGCCGGTTGATGAGCCAGACCAGAAGCCGCCCACCCGCAACGCCGAGTAGCGCCCCGATCGCGAACTGCATCCCGAAGGACAGCGCCGTCGAGGCTTCGAGCCCGGTCTTGCCGACTGCCAGCAGCTCGAGGATCGCAACCGTGAGAAACACCGCCATGGGGTCGTTGCTGCCTGACTCGATCTCGAGCGTGGAGGCGACGCGCCTTTTCAGCGCGGCGCCTTGCGTGCGCAGGAGAGCGAACACGGCCGCCGCATCGGTCGAGCCCACAATCGCTCCGAGCAGCATGCCTTCCAGCAAGGCGAGCCCCAGCACCCAGGCGGCGAGCAGGCCTACGAGGCCGGCCGTTACCAACACTCCAACGGTAGCGAGGCTTACCGCCGGCCAGAGCGCGACGCGGAACGTATCGCGGCTGGTGCGCAAGCCGCCGTCGAAGATGATGACCGCGAGGGACAGAGTTCCGATGACGTAGGCGGTCTCGAAATCGTCGAAGCGGATTCCCCCCGGACCGTCCTCGCCCGCCAGCATGCCCAGGACCAGGAATACGAGCAGCAGCGGTGCGCCGAGGCGCGACGAAATGTCGCTGACAACGATGCTGACAAGCAGCAGCGCGGCGGCGACCAGGATCGCGAGGTTCCAGAACTCCACCCCGCGAAGCTAGCAGAAAGGGGCAAACCTTTTTGGAGTGCTGTTGCTTACAGCCAGCCCGCTTTCCTGAAGCGCGAGAAAAGAAAGGCGTCGATCCCGACGATCGCGCCAAGGACCATCGGATAGCCGAAGGCCCAGTCGAGCTCGGGCATATGCTTGAAGTTCATGCCGTAGATCCCCGCGATCATCGTCGGCACGGCGACGAGGGCAGCGTAGGCGGCAAGCATGCGCGTGATTTCACCTTGGCGGGTCGCCACCATGGCGAGCGCGACCTGGATGCCCGTGCCCACGGTATCGCGCGCGGCCTCGATCGACTGGTTGATCCGGACCAAATGGTCGTAGACATCGCGGAAGTACTCGCCGAGGCCGGCGCAGGCCTGCGGCACGCGGCCGCCGAAGAGCTTGCTCACGTTCTCGAGCAGCGGACCGGCAGCGTGCTTGAGGGTCGTGAGCTCCTGCTTTACGTGATACAGGGACTCTATGTTCTCGCGCGGCGAGCCGCCGGGGATGAACAGCCCCTCCTCGAGAATCTCGAGCTCCGTCTCGATTGCCTCGAGCACCGGGAAATAGCGGTCTACGACAGCGTCCATCAGGGCGTAAAGCACGAAGCCCGGCCCCCAGCGCAGCAGGTCAGGGTGGCGTTCGGCGTTCGTACGCACTTCTCGGAAACCGCGTTCCGCGCGCCTGCGCACGGACAGCACGTAGTTCCGGCCGACGAACACCGCCATTTCGCCGAGCTTGATTTCATCGGTGGGCATGAGCTCCACCGTATTCATCACCACGAACAGCGTGTCGCTATATTCCTCGACCTTCGGGCGAGCCACCGCCTCGTGCTGATGGCCGGCATCTTCCACCGCCAGCTCGTGCAGGTCGAACTCGTCCTGCATGGCGGCAAGCTCCGCGTCGCTCGGGTCCGCCAGCGCCACCCAGACGAAGCAGTCCGGGCATGCCACGTAGGTATGGATCTCGTCGAGCTTGATGTCTGCGAGCTTGCGGCCCTCCTGGTACGCGACGCAGTTGATGAGCACGCGCGCATGCTAGCGCACGCGGCGAACTCTCAGTCGGTCACGTAGACGAGCCCGGGCTCAAGAAAGAGCTCGCGCGGCGCGAGCCGCTCGCGCGCCTTGCGGTCGATGACGTGGTCGAAGCGGTACTCCATGTCCATGAACCGGACGCTGCCCCAGATCGGATGCCCCATGTATTCGCCGATCGGCGCGGAGCGTGCCTGCAGCACGTCCTCCGACACGATGACGACGCCATGCGCCCGCAGGTAGCGCGCATCGGTCAGCTTGCCGAACTCGCGGTGCACCAGCCACCACCACGGCAGCGCGACCAGCAGAACGACGACCAGGGCCTCCATGGCCGACATGGGATAACTCTAAGTTACTGCACTTCCGCGTGAAGCGCGCGTGCGGCAGCTTCATCCAGTGGATCAGCACCGGCGTCGGCAGCACCTCGCCGCACCACATCACCCGGCGCAGCTCAGGAAAATCGTTCTGCCGCAAGTGGACGTTCAGCAGGTCGCCCTGACCGGCGAGCGCTGCGACGCCGCTCCCGGAACTGTCAGCGACGGCAATCGCGTCGCGACCGCGGATGAATGGTTGCTGCTCAAGAAGTGGAAGTGAGTTTGCGAACCTGTTCGGGCCGGGGCAGGGGATCCACCGCGCCGAAGCCGGTGGTGGCGAGCGCGGCTGCCGCGTTGGCATAGCGCGCCGCTTCCCAGATCGAGTCGCCCGCCTCGAGTCGCGCCAGTGCCGCACCGCAGAAGCAGTCTCCGGCGCCAGTTGCGTCGAGCGCCTTCACTCTTATCCCCGTGATGCGCTCACTGCGCGTCCTGTCGCTGACGACCACACCGTCCGGGCCAAGCTTGAGAAACACGGTCTTCGCTCCAAGGCCGTGCGCCCAGGCGAGGTTTTCGTCGATGGATTGCGCCTCGCTCAGCTGCCGGGCGTCTTCGATGCTCGGAAAGAAGTAGTCCGACATCGCCGCGGCCGCGCCGATCATCGCCCGTGCTCGCGCGAGCGGCCAGAGCTTGAGGCGCAGGTTGGAGTCGAACGAAATGGTTCTTGCTCTTGAAAAGGCTGCCAGCACGGTATCGCACGCCGACTGTGAGATCGCCATGCTGATTCCCGAAGCGTGGACCACGGATGCTTTGCTCAAATCAGGCAGATCGTCAGGGCGGATGCGGCTTGCAGCCGAGCCGGAGCGCAGGTAGCTGAAATCGTGACCCCGCGGTCCGTGAGTGACGAAGTAGGCGCCGGTGGGTGCCTCGCGATCGACGATTACCGCGCTGGTGTCCACGCCTTCGCGCTTCCACAGCGCGAGCAGCATGCGGCCGAACTCGTCGTCGCCGACGCGGGTGACATAGGCGCTGCGCGCGCCGCTGCGCGCGGCGGCGATGATCATGTTCGACGAGTCGCCGCCGAAGCCCTGGAAAAAAGTTTTCTCCCCGGTCTGGTTGAATTCCACCATCGGCTCGCCGATGGAGACGATCATTCAAGGAACCGCATTGCATGGGCGACAACGCGTGCGCGGTCGCCGGCGGCAAGCGCCTTCTGATCGACGATGTTGTTTCCGACCCCCACGACGACCGCTCCGGACTCAAAGTACGCTCTCATGTTCTCGAGGGAGACCCCTCCGGTCGGACACAACGGAATATCCGGGAAGACAGCGTGAATTGCCCGCAGGTGCTCCGCTCCCCTGGTCGAAGCCGGAAAGACTTTCACGATATCCGCGCCTTCCCGGTGCGCGGCCAGGATCTCGCCGGGGGTGAAGCCGCCAATCAGCGCAAGCCGGCCGGCGTCGTGTGCTAGCTTCGCCATGCCGGGCACGAGGCAGGGGGAGACGAGGAACTGCGCGCCGGCAGCGATGCAGCGCTGCGCGGTGTCGAGGTCGAGCACTGTTCCAGCCCCTGCGTTCCTCGTTTTCGAGATGATCTCGATAGCATCCGGGGTGGTCATCGTGACTTCGACCAGCTTGAAGCCGGCCTCCACCAGGCAGTCGATTGCGCGCAGGGTCAGCTCCGCGCTCGCGAGCCGCAGCACCGGGACCACGCGCTGGGCGATCAGGGCTTGCCGGAGATCGGGTTCTGCAGCCATGCGCAAGGTTACCCCGGACCCGTCATGCAGGGCTCGAGCCCCAATTTCGCGCCGCCTGGGCTACGATGGCTGACATGATCGACCTTCGCTCCGATACCGTTACCCGCCCGTCGCCCGGAATGCGCAAGGCGATGTACGACGCCGAGCTGGGCGACGACGTCTTCGGCGACGACCCGACGGTGAACCGCCTGCAGGCGCGCGCCGTCGAGATCTTCGGCTTCGAGGACGCGCTGCTTTTCCCGAGCGGCACGCAGTCGAACCTCGCGGCGCTGATGGGCCACTGCCAGCGCGGCGACGAGGTCATTCTTGGCATGGAGGCTCACAGCTACCGGTACGAGGCGGGCGGCGTCTCGGTGCTCGGCTCGATCCATCCGCAGGCGATCCCCAACCGCCCCGACGGCACGCTCGATCTCGCCGAGGTGGAGGCTGTAATCAAACCGGACGACCCGCACTTCCCGCGCACGCGGCTGCTCGCCCTCGAAAACACGATTACGGGCAGAGTGCTCGGCAGGGAATACCTCGCCAAAGCAGTTGATTTGGCGAAGCGGAAGAATCTATCCCTGCACCTCGACGGCGCGCGGATCTTCAACGCCGCCACCGCGCTCAACATGAAGGTGAACGACCTTTGCGCAGGCTTCGATTCAGTGTCGTCATGCCTGTCGAAAGGACTCGGCGCGCCCGCCGGCACGGTCCTGCTCGGCAAGAAAGACTTCATACAAAAGGCGCGAAGGGCGAGAAAGATCCTTGGCGGGGGCATGCGCCAGGCGGGCGTGATCGCCGCGGCCGGGCTCTATGCGCTCGAGCACAACGTCGAAAGACTGAAGACCGACCATGAGAATGCGGAAAGGCTGGCGCGGGGCTTGCGCGAGATCGGGCTCGAGGTGCAGCTCAACACCAACATGGTGCTGGTGAAGATGGATGCCGCTACGGCTCAGCAACTTGCCGCCAGGCTTGTTCGGTCTGAAATTCTTGTATTACCGCGTGCGCCGATGCGGCTGGTCACGCACCTCGACGTCGACGCGGCCGGCATCGACCACGCGCTCGGAGTCCTCAGGGGCTTCTTCGCACCGCAAGCAGCCCGAGCAACGCCAGCGCGGTGAAGGCGGCGCCGGCGTAGAAGGTCCACGCCGGGCCATAGGCATCCCACAGAACGCCGGCGATCACGCTGGCGAGGAGCATCGCGACTCCGGACACGAGGTGGAACACCCCGAAAGCCGTGCCGCGCAATTCCGCGGGTGCGGCGTCGGCAACCAGCGTCGAAAGCAGTCCTTGCGTGAGGCCCATGTGCAGCCCCCAGAGCACGACGCCGGCGAAGAAAAGCGTCCGGGAAGCCGTGGACGCTATCACGACGTCCGAGGCGATAAGCGCGACAAGGCCCCAGAGCAAGAGGGCTTTTCGGTGGCCGCGATCTGCCGCCACGCCGGCGGGATACGCGGTCGCAGTGTAGGCCACGTTCATCACCACCAGGACGATCGGGACCATGGCGAGCGCGATGCCAAGGCCTTGCGCGCGCAGGACGAGGAACGCTTCCGAGAAGCGTGCAAGCGTTAGCACCGCGCCGACGGCCACGACGAGCCAGGTGCGCATTCCAACTCGGTGAAAGGATTTGAAGACTGGCCGCTGCAACGGCGCCACGGCTCCCGCCGGTTCTCTTACGAAGGCCACGAGAACCACCACCGCGAGCACCGCGGGAACAACGGCCCACCAGAGCACGCTGCGCACGTCGTTCGCAAGCGCGAGCATCAGGGCGATCGCGGCAAGCGGACCGAGCATCGCGCCCACCGTATCGAGCGCCTGGCGCAGCCCATAAGCCGCGCCGCGCACGCCTTCGGGCGTGACATCCGCGATAAGCGCGTCGCGCGGCGCGCCGCGGATTCCCTTGCCGACCCGGTCCATGAAGCGCGCGGCGAGCACGAGCGGCACCGACGCCGCGAGCGGGAAGAGCGGCTTGGACACCGCGGCGAGCACATAGCCCAGCACCACGATCGGTTTCCTGCGTCCAAGACGGTCGGAGATCGCGCCCGAGAAGAGCTTGACGATCGAGGCGCTCGCCTCGGCAATGCCTTCCACCACGCCGACCGCCAGCATGCTCGCGCCGAGCACGGTCACCATGAGAACCGGAAGCAGGCTGTGGACGAGCTCGGAGGAGAGATCCATCAGCAGCGACACAGCGCCGAGCGCCCAGACTGTGCGCGGGATCTTCACGCCGAGTCCGGCTGCCCCGCTTCCTTGGGAGGCGGACCGCCGCCGAACTGCGCCCAGGCAACGCCCGCCATCGTGATCGCGGCGCCCGCGAGCTTGAGCCAGGTGAAGGTCTCGCCGAGCGTGAGCCAGGCCATGACGCCCGCGACCGGCGGCATCAGGTACATGAAGGGCGCGCTGCGCGCGACGCCGCGCACGCTGTTCACCCAGGTCCAGAGCAGCCAGCCGAAGAAAGAGCAGACCACGAGCGCCCAGAAGAGCGCCGCCCAGATCGCGGGGCCGAACGCCGCGAGGTCGACTTCAGCCATATGGCGGTACGTGAACACGAGCATGATCGGCATCGAGAAAAGCAGCGTATACGAGAGCACGATGAGCGGCCCGTAGCGATCCGCGAGCGGCCGCTGGAGCACGGTATAGGCGGAAAACGCCGCGCCCGCGACGAGAAGCGTCAAGTCGCCCAGGCCGGCGCGCGAGAGGCCGGCGGCGAACTTGTCGGCGAGGAAGAGGACGATGCCGGAGAACGCAATTAGCGTTCCGGCGACCTGCTGGCGGCGCAGGCGCTCGGCACCGAGCGCGGCAAGGATGGCGAGCGTGAAGAGCGGCTGGCAGGTCAGCACCAGCGACGAGGAGAACGCGGTGGAGAGGTTCATCCCGTACATCACCGCGCTGATATGCAGCACGTGGCCGACCAGCGCGCACAGGAGGAAGCGCGGCAGGTCGGCGCGCCTTGGCCAGGTATGCGCGACGCGATGCCGGAAGATCGCTACGAGGAGCACCAGGCCGAGGAGCGGCAGCACCGCGAAGCGCAGGAACATGAAGGCGCCTATCCCCAGGTGGTCGAGCACGTACTTCACGAACGCGAAGTTCATGCCCCAGGCGACCATCGTCCCGACGGCCGCGACGAGCGACCAGTCTAAAATGCGGCGGTTCATGAAAACCGGATCTCCGCTGGCGGCGCGAAGCGCGGTGCGCGCGCTGACCGCGTCCAAAATCCGCGAACTCTACAACGCCGGCATCGGCAATCCCAACGTGCTGCCGTTCTGGGTAGGCGAGCCCGACGAGCCGACGCCGGACTTTATCCGCAAGGCAGGGACCGAGTCGATTGCCGCCGGCGAGGTGTTCTATACGCATAACCTCGGCATTGCCGAGCTGAGGGAAGCCCTCGCCGCCTATGTCTCTCGTCTACACAGAAAAACCGAATCCGAGCAGATTGCCGTGACCAGCGCGGGGGTTAATGCACTGATGGTCGCCTCCCAGCTGCTCGTCGATGCCGGCGACCGCGTGGTTCAGGTAGTTCCCTTGTGGCCGAACCTGCAGGAGATCCCGAAGATCCTGGGCGCCACGGTGGACACCGTGGCGTTGAGGTTCTCGCAGAAGGGATGGAAGCTCGACCTGGACGAATTGCTCGACCGGCTCAGGCCGGGCACGCGAGCCCTCTATCTGAATTCGCCCAACAATCCGACCGGGTGGACCGTCACCAAGCCCGAGCTGGAGGCCATCCTCGAGCGCTGCCGCTGCCACGGCATCTGGATCTTCGCCGACGACGCGTACGAGCGCCTGTACTACGGCGAAGAGGGCATCGCGCCTTCTTTCCTCGATATTTCCTCGGATGAAGACCGGCTCATCAGCGCCAACACGTTCTCGAAGTCGTGGCTCATGACCGGCTGGCGGCTCGGCTGGCTCGTCGTGCCGCCGGGGCTCACCGCGGATCTCGGCAAGCTGATCGAATACAACACGTCCTGCGCCCCGGTCTTCGTGCAACGCGCCGGTATCGCCGCGGTGAAGGAGGGCGAGCCGGTGATCGCGCGCACGCGCTACCGTTTCAGGAAGGCGCGCGATTTTCTCGTTTCCGAGCTGAAAGAGATTCCCAAAGTGAAAGTCGCCGTGCCCTCCGGCACCATGTACGCCTTCTTTAGAGTCGATGGCGTGGCGGACAGCCTCGCCTTCTGCAAGCAGCTGGTGCGCGATGTCGGCCTCGGCCTCGCGCCCGGCTCGGCGTTCGGGCCTGAGGGCGAAGGCTTCGTGCGCTGGTGCTTCGCCGCGTCGGAGGAGAAGCTGGCGGACGGGGTTGCCCGCTTGAAGCGGGGATTGCAGTAATGTTTGAAAGAAACCGGCTTCCAGAGCGCTTCTGCAATCTCGAGCGGCTGCTGTCCGCGATGGCGGCCCGGGGGTTGGATGGCATCGTCGCCTCGACGCCGCTCAATGTGTTCTACCTCAGCGGCTTCAACGGCATCGCGCACAAGGCCGACGAGCCGCATCCGTACGCGCTTATGCTCGCGCGGCACGCGCCCGAGCATCCGATCCTGGTGATCGCGGACTATTACCTCGCGACCTTTCTCGCCCAGCCGAGCTGGGTACGCGACATCCGGCCGTTCCGCGCGGTGATGATGCCGCTCGATCGTGCCCCGAAGCGCGAAGACATCGATCATTTCGTTCCTCGCGCTGCGCACGATGTCGTATGGGTGCGCCGCGCGCGCGAGCACTACGCGTTCGACATGGCGACCGCACTGCGCAGCGCGCTGGTGGAGCTTGGCCTGGAGCGCGGCAAGGTGGGCTTCGACGACCTCGGTTTCGGGCAGCGCCTGAGGCTTGAGCGCGTCGAGGCGGCGGACGCGTACGACGTGCTCATGTCGGCGCGCGCGGTGAAGACGCCGGCGGAGCTCGAGCTCCTGCGCCGCGCGACCGCGCTCAACCGCGCCGCGATCGAGCGCACGGTCAAGTCGTGGCACAAAGGCATGCGCTGGCGCGGGCTGAACCGCGCCTACCATGCCGCCGCCACCGACCTCGGCGGATTCGTGCGCGATCCCGGCGCCATGGTGTGGGGCCATCCGCGCGGTGCGGAGGCGGCGCTCACCTTGCAGACCGGCCTGGAAGACTTCGAGGTCGAGCCGGGCGTGCACGTGATGTTCGACTGCCACGGCACGCTCGACCTCTACTGCTGGGACGGCGGCAAGACCTGGGTCGTCGGCGACGAGCCGACGTCGGAGGGCCGTCGCAACCTGCACGCCACGGCGCAGGTCGCGGAAGCGCTGATCTGCGAGATGAAGCCCGGCGCGCGGCCGAGCGAGCTGCAGGCCCGTGGCCGTGCCCTTTACCGCAGGGCCGGCGTGCCGGACGCCGATGCCGCGGTGATCTTCTTCCACGGCCTCGGGCTTTCACACTGGGATATCGAAAGCGCAACCTCGGATTGGCCCTTTGAAGCCGGCATGGTGGTACCGCTCCATATGGTGTATCCCGGCGGCGAATCGAGCCGCGCCTGGCTCGAGGAAGTCGCGCTCATTACCCCGCAAGGCGGCGAAGCCTTCTTCGGATGGGGATACGAGCCCCTGCACGCTTAAAGCGCACGCTTTGTGCCCCGCGCCTCAAAGTAGTGCACCCGGAAATCGGGGTCAGAGCCCGATTTCCGATATCTCCGCTCCCGCTATGGGAAATCGGGCTCTGACCCCGATTTCCGCGCTTGGCACGATCCGTGCAATCCCGGTGGGCGACGTCTCTAACACCACGGGGAGAATTCATGAAACGTCGTTCGTTCGTAAGAGTACTGGCGCTCGCTGCGTCGATCGCTGCCATCGGTACTTCATCCACTTCGTTCGCACAGCAGAAGACGGTCAAGGTCGGCATCCTGCATTCGCTCTCCGGCACCATGGCGATCAGCGAGACGGTGCTCAAGGACACCGCGCTCATGGCGATCGACGAGATCAACGCGCAGGGCGGCGTGATGGGAGCGAAGATCGAGCCGGTGGTGGTCGACCCGGCATCGAACTGGCCGCTCTTCGCCGAGAAGGCGCGCCAGCTAATCACGCAGGACAAGGTCGCCGTGGTCTTCGGCTGCTGGACCTCGGTGTCGCGCAAGTCCGTGCTGCCGGTGTTCGAAGAGCTGAACGGTCTTCTCTTCTACCCGGTGCAGTACGAGGGCGAGGAGATCTCGAAGAACGTGTTCTACACCGGGGCCGCGCCCAACCAGCAGGCGATCCCGGCGGTGGAGTACCTCATGTCCAAGGACGGCGGCGGCGCCAAGCGCTGGTTCCTCCTCGGCACCGACTACGTCTACCCGCGCACGACCAACAAGATCCTGCGCGCTTTCCTCAAGTCCAAGGGCGTAGCCGAGAAGGACATCGAGGAGATCTACACGCCGTTCGGCCACTCCGATTACCAGACGATCGTCGCCAACATCAAGAAGTTCTCGCAGGGCGGCAAGACGGCGGTGGTGTCGACGATCAACGGCGATTCGAACGTTCCCTTCTACAAGGAGCTCGGCAACCAGGGCCTTAAGGCGACCGACGTGCCGGTGGTGGCGTTCTCGGTCGGCGAAGAAGAGCTGCGCGGCGTGGACACCAAGCCGCTCGTCGGCCACCTCGCGGCGTGGAACTACTTCATGTCGATCAAGGCGCCGGCCAACGATGCGTTCACCAAGAAGTGGGGCGCCTACGCGAAGGCGAAGAACATCGCCGGCCACAAGGACAAGCCGCTAACAAACGATCCGATGGAGGCGACCTACATCGGCATTTACATGTGGAAGCAGGCGGTCGAGAAGGCGAAGAGCTTCGAGGTCGACAAGGTGCGCGTCGCGATGTACGGGCAGACGTTCACCGCACCCTCGGGCATTACTTCGAAGATGGACGAGAAGAACCACCACCTGCACAAGGCGGTGTTCATCGGCGAGGTCAAGGCCGATGGCCAGTTCAACATTGTCTGGAAGACGAAGGGCCCGGTGAAGGCGCAGCCCTGGAGTCCGTTCATTCCGGGTAACGACAAGAAGAAGGACGAGCCGGCGCTGATGGCGGACAAGAAGATCTGAAGCATGCGCTTCGGGAGAACAGGGGCCGCGGTTGCGGCCCTTTTCATATCGCTTGGGGCAAATGCGGTGGACCGTGCGGCGCTAGAGCGGCTTGCCTCGGACGACAACGACGAAAAGATCGCCGCGATCGGCGCGCTCGTCGCGGAGGGCCACCCGGAAGCGCCCGAGGTGCTGCGCTCGGCGGCGGAAGGCGAGATCGAGCTCGACGGCAAGAAGCTCGAGATAGTGGTCAACAACCGGGTGCGCGGCGCCATCGCGGCGGCGCTGGCTGCCTTGAAAATCAATTCCAACGAGAGAAGCGAGCGGCTGGCCGCGGCGAAAGCGCTCGCCGGCGGCGCGGACGCGGCCATGTTGCCGCTGATTGTCAAAGCAAGGGAAAAGGAAAGCGACGCCGAGATCCGCGCACTCCTGGAGATCACCGCCGCGGCGATGCAGCTCAGGAGCGACGACAAGCCAATCCGGCTTGCCGCGATCCGGGCGCTGGCCGCTTCGGACAGCAAGACGCTGCTGCTCGAGGCCGCGTCCGATGGAGACGAGGAGATCCGCCTGGAAGCGCAGAAGAGCCTGCGCGCGATCGAGGGGCGCCTCGCCTGGGGCGAGTGGCTCGGGCTCGCCTTCGCCGGCGCCTCGCTCGGCTCGATCCTGCTGCTCGCCGCGCTCGGCCTCGCGATTACCTACGGCCTGATGGGCGTCATCAACATGGCGCACGGCGAGCTCATCATGATCGGCGCCTACACGACTTACGTGGTACAGGGGTTCTTCAGGAGCTCATCGTTTTTCGATTGGTATCTCGTTGCGGCGATCCCCGCTTCCTTCCTTGTCGCGGGACTCGTCGG
The DNA here is from genome assembly GCA_035454685.1 of Burkholderiales bacterium. Classification (GTDB taxonomy): domain Bacteria; phylum Pseudomonadota; class Gammaproteobacteria; order Burkholderiales; family SG8-39; genus SCGC-AG-212-J23. The sequence goes on along the minus strand of DATIGN010000111.1, from coordinate 14,620 downwards.
CATGGCGCTCGAGCGCTCAGTGATCCGCTGGCTCTACGGCCGGCCGCTCGAGACGCTGCTCGCCACCTGGGGCATCAGCCTGGTGCTGATCCAGGCCGTGCGCACCATTTTCGGCGCGCAGAACGTTCAGGTCGAGAATCCCGCCTTCATGTCGGGCGGCATCCAGCTGTTTTCCAACGTGGTGCTCCCCTGGAGCCGGATTTGGATTCTGGTTTTTGCCGTCGGTGTGCTGTTGCTTGTCTACCTTCTTCTCAGCAAGACCAGGTTAGGCCTCTATATCCGCGGCGTGACGCAGAACCGTGACATGGCTGCGTGCGTCGGCGTGCCCACTGCGCGTATCGACACGTGGGCGTTCGGACTCGGCTCCGGCATCGCCGGACTCGCGGGCTGCGCGCTGTCGCAGCTCGGCAATGTCGGCCCCGACCTTGGCCAGGCGTACATCGTCGACTCGTTCCTCGTCGTCGTGTTCGGCGGTGTGGGCCAGCTTGCCGGCACGGTGTACGCCGCGCTCGTGCTCGGTTTCGCCAACAAGCTGCTCGAGTCCTGGTCGGGCGCGGTGCTCGCCAAGATCGCGCTGCTCGTCTTCATCATCTTCTTCATCCAGCGCCGGCCGCAGGGCCTGTTCGCGCTGAAGGGCAGGGCGGTGGAGGCATGAGCTCGCCTCTGCGCCTGGTGATCGGCGCGTTCGCCATCGTGGCGTTCCTCGTCTTCCCGATCTTCAACCTCATGATCCCGCCTGGACATCCGCTGCATCTCTCGGCCTTCTGGGTGACGCTCGCCGGGAAGATCATGTGCTACGCGATCGTAGCGCTCGCGCTCGACCTGGTATGGGGCTATGCCGGGATCCTGTCGCTCGGCCACGGGCTTTTCTTCGCTCTCGGCGGCTACGGCATGGGCATGTACCTCATGCGCCAGATCGGGCGCGAGGGGCAGTACCAGTCGGACCTGCCCGATTTCATGGTGTTCCTCGACTGGCAGGAGCTCCCCTGGCAATGGTGGGGCTCGGAGCATTTCCTGTGGGCGCTCGCGCTGGTGGTCCTCGTTCCCGGGATCCTCGCGTTCGTGTTCGGGTATTTCGCGTTCCGCTCGCGGGTGAAGGGGGTCTACTTCTCCATCATCACGCAGGCTCTGACCTTCGCCGCGATGCTGCTCTTCTTCCGCAACAACACCGGCTTTGGCGGCAACAACGGCTTCACCGACTTCAAGCGCATCCTGGGCTTCAGCATCACCGCGCCGGAAACAAGGATGGGTTTGTTTGTCATTACCGCGGCAGTATTGATGGGTACGTTTGTCCTGGCGCGCTGGATCGTCGCGTCGAAGTTCGGGCGCGTGCTCGAAGCGGTCCGCGACGCCGAGCCGCGCGTCATGTTCTGCGGCTACAACACGGTGCACTACAAGGTGGCCATCTTCACGCTGTCGGCGGTGCTCTGCGGCATAGCGGGCGCGCTGTATGTGCCGCAGGTGGGCATCATCAATCCGAGCGAGATGTCACCGGCGAACTCGATCGAGATCGCGATCTGGGTCGCGGTCGGCGGACGCGGCACGCTCCTCGGCGCGATTCTCGGCGCGGGCCTCGTGAATGGCGCGAAGAGCTTTTTCACCGTTGCGTTCCCCGAGTACTGGCTGTTCGCGCTTGGCGCGATCTTCATCGCCGTTACGCTCTTCCTGCCGCGCGGCGTACTGGGCTTGTTGGCGAGGCGATGAAGCCCGCTACCTTGCCCGAAGTGACGGCGGTTGCGCACGGCACGGTCCTGTACCTGGACGGCATCACGGTCAGCTTTGAAGGCTTCAAGGCACTGGACAATCTCTCGCTCACGATCGATGCGGGCGAGTTGCGCTGCGTGATCGGTCCGAACGGCGCCGGCAAGACGACGCTCATGGACGTCATCACCGGCAAGACGCGCCCCGATGACGGCAGGGCCGTGTTCGGCCAGTCGGCCGACCTGACGCGGCTGTCGGAGGCCGAGATCGCGCACGCCGGCATCGGTCGCAAGTTCCAGAAGCCGATGATCTTCGAGCGGCTCACGGTTTTCGAGAATCTCGAGCTCGCGATGAAGGCGGACAAGGCCGTGCGCGCAACTCTTTTTTCCAAACTCGATCCTGGACAAAGAGACCGGATCGCAGCCACGCTCGCCCTCATCGGGCTCAAGGAATCCGCCGACCGCGTCGCCGGGATGCTGTCGCATGGACAGAAGCAGTGGCTCGAGATCGGCATGCTGCTCGTTCAGGAGCCGAAGCTCCTGCTCCTCGACGAACCGGTCGCCGGCATGAGCGACCAGGAGACCGAGCGAACCGCGGAGCTTCTTCTCTCGCTGGCCGGCACGCACTCGCTCGTCGTGGTCGAGCACGACATGGCGTTCATCGAGAGCATCGCACGCAAGGTCACAGTGCTGCACGAAGGCCGTGTGCTCGCCGAAGGGCCGATGGAGAACGTGAAGAATGATCCTCGGGTGATCGAGGTATATCTTGGTCGTTGAGGGACTCAATCAGTATTACGGAGGCAGCCACATCCTGCGCGATGTGAGCTTCGAGGTGCCGGCCGGCAAGGTGACCGCGCTCCTCGGGCGCAACGGCGTCGGCAAGAGCACGCTGCTCAAGACCTTGATGGGCCTCGTCCCGGCCCGGACAGGAAAGATCGCCTTTGAAAATAGGGATCTCACGAGGGCAAGCCCACACCTCCGCGCACGCGCCGGGCTGGGTTACGTGCCGCAAGGGCGCGAGATCTTCCCGCGCCTCACGGTCGAGGAGAATCTCCTAATGGGCGCGCGCGAGATCCCGGCGCGTATCTTCGAGCTCTTCCCGATGCTGCTGCACCTCCTGGGCCGGCGCGGCGGCGACCTTTCGGGCGGCCAGCAGCAGCAGCTCGCGGTCGCCCGCGCGCTGGTCATGAAGCCGCGGCTCCTGATCCTCGATGAGCCTACCGAGGGAATCCAGCCCTCGATCATCAAGGAGATAGAGCGCGCCATCCGCGCGCTCGCCGCGACGGGCGAGATGGCGATCCTGCTGGTCGAGCAGTACTACGACTTCGCGCGCTCGCTCGCCGACCAGTACCTGGTGATGGAGCGCGGCGAGATCGTGGCGCGCGGCCGCGGCACGGACATGGACACCGACGGGGTCAAGCGTCTGCTCGCGGTTTGAGGCGCACCTTTGGGGTGTACTATCTTTCGCGAGGAGGAGACCCCCATGCTACGGCACATGCTCGGTGCAGTCGCGGTGCTGCTCTCGCTGTCGGTTGGCGCGCAGGACCTTCCAAGAACGCAGTTCAAGGTTATCGGCCTCAACAGCCCGACGGTAGCTTCCATCGTCGACGAAGTGCCCTTCTGGCGCGACACGCTGCCGAAGGCCTCGAAGGGCGCGCTTACGGCGGACATCACACCGCTCGACCAGATGGGCATCGACGACAAGACGATGCTGCGGCTCCTGCGGCTCGGCGTGATGGACTTTGCCGGCATGGACATCTCCAAGATGGCGGGCGACGACCCGCGCTTCGAGGGCTGCGATCTCGCCGGCATCACGCTCGACGCTGACAAGGCGCGCGCCGGCTGCGAGGCCTACCGTGCCGTGATCGACCGCCAGATGCAGAAGAACTGGAACGCGAAGCTGCTCGCCTTCGGCGGCAACCCGCCGCAGGTCTTCTGGTGCCGCGGCGTGCTCGGCGGCCTCGCCGACCTGAAAGGCAAGAAGGTGCGCGTGTTCAACAACACCATGCGCGACTTCCTTGCCGGGGTCGGCGCGACCGCGGTCAGCATGGCGTTCGCCGAAGTGGTGCCGGCGCTCAATAACGGCGTGGTCGATTGCGGCGTCACCGGCAGCCTCTCGGGCAACACCGCCGGCTGGCCGGAAGTGACGAAGTCGCTCTATCCCATGTCGCTCGGCTGGAGCATCAACGTCATGGCGGTGAACCTCAACACCTGGAACCGGCTCGACAAGCGCGTGCAGGATTTCCTGCTGCGCGAGATCAAGGCTTACGAGGACAAGATGTGGGGCACACTCAAGAAGGCGACCGCCGAGGCCGACAACTGCAACACCGGCAAGCAGCCCTGCACGATGGGCAAGCTCGCGAGCATCACCATCGTCCCGGTGAAGCCGGCCGAGGCCGAGACGCACAAGAAGCTGGTCGAGGGCGCGGTGCTCGCCGGCTGGGCGAAGCGCTGCGGCAGGGAGTGCGCCGCGGAGTGGAATAACACCGTCGGCAAGGCGCTCGGTCTGAAAGCGCCGACGAACTGATCTCGCTCGCCCGGCGGCTGACCCGCTTCGGGCTGTGGCTCGGGGGCGGGCTCGTGCTCGCCGCCGCGGTTCTCATCGGCGTCGACGTCACGCTGCGCAAGCTCTTCGACGCCTCGATCGGCGGCGCCGACGAGCTCGCTGGCTATGCGCTTGCCCTGGCCACCGCGTGGTCGCTCGGCGCGGCGCTCCTCGAGCGCGCGCACATCCGCATCGACTCGCTGTACGTGCTGCTCGCGCGGCCGGTTCGCCTGGCGCTCGATTTCGCCGGGCTCGCGCTGTTCATCGCCTTTTTCGGGCTGATCGCGCGCCACGGCTGGAGCGTGGTGCAGCAGTCGTGGGTCTCCGGGTCGCGCAGCCAGTCGGCGCTGCAGACCCCCACGGTGCTGCCTCAGTCGATCTGGCTCGCCGGGCTGGCGCTGTTCTTCCTCGTCGGGCTCGCGCTCCTCGCCCACGCCGCCGCGCTGGTGGCGCGCGGCAAGGCGGCGGCGGCCGAGCAGGCAATCAGCACCCGCTCGGCCGCGGAGGAGGTACAGCGGGAAGTGGAAGACTTATGGTCTGGACCGCGCTCGCGATCCTGATCGCGCTGCTCGCGCTCTCCATTCCGGTCGCCGCCGCGCTCGGCGTGCTCGGTCTCGCGCTTTCGGAGCTCTACTCGAAGCTGCCGCTCACGCTCGCGCTCGGCGAGCTGGCGTGGGCGACCTCGAACAACTTCCTGTTGGTCGCGATCCCGTTCTTCGTGCTGCTCGGCGAGATCCTGCTGCGCTCGGGAACCGCCGAGCGCATGTACAACGCGCTCGTGCTGTGGGTGCCCTGGTTGCCGGGCGGCCTGATGCACTCGAACATCGCCGCCTGCGCCATGTTCGCCGCCACCTCGGGATCGAGCGTCGCCACCGCCGCGACCATCGGCACGGTGGCGATGGGCGAGATCAAGAAGCACGGCTACTCCGAGCGGCTGTTCCTGGGCACCATCGCCGCCGGCGGCACGCTCGGCATCCTGATCCCGCCGTCGATCAACATGATCGTCTACGGCGCGCTCACCGACTCGTCCATTCCCAAGCTCTACCTCGCCGGCATCGTCCCCGGCCTGGTGCTGGCGAGCCTCTTCAGCGTGACGGTGCTGATCGTGTGCCTAGTGCGGCCGTCCTACGGCGGCAAGCGAATCCGCGCCGACTGGACCGCGCGCATCCGCGCGCTGCCCGATCTCATCCCGCCGCTCGTCATCTTCGCCGCCGTGATCGGCTCGATCTACGCCGGGCTCGCCACCGCCACCGAATCGGCCGCGCTCGGCGTGATCGCCGCCCTCGGCGTCGCTGCCTGGCACCGGCAGCTTACCGTGCGCATGCTGCTGCATGCGTTCGAAGGCACCATGCGCACCACGGCGATGATCATGGCGATCCTGATCGCCGCCTACTTCCTCAACTTCGTCATCGGCTCAATCGGCCTGACCGCGCAGGTCAACCGCTTCGTCGCCGGGCTCGGCCTCAGCGCCGCCGAGCTCCTGCTCGCCGTCATCGTGTTCTACCTCGTCCTCGGCTGCTTCATGGAAACGCTCTCGATGATGGTGGCGACGGTGCCGATCGTCGCGCCGATCATGGTCAAGGCGGGCTACGACCCGATCTGGTTCGGCGTGCTGGTCGTGATCCTGCTCGAGACCGCGATGATCACCCCGCCGGTCGGGATCAACCTCTACGTGGTGCAGGGCTTGCGCAGGCGCGGCAGGATCGACGACGTTATCATCGGCGCGGCGCCCTTCGTGATCACCATGCTGTTGATGATCGCGATCCTCTCACGCTGGCCCGACCTCGCGCTCTGGCTGCCGCGGCTGGCTTCGGATTGACCGCGCGTCGTGTTCGACCTGTCGCAAGTCCTCGCCGGCGCCGATCGTTAATCGAAGCCGTGCGGCAGCCCGAGGCCCATACGGACCTTCAGGCCCTTGATTGCCTCCTTTACGGCGCCGGAAAGCGGCAGGCTCAGGCGCGCAAGGTCGGCCTCGTGCAGGACGATGCTCATGTCCTTCTCGGCCCAGGGCATGCCCGAGAGCTCGGCGCGGCTGTCCATCGCCCAGTTCTGCGCGCTGCCGTGGTGCAGCGCCGCGCGCAGCTTGTCGGCCGGAACGCCGAGCGCCTCGGCGAGGCGCAGGCCTTCGTCGTTGGCCGAGGTGCACGCCCAGAGGATGAGGTTGTTCACCATCTTCGCCACCTGCCCGGCGCCGGCGGCGCCGAGATGGAAGATGTCGGAAGCGAAGGTCATGAACGCGGGCCGGCAGGCTTCGAAGGCCGATTCGTCGCCCGCGCCATAGATGAGGAGCTTGCCGGCGACCGCTGCCGCCTCGCCGCGCGCAAGCGCGATGTCGAGAAGGACGATGCGTTGCTCCGCCAGGCGCGCGGCGACGCGACGGGCATAGCGCGGCGCGACGGTGGAGGCGAGGGCGACAACGAGCCCGCCTCCCGCGGCTGCGGCGATGCCGTCGCGGCCGAAGATAACCGCTTCCACCTCCGCGTCGAAACCGACCACGACGATGACGAGCTCCGCCGTCCGGGCGAGCTCGCCCGGCGACCCGGCGAGGGTGACGCCGGCGGCGCGGGCGGCGCTGCGCGCGCCCTCCGCGGGGTCGCAGCCCGACACCTCGAAGCCCCGGGCGAGCAGGTGCTTCGCCATCGGCAATCCCATCTTGCCCAGGCCTGCTATTCCGACCCGCCGTATTGCGCACATCGCGGCGTCGAGTATAGCTTTGCGCCTGAAGGGGAATTCCATGAGAAATCTCGGCCGAACCGCCCTTGGCCCAATTGCCGCCGCGATCCTGCTCGCGGCTCTTCCGCCCGCGGCGAGCGCGCAGACCTGGCCACACAAGCCGGTGCGGTTCATCCTGTCGCTCGGCCCTGGCTCGGGAGCGGACCTCAGCGCGCGGCTCTACGCCGACCGCCTCACGAAAATGTGGGGCCAGCCCGCGGTGGTGGAAAACCGCCCGGGCGGAGACGGCGTTATAGCGATCAACACGGTGATCCAGGCGAAGGACGACCACACGCTGCTCTGGGGCCCGACCGCCAACTTCGTCGGCCATCCCTACAGCCTCGACAAGCTGCCCTACGACCCGAACGAGCTCGTGCCGGTGGCGCGCGTGTCCGGCACCGTGGTCACCCTCGCAGTGCCGACCAGCATGAACGTCACGTCGCTCAAGGATCTCCTCGAGACGGCGAAGCGCAAGCAGGGCTGGCTCAACTGGACGACCGCCGTGACGATGACCGACATCATCCTCGAGGGTTTCCTGAAGACGCAGGGCATCGAGGCGGCGCACGTGCGCTACAAGCAGCCGGCGGAGGCGGTGAGCGATCTCATCAACGAGCGCATCCAGCTCTACAGCTCCGCGTACGCCATCGTGCGCGCGCAGGCGCAGAGCGGCAAGGCGACGCTTCTCGCGGTGCAGGCCCGCAACCGCGTCCCGGGGCTCGATTTGCCGACGGTCTCCGAGCTCGGCTTTCCGGGCCTGAACTTCGAGGGATTGGTCGGCATCATCGCCGCGCGCTCGAGCAATCTCGCGGAGGCGGCGCGCGACCGCATCGCCGCCGACATCAAGACGGTGTCGGCCGACCCTGCGGTCGCCGAGCGCCTCGCGGCCACGGCGCAGCTCAACGTGCCCGGCAACGCGGCCGAGTTCGCGCAATCGATCGACGAGCAGGTGAAGCAGCTCGCCGAGTCGGCGAAGCTCCTCGGCCTGAAACCCAAGGGCCGGTAACGGCACTGCCCGGCGTGCATCTTTCTTGTTCAAGCCTGGGTTTCGCCGGCGAGGCTGCGGGCATCGACCTGCGCCGGTCGAGGACCGCGAAACGCTCGAGGCGATCCGCGCGGCGATGGACCGGTACGCCGTGCTGGTGTTCCGCGAGCAGCAGTTCACCGATGCCGAGCAGCTCGCGCGCTGCGCGCCCATCATTCGATCGCCTACTCGCGCCAGACTCTCGGCTTCGAGTTCTCCAAAGAGGAAGAGTGCATGTCACCTAACCGTTCGCATTCACCGGCCGCGTGGGCGCCGGCGAAGCTGCGCGCGAACGTGGTCCGGTGCGATGAGGGGTCAGGCGGCAGATGAAGAGAATCCTGCATTGCCTTACTTCGCGAGCTGAGCGTCGATCCAGCCCTCGACGCGCTGCCGCAGCATCGACAGCGGAAGATTGCCCTCGGCGAGCACCACGTCGTGGAACGCGCGGATGTTTAAGCGCGCGCCGAGGCGCTCTTGCGCCTTCGCTCGCAGATCGAGAATGGTGAGCTCGCCGACCTTGTAGGAGAGCGCCTGCCCGGGCCAGACCATGTAGCGCAGCACCTCGACCGTGGCGCCGCCTTCCGTGCTGCCGCATTCGTCGACGAGATAGCGGATCGCTTTCTCGCGCGGCCAGCCCTTGGCGTGCAGGCCGGTGTCCACCACCAGGCGCCCGGCGCGGAACAGTTCCATCGAGTAGCGGCCGAGGAGATCGACCGGGTTGTCGTACAGGCCGAGCTCGTGGCCGAGCGATTCGGCATACAGGGCCCAGCCTTCGCCGTACGCGTTCACCCCCAGCCGGCGTCGGAACTCCGGCGCCTTGTTCTCGAGCTTGATGCCGATCTCGAAGTGATGGCCGGGCATGCCTTCGTGCGCGAGCAGCGCGGCGAGAGCGACGGTCGACACCCGGCGCGGATTGGGCACCGGCATGTAGAAGATTCCCGGGCCGCCGTCGTCGGTCGGCAAGTAGTACTGCGCCGGCGCGGTGGCCGCGAGGGTGGGGTCGGTGAGCCGGATCTCGAACGCGGCCTTCGGCATGCGGCCGAAGAGCTTCGGCAGCTGCGGCACGATGCGCGCGTGGATGCGGTAGAGATGCTCGATCACCTGCTCGCCGGTGGTGAACGGGTGGAGCTTCGGATCGTCGCGCAACGCGCGCCCTACGTCGCTGATCTTGCCTTTCAGGCCGGCCTTCTCCGCAGCGGCGAGGTAGCTCGCCTGGATGCGCTTCACTTCCTTGAGGCCGAGCTCGTGAATCTCGTCCGGCGTGAGGTCGGTGGTCGTCTCGTAGCGAGCCGCGAAGCGGTACATCCGGTCTCCGCCCGGCAGCGCGCTGAAGCCGTCCGTCGTGCGCGCCTTCGGCAGGTAGTCGTTGCGCGCGTAAGTCGAAAGCCGCCGGATCGCCGGGAACACGTCGTCCGCGAGGATCGCCCGGTAGTGGGCCTCGAGGCTCGCGCGCGTCGCGGCATCGATCGACGCCGGAAAGCTCGTCATCGGCTTCCACAGCGAGCTCTTCGTCACGTCCTCGGGTGCGAGAGCGTCGAGCTGGCTCAGCGTGCGCTCGGCGATGACCCGCGGCGTGGTGATCCCCGCCGCCGCGCCTTCGCGCATCACGCGTCCGACGTCATCGATGAACGGAACATAGCGCTGCAGCCGCCGGAACCAGGCGCGATAGTCCGCCTCGGTGCGCATCGGCTGGCGGTTGACCACCTGTATGAGCCCGAACGCCAGGCCGCCGTTCAGATGAATGAACGCGGTGTGCTGATAGAACGGCGTCGACAGCCAGTCGAGCGAGGTACTCGCGCGCCATGCCAGCAGCTCGTGCGTCAGCTTCTCGCTCGGCCCGAGCTCCGACCGCGAGATTCCCTCCAGCTCCTTCAGCACCCAGCGCTGGAACGCGCGCTGCCGCTCGCGGTGCTCCTCCGACAGGCTCAGCTCCACCCGGTCCTGCCTCGGCCCCGCGCCGCGGCTGAAGATCTCGCTCACCGGGAAGAGATCGAGGAGGCGCTCGGTCTGCTCCGCCGCCAGCCGCTCGAGCCGCTCCGACGCCGTCTGCGCGCCGCACAGAGACGGCACGATGAATGCAAGGAGCAAGAGGATTCGTTTCACGTGCCCCCCTGTATGCCCAGCGTACTGACGGTTGTGCCGCGCCGGACGAGCGCGCAGCGCGGTCAACAACGCGCTGTTAGGTGGCACACGCACCTCATTTCGTGCGCGGCGAGAGTTCGGGACGCCGCACCGGGTAAATATCAAGATTGAGGACCGGCTCGGACCCTACATTCTGGGCGTAATGGCGAGCGCCGGCCGGGATGGCGAGTGTAGAGCCCGCCACCATGCGGTGCGCGACCATGTCGCCCTTTTCGTTCGCCACAAAATAGTCGAGAGTGCCAGAGAGAATATAGGCCACCTGCTCGTAATCGTGCGCGTGCGGATTGATATCGTGACCAGGCTGAAAGCGGATGAGCTGTAACGTCGTCGCGTCGGTGAGAATGACTTTGCGTTCGACACCTCGCCGCACGGATGTCCATTCCAAGGTATCCCAATTCTCCGTCGCGGCCATGCGTTCGCTCCTTGCGGCTTGGAGTGCTGCCCTGGGCTCAGCCCTTGCCCAGCAGCAGATCCACGACCCAGCAGCCGCGAGCGTGCTGCCGACCCGACCGGCAATGCTCGATCAGGTCGGCGTTCGTGCATCCCGAGGCTTCGAGGGCGTCGGCCAGGAGAGGCATGCGGTCGAAAGCGCGCTCCGCATAGATGCCATCGGCGAGGGCCCCCGTCTCTCGGGTCAGCCACGCGCCGCGCACCGGTCGCGGGCGGAACGGGTTTCCAAAGAGGCAGTGGACGAGGGCTGTCTGCTCCCGGTGCTCGGCGATCGTGGCGGGGGCATCGAGGACGCACCTCTGGTCCTGTAGATCCGCTGCGGCCCGTGCCGCGTGCCTCGCCGTGACGAGAGCGGGGGCGAGAGGATCGCCCTTGTCGAACTCGTCTTCCCACCATGGATCGTCGAGGGCGTCGACGACCCGCTGCAGGAAGGGCTTCGGAGGGTTCGGGAAGCCGGAGGCCGTTAGCGCGGCACCGGGGCCGTTGTCCTTGCCGTGCAGCTTGCCGAAGATCGCGCGCGCCTTCTCATGTGCCTGAAGCATCTCGGCCCTATCGGCCAGGCCGTCCGCGAACGACTCGGCCTTCCGCACGGCGTCGCGAAACTCCTCGTGCTCGAGGCTCGACCAGACCCGCCGACAGCAGGCCACCGCGAAGAGCCTCACCTTGCGATCGCTCGCCTCGCGCCGGAGGAACTCGAGCATGGGCTGCGGATCGGTATAGGCCAGCCATTCGGCTTCGGTCATGGCCGTCCCCGATCCGACATAGGAAGGCCAAGGGCTGCATAGCGGTAAGCAGCATGACCCGGACATCCGTGTCGGGCAAGTGTCTGCTGCTGTCGAAAGCCGCTTCCGAGTGAGAACCTTCGGGGATTGTCACGGCTGACTTTGGGGATTGTCACGCTGATCCGCTCATAGCCCGATAGCGGCCAGCGTAAGAAATGCCGCGCGGGTTAGTGGCGACATTTGCCTGGTGCCTTGCATGGCGCAGGAGAAGCCCATTGGCAGCAACGATAGCCAGAATAACAAGTCCGACTGGAAGAACAGCCCAGTGCTTAATGCCCTGTGCATACCCAATGACGCCACCAATCGCCAGCTCCGCTACGCTGCGCCGGCGATTCGCACAAAAGAGGAAGGACATTGGATTCTGTTACCCATGTCCCCCGACACTTTTGTTACCTATCTCCCCGGCCGGTCAGGCTAGGGCCATGTGCCGAACGACAACACCTTGCAGATTGGCCGAATGACGGTGACGGGAGCCCATGCAGACAGAGCGAGCATGACACCGCCCGCCACGGCAATGAGAACCGGGTAGAGCGAGAACACCGGCCACTGATTGAGCACGGTGCCCCCAGCAGCGCCAATACAAGACAGCCCAATGATTAGAACTACAGCCCTCATCTTGCGATCGGTGAGCGAGGCGTCGAGCTCATTCATGTTGGCAACTAACGTCCCGGCTTTGGCGCGCCGAAGGAGGCGCGACGCAGGAGCGCCGATTCGTAAGCGTCGCTCAGCAGCCGGCTGTTAGGCGGCTCAGTCATCCGCAAGAAGCTGCTCCAATCTCCGTGGATAGTTGTTAAGGAAATCACGGGTGATGACATAGTGTTCGGTCTCTTCGTACGGCACTTCACGGACGCCTGAGTCATCGAAAAGAATGATCTTTGCATTCGGATAAGAAAGAAGGATTGGGGAGTGCGTGGCGATCACGAACTGAGAGGAATCTTGAACGAGGTGGTGTATGGCGCTGAGCGCTGAGAGTTGGCGGCCCGGAGACAATGCGGCTTCTGGTTCATCCAGCAAGTAGATACCGTTGCCTCGGAATTTGTGCAGCAGGACAGCCATGAACGATTCACCATGTGATTGGGCGTGGAGTGACTTATCACCGTAGCTTTGAAGGTAACCGACCTCATCCATGTAGGTTGCTACGTTAAAGAAACTCTCTGCGCGAAGGAAATAGCCGTCGGCCGGCTTTGGAACACCGCGCGCGACGCGCAACGCCTGATGAAGCGGGGATACGGACTCCGCCGTACTGAATTGGACATTCTTGGTTCCGCCTTCCCGACCGAACCCAAGGGCAACAGCCACGGCTTCCAACACCGTTGACTTCCCCGATCCGTTCTCGCCAACGAAGAAGGTCACGTTCGGATGGAAAGCAATACTGCCGATCTCGCGTACGGCTGGGATGTTGAAGGGATAGGACCCCTCGTCAAACTCAAAGTCTGGGCGTATAGACGCGCGCTGCAGGTATGGTTTGGCGCGGATCGGCATGGCTAGGCTCGGAGCCGCCTAACGTCCGCGTTGACCGGCCGTGTCGGCGGACGCGGAGCGACGCCGGCAAGCGGTCCGGTCCAACGCGCTGTTAGAGCGCACTGGTTGCATCCTTAGGCGCGCAACTAAATTGAATCATGCGCAATCGCCATTCCCCCAATGAGGGCCAACCAGTACGCAGAGGGAAGCTGCAGAAGTTGAAGCACATGAACGATGCGACTACCCCTGAACGCAAATAACCCGTACCCGACGGCCACAAGAAATAGAAACAAAAGCAGGAAAAAGGGCGAGCTGTACATATCCGCAGTCTCGAGCGTGGACCAATGTGATGCCACAAACGCGTAGCCGACAGCCGCCAAGAGAACAACGCCGTGCGAAGCTGCGAGTGCCCTCCTGCCCATTGAAGGGTCCTTCGACAAAACGAAATAGGCTACGGTGGTGGCGAGAGGAACTGCTAGCAACGCGAGGAACAGATCCATTGCGCTCTAACGTCCGCGTTTTGCCGCGCCGTGCCGAGCGCGAAGCGGCGAGTCATAGGCGGGGACTTCCCCTGATTTCATTGACACCCCGAGCGACGAGCCTGCTGTTCGAACGTCGCAGGCGGCACGTATTGCAATGATGAGTGAAGTCGATCCTTGTTGTAAAACGGGACGTAGCTCTTTAAGGCCGCGCGCAGCTCGAGATCTTCGGTGTATCGGACGCCGTGATAGATGTCCGACTTCATCGAATGGAAGAAGGACTCGATAAAGGCGTTGTCGGTGATCTTGCCCGGACGGTTCATGCTTTGAATGAACCCGAGCTCGGCAATGCGTTGCTTGAAGGCGCCGGCGGCGTACTCGATGCCTCGGTCGGTATGGAACACCACAGCCTGCCCAGGCCGCCGCGCCCGCACGGCGCTGTTCAACGCCCGCAGCGTGAGCTTTACGTCCTTCCTCGGCCCATAGCTCCAGCCCACCAGCCGCCGGCTGTACTTGTCCATCACCACCGCCAAGTAGCGATAGACGGCGCCCACCTTGAGGTAGGTGATGTCGCCCACCCACACCTGGTCAGGGCGCTCGAGCTCGACATCCAGGCTCTGGTTGGCGATCGAGCTGAAGAAGCGCTGAATGCTCGGGTTCGTGTAGCGGATCGTCGCCACGCGCGCCTTGATGCCATGCTTGCGCATGAGACGGGCAACGCGATGCTTGCCGACACGGTGGCCGCGGCGTCGCAGCACCCGGTGCACCCGAGGGCTACCGTAGGTGCCACGGCTTTCGCTGTGCACCGCGCGGATCTCGGCCGCCAGCGTCTCGTTCTGGCGCTCACGCTCGCTACGCTCGCGCGAGCGCCACGCGTAATAGCCGGCTCTGGTCACCCCATAGAGCCGGCACATCATCGTCACACTGTGCTGCGCCCGGTTTACTTCGATGAACTCGAAGCTCTCCGCTTTCGACCCGAAGCAAACCGGATGGCTTTTTTTAGGAGTTCGTGCTCCTCCTTGAGCACTTTGTAGCGACGTTCGAGCTCCCTCAGTCTTCTCAGCTCTGCCGTGGTCTCTACATCCAATTTGGATGCCCTCGCCACGATCACCCTTTCTCGAACCTGCTTGCGCCACAGCGACAGCATGAACGGATGAATGTCCAGTGCGGCCGCTACATCTTTCACTTGCACGCCGGGCAAGCTGCTCAGCTTCACCGCAGTTGCCTTGAACCGATCTCCGTACCGCTCGATTCTTCTTGGTCCTGCCTTTGCCACAATCCACCTCCAGCCGTTAGGCGGAGGTGTCAACTAAATCGGGGGAAGCTTG
>DATIGN010000110.1:0-4263 GCA_035454685.1 Burkholderiales bacterium | reverse complement strand
GTTCGAGACTCTCACGCTCGTGCAGTGCGCGCGCATCGCGCCGCTGCCGATCGTGCTCGTGAACCGCCGCTACTGGCGGCGCGCCGTCGACTTCGATTTCCTCGCACGCCAGGGCATGATCGCGGCGCGCGACCGCAGGCTCTTCTGCTACGCGGAGAGCGCGCGCGGCATCTGGCGCAGCATCTCTACGACTTGGCGAAGATCGCTAGCATAGGAACAGCACGGCAAGACTCTGCCACGCGGTGCGCCGGAACATCAGCCGTTCAGTCAGGCCGGCTGAAATGCGCGCGCGGCACCTCGGTGGTCAGGCGTAGGAACTCGGCCTGCGTCATGTGTACTAGGTGCTCGTGGTCGCCGGCCTCGAAATACACCTCAGGCTGCGCGTCGAGCGCCTCATCGACGATCATCGGCAGGCCGTAGACCCCGCCGAGCGGCGGCAGGGCGCCTCGCTCGCAATCGCTGAACAGCATCGCGAACTCGACCTCGTCCGCGAGCTGCAGCGGCAGGCGGTGCAGCGCCTTGCCGAGCCGCGACAGAACGACATGGCACGACGAGGGCAGCACCGCGAGCACGTAGCCCGCGTCGTCCTTGACCACTACGGCCTTGGCGAGACAGCCCGCGGGCACGTGCGCGGCTATTGCGGTCTGCACGCTATTCCCACTGCGCGGATGGGACAGCAATTCATACGCGCTTTGCTGCGCAGCCAAGTAATCCTGAACCCTGGGTGCGATATTCATAATCGCCTCCAATGGTTGCTTGTACACCCGGCTGATCGGGAGCCGTTGATCCAGGTCAACCGAGCGCGAATGCCGCCCCGCCCGCGCCGACCGTCGCCGCGAGCGGCCAGAGCGCGCGCCAAGCGAGCCGGCGGTTGAACCAGACCAGGATTCCGAGCTTGAAGGCGACGTTGGCGAGATAGGCGAGCGCGATCATCGCCACCGCGGCGCGCTCGGGCACGTCTCCCGCGTTGAAGAGCTTGAGCGCGGAGAGCACGATGGGATCGATGTCGACCGTGCCCGCGGCGAGCGCGGCGGCGTACAGGCCGCGGTGCCCGGCGACGTCGGCAAGCCACGCGGCGGCGAGGAGCACGATGGCATAGAGCGCGCCGAAGCGCAGCGCCGTGCCCATCTCCGCCGGATTGGCGCTCTCCGGCACCGGCGCGTCGCCGCGCTCCACGCCGCGCACGAAGAAGACGGCCGCGCCCAGGCCGGCAGCGAGCGCCGCGCCGAGCAACGGTGCAAGGTCCGCGAGCAGCGCGGGCGCGACGACGGCGGCGAGAACGGCGATGCGCGCGAGGGGTACGAGGTTCGCGAGCGGCACCACTGCGAATGCGAGCCGCTCCATCGCCGCCGACTCACGGCTGCGCCGCGCATACAGCACCGTCGCGGCCGTCGAGGACAGCAGTCCGCTCAGGATCCCGGTCACGAGCACGCCGTGCCGCGAGCCCGCTGCGCGCAATGCCACGTAGCTGGCAAGCCCGATGCCCGAGACGAGCACGACCATCAGCCAGATATTGCGCGGATTGAGCGCCGCGTACGGCCCGTAGCCGCGGTCGGGCAGGATAGGCAAAACGATGAAGGTGACGACCAGGAACTGGAGGATCGAGACCTGCTCGTGGCGCTTGAGCGCGGTCGAGACTCCCTCGATCTCGGGCTTGAAGTAGAGAAGCGCGGTGACGCCGATGGCGAGGGCGCCGGCGAGCGCCGGCTCGCCCACGCCGGCGAGCACGCCGAGCAGGTAGCACACCAGCGCCGCCACCACGGTGGTCGTGCCGGGGTCCTCGTGCGCCGGCTCGCGGGAATAGGCGACGATCAGCATGGCGGCCACCGCCGCGAGGCCGACCGGCACGGTCCAGGTCGGGTCGCCAGCCGAGGCGGCGAGCGTGCCGAGCAGCGCGACGAGCGCGAACGTCCGCACGCCCGCCTTGGCGGCGGGATTGCGCTCGCGCTCCAGGCCGATCAGGAGCCCGCTCGCGAGGCTCGCGCCGAACCTCAGCAGAAGCTCGTCAATGTTTCTGTCTCAACCGCGCACGAGAAGCACCGGGACCGACGCGGTGCGCACCACCTGCTCGGCATCGCTGCCGAGCACCAGGCGTCGCACCCCGCGGCGGCCGTGGGTGCCGAGCACGATCAGGTCGGCGCCGAGCTTCCTCGCTTCGCGCACGATCGGATAGGCCGCGGGGCCGCTCAGCATCTCGCGCAGGACAGCCTTGGCAGGTACGCCAGCCTTTTCCGCTGTAGTTTTCGCCCTGGCGAGAACGCGCTTGCCGCCTTCACGCAGCGCCGGAACGAGGTCGGCGCCGGGCGCCCCGGCCATCATCCCGTCGAGCGCGGCGAACGCCGGATACTCGTCCACCACGTGCAGGATGAAAAGCCGCGCGCCCTCGGCTTTGGCGAGGCGCAGCGCCTCGCGCAAGCCCTTGGCCGACGCCGTGCTGCCGTCGACCGCGACCAGGATCTTGCGGTACGCGCCCATCTAGGAGATCGCGACGCGCTTCGCCGAGCCGTTCGACTTCTTCGGCAGCGTGAGGCTGAGCACGCCGTCCTTGTACTCGGCCTTGGCGCCCTTGGCGTCGACCGCCGCCGGCAGCGAGAAGCTGCGGCTTACCATGCCGTAGGAGCGCTCGCTGTAGACGATCTTTTCGCCTTTCTTCTCTTCCTTCTCCTTTCTTGCCTCGGCGCGTACCGAGACGTGATCCTCGTCCACGTCCACCTGGATGTCTTCCTTCTTCACGCCCGGAATGTCCGCTTTCACGCTGAAGGCCTTGTCGTCCTCGCTTACGTCGATTTTCATCGTGAGCTCGCTCTCCACGGGCATGGCGAACGGCTTCACCCAGAAGCCCTTGCCGAAATCCTTGAAGAAGTCCTCGAACGGGTCATAGCGAGTGATGTTGGCCATAAAGCCCTCCTTTCAGTCAGTGGATCAAGCCATCTCTTCCTCGCGCGGCGCGGCCGGCTTGGCCGGCGCCTGCGCGATCATGCAGTCGGTGGTCAGGATGAGGCTCGCGATCGACGCGGCGTTCTGCAGCGCCGCGCGCGTCACCTTGCGCGGGTCGAGCACTCCCATCGCCACCATGTCGCCGTACTCGCCGGTCGCGGCGTTGTAGCCGAAGTTGCCTTCGCCATCGATCACGCGCTGCACCACGACCGCGGGCTCCTCGCCCGCGTTTCTCACGATCTGGCGCAGCGGCTCTTCCACCGCGCGCTCGACGATGCGGATGCCCGCGGCTTGGTCGGCGTTCTTGCCGTGCAGCCCTTTCAGCGCGACCCGCGCGCGCAGTAGCGCCACGCCGCCGCCGGGCAGCACGCCTTCCTCGACCGCGGCGCGCGTCGCGTGCAGCGCATCCTCGGTGCGGGCTTTCCTCTCCTTCATCTCGGTCTCGGTCGCAGCGCCGACGCGGATCAGCGCGACGCCGCCGGCGAGCTTGGCCGCGCGCTCCTGCAGCTTCTCCTTGTCGTAGTCGCTGGTGGCGTCATCGATCTCGCGCTTGATCTGCGCGACGCGCGCGTCGATGCTCTGGCGCTCACCGGCGCCGCCGATGATGGTGGTGTCGTCCTTGTCGATCTCGACGCGCCGCGCGCGCCCGAGCACCGAGGGATCGGCTTTCTCGAGTGTGATCCCGGCTTCCTCGGCGACCACCGTGCCCCCGGTCAGCACCGCGAGGTCCTCGAGCATCGCTTTCCTCCGGTCGCCGAACCCGGGCGCCTTCACCGCGCACGAGTGCAGCACGCCGCGCAGCTTGTTCACCACGAGCGTCGCGAGCGCCTCGCCTTCGACTTCCTCGGCGATCACGAGCAGCGGCTTGCCGATCTTGGCGACGTGCTCGAGCAGCGGCAGCAGCTCTCTGATCGTCGAAATCTTCTTGTCGTAGAGCAGGATGTGGGCGTCCTCGAGCACCACGCTCTGCTTCTCCGCGTTGGTGATGAAGTACGGCGACAGAAATCCGCGGTCGAACTGCGTGCCCTCGACCACCTCGAGCTCGTTGGCGAGGCCCTTGCCGTCCTCGACCGTGATCACGCCTTCGCGCCCGACCTTCTCCATTGCCTCGGAGATCATGTCGCCGATCGAGGAGTCGTTGTTCGCCGAGATCGCGCCCACCTGCGCGATCTCGGTGCGCGTGGCGCACGGCTTCGCGAGGCGTGCGAGCTCGGCGACCAGCGCTTCCACCGCCGTGTCGATGCCGCGCTTGAGATCCATCGGGTTCATCCCGGACGCGACGTACTTCAGGCCTTCGTTGACGATCGACGCGGCGAGCAGCGTGGC